>CAKZZL010000022.1 GCA_937884995.1 uncultured Clostridia bacterium
AGCCGAAGTTTGTATCAGCTGTTTCTTCAACCTTTTCAGCTTCATCATTTACAAAGCTAAATCCTGTATCTGCAGTCTCTTCTGCTTCTTCTTTTACTTCATCGACATTGATTACTTCATAATCTGCAGCAGGAGCCGGTGTAAAGCCGAAGTTTGTATCAGCTGTTTCTTCAACCTTTTCAGCTTCATCATTTACAAAACTGAATCCTGTATCTGCAGTCTCTTCTGCTTCTTCTTTTACTTCATCGACATTGATCACTTCATAATCTGCAGCAGGAGCTTCATTTGAAGCAGAACTATCTTCCACTTCAAAAAAATTTCTTGAAGTTTCTTCTTTTGTTTCCTCTGCAGCTGCACCTTCAGAAAGATCAATAGTATTGTTCATTACGGGAGTCCCGCAAACCGGACAGAGTGAAAACTCATCATCCGATCTATATCCACAGCTTTGACAAATACTCATATTTTCCACCTTTTCCTTTCATGTTTAATCCGCTGAATTTATTGTATCACAAAAATTAGACAGATGTAAATGTTTCTATTTAATTTTACCGAAAACTATCTTCAGATTTCTGCCCTTGAGAATAAAAATCTCCCTGGCAATAATCATGGTTACAAATGATGCTGTTCCTCCTACAAGGACGTCTGACATGAAATGCGCTCCTGCTACAAGTCTGCTTGTTGCAACAAGGCCTGTAAAGATTATCGGACAAATCCAAAGTAGAGCGCGCACTTTCTTTTTCTTAATATCAAGCGCATCATTCAGCATTATTAAGCCATAAGTCATTCCCGCATCACATGTATGCCCGGAAGGAAATGATTTCAAGGCATCGGCTGTGCCGAATAGTTCAATCTTTGTTTCATCATCCAGCCATTGTCCTTTTGCTTCATACCAGCGTGCAAATGCAGCAAAACCATACTGCTCATTATCAGGATACATATTCATTGCCCTGTATCTGATTCTGCCTACATATGCCTTAATTCCCATATTTATTATGAGCGAAGGGACCGCACAAAGGAAGAGAAGCGCAAATGCGAAAGGCAAAAGTTTTTTTATAGATTCCTTTGAAAAATTTCTTGTTGCCAATGTTCCCAATGCTACAAATATGATTGCAAAGAATCCGAATATGACATTAAACATTGGTGCAACTTCGAGTTTTGTAGTAAGCGACAGATGTCTTCTGCAATAATCAAATGTATCGCTGCAAAGATAAAAGTACGATGTAAATAGTCCGGCAATTGTAACTATTGCTCCTATAATCTTAAGAGCGCCCTTTAAGTGATATATTGAATACCAATAAAGTATATGAAATGCAAAGGCTATCATAAAGATAAGCGGCGTGCATCCGAAAGATTCAAAAGACGCAGCAAAAATATCATTGGTATAATATGTATGATCTGCAAGTGACTTTCTTGTCAAAAAGTGGTTTATCTGGAGATCGTAGAATGTAGCTATTGTAAGAAGTATGCCGAAGATTACGAAAAAGAGAAGAATTGATATTATGATTTTCTTTCTTTGTTTTTTAACTTCCATTGCTCTCATTTCCCTCCGAATTCATCATTTACTTTATTAAGCAAATATCTGATTTCAAGATGTTGCGGACATGCTTCTTCACATTTACCGCAGCGTATGCAATCGCCTGCTCCGTGCCCTTTAGGTGCAGCCTTTAAGTATGCATCTTTTGAATTTTCAAACTGCCCGTTGGATATGCGCATGTTAAATGCGCTGAATAGTTCAGGTATCGCAATCTCTTTCGGGCATCCTTTTACACAATATGCACATCCGGTGCAAGGAATAGCTTTTGATTCTCCCAAGATAGCCTGGGCTTTTTGTATGATTTTTTGTTCTTCTGCATTAAGCGGGATAAAATCTTTCATATATGAGATATTATCTTTCACCTGCTCTATATTGGACATGCCTGACAAAACGGCGAGCACGCCCTCAAGAGAGGCTGCAAATCTTATAGCCCATGATGCGGGAGATGAATTTTCGTTATATTCATTAAAGAGTTTCTTTATTTTTTCATCGGGATTTGCAAGACTTCCGCCCTTTACAGGTTCCATTATGACAATAGGGATCTTATGCCTTCTTGCAACTTCATAATTTGCCCTTGATGTAACTTTCGGATTTTCCCAGTCCGCGTAGTTGATCTGCAATTGAACAAATTCAACTTCCGGATGTTCCGTCAATATCTCTTCCAAAAGTTCAGGACCGTCATGGAAGGAAAAACCTATATGCTTTATTTTCCCTGCTGCCTTTTGTTCATTGACAAAATCCCAGAGATGAAGCTTTTCATACTTTTTATAGTTATTCTGCATAAGTGTATGAAGAAGGTAGAAGTCAAAATATTCCGCACCGGTTCTTTTCAGACTTGTCTTAAACTCCTGCTTTGCGATTTTTTCACTGGGTGCAACAGTTGCAAGAAGTTTGGTTGCCAAAGTGTATGATTCTCTGGGATACCTTTCTACAAGCGCTTTCCTTGTTGCATCCTCTGAGCCGGGATATATAAAGGCGGTGTCAAAATATGTAAAGCCCGACTGCATAAATAGGTCGACCATTTTCTTGGTCTCCTCTATGTTTATAATCGGGCCTTTTTTAGGCAATCTCATCATACCAAAGCCTAATTTTTTGATTGCATTTGTATCTGGTTTTTCTATATCAGCCATTTCCCAATCCCCCTTATCTTTGATTATATCATATATATGGAATATATCAATAATTTTGCTCTTGTCAAAACTAAAATCTTCTTTATTTTAATCAGATTTTGTTGTATAATATAAAGGTCAAAATAAAAACAAAGGAGACAAATGATTATGGAAGCTAAAATCCAGGCACTCATTAATGAACAAATCACAAAAGAATTCCATTCTGCATACCTTTATCTTGGTATTTCAGAATACTTCGCAAAGCAAAACTTAAACGGCTTTGCAGCATGGTATACAGAGCAGGCTAAGGAAGAACAGGAACATGCACTTAAGTTCTATTCATACCTTATCTCAAACGGCTATGATGTTGTACTCGGTACAATCGATGCTGTTACCGGAAGTTATGCAAGTCCTCTTGAGGCAGTAAAAGCAGCTGACAAACATGAACACTATATAACAGATGAAATCACAAAGATTTATGCTCTTGCAGAAGAGACCAAGGATTACCGCACAAAGTTATTCCTTGACTGGTTCATCAAAGAACAGGAAGAGGAAGAACAGAATTCAGCTGATATGGTTGCCAAAGTTGAACTTTTAGGCACAAATCCTACAAACCTTTACCTTCTTGACAAAGAGCTTGCAGGCAGAAAAGGCTGATTTAAAACATTTTAAGGCATAAAATAAGGCTGCATTTCCGAAAAAATGCAGTCTTTTTTTGTTCAAAAGCCGATATATCCCTATTCTGCAGCTTCTTCCTTCTCTTCGCTTTCTTCCTTTTTGTTGGACTTTCTGTGTATAACAAAACGCTGTAAAGGATAAGTCCAAAGGAAAGGAATGGTTGTAACAAGGATGAATATGATTGCATCTGCAAGCGCATTTGTCTTTCCGTTCAGTGATGCAAAATGGTTAACTGCAAAGTCTGTGAAGAAAGCTTTCATCCATGCTGCTATAAATACGGTTGCAACAACCATGACAATATACATAATCAGTGATGATGTAAGTCCGCTGTCTGCATCAAATGTAACCTTCCTGTTCATAATGAAGGAAACTGCATATCCGACAGCTGCTGCGATGAAGTATGCATAAGCAGCATCCATCTGGCTGTCAATGCCTAAGAATCTGAAGACTGCATTATCAACTGTATGCCCTGCCAGTGACCTGAATACAACAAAGTGGAAAAATATGTCCACAATGTATTGGACTATAAAGGAGGAAACTCCGGCAAAGCTGAACTTTATAAACTTCCAAAATTCAGCATGCTTTTCAGTCCATTGTTTAAAAGCACCATTTTTCATTTCTGCCATTTTTAAAACCCCTTAACATTTATTTCTTTCTATTTTACCAAAAACCTTCAATGCCTTCAAGTTTTTGAAAATACTTTCCTAAAATCTGTTGCAGCGAGTATTCCGCATACGACTACAAGCAAGGCGCATATAATTGTGACCGGGTTTAGTATCGAGTAGTCCTTTTTGAAAATAAGGTTAAATATCATAGCCCATGCAACATATGAGATATCAAGAGCCATCGCCTTTGATACTCCGACTTTTGAAATTGCCTTATAGTATGAAAAATATGATATGCTCGCAAAAAGAGCAGCAAGAGCAATAACGGGAATAACGCTTCTATAGTCTGCATTTGTGAAAAGTTTTGCCGTAAGACCCCATCCTTTGATTAAAGGCAGGATGATAATTGCATAAATAAGGGCAGAACTTGTTTGCCTTATCTGCAAAGCATATTCGTTCTTAACATCCGGATTCTTAAAGCATTTTGCAAGTATGACGCCTTCAATTCCCCAGCCGAATGAACACATTAAGGCACCGGCTATGCCAAGCCAGAAGTTGCTGACAGCAAGATCCGGTGAATAGCTGAGACCGTATACGCCTAAAAGTGTTATACAAAGTAAAATCCAGCGATACCATTGCATCTTTTCTTTAAGGAATATAAAGGCTAAGACTGCGCCTATGGCCGGAAATACAGCACTTGCGACAGCACCTATTGATGCGCCCATATATTTTATTGTCAATACATAACCGGTCATCCCGACAGGTCCGCCTATAATGGCAGCCAGGATTATATATTTACCCACGTCGGATTTCAAAGCTTTAACCAGATCCGGAAGTTTGCTTCTTGCCCCGTTATATATACAGCAATAAACAGCTGAGCAAAGGTCATGCAAAAAAGTGCTTACAAAGGGAGCTAAAAAAAGAGCCTGTTCATCGGATACAAAAGGAGTCATACTCAGCGCAATACCGAGCACAAATGTTTCAAGGCCCCAGCTGATTCCGGCTATGATTCCAAACAGCATCCTAAAACCCCCTCATAATTTCTTTTTTCATTATAAAGCTAGTTTAGGATTTAGTCAAATGAAGAGAAAACACCGGCATCCCGATTGATGCCGGCATTTTCCCAAAATATAAAATGTTCTAGGAAGGAAAACTAGATCTTTTTAGTATTAAGCGCTCTGGTTGCATTTAATACTGCAAGTACCAAAACACCTACATCTGCAAATACAGCCATCCACATACTTGCTATACCAAAGAGTGCCAGAATAAGGACTGCAACTTTTACTGATATGGAAAGTATTGTATTCTGATGAGCTATTGAAACTGTCCTTTTTGCAATGCGTATAGCAGTTACAATCTTTGAAGGCTTGTCATCCATGATGACTACATCGGCTGCTTCTATTGCTGCATCGGAGCCCATAGCACCCATCGCAATTCCTATGTCCGCAGATGCAAGTACAGGCGCATCGTTAATACCGTCTCCGACAAAAGCAAGTGTATTGCCGTTTGTCTTTTCGTTAAGATAGTCCTGCAGACAGCTTACTTTATCTCCGGGAAGAAGGCCTGCTTTGTACTCATCAAGTCCAAGCTCGTTTGCAACGGCTTTTGCAGTTTCTTCCTTATCGCCTGTCAGCATTACAGTTTTCTTAACTCCGATTTCTTTAAGTTTAAGAATAGTTTCTTTTGAATCATCCTTAACTTTATCCGCAATGACAATATGCCCTGCATATCTGCCGTCCACAGCCACGTGTATAACTGTCTCATTGTGTTCACAATGTTTCGGCCTGATATTCAATGCTTCCATTAATTTCATATTGCCTACATAAACTATTTTGCCGTTTACATTTGCCTTAACACCTTTTCCGGCGATTTCCTCTATATCGGTAACAGAGCATGAGTCATTTTCATCTCCGTATGCTTCCTTAAGTGAAGAAGCTATGGGGTGGCTCGAATGTCTTTCAACATGAGCCGCAATATGTAAAAGTTCACGTTCGTCAATATCGTCTGCATGAATAAGTGATACCTGGAAGACACCTTTGGTAAGTGTTCCTGTTTTGTCAAAGACTATTCTGTCCGTATGTGACAATGTTTCAAGGTAATTTGACCCTTTTATAAGTATGCCGTTTTTTGAAGCTCCTCCAATGCCGCCGAAGAAAGAAAGCGGGATTGATATAACGAAAGCACAAGGACAGGATACAACAAGGAATGTAAGGGCTCTTGAGAACCAGCTGACAAATTCAGTCTTGAAACTTCCCGATATAATGGGAGGAAGAAAAGCCAGCAAAATTGCGCTTATTACAACAATAGGAGTATATACCTTTGCAAACTTTGCAATATATGTTTCGCTCTTTGACTTTTTCTCGCTGGCATTCTCGACCAGGTTAATAATCTTAGATACGGTTGATTCACTGAAAGGCTTTGTTACTTTTGCTCTTAAAAGGCCTGACATATTTACACAGCCTGAAAGGATATCATCACCTGCCGTTACCTCTCTCGGTACGCTCTCACCTGTCAGTGCGACAGTATCAAGTGAACTGCTTCCTTCAATAACAACTGCATCAAGCGCTACCTTTTCGCCGGGACGGATAACTATTATATCGCCGATATTTATTTCTTCCGGATTTACGGATATAATCTGACCGTCCTTTTCAAGATTGGCCGCATCCGGACGTATATTCATCAATTCAGTTATTGCCTTTTCACTTCTGCCTTCGGCAATTTCCTCAAATATTTCTCCTATTTGGAAAAAGAGCATAACGAAAACAGCTTCTGTAAATTCATGGCCCTCGCTTCCGGGCAGAAAGCCTATTGCAAGAGCGCCCGCTGTTGCTATTACCATCAGGAAATCTTCATTGAAGACATTTCCCTCGAAAAGTTCCTCAAATGCTTCCTTAATCGTTTCAAATCCTACGATGAGATAAGGAACAAGATATATAAGCAAAAGTTGCCAGATACGGAATTCAAAACTTTTGTCAAGAATATATGCAACTGCAAGTAAAACAGCAGATATTGATACCTTTATAATACCTTCTTTTACTTCCTTGTTCATAGCTTTTCTCCTTTCAACGATTAAATGTTTGTTTAATCGTTATTTCCATTATACACGTCTATAACTGCTTTGTCAATATTTAAATTAAATATTTATTTAATCTTTTCTTTCATTTCATTTTGTATTATGCTTTCTATTGTTATGAATGAATGTTTAACATCTAATTAAGGCGACTTGTAAGATTTCTCACATGTCGCCTTCGGAAGATATCTTTTTTCCTAAAAAAGTCCTACATTTATTTACTATACATCGTTATTCCTCATCTTGATAGTCTTCTTTGTTTATGGTAAAATCACTATATGAGATACGAAACGGAGATAGATATATATGGCAGAAAAAATTAAGCTTCATCACCAACATCAGGATGCTGAAAAAGAAGCAAATATCATAGAACAGATGCCGGACGACAATACCATAGAAACCGTATCCAAGGCTATGAAACAACTGGGTGATCCTTCCAGGCTTAAGATATTCTGGCTTTTATGCCATACAGAAGAATGTGTTCTCGATATTGCCGATATTGTAAAGATGTCAAGTCCTGCTGTGTCACATCATTTAAAGATACTTAAAGATTCCGGACTCGTTGCATCAAGAAGAAAAGGCAAAGAGATGCTATACAAGGCAGCAAATATTCGCCTTGTTGATTTATTGCATGTGACAATAGAGACCGTTGCAGAAGTCACCTGCCCGAGATAAGTTATTAATCATATACATGAAAAGGGAGGTCCTTGCATATCCAAGGTTGCCTCCCTTAATCTTTATGTTCTGATAAGAAAATCTATTTCTTTTTCTTCCTGAAAACAAAAAACTTTGCAAAAACATAATTGAGTATGAGGACAATAATGCCCATTGCAATTTTAGAATATATACCGTCTGTGTAGAAAAACTTGAGTGTAATATGGATTTTATCGGCAAGTATATAGAAAGGTTTATCAAAGCCGACCTTTTCCAGAAGAGGAACTCCGCATATTTCAAGCACACCGGATAATATTCTTGAGGAAATAAATGTGGCGAATTCTTTTAGGAATATTTTTCTTTCAAATCTATATGACTGAAAGACCCATAATTTGTTTATGAAAAAAGCTGAGAGTGTGGCAATCAGCCAGCTTAGAAGATTTGAGAGAAATACCGAAAGCTCCGCTTTGTCCACAAAGAGAGCATACGAGCCCCAGCTTATTATTGTTATGACAACAGTGCAGGAAAGATATCTCAATATTTCGGGGATTTTGATTTTTTTCATGTTCTCCCCTTTATTTTTCATCTTCCTCTATAATCTTTTTCATTGTGTTCCATCCCAGCTGTGCGCACTTAACTCTGGCAGGCATAAATGATATATTCTGAAGTGCTGCGGCTTCGTCAAGGCTTTCGATTTCTTCCTCGCTTGCCTTACCTTGAATCATACGATTGAATATATCAATTGTTTTCTCTGCATCTTCTTTTGTTTGTCCGATAATCAAATCCAGCATCATATCTGCAGATGCCTGTGAGACTGCGCATCCGGAGCCTACAAATGAGCCGTCTTTTATCATGCCGTTTTCTATCTTAAGTTTCAGCTCTATATCATCACCGCAACTCGGGTTAACTCCATGAAGGCAAACAGTAGGATCGCACAAATCATGTTTATGCTCAGGATGTAAATTGTGCTCATTTACAATCTCTCTGTAGATTTCTTTAAGATCCATATCCAAGTTCTCCTCTTACGTTCTTAAGCTTGTCTGCAAACCTGAGGACTTCGTCCTCCGTGTTATAGAAGTACATGCTTGCTCTGCACGTTGCATTCATCGGGAAAGCCATATATTTCATAAGTGGCTGTGCGCAATGATGTCCCGCTCTTATACAAATGTTGTCAGCATCAAGTATAGTTGCAACGTCATGCGGGTGACATCCTTCTAGATTAAATGTAACAATTCCGCAATGTTTTTCCGGATCCTCCGATCCATAGATTTCAATATGCGGGATTTTTTTCATTTCATCCATTAAAAGTTTAGTAAGAGTTCTTTCTCTCTCCCCTATATATTCAAAGCCGATATTTTGAATATAGTCTATGGCTGCTTTAAGTCCTGCAGCTCCTGCCGCATTTACGGTTCCGGCTTCAAATTTATGCGGAAGCTCAGCATATGTAGCATCTTCTCTGCTTACATATTCTATCATCTCTCCGCCGCTGAGAAATGGCGGCATTGCTTCAAGCAGTTCTTCTTTTGCATAAAGCACACCTATACCCATGGGGCCCATAAGCTTGTGTCCTGAAAATGCGAAGAAGTCTGCATCCATATTTCTGACATCGACCTTCATATGCGGAGCCGACTGCGCACCGTCAACAACTATGACAGCGCCAGCGTCATGACATATCTTTGCAATTTTCTTTATATCTTTTGGCTGACCCAGTACATTTGAAAGCTGAGCTATTGCAACTATTTTTGTTTTCGGACCGATCTTTTCAAACTCGCTCTCGTTTATGCTGCCGTCTTTTTCGCACTCGAGATATATGAGCTTTGCACCTTTTTGTCTTGCAACCATCTGCCATGGCAAAATGTTACTGTGATGCTCCGATATGCATATAACAATCTCATCGTCTTTATTGACATTTGAAAGGCCGTAGCTGTAAGCGACCAAATTAAGTGATTCTGTCGCATTTCTTGTAAAGACAATCTCCGAACTCTTTTCGGCATTAATGTATCTTGCTACAGCTTCTCTTGCTCCCTCATATTCTTTGGTAGCATCCGTAGACCATTTATACATGCCGCGAAGAGGGTTTGCATTCTCTGTCTCATAGAAACGCTGCATGGCAGAGAGCACTTGTCTCGGTCTTTGAGTCGTAGCCGCATTATCAAAATATATGTATTTTCTGTCATTGAATATAGGGAAGTCTTTTATATAATCATTCATTTGTCTTAAAAGCCCCCTCAATAAAAGTGCTGATCCTCTCAACTGTTTCCTCATCCGGAATTGTGTGAGCTATTTCCAAGAGTCTGCCTCTTGTCATAAGCATCTGGGCAGATTTTTTATCTATGCCTCTTGTGGCGAGATAATATAAGGTGTCGGCCGAAAGATTGCCGATTGTTGCTCCGTGATGTCCGTCAACATCCTCTTCTTCAGTGAGAATAACCGGCACTGTCTTATTCACTACATCATCTGAAAGTATAAGCACATCTTCTCTTTCATCGCCTTTGGAAGCCTTTGCTCCGTTTCTGAAGTCGATTGTTCCCTTAAATGTCTTTGAGGCCTTATCCCTAAGCGCTCCTTTTACCAGAATCTTACTCTCTGTCTTTTGGCCGCGCTGGCAAGCCACATAATTAATATCGAGGCTATGCTCTTGTGTTGCCATATATCCTGCGTTGATATCAAATAGGGATTTATCACCTTTTTGATTTGCATAGCATCCAGTATATACTTTAGCTGCGCCAAGTTGCATTTGTGTGAAATTGAATACTGATTTGCTGTTCAGCAATGCGCCTGTGTCATCCAAAAGCAGGAAAGCATCTCCCAAGAGATTTACCTTCATAATATTAACTGTTGCGCCGTCTTCGATTATGATTTTTGTTTCAAATGCAAGTGCACCTTCTGCATCTCTTTGCGGACATGAAGAATATACCATAAGGAAAGTGGAACTTGAGTTTTTCTTTGCATGTATGACATTTTGATATATGCCTTTACTGCCTTTCTTAAATTCCCATTTGATTATGACCGGCTTTGTTATTTGCGCATTTTCCTCTATGGTAAAAATTCTGCTTTCTTCAAGATTTTCATCTATGAAATCGGTGTAATCCTTACCGAGTCCGGTTGAAAATGCCTGCTGAGCATATATTGCTTTTTTACCTGCAATATACTTTTCTCTTTCAATATCTTTTGAGAAAGAATCAATAAGTTTTTCTGTCTCTGCTCTATTTAAGTTCTCAACCTTTATATTTTCGGTGTTTTTCTCGGAATATATATCCTCATTTTTGTAATTATCAAAGATTTTTGTGTCTATATATGCCTTGTTTACACCAAGTCTGTTCCATGTAGGAGCAGGAAGGTAACTTATATCAAAGCCTGTTTTCTTTTCAGCCATTACATATTACCCTCCATTTCAAGTTTAATTAAGTTGTTCATCTCTGCAGCATATTCAAGCGGAAGCTCCTTGCTGATAGGATCTGCAAAGCCGGATACAATCATAGCTCTTGCTTCGTCTTCCGGAATGCCTCTTGACATGAGATAGAAAACCGCATCATCCGATATACGGCCGATTTTAGCCTCATGCCCTATATCACAGTCATCGGTTCTTACGTCCATTTCAGGAATGGTATCGGATCTTGATATGTCATCAAGCATTAAAGACTGACAATCAACAGAAGATTTGGATTTCTTTGCCGTAGGCAGAATCTCCACAGAGCTTCTGAATGTTCCTATACCGCCGTCTTTTGACAATGATTTGGTTGTGACAAGAGAAGATGTATTTTTCCCTACATGAACCATCCTGCATCCGGTATCAAGGTTTTGTCCTTTTCCTGCAAATGTTATGCCTGTATAATCACAAACGGCATTTTTGCCTTTGAGTATTGTTGTAGGATAAAGATATGAGACATGAGAACCGAAAGAGCCGGAAACCCATTCCATGCGTCCGCCCTCTTCAACCAATGCCCTTTTTGTATTTAAGTTATACATGTTCTTGGACCAGTTTTCGATTGTCGAGTAACGGAGTTTTGCGTTTTTCTTAACATAGAGTTCAACGCAGCCCGCATGAAGATTTGCCACATTCCATTTAGGAGCCGAGCAACCTTCTATAAAATGCAAATCTGCTCCTTCATCTACGATAATGAGAGTATGTTCAAATTGTCCTGCACCTTTGGCATTCAGTCTGAAATATGACTGAAGAGGGATTTCCACCTTAACTCCTTTCGGCACATAGACGAATGATCCGCCCGACCATACAGCGCCGTGAAGTGCAGCAAACTTGTGGTCTGTCGGAGGAACCAGTTTCATAAAATATTCTTTGACCATTTCGGCATATTCACCGTTTAATGCGCTCTCTAAATCTGAATATATGACACCTTGCTGTGCAACATGGTCCTGAAGGTTATGATAGACAAGTTCTGAGTCATATTGAGCTCCCACACCTGCAAGATATTCATGTTCGGCCTGTGGTATGCCAAGTTTATCAAAGGCAGACTTAATCTCCTCGGGAACTTCATCCCAAGAGCCTTTCATTTTTGTATTGGGTCTGACATATGTGACAATATTGTCCATATTAAGTCCGTCTATAGGCGGACCCCAGTCAGGGATTTGTATTTTTTTGTAAAGTTCAAGGCTCTTAAGTCTGAACTCTTGCATCCACTTCGGATCGTGCTTTTCTTTTGATATCTGCTTTACTATATCTTCTGTAAGGCCCTCATCCACTTTATAGAAATCAGTTTCCTCATCCTTAAAGTCATATATTGAAGAGCTTTCAAGTATAGCATTTATATCATCTGTATCGTTATCAATAGCCGGATCAAAATGAAGAGCACTGTCTTTTACAGTATCACTCATTTTATTCCTCCTCAAATCTCTCAAATCCGTTTTTGTTTACTTCTTCAATAAGTTCAGGGCCGCCTGTCGCTACAATCTTTCCCTTGACAATTATATGAGTGTAGTCGACTCTTAAAGATTCAAGTATCTTTGCATTATGTGTGATAATGAGTAAAGAGCCTTCAGTATTCTTTTGATATTCCTGAATGCCTTTTCCGACTATTCTCACAGCATCAACATCAAGTCCCGAGTCTGTTTCATCAAGAATGCAGAACTTCGGGCTGAGCATGAGCATCTGAAGTATCTCGGCTTTTTTCTTTTCTCCGCCGGAGAAGCCGACATTTAAAGCCCTGTTTGCATATGATGAATCTATTTCAAGAAGTTCCATAGTCTCTTCAAGTTGTTTCTTGAATTGCATAAGTTTTATGGGCTTTCCGCTTTGTTGTCTTATTGCATTACGTATAAAGCTTTCAAGTGAAAGTCCGGGAACCTCCAGAGGATTCTGGAAAGACATAAACATGCCTTTCTTTGCTCTCTTGTCGGCCGAAAGCCCGGTTATATCTTCACCTTCAAATATGATTTTGCCTTCTGTTATCGTATATACCGGATTTCCCATAATGGAATTGCCGAGTGTTGACTTACCGGCACCGTTTGGTCCTAAAAGGACATGTGTCTCACTTTTGCCGATTTCAAGATTGACATTTTTAAGTATTTCACCGTCTTCAATACTTGCTGATAAGTTTTCTATTTTTAATAAAGAATCTGACATTTGCTTGCCTTCCTATCCTGTTTTTTATTCCTACTAAATTACTATGATTTACCGCCTACTAACTATACCATTATATTTTTTCTGTGTCAATAAGTATATATCAAGGGTATGATCCCAAGAGAAAAAATCGTGATGATTTAGAAAGATAATATCAACATAATACGGTGAGCCGATGAGTGTAAAAGTTTCTCAACTCTTTTTGCAAATATGAAGATAATTTACTTGCAGAGATTTAACAAACGCTGGTATGCCAGACAAAAGTCAATCACATGCTTTTGGCATTTCAGAGGATTGGCAAAGCACATTGCCGTGAATCTCTCAAGGCTAAAGTCACAAGAATCCAGCAGCGTATTTTTCAATTTTTAGTGACAGTTGGAAAAGAGGGGCAGAAAAAATTACGGGCAGTTCAATCTGAACCACCCGTATATTTATATATGTTCAATTTTAGTTTGATGATGTAACAATATATGGCTGAATTGCTCCTGCAAGTTTCGGAACAGGCATTGTTTGAAGTATAACTTCACCCGGGCCTGAAACCACTGTGTTGAAAAGTCCTTCGCCGCCGAAGAGAACATTTTTAACACCTTTAACTGTTTGAACATCCATTCTGCATGTTGAACTTATGAGAACGACGTGACCTGTATCAACGATTATCTGCTGGCCTGCTGCAAGGTTATATTTTATGGCAGAGCCATCAATTTCAACGAATGCAACACCGTTGCCGTTTAATTTCTGCATAATGAAGCCTTCACCGCCGAAAAAGCCTGCGCCGACCTTCTTTTGGAAGAATACGGAAAGGTTTACACCCTGAGTTGATGCAAGAAATGATGATTTCTGACAAACATATTCCTTACCCGGTCCTATTTCAAGTGCCATTATCTCACCCGGCAGGCTGCTAGCGAATGCAATTTCTCCGGGTCCGCCTTGTGCAGTATATTTATTCTGGAACATGCTTTCTTTTGTAACTATTCTGCCGAGCATTTTTCCTATACCGCCGTTTGATGTGGTATCCATTTTCATGTTAGGACTCATCCAGCTCATTCCGCCGCCTTCAGTGATGATTGTTTCATTTTGTTCAACACTGCATATTACGACCGGAAAGTTTCCGCCTTTAATTTCATAATTCATAGCTTTTTCTCCTTTATTTTTTCATTTAATTATATCATAAAGTCCTTTATATCTTCCATTACATATTTTAACAAAATTTGTCTTTTTATATTGTTCATATTTACATAAATTAAGCAGTCTTCGCATTTGAAGGCTGCTATGTTTTAGTCTGTTGTGTCAACATCCGGAGCAATAGTCAGTTTGTATTCCGGATATTTGTCATTTATTTCGTCGGTCAGAGTTTTAAGTCCTTCTGCCGGCCGTATATCGAAGCTGAAAACAACATCAAATCTGATTGTCTTGTTTTCTTCTTCAAGATAAAAGCCATGCATTTGAAGAGCCCAGTCATGTGAGAGAACGATTCTTTGAATATCATTCCTTATTTTTGCTGCTTTCTCATCTTTTGTGTTGAAAGAATAGACTCCTACGCCTGTAAGTATGACACCGTATTCATTGTAAATCTTTGACTGAATCTTTCGTGTAAGCAAATCGACTTCATCAACGGTCATTGTGTCCGGCAACTCTATATGCACTGATGCATAGTCTTTGTTCGGGCCATAGTTATTAACAATCAAATCATATGCTCCTATAACAGGTTCAATTTCGCATATGCTTTTCTTTATGTCCTTTGTAAGGTCTGAGTCAGCACGGGCGCCGAGTATGTCATTAAGTGTATCTATCATGAGCTCTATGCCTGATTTTATGATAATAACGGATATTATGACGCTGACATATGCTTCAAGTGAGAGTCCCGTTAATTTGAATATTATGGCGGTCGCCAAAACAGCCGTTGAAAGGATTGCATCAAAGAAGGCATCTGTGCCGGAAGCCAGCAATGCATTTGACTTTGTCTGCCTGCCTTTTGCCTTTACATATATACCGAGTACTATCTTAACAGCAACAGCCACAGCTATGATGATAAGTGAAACGTATGAATACTCTGCCTCTTCCGGATGAATAATTTTCTTAATTGATTCAACCATGGCAGTAATACCGGCATAAAGAACTATCGCGGATACTATCATAGCGGTCAGGTACTCTATTCTGCCGTATCCCATAGGATGTTTCTTCGTAGGATTTTTTTTTGCAAGCACCGTTCCGAATATTGTTACCATCGATGAGACTGCATCCGATAAGTTGTTAACTGCATCAAGTATGATTGCTATGGAATTGGAGATTATTCCGATTACTGCCTTAAAGGCAACAAGGAAAAGGTTGGCGATGATACCGATTATACTTGTCTTTATTATTGTTTTTTCTCTTTTGATTACTTGGTCAAGCAAAGCAGGATTTCCGTCAGACATAAGTTTTGTCTCCTTTCCCCTATATGTTATATACAATCAGTATATACAATCAGTCCATAAGCTTGCATATTTCGTTGGAAAATTCAAGCGGATCCGGAATGGATATTCCTTCTATAAGAAGTGCCTGGTTATATAAGATATCTGAGTAAAGTTTTATCTTGTCCTTGTCCCCTGCTTCCCAGATTTTTGTAAGCTTATCAAAAATTTCATGTGAAGGGTTGAGTTCGAGAACTTTTTCAGTCTTCGGTAAATTATCATTCCCCGGCATTTGTGAAAGAACTTTTTCCATCTCTATGGACATCATGCCTTTAGTGGAAATACAAACAGGATGTGAAAGGAGTCTGGATGAAAGAATAACCTCGCTTACCTTATCCTGCAAAGACTCTTTCATGAAGTCAAGAAGGTCCTTGTTTGATTCTTCCTTCTCTTTCTTTTCTTCTCTTTCACTTTCTGTCTCAAGTCCCAGATCTCCGTTTGATATGGATCTGATTTCTTTGCCGTCGAACTCATGAAGAATAGTCATTAAGAATTCATCGACATCATCTGTGAGATAGAAAATATCAAAGCCATGATTTTTAACCATTTCTGCTTGAGGCAAAAGATTCAGTTTTTCAACTGTCTCGCCCGCTGCATAATAGATGTATTTCTGACCTTCCGGCATTGCATTCGTATATTCTTTGAGACTGCAAAGTTTGGAGTCTGATGCTCTTGTAAAGAGGAGCAAATCCTCAAGCATATCTCTTTGCATACCGTAACTTGAATATATGGCATACTTTATCTGAAGTCCGAATGCCTTCCAGAACTTCTCATAGTTTTCTCTTTCTTTATTCAGCATATCGAGAAGTTCTTTCTTTATTTTCTTCTCAAGACCGTTGGCTATGGCTTTGAGCTGTCTGTCCTGCTGAAGCATCTCTCTTGAAATGTTAAGTGAAAGGTCTTCCGAGTCCACTACGCCTTTTACGAAGTTAAAGCAATCCGGAAGCAAATCAGCGCACTTATCCATGATTTTAACTCCGCTTGAATAAAGCTGAAGCCCTTTTTCATAATTTTTGGAATAATAGTTATATTCAGCTTTTGCTGGTATATATAAAAGTGCCTGATATGCCACAAGTCCTTCCGCATTTTGGTGAATAATTTTAAGCGGGTCCTCGTAGTCATGGAATGTATCTTTATAGAACTTATTGTAGTCTTCAGTCTTTACACTTCTTTTGTTCTTTTTCCATAGAGGAATCATGCTGTTGAGTGTTGTAGGCTCAATGACTGTCTCGTACTCATCTTCGCTGCCTTCCTTAAGTTTGGACTTTTCCATGTCCATAACGATAGGAAAACGTATATAGTCGGAATATTGCTTTACGAGAGATTGTATTCTGTAACTTTCCAGGAACTCATCATAATTCTCATTTTCCGTTGACTCTTTTATGTGCATAATGATGTCGCTGCCGTATTCTTTACGTTCAGAAGCACTTATGCTGTATCCGTCAAGTCCGTCTGATTGCCATTTGAAAGCAGAGTCACTGCCGTAGGCATGGCTTATAACGGTAACTTTGTCAGCTACCATGAATGCTGAATAAAAGCCTACCCCGAACTGACCTATAATATCGATTTTCTTGCTTTCTGTATTTTCATTTTCCTGGCTGAACTCCAAGGAGCCGCTTTTTGCAATTGTACCGAGATTTTTATCAAGTTCTTCTTCAGTCATACCGATACCGTTATCGCTTACGGTTATAGTCCTTGCATCTTTGTCAATTGAAATATTGATCTTAAAATCTGATTTTTTGATTTTAATCTTATCATCGGTCAGAGATTTGAAATAGAGCTTGTCAATAGCATCACTTGCATTTGATATGAGCTCACGAAGGAATATTTCCTTGTTTGTATAGATAGAATTAATCATAAGGTCAAGCATGCGCTTTGACTCTGTCTTGAATTGTTTTTTTGCCATTTTCGGCATCTCCTTTGTATTTTCAGCAAAAAAGTGTAGACATTTTTTGTCCACAGCCCCCGCATATTTTTATTTATCGCTAAATTCCGGATGTGTATCGCAATACTCTTTCCATTCCGTAAACTGTTCGCCGTCATGTATAACGTAAGCTTCTTTGGCTATATCAGCAAGATAATGATCGCTGTATGCATCCGAATAGAATTTATCTATTGCATCTTCGGTCCAATCCTTCAGGAAATTTTCAAGTTTGTATTTATCAATAGCAAAATGCCCGTCGATTTTTCCTGTCTTCGGATCCATCTCGGTAGCTACGAGATTTTTAAGTCCGAGTCTTTTAAGCATCGGTTCAAGAAGAAATCTCGGAGTCCCGCTGGCTATCATATCGTCATCTTTTTTAACTTTGTTATACCAAGGTTTCATGTATTTTTCAACATTATCCCAATATTCCTCAAGCGTTGCATCAAGATCATCAATATCCTTCAGGAACTTATATTGATGCTCGCGGCTTACAGTTTTTTCTACTAAATGCATCTTCCAAAGCCTGTTCCAGAATTTCCAGAAATATTTATAGTGCTTAAAGCCCTTCTTTTGGAAGATAAAGTCGAAAAATCTGTCTTCTGAATCCCCTGTGAATATTGTTTCATCAAAATCGTAAACGTTCATTTTATTATCTCGCTCTCTGTCTTTCGAGTCCATTAATTCTACCACTTTTTATATATGAGTGTCAAACTTTTCTGAGCCTTATTGAAAGGGAGTAATTATTTCCGACCAGATGCCTGTATTCCCTAAATCCATAGGATATATAGAAAGGATATGCAGGGCTTTTTCTGCTTATGTTGTTAACGGACAGATATTCTATATTTTTCCCTTTCAGATTTTCGCATTCTGCATCTATGAGAACTCTCCCCCATCCCTTATGCTGATATTGGGGCAATATGTCTATATGCAAATGCGCAGGTCTGTCTTTAATCTTGCTGAGAGCATACAAAGATCCGGTTATACAAAGGACAGCAAAGAAACCGCATTTGGCAGATTTTTTCAAGTATATGCTTTTGTTTAGTCTCCTGTATTTATCATAGTCTGTAGAAGAAAGAATATATCCTACTGCCTCGTCATTGTCATCGGCAAGCACAAAAATATTATCCGCTTCATTTTCCGTAAAATAATCATTATATATTATTGCCGCAGCCTCAAGCCTTTTTTCACTTTTTTGAAAATCCGGTCCGGCTGTTATTTTGCAGATGTAGCGAAGCCTTTCTTTGTCACTTTCTATATATCTTCGAATTCTCATTTTTTCAATGACTCCGGTATTTCTCGGTCTTTATAGTAATACTGCATATCTCGCTCACCGATTTCTCTCATCACTCTGCAGGGATTACCTACAGCTACAACATTTGCGGGTATGTCTTTGGTCACTACACTGCCGGCGCCTATGACTGTGTTGTCTCCTATGCTTACCCCCGGCATGATTACGGCGGAAGCTCCTATCCAGCAATTACGCCCTATATGAACGGGCATATTGTATTGATATTGGAGTTCCCTGAGCTTTGGCATTATCGGATGCGCTGCAGTAGCTACCGTTACGTTGGGGCCGAACATCGTATAGTCTCCGACATATATGTGTGTATCATCCACACATGTCAGGTGATAGTTGGCATATACATAATTTCCGAAATGGCAATGATGTCCGCCGAAATTTGCATAAAAAGGTGCCTCTATATATACACCCTCTCCGCACTCTGCAAGCATCCTTTTGAGAAGTTTTTCCCTCTTTTCGCTCTCTGTCGTTTTTGTCAGGTTATATTCACATATGAGGTCCTGGTAAACGGCCTGTTCCTTTACTATCTCTTCATCTCCGGGAAGGTAAAGTTCACCAGTGTGAAGCTTATCTCTCATATTGCTCATAGGACTGCCCCCATTGTCTTAAAAGTTTGTATATATAGTATAGCACAAAAAGATGAAAAGAATTTGCAAAAAAGAAAAAATAATATATAATAATCTACGGAGATGATAGATATGGATTCACAGCTTAACAAAATAGCCAAGAATAAGCTCATAGGACTGGTGCTTGTTCTTTTTTCACTTATCGGTTTCGGCCTTTTCTTTTACAGACTGACACATTATGTCTATGAATATGATCCAAAATACAGTCCGTATGATTATGGCCCGTATAATATACTTTCATATTTTACGGTTCAGACCAACTTCTTTGCATATGTTTATCTGCTTTTGGCAGGACTCAGTATACTGGGTCTTAAAGCAACACGTAAAATTGCTTTTAATGAGACATTAAAAATTCTTGTAACTTTGTATGTAGTCATAGCAGGTGTCACATATTGTGCAGGATTCCCTCTCGGTATGACTCCGCCTCTTAAATGGGATAGTTTCACGCACGGCATGTCATCTTTTATACAAGTTTATTATCATATGATAATGCCTGTTTTATTTGTTATTTTGCTCTATTTCCCGTTCAGGAAAAAGCCGGTAAAGAAAAAGGCAGTATATATTTCTGCCATTTATCCATTTGTGTATTCCATATTCTCAATCATTCGCGGCAGAATTATTTTCCCGCCCTATTATCCATATCCTTTCTACAACCCTATCAACATATGGAATATATTCGCAAAAGGCAAACCAATGAATCATTTTGTAGCTTACTTTGTGATGTTTATTTTACTGGCAATCGGCATTTCGATTTTCATGGCCGTTGCCAATGCAATGAAAAACACTCATAACAAAAGATACGATATATCCGAGAAAAAGAAAGAAAAGAATAAATCAAGATGAAAAAAAGTGTAAAGAAAAAAACCATATCAACATTAAAGACTGCTTTATTTGTCCTAATGGGCAATGCAATACTGGCCTTTCTCGTGTCCGCTTTCATTATCCCGCATGATATCATCATGGGCGGCACAACGGGTATTGCCCTTATTGTCGGAAAATATACAAATATAGATACAGCCCTTATGATCTTCATCTTAAATGTCTTTTTACTCATAATGGGTCTAATAATCATAGGAAAAAAGCTTTTTTTCACGAGTGTGGCTAGCACAATACTTTACCCGTCGCTACTCAAACTTTTTCAAAGTATACCCGGCATTGACAGGCTGACAGACGACAGACTTCTGGCATCACTTTTCGCAGGTGTTCTTATGGGCATTGCGCTGGGTCTTGTCATGAGAGTAGGCTCTTCCACAGGCGGAATGGATATAACCAACCTGATACTTGCAAAGCTTACTCACAGATCGGTTGCGATATTTGTATATATTACGGATATAATCGTAGTCGGAGCTCAGGCAGTTGTTGCCGACTCCGAAAGCATCATGATGGGAATTGTTGTTCTTGTGCTTGAATCTTTAATCCTAGAGCAGGTAATGATTTTCGGTAAAGCACAGCTTCAGGTTTATGTTATCTCCGAGAGGAACGAGGAAATACGTCAGAGATTCCTGAAAGAACTCAATGCAGGTGTTACAATGACATATGTTCAGTCGGGTCTATTTAACAAAGACAGCAAAAGCATTATGTGCATAATTCCTTCAAGAAAGCTATATTATGCAAATGAGATTATAAAAGAGGTTGATCCCGAGGCCTTTGTAACGGTTACAAAGATAAGAGAAGTAAGCGGCAGAGGTTTTACCCAGGAAAGACAGCAAATAGAATTAAGCTGAAAAACGGGCGTTTACTACGCCTGTTTTTAGAAAGCGCAAAGGAAATCGCAAATGACATCACAGGAAAAGCAATATGAAAAGTTAACAAAGACGCCGATAAACAAACTTATCCCTCGTCTTGCAATACCTACCGTTATATCTATGCTTATAACCATGGCATACAATATAGCGGACACATATTTTGTGTCCAGAATCAGCCTTGCGGCAAGCGGTGCTACCGGAATACTTTTGAGCCTCATGGGCATAATACAGGCGACGGGATTTATGTATGGTCAGGGCGCAGGCTCAAATATAAGCAGAAAGCTCGGTGCAAAAGAGCTGCATGAAGCAAGAGTATATGCATCCACTGCCTTTTTCACAGCTATTTTCATAGGCTTTGCCGTTATGCTTGTCGGTCTTATCTTTATAAAGCCTTTGATGCTTTTGCTAGGCAGCACGGATACTATACTTCCATATTCTGTTCATTACGGAAGATGGATACTCATAGCAGCTCCCGCAATGATTGCATCATTTGTTATGAATAATATTTTGCGATTTGAAGGCATGGCAAAACTTGCGATGATAGGTATAGCTACGGGAGCGATACTCAACATAGTACTAGACCCGCTTTTGATTTTTGCTCTTGATATGGGTATAGACGGAGCAGGTATTGCAACTGCAAGTTCACAATACGTAAGCATGATAATTCTTCTTTCCTTTTTTCTAAGAAAGAAAGCACAAAGCAGAATATCTTTTAAATATTTCTCATTAAATCCCAAAGTTAACATAGAAATAATAAAGGTGGGTTCTCCTAGTTTTGTAAGGCAGGGTCTGAATTCTCTCTCCACAATGGTACTCAATATTGTTGCTCAGCCATATGGTGATTCATGCATAGCATCCATGAGTATCGTAGCTAAAATCGGAATGCTGATTTTCTCAACATCTCTCGGCATAGGCCAGGGCTTCCAGCCTGTTTGTTCATTCAATTACGGTGCAAAACTCTATGACAGAGTCAAAGAAGCTATCAAATTTTTATGGATATTCTCCACTTTGGTCATAAGCGTAATTGCAGCAATATGCTTCATACTTGCCCCAAACCTCATATCCCTTTTCAGATCCGAAGAAGAGGTCTTAGAAATAGGTGTGCCTGCGCTGAGGATTTTGTGCATTGCCATGATATTCCTTCCGACAGTTATGGTAGGCAATATGACTTTCCAGGCTACGGGTAAAAACGGAAGAGCGTTTTTTCTTGCATGTTCGCAAAACGGACTTTTCTTTATTCCTCTCGTAATAATCCTTTCTCATTTTTTAGCTGTGCTCGGAATAGAGCTTGCGCAGCCGCTGGGATTTACAATATCAGCTTTAATCGCAGCTCCGCTCATATTATCGCTTATGAAACATCTGGATTCATATCCAAAGCAGGAATAAAATTCAAATAGAAAAAAGGAGGCAGTTCAATGCACAAAGGATGAACTGTCTCCATATTTTTTATTATTCTCCGATTTTCGCATTTTTCTTCCATTTGCCGCTGAGATAATATGACCATGAGATTATAAAGCCGGTTCCGAATCCGAATAGACCGTTCCACCATATTATCGATTCGCCGAAGAGCGGGTTGTACCTGAAAAGATAGGTTGTTATTACTCTGGCAGAAAGAGCTCCGATTGCCGTGAACATGGGTATAGTCGGATGGTTGCTCCCCTGAAATACTCCGAAAAGCGGTATATATACAGCAAGTATAAGGTTAACAAGAGCAACTGTCCGTATATGTGAAAGGCTGTATGCAGCAGCCTTGCTGCTGAGTCCGAATAATGCGCTTATATCTGCTGCAAATGTCCAAACCAGCGCGGAAATAAATATTGTCATAATCAAAGATATCAACAAGGCCTGCATTGTTCCCTTTTTGACCCTGTCAATCCTGTTGGCCCCGACATTTTGTCCTGTGTATGTCGCCATTGTCGTCTGAAGTGCGTTACATGGGAGATTTAAGTACATTTCTATTCGCTGGCCTACGGTGAAAGATGCTGTCATAGCCTGTCCGAAATCATTAACAGCTCTTTGAATGAATGAAAAACCGACCGATACAACCACCAGTTGCAAAGATATGGGGGAACCTATTTTTACGGTATCGGCTACCATCTTCCCTCTCCATTTATAGTCCTTAAGCTTGAACTTCAGCACAGGATACTTTCCGGTCATATATATGTAGGCCGCAATGAAGGATAAGGCTTGTGATATATCTGTTGCAAAAGCAGCACCTGAAACTCCCCAGTTAAAGTTCTTTACAAAAACTATATCAAGCCCAATATTTATAATCGATGAAAGAAGTAAGAAATACAAGGTGGCAGCGCTGTCTCCTATTGCGCGAAGTATTGATGAGAATATGTTATATCCGTACTGGAATATGAGTCCCAGCGCATATATGTTGAAATATTGCAAAGTCTGCTGCATATAACTGTCCTTAACCTTTATAAGATATACAAAGACAGGTTTTGAAAGCAGAAGACTCACTATAGTTGAAACAAGGCCCAAAGTCAAAAGAAAGACTATACCGGTGGAAGCGTTTTCTCTTATCCCTTTTTTATTACCGGCGCCGAAATGCTGGGCAACCACTACGCCGTTACCGGATGAGAATCCTATGGCAATAGCTAAAAAGAAGAAAACAAAGCTGGTAGTTGTTCCGACCGCAGACAGTGAAGCTTCGCCGGCAAATCTGCCGACGATAATTGCATCAACTGTGTTATATAGTTGTTGTAAAAGTGATCCTGCAAGCACCGGCAAAGCAAATCTTGCTATACTTTTCCATGGTTTGCCGCCGGTCATTTCCAATTTTTTCAAACCAAATACTCCTGATTAGTTACTATGGATATATTATACAATAAAAAGCAAAAAAAAGAGCCACAAAATAGCAAGGATTTTGTGACTCCTTTTTATCTATTTTTACTTATTTTTCTCGGCTGCCCTTTGAATTGCCTTTACAATTTCCACTATAGGTATAATTGCAAAGCTGAGTGCAATGGATATTCCGAAGTTAGCTGCGCTTAGTTTTGCAAAATCAAATGCTGTTGTTAGCAGATAAATCGCAGTTGCCGAAAGGATAAGGCTTAAAAGCATTGCCCCGACCAGGAACCAGTTGATATTCTTAAGAGCAAATATAGAGTTCCTTCTTGATCTCATATTGAATGAGTGGAATATCTCTGTTGTTGAAAGGGTCAAAAAGGCCATTGTCATGCCGACTTTGTGGATATCATCGACGGCATTTAACTGCCATCCTGTTCCGATAAAGTAAGCTATGAGAGTAAGAGCCGTAACGACAATGCCCTGCCAGAAGACGTCGATTCCCATTCCGTTTGCAAATACGCCTTCCTTGCTGTCTCTGGGAGCTTTCTTCATTAAGCTGCCTTCACCGTTTTCCATGCCGAGTGCCAGCGCGGGGAAGCAGTCTGTGATAAGGTTAATCCAAAGCAGATGTACGGGTTCAAGGATTGTAAAGCCCATTATTGTTGCTATGAATATCGTAATAACTTCTGCAAGGTTTGATGAAAGCAGGAACTGGATGCATTTGCGTATATTGTCATATATTCTTCTGCCTTCTTCAACAGCAGCTACAATTGTGGCAAAGTTGTCATCCGCAAGCACCATATCTGCTACGTTCTTTGTGACATCCGTACCTGTGATGCCCATGCCTATACCTATGTCAGCACCTTTGATTGAAGGAGCATCATTAACTCCGTCGCCTGTCATTGCAGTGACTTTACCAAGTTTTTTCCATGTATTTACTATCCTTAGTTTGTGCTCAGGCTGAACTCTGGCATAGACTTTGAAAGTTTTAATTTTTTCATTAAAATCATCATCGGAAATCTTATCAAGCTCAGCGCCGGTAATGACCTCATTGTCAGAGCTTGTGATACCGAGTTGTTTGGCGATTGCAAATGCTGTATCCTTATGGTCACCCGTTATCATAATCGGTGTGATACCGGCTTCTCTTGCTTCCCTGATTGCATCTATTACTTCAACTCTGACAGGGTCAATCATACCTGTAAGTCCCAGATAGCAAAGCTCATTTTCAAGATATTCGGCACTTGTATTTTCAGGCAAAGTCTCATAATCTTTCTTTGCTGCACAAAGTACTCTGAGAGCCTTGTCTGCCATCTCCTTATTTTGAGAAACTATTTTTTCTCTGATTTCTTCTGTAAGTTCAGTTTCCCGGCCGTTAATGAGAGCTTTCGTGCAGACAGACAGGACAACATCCGGAGCTCCCTTTGTATATTGTACAAAGCCGCTTTCCGTCTTATGTATGGTGGACATCATTTTTCTGTTTGAGTCAAATGGTGCCTCTGCAACTCTGGGCATTTTTTCTTCAAGCTGATCTTTCGGAAGTCCGATTTTGTCAGCCCACGCCACGAGCGCAGCCTCAGTCGGCTCACCTTTGACAATACCGTCTTCAATGACTGCATCGCAGCAAAGAGCCATAGCTGTTGCAGTAATTCTTTCATTGTCGCCCACATTTTCAACAACAGTCATCTTATTTTGAGTAAGTGTGCCTGTTTTATCCGAGCATATTATCTGAGTGCATCCGAGAGTCTCAACAGCAGTCAGTTTGCGTATAACAGCATTGCGTTTGCTCATCTTTGTTACGCCTATCGAAAGGACGATTGTTACAACAGCAGCAAGTCCTTCGGGTATTGCGGCAACAGCAAGTGATACAGCTACCATGAAAGTATCAAGAAGAGAATTGAAAGATACACCTTCACCATTAATTATTGACCTTATGATATCAAGTGCGAATATAAAAACACATATTCCGAGGACCAAAACCGTGAGTACTTTTGAAAGCTGTGTCAGTTTTATCTGAAGAGGTGTGTCGCCGTCTTTTGCCTCGTTAAGCGCATCCGCTATTTTACCCATCTCGGTATCCATACCCGTCGCAGTTATAACGGCCTGGCCACGTCCGTATACAACATTGGAGCCCATATAGCACATGTTCTTACGGTCTCCGAGCGGCACATCATCTGTCGTTGCGATTATATCGGATATCTTATCAACAGGGACGGACTCTCCTGTCAGTGCAGCTTCCTCAATCTTCATGGATGCAGACTCAATAATTCTGGCATCGGCAGGCACACTGTCTCCTGCTTCCAGAATTATGATATCACCTACTACCAAAGTCTCAGTTGCTACTGTCATGACTTTGCCGTCACGTTTTACTTTACTCTTGGCTGCCGCAATCTTTTGCAAGGCTTCGATTGCCTTTTCCGCCTTAGATTCCTGGTAAACACCAAGAACTGCATTGATAATGACAACAACCATAATGATGATTACATCGCTTGGGAATTCGTTGTTGTATACCGAAGTAATGGCAGAAATAATCGCAGCGACAATCAATATGATAATCATCGGGTCTTTGAGCTGGGAAAAGAATTTACGGATGAGAGATTCCTTTTTCCCTTCAGCGAGTTTATTCAAGCCGTTTTCTTCGAGTCTTAATGCAGCATCTTCCATACTGAGACCGGAAGGGTCTGATTTCAGATTTTCAATAACATTTTCTTTTTTCTCGAGATATTCCTTCATATGGATAACCTCCAAATATACAAAAAACTCATATATGACAAGAAAGCCATATATGAGTCTCATTCTTTATAACTAAACCAGCTTGAATAATTCAAGCAGTGCTTGTTGATTTAGTTCGCGTATGCGGAATTACTCCCTCATTTGGTATTTTGATAGTAACATAAATCAAGAGAAAAGTCAACGGAATTTTTACCCCAAAAGTTCAGCATCCAGCAAAGTGCAGTATGTATATTCCCCTTCCGTGTAAGTTGCTAATCTGCCTATTACGCATATTTCCTCCGCATTCAGGGGATATTTGGCATCTTTGTCTTTAAGTGTGAACTCTATACCCTGCTGACAGCATGCCGTCGCATCTTGTATTATGCAGGAATAATATGTTTTTTTCGTTTCCTCATCTGTATATTTTGAGCATACGCCCTTCATTTTAACAATCTTACCTATGTAGTCATTAGGCGTTGTTACCATGTTATATACTTCTGAATATATCATTGTTTTTGAAAGTTTTGTGAGATCGACATCGATTTGATCTGCACTTTCACTTTTTCCTTTCTGACTGGTTCCACCTTCATTTGCAGTACATGATGCAAGAGAAAAAAGCAATAATATGGATAAAATAACTGATGCTGCCTTTTTCATGCTTTTTGTCCTCCTTTTATATATCCTATCAGGTAGCATAAAAAGAATGCTATCACTTCCACAGCCACTATGGTTGAGCCTACGGGTGTGCCTGCCAGAATTGAGATGATTATGCCTGAAAAAGCAGTTAAGACAGATAAAACTGCTGAGAATATTGTAACACTCTTAAAACTGCGGAATATTCTCATGGCAGAGAGAGCCGGGAATATTAAAAGCGCAGATATGAGAAGAGAACCGACAAGATTCATCGCAAGCACAATGATTACTGCGATTATTATTGCAATAAGAAGGTTATATGCGTTTGCATTTACACCTGTCGCCTTCGAGAAATTCTCATCAAAAGTCACGGCAAATATCTTGTTATAGAAGAGAATAAATATGATCAGAACTGTTACGGAAAGTATAAGGCAAAGCCATACTTCGCTTATACTTAAGGTAAGTATTGATGTTGAGCCGAAGAGCGTGCTGCAGACATCTCCCGAGAGATTGGAAGATGATGAAAATATATTCATGATAAGGTAGCCGAAAGCAAGTGCGCCCACGCTTATCATTGCGACAGCCGCGTCTCCCTTTATTTTTGTATTCTGCCCTGTCCTTAAAAGAAGGATTGCACTGATTACAGTCACGGGCAATATGAGAAGCATATTGTTTGAAAGTCCTATGACTGCAGCTACAGCCATTGCTCCGAATGCAACATGTGAAAGTCCGTCGCCTATAAAAGAAAATCGTTTTAGGACCAATGTGACTCCGAGTAAAGAAGAGCATAAAGCTATAAGTACGCCTACGATAAGAGCATATCTTACAAAGGGATATTCAAGAGATTCAATAAGGTTTGTCATATCTGCTCTTCACCGCCCTTCAGTTCTTTTAAGAATAGGCTGCCGAGTTCACTTTGGAGGTATTCTTCTTTTGTGCCGAAATATATTCCCCTGCTTATGTGAAGTATGTGGCTCGCATATTTTGTGGCTGCCGACAAATCATGAGAGATCATTATAATGGTAATGCCCTCTTCATTGAGATCTTCAATCAGCTTATACATCTCCGAAGTTACTTTCGGGTCAAGTCCTGCCACGGGTTCGTCAAGCAAAAGTATATCGCCTGTAGCGCAGAGTGCCCTTGCAAGAAGGACTCTTTGCTGCTGTCCTCCCGAAAGTTCCCTGTAGCATCGGTTTTTAAGTTCATATACGGACATTTTTTTCATGTTGGCTTCTGCGAGTTCCTTTTCTTCTTTGCTATAGAAAGGTCTCATCTTGCATTTGCCCTGACAGCCGGATAAAACTATTTCAGCTACGGATGCAGGAAAGTCTCTTTGCACCAGTGTCTGCTGCGGAAGATAGCCTATGGCATTCTTTTTGAGACTGCTGTCAAACTGTATTTCACCCGAGAGCGGACTTTGAAGTCCGAGCAAGGTCTTCATGAGGGTGGTTTTGCCTGATCCGTTTTCACCCACTATACACAAATAGTCACCGGAATTTACTGAAAAGTTCAGTCCTTCAACTATAGGATGAGAATCATATCCGAGTGTAAGATCCTCAACTTTTATCAAAGCCATTTGTCTCCTCCTAGCTTAAAGCCTCTTTCAGGACATCAAGATTTTTTTCCATGATGGAAAGATAGGTCTTTCCTTCATCTATGCCCTCTCTTGTCACAGACTGCATTGAATCCATAATAAGAGTTTTTTGATCTTTATCTTTGGTATTTTGAATAATCGTATCCGCTATTTTCGAATTGGAGCCCTCAATTGTGATCAGATAGTTCAGCGAAAGTTCATCTGTCTTCTGGGCAAGGAACTTAACGGTTTCAAAACTTGCTTCCGTCTCAGCCGAGCAACCAGGAAACGCCGCATAATATTTAAGCTTATAGTCTTCAGTCAGATATCTGAAAGGAAATCTGTCAGCAAAAAGCAATGTATCTTTATTTGCATTTTCCACTGCAGCCTCATATTCTTTGTCAAGCTGATTGATTTTTTCAATATACGCATTTGCATTTTCTTCATATTCCGCTGCATGCTCAGGATCTGCGTTTTCTATTGCATTTGCAATCAAAGATATAGTCTTTGCTGTATTTTTTAATGAGAGCCAGACATGCTCATCATAAGTTTCATCCTCTTCATCATCTGCCTGCATTCCCTCGCTTATTTCTTCATCTTTAAGTGAGTCAGCGATAAGCTCCATAAGCGCAATCTCGTTAAGATTCTCGTTTTTTGCGGCGCTGACTGCATCTTTTACCCATTTGTCAGACTCTCCGCCTATGTAAATGAAGATATCAGCTGATGAAATCTTCATTATATCTGTAGCAGTAGGCTGATATGAGTGCAAATCCACTCCGCTGTCAAGCAACAATGTAAGTTCTGTTTCATCTGCTCGCTCCCCGAGTATATTCATGACCCAGTCATATTCAGGGAATATGCTTGTTACTATTTTAAGTCCGCTTTTTGAACTCCTCTCATCTTTTTGGGTGCATGATGAAAAAAGTGTAAGAAGCAGACATATTGATAAAATTAAAGCAATTATTTTTTTCATAAATATATCCTCAGCTTATCTGCAGTGTTCACATGTGCCGTAAAAGATGGTCCTGTTGGGATCAATTTGGAAATTATGGTTTATAAGCATATGCTTTTCTATTCCTTCAATTGTGCCGCAATGCATATGAAAGAGTTTTCCACACTTTTCGCATATGCAATGATAACAATTTCCTTCATGCACATGTCCGTCGCTGCCGACATATTCAAAGCAGGCAGACGTGCTATTATCAACAACATGTTTATTGAGTATTCCTTCATCCACAAGTTTTTCCAACTGGCGGTAAATTGTGGACTTACCTATTTCAGAGCCCTGCGATTTGAAGTATTCACATATTTCTCCTGCGCAGATATGCTCCTTATCTGACTTTTGGAAATATTCAATTATCATATTTCTTTGCTTTGTCTTATATATGCTTTTTGGATTCATATTATCACTCCTAAGCTTCACTTTCCCGCGTTAAGACAAAAATATACATGCCAATATGGGAACCGTTCCCATATTGTAGCATTTCTTCATCAGCTTGTCAATAAAATGGGAATGATTCTCAATTTTAAATATTTGCTTAAAAAGATTGCAGTATATCGTATCTTTTGATATATTAAATTGTAAAAAGGAATCGGAGATATGATTATGGGACAACAAACAATATCGATAATGTTACTATTGTGCCTTTCCTCTTCGGTGATGTAAATTATGACTGCGATGTAAACTCAAATGACTATGCTATGCTCCGCAGTTATGTTTATTGCCAGCTGGAAATGCCCGAGAATGCAAATGAATGCTTTGATTATTGCGCAGATGGAGCTGTTGATGGTTTTGATGCACTTTTCCTGGATTTATATATATCAACGGTGCTATAGACCAAGAAGGCAGTCCAGTGTAAAGTTAAGATAAAAATTTATGCGGGATTAGGTTTAATCTAATTCCGCATATTTTTATCTGCATTAAATTTCTTATTGAAACGCCTTTTCTTTTGCGTTAATAACAACGTATCTGGACTTTTTTTGAGGTAATGTTATGACTGTTGAATCTTATTTAAAACTCATAGATAAAGTGATTGAAAAAGGAAAATATAAAGATAACTGGGAGTCGCTTTCCAATCATAAAACTCCTGATTGGTATTACAAAGAGGATGTTCATGATCTCGTTATAGAAGATGTTGAAATGCTCGGTGGCTTAAAGATAGATTGGGCCCGTGACAATGAGGTACTGAATATCAAAGTTAAAGATAATATTTCCGGTGATTATCCCCAGTGTTTCAAAATCAAACTGGGCTGAACCAAAAAAATACGGCAGGCCACCTTTTTGTGCCTGCCATATTTCATGTCATTTTTTTAACTTTTTTCTAATTACACCTTTCGGGTCCTTGATTAACAAAATAACAAGCCAGGCGAAAATGCCGATTGAGACAACCGAAAAGCCCAAAAGTGTATCATTTAATATTTCATGGAAACTTTGATTGAAATATTCTGCTTTAAGTTCTGCATATTCAAAGATAAAATCTGCAGTCCACATAAGAGAACTGCCCCAGAAAATAAGGGAAAGCATACCGAGCTTTAGCTTATCTCTGCTTTCAGATATATACCATGCTGTTGTAGCTGTGAGTGCTGCAAAAAAAGATATAAGTAATGTCATAGTTTAGTCCTCATTCTTTGCTGTTAGCTGCTTTTTAATACTATTGACTTTCATCTGAACAGCAGCGCAAACAATGCCCCATGCAGCTGTAACGAAAACAGCCATTAAAACGCCTACAGTTGACATCTCATGCAGCATCTCCGCAGTATCCTCCGGAGACGACATTGCCGCTAAGAACGGTGGGAATGGAACTATCTCTCCATGCCAGAAATGTTCAAAAGCAAGAAGTAAAACTCCGCCCCAAAGCATAGCTAAAAGCCAACTGAGTCTCTTTGACCATGTGATTTTGTTTTCGTTATTATCAAAATCATGGCCGGTGCTGAGTTTAACTGCCTCTACCTTTTTTTCTCTTTTCTTTACTGCAATATATGAAGCAGTAACAACAGCAGCTTCAACTGCAGGAACTATAAAACATGCCATAATAACTTCCTCCTATTTTTTATGTACTTTAATTATACCTATTCCCCCCACTTGTCACAAGCCCCTTGGGGGGTTAGAAATATATACACTTGGAGGATATATTTTCACACTTCTGTCTGCTTACTCTATTGCTGCCTTCTGACTATTGATTTTTCTTATTTTCTCATATATATCATCTGAGAATTTCTTTTTTCTCTCATAAGTATATAAGCCGTTTTGCTCCTGTTCTACATCATAAAGCTGGGTATAGCAAAATCCCATCATTTTGTAATTTTGAAGCAATGCATTTGTCAGGCCTTCATATCTGTCTGCAAACTCATCTTCTGTTTTTACATCTTCTCCGTATCCCCAGGATTCAATAGATTTGTCCGATACCCATCTTATTCCGCCGTACTCACTGACAAATACCGGTCCACCCGTATATTTTTGCCGGCCCGGATGATCAATTAAGACATGCTCATAAAGTTCATTATCTGTCATAAAACGATCAAAGTTTTTCTTAAAAAAGTCCACATCCCCGTTATAGTCATGAATATCATAGATATCTGTCTTGACATGAAAATTCCCGCTTGTATCTATACAAGGTCTCGTAGAATCGACTTTCTTTGTATACTCATATAGAGCCAATACAATTCTGTCGGACTCATATTCCCATGTCTCATTAAAAGGACACCAGCCAATGATACTTGGATGGTTAAAATCGCGTTTGATGGCTTCTCCCCATTGCTCAAGATAAATATCCACTGCGCTCTCGTTTGAATAATCAAGACCCCAGTTTGCGTATTCTCCCCAGACCATATATCCCATCTTATCGCAATAATAAAGGAAAAGAGGTTCAAAGACTTTTTGATGCAGCCTGGCTCCGTTAAAGCCCAAAGCTATAGATATCTCTATGTCATTAATCATATCATCTGTACTTTCGGAAGTATATATTCCTTTCGGATAAAAACCCTGGTCAAGGACAAGTCTCTGAAATACGCTTTTGCCGTTTAATAGGAATTTATATCCGTCAAGTGCAATATCGCGAAGGCCGAAATACGTTCTGACAGTGTCTTCCCCGAATCTCATAACGACATCATAAAGTCTTCCATTGCCTGGTTGCCAAAGATGTTTTTCAGTTAATGATATATTAAAATCAGTTTCCCCGGATAAGTCAGCTTTGCTGAACTTCCCGACTTTATGATTTTCATAATATATTTCACATTCAAAGTCCGAATTGCCTACCAGAGCTGCTGAAATTTTGATTGAAGATGACTTTGCATCAGGATAAAAGTAAAAAGTTTCAATATGTGTTTTGGGGACATACTCAAGATAAACCGTTTGCCATATACCTGTTGTCCTTGTGTATTCGCAGGCATGGCTTTTAGGCTCCATAGACTGTTTTCCGCTTGGCACAAGGAGATCTTTTTCATTATCTTCGCAGAGAATGAATATTTCATTGTCACCATCGATAATATACTCTGATATTTCAAACTCAAATGAACTATATCCGCCTTTATGACGCCCTGCAGGTTTTCCATTAACAAGAATGGTAGTAAGATAATCAGCCGCGCCTATATGCAGATATATAAGGCTGTCAGTCTTTTGCAAGTTTACGATTTTACGATAATATGCAAGATTAATAAAATCGGTATCGGCTATACCGGAGAGTTCACTTTGAGGACAAAAAGGGACATTGATTTTATCCGTATATATGCCCTGTCGGAATATACTCAAAGCCTTGCTCTCGTCTTTTGAGAATTCAAAATCTCCGTCAGCTTTTCTGTATCCGAAATCCCATTGTCCGTTTAAGTTCAGCCAGTTTTCTCTGACAAACTGAGGGTTTGGATATTCATCTCTGATTTTCACATTGTCTCCTTTTACACATTTGCCCTGAATTGCAAATCATATAAATCTTTATATATTCCGTTTTTGGCAATGAGTTCATCATGAGTACCCATTTCCGAAACTTCACCTTCGGTTATAACTGCTATGCGGTCTGCATTTCGTATGGTTGAAAGTCTGTGAGCAACAACCAAAGTAGTTCTACCTTTGCAAAGTTCATCAAGTGCTTCCTGTATCATAAGCTCAGTTGTATTATCAAGCGCACTTGTTGCCTCATCAAGTATCAAAATAGCAGGATTCTTAAGGAAAACTCTTGCAATTGATATTCTCTGTTTTTGACCGCCTGACAGTTTTATACCTCTCTCGCCAATCTCCGTATCATAGCCATTTGGAAGAGTCATTACAAAGTCATGCATATTTGCATTTTTTGATGCCTTTATAACATCCTCATCGCTTGCATCAAGGCATCCGTATTTTATATTATCCTTTATACTGCCTGAGAAAAGAAAAACATCCTGCTGTACTATGCCTATGTTTCTTCTCACCGAATCCATTGTAAGTGTACGTATATCTTTCCCGTCAATCAATACACTCCCGTCCTTTTCTGAGAGTTTATAGAAATTGGGGATAAGATGACAAATGGTTGTTTTTCCTCCTCCTGATGGGCCTACCAAAGCAAGCTTACTTCCCTTTTCAATTCTTAGGAAAACATGGTTTAATACACCATGCTTTTCATCTTCGGTATATGAAAAGCAAATATCTTTAAGCTCAATATCTCCCTGCACATTCTTAAGTTCTGTGGCATCAGGCGCATCCTTTTCTTCTTCAATGTCCATTATTTCAACAAATCTTTTAAAGCCTGTTGCGCCGTTTTGCCATTGTTCGGTAAAGTTAACAAGGGTCTGAATAGGAGAAATGAAGAGATTAACCGACACAATAAAGGTGGAGTACTCGCCGAAATTAATTTTGTTGTTATATAGGAAGATACCTCCTGCTATCAGGATGATAACGTTGAAAACATCGGTGATAAAGTTCGTGGATGAAAAGAACTTTCCCATCGCGTTATATGAATGGGCAGAAGCCTCTTTGAACATCTCATTGCCCAGTTCAAATTTTTCAAGTTCCTTGTCTGCATTGGTGAATGCCTTTGTGACTCTTACTCCCGTGATGGAACTCTCAATCGATGCATTTATGATTGCATTACTCTGACGTCTTTCGGTAAAGGCAGCCCTCATTCTTTTTCTGTAGTATGCAGTAGTTATTACCAAGAAAGGAACGCATGCGAATATAATCAAGGTTAAATAAAGATTGATGGTACACAGATATAAGAAACTGAGTATTATCATGATAGTGCTTGTCAAAATGTTTTCAGGTCCGTGATGAGCAAGTTCGCTGACCTCAAAAAGATCGTTTGTCATTCTGCTCATGATAGCTCCGGTTTCATGATTATCAAAAAATGAAAAAGGTAACTTTTCAAGATGCTTAAAAAGTTCTGTTCTCATTTGTGCCTGCATCCTGACTCCCACCATATGCCCTTTATATTGAACAAAATATCTCAGCAGCATACGTACTATGTATAAAGCCAGCACAATAAGACCCGATATGATAATCGATTGATATCGCTTGTCAGGTATGTATTCATTGAGCATTTTGTTTGTCATAACCGGATAAATCATACCGAGTAAAGATATGAGGACAGAAGCCATCATATCTGCAGCAAACAAAAGTCTATGCGGTTTGTAGTAAGATATAAAACGCTTAACCATAATTTTCCCGGAAATTCCTCTCAATATTTTACTTACATTATATGTTATTGTGGATTCATTTTCAATATGATAAGATATTTATACAAGGCAATAAGGAGCGAAATAGAAAATGAAATCATGGGAAAAGATTCCATTGGTGGACTATACAAAAAAAGAAGAATTTCTTCACACACTCACACATGCGTTGGGCCTTATTTTAAGTGTCTTTATCATATATTTTTGTCTTATTCCGTCAATAGAAAAGCATGATGTTCTCCGTATAATTTGTGCATCTCTCTATTTGTTCGGCAACAGCATTATGTTTTTGACATCAGCAGTCTATCACGGGGCTAAAAATAAAGACCGCAAAAAGATGCTACGTCTTTTGGACCATTGTATGATTTTCTTTTCTGTAGCCGGCAATGCAACAGCATGCGTTCCTCTTGTAAGCGAAATTGTAAGTAAAACTGCAGGAGCCCTTATGGCAGCATGTGCATGGACGGGAGCCATCACAGGATTAATGCTGACATTTCTTTCCTTTGAAAAAACAAAAGCAATTCAGATGTGCCTGTATATAGGTACCGGTCTTGTATGTGCAATTTCGGGTGCAAAGGCTTTTAAGATTCTGCCCAAAGGTGCATTTCTTTCTCTTTTGCTTGGAGGCACATTCCTGCTGAGCGGTGCAGTTCTTTACGGAATAGGAAAAAGGAAAAGATATTTTCATGCAATATTTCATGTGTTCATTGATATAGGCCTCACAATCTTTTTCATAGGCATAGAAAGATATTGTTTTTGAGACTATGCCTGTCCTACAATCTCTTTGTTGCAATAGTTTGAATTTATATATATAATGGTTTTACAAAAGAAAAGAGGAATGGTTATTATGACGGATCAGGAAATGAAAACATTGCTTAAGGCACAGCAAGGTGAGCTTGACGCAGTTCTTATGTACAAGGCTCTTTCAGAAGCAGTAAGAGATGAAAAAGACAAGAAGACTTTTATGCAACTATCATCTGAGGAAGGCCACCATGCCTCGATTTTCAAGGGATTGACCAACACTGTATTAAAGCCCAGGAAGACACTGGCAACATTCGTGCCTATGGCATATAAGCTGATAGGCAAGAAAAAGCTTTACCCTATTATTGCAAAATTTGAGTATGATGCTGTTAACACATATATGCCTGTAGTTGAACGTTTTCCGGAGGTTGAAAGCGTAAAAAATGATGAAAAACGTCATGGTGACACTGTATTAGCTCTCCTGGAATAAGAAACTGTCAAATATACGAAATCCTCTCTGCCGACTTACTCAGCTGAGAGAACTTTTCTTTTCTGGGATTCATTAAGAGATTATAGCGTCTTTCTTCATTTTTATTTTCACGTTCTATCTAACTTAGCAAATGTAATGCTTACAGGACAACACCCCAGTAAAGTCCTGGCAAAAGGAAAAGCCGGTCATATTGTTCTTCAAAGCACACAAGTTAATCCGTATGCCAGGTATCAAAGCGCAAAAGAATTCAAAAATGCAATGTAAAAAAAGGAAAAATCCAAATAAATGAAAAAGAATACAGAAAAGACAAATGCAATAAGGTGTCTTGAACAAAAGAAGATTAACTTCCAAATACATGACTATACGGATTTTGGCGTTGTAAGTGGTAAAGAAGTTGCAGAAGTGCTTAATGAAGACCCCGAAATAGTTTTCAAGACCCTAGTCACCAGAGGAAAAAGCGAAAAAAATTATGTTTTTCTTGTTCCGGTAAATTCCGAGTTAGATCTAAAAAAAGCAGCCACTGCTGTAAATGAAAAATATATAGAAATGATTCGTTCTGCAGATCTTTTACCTCTTACGGGATATGTTCACGGAGGTTGCAGCCCGATAGGGATGAAAAAGTTTTTTAGAACAATAATAGACAGTTCCGCACAGAACAATGCTAAAATACTTTTCAATGGCGGAAAGATAGGGATACAGATAGAAACCACTTTAGAAGAAATTGGAAAAGTCATTCCGTTTGAGCTTTATGATATTGTAACAAAATAGCCTATATTGACTTTGCGTTGATGTTCTGTCATATATCTGTCACATGTTTTGTTTTTTCTTGACAAGCACGTTATTGTGGTATATAATAACGCTTGCATTTGAAAAAGACATAGAGGTATAGTGTAACGGTAACACGCCGGACTCTGACTCCGTCATTTAAGGTTCGAATCCTTATACCTCTGCCATCTTTGTATCACACGGTTGATACAACGAAAATCCCTTGATTTCAAGGGGTTTTTGCTTTTTAAGGACAAAAAGATATAGGGCAAATTGGCTAAAAACAGCCTTTTGCCCTATTTTCTTTATACTCCGTGGAAAAATGATGTCTTTGGTTTGCTAAATTTGACCTTGATTTTTGCGTTAATATTTCAGGGAAAGAAAATGATGGAAAAGCGCGAGAAAATTGGAGAGCTAATTGAAAAGTATATGACCGCCGAAGGATATGTGAAAAGGCCAAAGTCAAAGACACACATATTTTTTCATCCTTTCTTATTGTTATTTATAAAAATTTTGAATAAGGGGTTGTATAATATTTTATCTTTGTACAGCAAAAAAGTCATACCTTCACCTTTCTCATAATTCTCATCATAGTCTTCTGATATGATATTTTAAATAATGTAAAATAGTGAAATTATAGTGGAAATTTAATCTCGTTTATGATATGCTATATATACGAGGTGATACATTTGATTAAAGCAATGCTGACTAACGATACTCTTCGGTATATATTAGAAATTGAGAAGAACAGGTTTAAGGTTTCTACTGTAAAAATATCCTCGTCAGTTGCAAGCAGACTGCGTAAAAACTCGAAAAAGAAAAGTTCGTATGCATCAAATAAGATTGAGGGCAATCCTCTTTCTGAAAAGCAGGTTGATGAGGTAATCGAGCGTGATGAAAGAAAACATTTTCTTAAGCCTGAACAAGAGGTTAGAAACTATTTTCTTGCTCTTAATTACCTTGAGGACATGGCAAAAAAAGATGAGAAATTTTCAAAAGAACTGATTCTCAATGTACAGAAGTATGTTGAAAAAGGCGCGTCAAAGGAAAAAATCGGATTTCGCGGTCCAATGCCTCCCGGAGTGCTCTTTGCCGTATATGATTCTCAAACCGGGAATCCTGATTATATCCCGCCGGAGTATTCGGAAATTCCTGAGTTAATAGATGAATTGGTTGAGTATGTGAATACAACAGACGACCATCCATTGATAGTCGCTGCGATTGTACATTATCAGCTCGTAACAATTCATCCGTTTGAAGATGGTAATGGCAGAACAGCTCGTTTGCTTTCCGGTTATGTTATGAATATTAACGGATATGGCTTTAACGGAATCGGATCTTTAGAAGAATATTTCGCCTATGATGTAAACGAATACTATGAATCAATCCAAATGGGATTGCCGGCATTATATTATTCGGGCAGGGACAACCCTCCTCATCCGGAGATATGGATAAACTATTTTCTTCGGTTGGTTCAGCTATATTCAAGCAAGGTATATGAACTGTCTGAGGGTTCAAGCAGCGAAGAAGTAAACGGCAGCCTATCCTATTTAAAATCAAAGGAGAGAGAACTTTTGTTGTTCCTGATAAAGCATTATAAAAGAGAATTCACACCAATTGAAGTCAGTAAAGAACTAGGCGTTACCAATAAGACGATAATCAACAGATTGTCAGTTCTTGTGAAGAACGGTTTTGTTGAGCCCATATTAGTCAATGAGCGTATTAGATCGTATAAACTTAGCGATTTTACAAATAATCATGATAAGGAATTGATAAAGTTATTGAGATAATGAGATATTAAAAAAATGAATTAATAATTCTTTCCTCGGCTTTTGCCGAGGATTGTTTTTTTACAGAGAGAAAGTCATACCGGCTTCTTCCTCATAGTCCTCATCATAATCTTCATTCTTGTCTTCGTCATAGGTCTGTGCCTGCTGACGCTGATATTCCTGCTACCACGCTCTGAGTCATTCTTCTTCGCGCTTAACCTCAGCATTACCTATGGTGATAAGTTCAAAGATTTCAAGCAACGCAGCAATGTTGTCGGCAGCAAATTTGGAAGCATATATGAGAGTATAGATTACAATAGAACCAGGATCGTTGTCGGCGGTCAAAGGCCTGGGAATTCGGACGACGAGGTTTCCTCACCCTCCGGGCAGCAATCCTTTTGAGTGAATAAAGCCGGTATATATGTATATGCCGGTGCAGTTAGCGTGGAAAAATCGAGGTTGTAGGCACCGTCCGCCATCCTTGTTTTCCATCATTCCATCAAAGCCTTATTTCTGTCTAAAAAAAGTATTTGACTTTTGAACCAGTATACTCGTCTTGACTGGTACAGGTTGGTCTAATTAAAGTGCGCATTCCAACATATTTGGCAAATAATTATATTGCGCATAGCTATGATTATTCTATTTTTTTATCTTGCGTACTGCTGACATTTATGCTATAATACAAACTGCGTACAGATGAAAGAGGTGGCAATATAATGGAAATAAAACGAAAAATATATAACAATTTATGTGAGTGGAAAGCAACAGCAAACGGAAGCAAGGCACTTCTGATAGAAGGTGCAAGGCGAATAGGAAAATCTACGATTGCCGAGGAATTCGGAAAAAGCGAATACAAATCATTTATTTTGGTTGATTTTAATAAGGCGTCAGGAAAGGTTAAAAACCTTTTTGATAATTTAACAAACCTTGATATGTTTTTTCAAGACCTTTCGCTTGAGTACAATACCCGATTATATCAAAGAGAAAGTCTTATCGTTTTTGATGAAATACAAAAATTTCCAAAAGCAAGAGAAGCAATTAAATATCTTGTTCAGGATGGCAGATACGATTATCTCGAAACAGGTTCTCTGATTTCAATTAGAGAAAATGTTGAAAATATTACTATTCCATCTGAAGAAAGAAAACTAAAAATGTATCCTCTTGACTTTGAGGAGTTCGTTTCCTTTATGGGCGAGGATTTGCTTCTTGATTATATAACCGAGTGTTATAAGAACAAAACACCTCTTGAAAGAAATATGCACAACAAAGCTATGCGCTTGTTCAAGGAATATATTCTTGTTGGAGGAATGCCTCAAGCAGTTCTTGCATATAAAAACGGAAACAGGGATTTTGCTGCTGCAGATATTGAAAAAAGAGATATACTGAACTTATACCGCGACGATATAAAAAAGGCCGCAAAAAGATACAATTCAAAAGTGTCTGCTGTTTTTGAAAATATTCCCGGATACCTTTCAAAGCATGAGAAGAAAATTGTCTTATCGGAAATTGATTCCAACGGCACATTTGACAAATATGATGAGCCATTATTCTGGTTAGATGATTCTATGATATGCAATTTGTGTTATAAGTGCACCGATCCTAATGTGGGATTTGCATTAAACAAAGACGATTCTTCGGTAAAATGTTATATGGGCGATACAGGTTTACTTGTAAGCTTAGCATTCAGCGAAAATGAGCTTGCTGAAAATAATCTATACAGGCAAATAATGGACGGAAAACTATCCATCAATCAGGGAATGTTATATGAGAACGCTATCGCTCAAATGATGGCTGCAAAAGGAAAAAATTTATACTTTTATACTCGTTATAATAATGAAAAACACAGAAATGATATCGAAATTGATTTTTTGCTTTCTAATGAAAGCAAAACGAAGTTCAAAATTATCCCTGTAGAAGTCAAATCCGGTAAAAACTATTCAACAACATCATTGGACGAATTTAAAAAAATCTACGGCAGAAGAATTAGCAATTCATTTGTTGTTCATCCCAAAACTCTTTTTGAATCAATTGATGTTATGAAGATTCCACCATATATGTTTTACGCTGCTTTTTAGTTGATAATAATCATTGAATTTCAAACTGTGAATATTTGTGAACGGCCTCTTAAATCTTGAAAAGACAGGCCTTTTATGCTATTATTTAAACGTTATGGGCCGCGCAGAATTGTACACCTTTTTGCTCGTACAGGGCGAATTAAGCGGATTCTTACGACGAAGGGACGGGACGGAAATGCCACAAAGATCTTCCCTGACCGGATAGAAAAAGCGGTTTACGAACATGAGGCCGTGGCCATATGCTGCGCCATCGGCGTGCCGAACAGATTACAGAGCAGATTCTTGCTTTGTGCCAGAAGGAGCTGCCAGACTACATGGTACCGGAAGCCGTTATCTATCGGGACGACCTGCCCAGAACGTCCCGAGGAAAAGTCGACTACCGCGAATTAGAGCAGATGGCACTTGACTGGAATTTGTAATCAATTGAAATAACACGAAAAGCCCTTGCGTTTGCAGGGCTTTTTTACTGTATATGAATCTATCTGGTAGCTTAGTGCCAACTTGTTTTAGGTGCCATTTTAATTGCCATCATCTTGATTTATGGTGCCAATTATGATATGCCTATTACGGCTTTGTGTTAGGAAACAACCATCTCAGCAAATTTTATTTCAATATGCTTTCAAGGAGTTTATCTTATGTTTTAGATCATGAAAACAAATCAGTTGCTTTTCAGTTTTCAGCAAAAGTTTATTCTCCCTCATCCCTTAAAACAGCTTATATAGTTCTTTCAATGGTATGTTTTTTTCTATTGCTATTTTCTTAATATCCTCATATTCAGGATAGATATATACCTGTCCTTTGGGGCTTGTCACTTTTTTGCATTGGACTTTGCCATATTCCGTATCTACGCATATCATTTCTCTTTTGAGTTCTGTGCGTTCAACCTTATGGTATCTCACCCCTATAGTGGTTGTTTCCTTAAAAACGATTTCCAAAAGGTCATCAAGTTTATCCTTTGTGCATATAATCTCCAGCTTATATGCAGGTCTCCCCTTTTTCATTATTACAGGAGTATAGAAGGCATCACGGGCACCGGCTTTCAAAACCTGCTCCATAGCATAAGCCATTTGTTCACCCGTAGAGTCATCTATATTGGTTTCCACTACATATATATCATCGTTATTTTCGCTTCCTTCACCCAGATACACTTTTAATGCATTTGTATAGCCTATATCCTTGCTGCCCAGACCGAAGGCAGTCTTTTGAATTTTCATTTCCGGCATTAAAGTAAAGTCAGAAGCAAGAGTTGATATAATGGCGGCGCCTGTAGGTGTGACAAGTTCTGTGTTTACATCTATCTGCCTTACCTGTATATTGCTGTCTGCGAATATTTGTGATGTGGCAGGAACAGGCACACTCATCTTACCATGAGCACATTCTATAAAGCCATGTCCCTCATTTACCGTACTTGACAAAATGAGATCAGGGCTGATTCTGTCTATAAGTATGGCTGTGCCGACTATATCTATTATAGAGTCTCTTGCTCCGACTTCATGAAAATGTACTTTGTCGATATCTTTGTCATGTATCTTTGCTTCTGCTTTGGCCAGCTTCATAAAGATATTGGCGGAAATTTCCTTTACGCTTTGCCTTAAATCGGAATTATTTATGAGAGAAAGTATATCATTTAAGTTTCTTTCTGCGTGGTGATGGTCATGTCCTATGTCATGGTGATGACCATATTCATCTTCCCCGTCTATAAGGACATTCACATATGTCCCGCGTATGCCGTATGATTCTCTTTTTTCTATCCTTATTTCATATCCGTCAAGGCCGAGTTTAGCCAGTTCATTTAAGAAATATTCTTCATCACCGCATATTTCCAGGAGTGCACCTAGAGTCATATTCCCGCATATACCGCCTGCACAGTCAAAATATATAATTTTAGGCATTGTCATCCTCCATCTCTCTTTTTATCCATGTCATAATGACTTTTACACAATAGTCAATTTGACGATCGTTTAGTTCTTTTCCTTTTTCTATACCATGTATTCTCAGCGCACATCCCCTGCAGCAAAGTCCTGTTGCGTGCTGAGCAATAAATACCGGATGGGAATTTGCTCTCATAGGTGTTTGTTTTCCGTCATTTTTGGGTTCTGCATCTGCAATGCGCTTTTTGATAAAATCATATGCATCGCTTTCTATTTTTTCATAGCCTTTATCTCTGGTATATGCTTTCATCTTTCCATTTAAGTGAAAGGAAGACCTGAATTTGCTTTTTGCAAGAGAATCCAAGAGTTTTGATATATCTTTTTCTTCATACATTACTCTCACCTTTTTTGATTATATCAAAAGCCGTCATAAAAGAAAAGAAATATATCAATATATTTTTGTAATATTTATGTTACTATTAAGGAATTTTGTGATATACTTAAGTTATAGATTTTATCGAGATGTGGAGAAAAAGATGCAAGAATTCAGAAACGGAAAATATGAGGGAGAACGTGCCTTGTTCATGACAGAAGATGCTGCCGTTTATGACAGTGTTTTTTCTAACGGCGAGTCCCCTCTTAAAGAAAGCAAAAACCTAAATATATATAACTGCAGTTTCGGCTGGAAATATCCACTTTGGTATTGTAATAATGTCCGGGTATATGACGGTGTATTAAATGAAACTGCAAGAGCAGGAATATGGTATACCAATGACCTTTTTATGAAAGGAAGCAAAATAGATGCTCCCAAGACTTTCAGAAGATGTCATAATATTAATTTGGAAAATATATCCATGTCCAAAGCTGATGAGACTTTATGGCATTGCGATAAAGTCATCGGAAAGAATCTAACTGCAAAAGGCGACTACTTTGGGATGAACAGCAAAAACGTTGAGATTGAGGGCTTAAATCTTGACGGCAATTATCCCTTTGACGGCGGAGAAAATATAGTTATACGCAATTCGAAGCTTATGTCCAAAGACGCATTTTGGAATTGTAGGGATGTAAGCATATATGATTCATATATATCCGGCGAGTATCTGGGTTGGAACAGCGAAAATCTCACCTTTGTAAACTGCAGGATAGAAAGCCTTCAGGGCCTTTGTTATATTAAGAACCTAAAGATGGTGAATTGTGTTCTTGAAAACACGACACTTTGCTTTGAATATTCGAGCGTTGACGCGGAAATCAATTCAAATATCGAGTCGGTTAAAAATCCATATTCCGGCAAAATAAAGGCAAAAAGTATTTCCCGGCTCATAATGGAGCCCGACCGTATAGATCCCTTAAAGACAATTATCGAGGTAGAAGACAGTGAAATATAACTTTGATGAATATATAAACAGAAGAAACACTCATTGCTTAAAATGGGATATATTGAAATCTGATGATGAACTTCCCATGTGGGTTGCAGATATGGACTTTTCTGCAGCGCCTGCTATAAAGGATGCCCTGCAAAAGAGAATCGATCTCGGAATTTTCGGATATAACATAATACCTGATCAGTGGTATGATGCATATATTTCATGGTGGGATAAAAGACACCATCTTAAGATGAAAAAAGAAGGTCTTATTTTTTCAACGGGAGTCATACCTTCTCTTTCAAGTATCGTGAGGAAGATGACTTCTCCCGGCGATAAAGTCCTTATTCAGACACCTGTATACAACATATTTTTCAATTCAATTATCAACAACGGACGTATTGTTCTTGAAAGTCCCCTTAAATATGATAATGGAAATTATGAAATTGATTTTGAGGATCTTGAAAGCAAACTTTCCGATCCGAAAACAACTATGATCATATTATCCAATCCTCACAATCCCGTAGGGAAAATCTGGGACAAAAAAAGCTTGCAAAGTATATCAGAACTATGCAAAAAGCATAACGTTCTTGTAGTAAGTGATGAGATTCATTGTGATATAACTGAGCCGGGTTATGAATATATTCCTTTCGCAGTTATAGATCCCGACTGCATCACCCTTATAGCTCCTTCAAAAGCATTTAATATAGCCGGACTGCAGTCTTCTGCAATATATATACAGAATAAAGAAATATATGAGCTTGTAAATCGTGGTCTTAATACGGATGAATGCGCCGAGCCCAGCAGTTTTGCACTTGATGCGGCAATAGCCGCATTCAACCAAAGTGAGGACTGGCTTTATGAGATGAATAAATATATTTCAAAAAACAGAAAACTGGTCAAAGAATATCTAGAGACAAATCTCCCGAATGTCAAGCTTGTGGAATCCAAAGCCACATACCTTTTATGGCTTGATTTAAAAGCATACTCTTTATCCTCAAAAGACCTTTCGGATAAAATACGGGAAAAGACAGGGCTCTTGTTGTCAGCAGGAGATGCGTACGGTGAATGTGGCGATGGATTTTTAAGAATGAATATAGCTTCTCCTGAAGAGATTCTTATGGATGGACTTGCAAGGCTTAAAGCAGGACTAGAATAAAAAAGCATATTTCTCATATATGGATATGGCGGTTTAAAAATGAACCGCCATATTTTATTTATTATACAAAATCGCATATTTATGTGTGATTTCTCTATTATCCATTTGTCAAATTACACAAAGCAAGGCCTTTCTTTTGTTGCATAACACTCAAACTTTGAATATGTGATTGAAAGGAAAGTATATATTTGGTAAAATATATGTATCATTTTTAAAGGGATGGTTTAATGGAAAATGAAAAAACCGGCCTTGTCAGTAAGGTTAAATGGCTTTTTACTGAAATCAAGACCCACTGGAAAACTCCGGCTGAAGGAAAGTATGTTCCATACAAGGAATATCTTGACATTTGGCTGGCTGTAGGGAGCAACTATTCAGGCACCAAAACGCTTGATTATATTAGTTTTGCTGCAGGTTGCTACCTTATTATGTATCATTATAACCTGCCTTATGTTGTTTTTGCTGCAATAGGTCTTATTAACCTGCCTTTGCAAAAGTTTTGGGATATCATGGGCTGGATTGTAAATGATAATCTCGGCTTCATGCCGAAACAAAAAGAGAAAAAGCTCTATACAATATACTTTTTCTCGATTTTGATAGGCATATTTTTAATGGTCTTTAATTTTCAGCCTTATCTTGATCTGAACAATACGGTTGTGGCAGCCCTTAACTCCATAAGAGGTATAAGCGCAGCTTCTGCGATCAAGATTCTCGGTACACATATTTTATGGAACGGCTGGGCCGGCTCCAGAAATATTTTCTGGCGCAAAAAGCTTGTCCCGAAATTTGGAAGATATAAATACTTTCTCTATTGTGATGTTGTACCTAAATGCATAATGGTTATACTTATCGGCTGGCTGCCGGTATATGAGATAGAGGATGTAGTTACAAGGGTCTGGGTTGCCAATGCTCTCTTTGCACTCTATAATTTGTTCGGCTTCAACAATTGTACTGAGTTGTGCACTCAGAATATAAGCCCGAATATGCAGGAAAGGATTCTGGTAAGAACATATCCGTTAAAGCTTTCACACATTCTTAATTCCATCATGGTCCTTATAATACCTATGGCAATAGGGTTTACAAAAAATGAATGGGCAGACATCAATGTTTACAGATATGTAATCCCGATTATATTTATAACCTTTGCGACCTTGACGATGATATTTGCTGGCAAGATAAAGGAGAGAATTCCCCAGCCCCCTATCGAAGAAAAAGTCCAGATTAATTTCTGGGATGGTATCTTTGGTGTAATGAGAAACAAGTATAAGTGGGTTTTGACATTAGTTGGTCTTCTTGACTCACTTGGAAACGGTATGCTTGCCTTCACAACAATTGTCTACCTTTATACATTCCGTTTAAGTGGCCTTGCATACGGACTTTTAGTCTCACTCATATCATTTGCCGGTACTCCCCCGGATTTCTTCACGCCATATTTCATTAAGAAATTCACATATAAGCAGATAATGATATTCTACCAGCTTACAAGAGCTATGGGCTACGGCATAATAGTCATAGCAATCCTGCTCTGTGGTGACAATGTCACCTTATGTGGTGTCATTTGTTGCATTATGCTCTTCCTTATGGAAATGACAAAGACTGTTCCTACTGCAGTAAGCCATGATATGGATATACGTATAGGCGACTATCAAATGTATCTTTCAGGCGAAAGACTTGAAAGTTTCTCAGGTATATTCGGTTGGTTTACAAGTCCCATCACAACACTTGTAGGTCTAATCATCCCCATACTTTTGTTAAAGTTCGGATTTAACAGCAACTGGGATGTCCTCTATGTTGATATGTCCAGAGTTAATATTATTGTTATACCTATAATCTTTGATATAGCCGGATACCTCCTTATGACTATACCATACATGTTCTGGGATTATGACTCTGCAAAACAAAACAAGGTTATCCAGGTACTTGAAAGACGTGCCGAAGTTATGGCTGCCAAAGCTGAGCGTGAAGGCAAGTCCACAGCCGGAAGCTTTACAGGTCAGACGGGAGGTGTAGCAGATGAGTAAGAAAGAAAAGAAAGAGCTTGCTCCTGTTCAGGAAGAAAAACTTAATATTCCGGATGATGAAGTTTGGACGTACAAGATTGAAGGCCTGGCCGAACCGCAGGTCGGAGTATCCCACAAAAATGCAAAAGTCAAGAAAATTATCTTTGTGGCTGTAATCATCATTGCGGTATCCCTTTCGCTCTATTTCTCAGTTGTTGCACTTCTTAATACAGGTAAGCTTGAATATAAGGATCTGGGGAATGACCAATATGAGCTTATGCAGTTTTCAAATAATGGTCTTGTCAAAGACTTTACCATAGAATATACTGCAGAATTTCACTATGATGAAGACAGCGCTGGGCTTATCCTTTCGGGAGGAAGTGACAATTCAGACAGTTCAGGCTTTTCTGTAATTTATGACAATGCACAGCCTGTAAGCAGTATTCATGAATATGCATTTGATTGTGATAACACATTGGAAGTTATCCGCATAGGTGCAAATGTCACCAACATAGATGTAAACGCTTTTTATTCATGCTGGAATCTTCAGTGCATTTATGTTGATGATGAAAACCCAAACTATTGTGACATAGACGGTGTTCTCTACAACAAAGATATGACTGAGATCATATGCTATCCGATAGATCATGACAGATATCTTCGTTTAAAAACAGGTTATGCCAGGATGGAAGATGGTGTACAAATCTCAAATCTCCTTGATGACAACGGATATGTTATGGAAGAGCTTTGGGGAACAACCGAAAAATATGATGAAGTTTTCTTTGAAAAATACAACATGGATGTAAGGACATATGTTCTCCCGTCAACTGTTGAGAAAATCGGTCCCCTTTGCTTTAACTATGCAAATGTTGTTAATATATATATGCCGGAAGGGCTCAAAGAAATAGGCACATTGGCATTCTTCAACGACGGTGTATTGAACAATATTTATTCATATAAGACAGATACAAAAGTGACTGAAACCAAATATACAGGCGATGAGTCATTGGGGCTGGTATATTTATCACTTCCGGAAGGTCTTGAAAAGATCGGCAGTGACTGTTTCACACACGACAGAGGTCTTAGATACATATACATCCCATCATCAGTCAACCATGTAGGTCACCACGCATTCTGGGATTGTGTAATCAAGGAAGACGGAAACCTTGTAGGTCTTGCAGAAGTAAATGTTGCAGCAAGCAAAGAAGACTTTGAGTCAGGTGAAATCGGATCTCCCTGGCTTGCAAAATATGATTATATGCTCTTTAAGAAAGCAATTCCGGTAAATTACAATGCCCAAAGGCAGGAAATACAATAATCCTAAATGCAAAAATGAGAGGACTTTCAAAGCCCTCTCAATTTTTTGCCATATATTCAGTTATTTACTTCGCAAAATTTTTCTATTGCATCTTTCACTTGTGCTCCTACCAAACGGCTTGTTTCTTTTCCGCCTTTGAAGAGCAAGAGTGTAGGTACACTCATTATGCCATACATAGTGGCAAGTTCCGTAGTCTTGTCCACATCAAGTCTGCATACTTTGTATTCTTCGTGTTCTTTTGAAAAACTTTCAAGTTCCGAAGAAAGAATTTTACAAGGTGCACACCATTCGGCAAAGAAATCCAAAAGGACAGGTTTTTCTGATTGCAATACTTCAGTTGCGAAATTCATCAGGCCAATATCGTAAATCATCTTCTTAAACTCCTGTATAAATCCTGTGCATTTTTCATATCGGTTGAATCAATACCTGCTTTGTTTGTATTCCGTGCCAGCATAGTCCCCTTAAGTTCTATATTAAGATATGTGAAAGCCTGAAGAAATTGATGTTTTATAACCTCAAAGCCAATCTCTCCGTCGCTGCCGCTTGTCACTATGAGAATTGCTACTCTTTCCTTCGGAATTATGGAGTTAACTTTCTGACGCTTTGCTTGTTCATAGAATCTTTGGAATCTGTCAAGCAATGCCTTCATAGGTGCAGGAAGTCCCATATTGTAATTTGGGACTGCGAACACAATAACATCTGCATTTATGAATTTCTTCATGAAATCATCAAGATCTTTCTTTGAGCATCCGTCACAAGCCTTACAATAACCGCAGGCATTACACGTAGTAGGATTAAGTTCATAAGCAGAGTAGGTCTCTATGTTTGTTCCTTTGGGGAATTCTTTGAGAACTTGTGTGAGAAGTTTTGAACCATATCCTGATTTTCTTGGTGATCCCAGTACTGCAACTACATTAACACCATTTGTGTATTCATCTTTTTTTTCAATTTCGATATCCATTATTTTTCCTCGCTGTATCCTTAAGTTAGATTTGCATTTGATATTTGTTTGCTTTTTATTGTTTCCACTGCCTTCTTGTATTCATCATATGTCATGTACATATTGATGATTTTAAGCAATGAAGATGCAGATATTCTTTCCGGCAGTTCAAGACTTTTGGCAAGTTCTTTCCTCATGAGGCTGCTGTCTTTTCCGCCTGAAATACCATCTTCAAAAAAATCAGTTCTGCTTATTTCTCTTTTTTCTTTATTACTATTCTCCTCTTTACAGAAAACTCCGGCTTTTTCAAATGCATTTATTATTATATCATCTTTGATGCCTTCAACACCGATTTTCCCTTCTTTTGAGAACTGCTCTTTACGTTTTTCCTTGCCAAAGACATCCGGGATGAAAACATTTATGACGTTCTTCCCTTTTGTTATATTTGATATGAAAGAACGTATTTTAAAACCCGCAGAGTCAGAATCCGTCAATGCCACAATGCCGCGTTTTTCCGCAAGATATCTTATGAGTTTTTGCTTTTCCTTATCTGTGAATATGCCAAAACCTTCAGTCTCAATAATAAGTGTATCAACTATTCCCGACAACTTTATCTTGTCATATTTGCCTTCAACTATTACTGCCTGCTCTATTTTTATCATATTTCTACCTTGAAACAATAAGTGACAGATTTACTATAAGTTTTTCAAGAACAAGCTCATCGTTTTGAGAGGAAAACTTAAGTGCTCTGTCACTCTCGTTTATCCTGTCAAAACATTCCCTGATTTGTCCCATTGTGAGCCTTGCTGCTCTTCCTGCAACATTTGTCAGTCTGAATTCCTTATTTTTATAATCATAGAAGTCAGCCATATATCTGGCATTCTTTCCGGCATCGAGAGCTATCTTTGCTCTGTATATATCTGAGAATGACATTATAATAACAGCAAGTATCTCTATTGCTTCCGCCTTTTGTTGCATAAGTGTATGCAGTAGTTCAAGCGCGCTGCCCGGATTCCCGGCAAGTATATTCTTTGAAATATTAAAGACATTGGCTTCGAGAGATTCAATAGCGACGCTGTCAATGTCTTCTTTTTTAATCTCATTACCATTGCCAGCGAAATTAGCAGCCTTTTGGATTTCATTAAAAAGTGTATTAAGGTCATCCCCTACTGTCTCTATGAGATAATGAGCAGTTTTTTCCTGCATTACACATCCTTGCTTTTTAGCATATGCAATAATAAGGCGGTAAAGTTCCTTCAAGTCAGGTTTCCTAAAATTAACTGCAGTCGCCTTTTTCTTAAATTGCTCTAAAATCCAGCTGTCCGGATGCTCAGCATCGAACCAGAAAATGGTAATGGAACTGTCAGGCTGATTATCAAGAAAAGCACTTATTTGTTCCTTTTCATCTTCGTTAGGTTTATTAAGCTTAAAATCATGAGCTACAACTACAGTAAACTCCGTCATAAAGGATATGCTTTGAGCACCCTCAAATACATCTTCAAGGGTGTCATCTTTGCCATCATATTTTCTAAGGCTGAATGTCTCACTGCCGGGTGTTACAAACTTTGAAATTATCTTATTCAGATAAAATTGTTTCAGGTAGTCCTCATCACCGTAAAAGAGATAACAATTATTCATTTTTCCATCTTTAATCTGTCTTTTCAATTCGTTTTCATAAATGAGCGCCATTTGTTATCTCCCTTCTCAATGATTAAATTATTATATCATAATTATTTATCATTGTGAATAGATTTAATCCACATTGTTCTTATCCATGACTGCCTGTAAAAGCTATCCCATAACATAATCATTTTCTCGAGCTTTTATTTGCATTTGCTATTTCATTTATGCAAATTATGAAGATTTCCATACATACTATAACAAAGTTGATGTAAAAAAAATTACCGAATGTCATCACGTAAGAAATGGCCCTGCAGATTTCTCTGTCAAGGCCTATATATTATTATGAAAATTTTGAATAAATACTTTTTTATGCCGCATCTCCGTTAAATCCAAGCGTAATCTTTCTTTCATGATCTTTTAAGATTTCAGACACTTTTTAGCCTCCTTGGAGGCGAAATCATTTCTCATACAAGTCTTTCACCGAGATTGTCTCCGCTTAAGATATGAAAGTGAAGATGCTTAACCGTTTGACCTGCTTTTTCTCCGCAGTTGTTTATAATCCGGTAATCGGATATATTCAATGACTTTGCTATTTCCGGGATTTTTGCAAAGATATGCCCTATAAGTTCAGCATTGTCTTTTGTTATCATGTTTGCTGACTCTATATGTTCCTTCGGAACTGCAAGTACGTGAACTTCGCATTGAGGATTTAAATCCTTAAAGCAAATCATCTTATTATCTTCGTATACCTTATTTGATGGAATTTCTCCTGCTGCTATTTTGCAAAAAATACAATCACTCATTGTCATTTCCTCACTTTAACATAGACTTAACAATCTGCTCAGTTGCAGAAATAGCATCACTTAGCTTGCTTGCTTCTTTTCCGCCTGCCATTGCAAAGTCCGGCTTACCGCCTCCGTTACCGCCGGCTATTTTTGCGACCTCTCTTACAACATTGCCTGCAAGTATACCGCTCGCAATTGCGTCTTTGGCAGATGCACATACAAAGTATACAGTTCCCTTTTCGCTGTTAACTGCGCCGAGAACAACAACTCTGTTTGGTTTTTCATCCCTTATTGTTTCGGCAAGAGTACGAATGTCGGTACCCTCTTCTATTTTGTCTGTTGCTATAAGTTCAATAGGTCCTATCTCGACCGATTCAAACTGTTTTGCTTTTTGTGCATTTATCTGAGAAAGAAGTTTTTCAATTTCTTTGTCTTTTTCTTTAAGTTCGCTTGTTACGGCAGCAGCTCTGTTGGCAATATCAGATATATTTGAAACTTTCAATGCCTCTGCTGTATTTGAAATAAGCTTATTGTTTTTCTCAATGTATTCAATGACACCTTTGCCTGTCACCGCAGTTATTCTGCGTATACCTGCTGCGACAGATGATTCAGATGTGATCTTAAACAGCCCTATATCCGCTGTATTGTGAACATGAGTTCCTCCGCAGAGTTCTGTTGAGAAGTCCCCTGCTTTTACCACTCTTACCTCTTCACCGTATTTCTCGCTGAAAAGTGCCATTGCTCCCTGCTTTTTAGCTTCTTCAAGGCTCATCTGCTGAGTTGTAACCGGTATTGAATCAAGAATTACTTCATTAACTCTGTTTTCAACAGCCTTCAGTTCATCTGCTGTCATTGCAGAGAAGTGAGAGAAGTCAAATCTCATTTCCTTGCTGTTAACAAGCTGACCTGCCTGCTCGACATGTGTGCCGAGTATTTCGCGAAGTGCTGCCTGAAGAAGGTGTGCGGATGTATGGTTTCTCATTGTTGCTTTTCTACTCTCAATATTCACCTTCGCAGTAACTTTTGACTCAAGAGAGATACCGTCTCCTTCAGATACAAATCCATGATGCAGATACACATTTTCCGCTGTCTTTGTTGTATCTGTTACGGTAAATACAAAGTCCTCGCCTTTTATTTCTCCTATATCTCCTGTCTGTCCCCCGCCTTCGCCGTAAAATACGGTTTTATCGAGTACCACCGTTATATCTTTGTCGTTTTCCGCATATTCTTTAAGTTCCTCGCCGTCAACAATAGCTATAACGTTTGCATCACAGGAATATGAATCATATCCGAGAAATTCCGTTTTATCCATGCCCTTTGTTGCATCTTCTGAGCCCTTCCATGCTTCTTTCCCTGCATCTTTACGTGCATTTCTCGCTCTGTCATGCTGCTGCTTGACAAGTTCTTTGAACTTATCTTCATCAACAGTCATATTTTTTTCTTCAAGGATTTCTTTTGTAAGATCTATCGGGAATCCGAATGTATCCGAGAGTTTAAAAGCATCCTCACCGGAAAGTTCTTTTCCGTCTGATTCTGCTATCATCTTTTCAAGTATCTGAAGGCCTGAATCTATTGTCTTATAGAAATTTTCTTCTTCGATTGAGATAACTTTTATGATGAAATCCTGTTTTTCAAGAAGATTAGGATATGCCGATGCATTTTCTTTTATCACGGTTTGTGCAACTTCTGCAAGGAATGGTCTTTCTATGCCGAGAAGTCTGCCGTGTCTTGCTGCTCTCCTTAAGAGTCTTCTAAGTACGTAGCCTCTGCCCTCGTTTGAAGGCATAACCCCGTCACCTATCATCATGGTAGTGCTTCTGATATGGTCTGTTATGACACGAAGAGAGACATCTTTTTTATCATCACTGTGATATTCAACATCTGCGATCTTCATTATATGTTTCATTATATTCTGGACTGTGTCAACCTCAAAAAGGTTGTCAACGTCCTGTGAAATGCAGGCAAGTCTTTCAAGACCCATACCGGTATCGATATTCGGATGTTCCAGTCTTGTATAGTTATTCTTGCCGTCATTATCAAACTGAGTAAATACGAGATTCCAGAATTCTATATATCTGTCGCATTCACATCCGACCTTGCAATCGGGCTTGCCGCAGCCGTATTTTTCTCCGCGGTCGTAATATATTTCAGAACATGGTCCGCAAGGGCCTGCTCCATGTTCCCAGAAATTATCTTCTTTGCCGAATCTGACCATATGCTCCGGACCTACACCGACTTTCTTTGTCCAGATATCATATGCTTCATCATCGTCTTCATATACGCTTATGTAGAGTTTCAGGGGATCCATTTCCATCACGGATGTGCAAAACTCCCAGGCCCATGGAATAACCTCTTCCTTAAAATAGTCGCCGAAAGAGAAATTGCCCAGCATCTCAAAATATGTGCCGTGGCGCGCTGTCTTTCCGACGTTCTCTATGTCCGGTGTTCTTATACATTTCTGACAGGTGGTTACTCTCTTTCTCGGAGGAGTCATTTCGCCCGTGAAATATTTCTTCATCGGCGCCATTCCTGAATTTATTAAAAGGAGGCTCTTATCTTCCTGAGGTATCAGTGAAAAACTCTCAAGTCTTAGGTGGCCTTTGCTCTCGAAAAATGATAGGTATTTCTCTCTTAATTCATTAAGTCCTGTCCATTCCATTTAAGTTGTCTCCTAAACAATCAAAATCCTATAAATTATACAATTATATGCAGAATATGTCAACAAAACTATTGCATAAAGAGAAGAGTTTAAGATATAATAAAGAGAAATGGGTGAAGGGAGAAAAAACTATGAAGAGCAAGACAAGATCCAATGTTTATCTTATTGTATCAATGCTTGTTATCATAGCATTGGTCGCTTCGACATACCTTTTCTCATCCGCTGTATCCACCTTTTCCGGATACGGCAGAGCAAAAGAAGGCAAATTGGATCTGACAGGTGCCAGGATATACAAAATATCAAGAATATTCCTGCGTGGAGAATGGCAGCAATATGAAGGCAAGTGGCTTGTAAGCGAAAATAATACAACTGATAAGTTTTCATATGTATCCCTGCCCACTAATTTCATAAACTCGATTGACAATGCTTTAGCTCCTTTGGGGGACCATTCCACATATGTCATCTATATCTCTGGTCTTGAATTGGAAAATGCTCTCATATATATACCGCACTTTGCAGGTTCATACAGGATATATATTAACCGTGAACTGGTCACTGAAAGCGGTGAATTTTATGAGACATCAACGCGTTCCGACCTCGTAACCAACTCACTGCCTTATGATCTTAAGGCTGATGAGACTTATGAGATAGCAATAGAGGTTTCATGTAACTATATGCCGGGCATGTATATGACTCCTGCTATATCGGAAGCAGGATTCGCATCTTCTTTCTCTACATTTGCAACCACTTTGAGATTTGTAATCTTCGGCGGGGTTGCTTTCGGCGGAATACTCTACTTTTTGCTAATGCTGAGTAAGAGACAAATTTTTGATTCCAAGTGGCTGCCTCTGCTCTTTCTCGTTATATCTCTTCGTCTTCTTATCTCAACAGACGGATATTCAGGTTTTTCTTTTCTAAATGCCAATGTTGACTATGAGCAAATGATGCTTCTTGTATGTGCATCAACCTTTATCATCAAACTCATAGCTTTGCTTTTCTATTCCGAGACACTTGATATTGACCTAAGTCAAAAAACAGTAGGTCCTTTCTGCGCCATATTTACTCTTCTTGCAGTTTTATTCGGACTTGTTCCGAGAGTTGTATACGTGCCATTCTTCAACATGCTGGTTATGGCTGCAACCGTAACTTTGGATATAATACTGCTGGGGTATTTTGCAAGAGCAATAGCAGAAAAGAAAAAATATGCAAAATTCTATACTGCGGGATACATTTCCCTGACTGCAGGCATGCTAATCGACAGTTTCTATATGGATGGTACTATTCCCCTTGTTATGACAGCATCGATATTACCTTTGTTTTCAGGTTTCTTTGCGCTTGTATTCTCAATGGTATTCATTTTTAAGATTATAAGCTACTATGATGCTGCTCTTAAGACTGCTGAACTTGACAGGCAGCTTGCGGAGGCTAATTCCGCTATAATGGTTTCACAGATTCAGCCCCACTTTTTGTATAACGCGCTCAACACTATCAAATATCTCATAAAGAGAAAACCGGCAACTGCGGAAAAAGCAATAGTGGCCTTCTCCAAATACCTGCGTGGGAACATGAATTCCCTAACTCAAAAGGAGCCAATTCCTTTTGAAGAAGAATTAAGTCATACAGAAAACTATTGCGCGATAGAATTGCTGAGATTCGAAGACAGACTTAATATTCAATACGATATACGTGAGAGAGGATTCAAATTGCCCGCTCTCTCGGTTCAGCCACTTGTGGAAAATGCCATAAAACACGGCGTCACAAAGAAAATCGAAGGCGGCACCGTAAAACTTTCAACCTACAGCGATGATGATTTTTACATAGTCGAAGTAACGGATGACGGAATAGGATTTGACCCTTCGAAGCCACTTGATGCGCCGGATGAAAAGCACTCACATGTAGGACTTAAAAATGTTAAAGAAAGACTTATGCTGATGTCAAATGCTACTCTCAATGTGGAAAGTGAAGTCGGCAAAGGCACAAAAGCAGTAATTAAGATACCCAGGACGGAGGAAAATGAAAATGAAGGTAGTAATAGTTGATGATGAAAAGATGGCTGCAGAGCAGTTATACGATATATGCATATCCTACCGCCTTATAGACGAGGCAATCGTATTCAATAATCCTTCAGAAGCATGGGATTATCTTCTTAATAATGATGATGTTACACTTGCTTTTCTCGATATAGAGATGCCGGTGATGACAGGTATAGAACTTGCAAAAAAACTCAAGGCAGTAAACTCAACAACAAGGATAGTTTTCGTTACTGGTTTTAAGGAGTATGCTTATGATGCGTTCGGTGTCAATGCCATCGGATATGTTCTTAAGCCTTATGATGATGAAGCTGTATATGAAGAAATAGAGAAAGCAGCCGCTTTCTTCGGAGCATCATCAAATAAGGAAATCTTTATCAAGACATTCGGATATTTCGATGTTTTTGTAAACAAGAAGGCAGTGCATTTTTCAAGTGCAAAATCAAAGGAATTTTTAGCGCTCCTCGTTGACCGCCAGGGTTCGTCCGTCAGCACAGAACAGGCAATAAAAATACTTTGGCCAAACAGAGAATATGATGAATCATCACAGGCTCTTTTCAGAAAAGTGCTTAAAAGTCTTCGCACGGCTTTGGCAGATGCAGGCATCTCAGATATCTTTATTGACGGCAGAAACCAAAGAAGTGTGGACACCACAAAATTCCAATCGGATTTATATAACTTCCTGGCTGACCCAAAAGCCAATGTCAATAATTTCCAGGGCGAATATATGGAAGGATATAACTTCGGAAGACAGACTGCAAACCAGATAAGAAATCAATATTATTCAATAAAAGGCGGCTTTTAATTGAAAGAGTTAAAATCATATGCAAAAATATGGCAAGTCATTTTATGTCTTGCCCTTTGCTTTTTATCACTGATTCCCCACTTAATAACCTCAGATATATCCCTGATAGAATATCCTCTTGAGGATTTGTCATATTGCGATGCATACATACAGCAATTTGATGCTTTTAAGAAGAAACAAATATACATTGACATAGAGCCCGAGCAGGACCTTTTGGAACTTGAAAATCCATATGACTGGGATCAAAGAAAAGAAAAGGGTGTTTTTTATCTTTGGGACCGCGCTTTATATAACGGGAAATATTATTCATATTTCGGCATAGCGCCTATAATCACAATATATGCCCCCTTCTTTGCTGTAAGCGGGCATCTTCCGACTCCAACGATAACCTGCTTCATACTTGCTGTTATCGGCATTATAGCTATATTTTATGCATACTATAATCTGCTGAGATTTTTTAAGATTCATCCGCCTTCATATATCTTTTTGGCAGGGCTTTTGGCCGTGGAATTTGCCTCCCTTTTGCCTATGCTTTTTTCAAGCGCCGATATGTACTATATTGCTTCTTGCTCTGCCGTCACAAATCTTGCACTTTTCTTCGCATTTTTTTACGAAGCTATGTTAAAAAGCATACTGAAAACCAGAAACATCTTCTTCATTCTGGCTTCTCTTTCTTTTTCGTTTCTTTTACTTTCAAGGCCGGGATTATGCCTTTTCGGAATCATCATTCTCCCCTGCCTTATATCCGTATTTTTCACAAAGAAAACAAAGCTGAAAAAGAAAATATCATCCTTTATATGCCTTGCCTTGCCTCTTGGGCTTACCGTCATATTTACAGAGATATATAACTATATGAGATTTGACTCAGTCTTTGAGTTTGGCGCAAGATATCAGCTTACGGTTTATGATGTCTCAGAATACTCATTGACACCGGCTTTGATTCTTCCTTGCCTTATTACATACTTTTTGCAGCTTCCGCGCATTAAATCTTCCTTCCCCTTTATCGAACTGGATCTTGCAAATATGCATATACCTACAGACTATCTCTACCGCACATCCACAATAGGGGCCTTTGCATTTCCGTCAAACTGGGGCTTTTTTGTCATAGCTTCGGTTCTCTCAAAGCCAAAGCGCAAATATCTCATTCAAAAATTTACATATTTGCTATTCTTCATTTCAATAGCAGTTCTGGCATTTATTGACATATGCATGGGCGGTGTAAATATCCGTTATTTTGCAGACATATCTTTTGCCATGATTCTCCTTACAAGCCTTATTCTCGCAGAGATTCCTTCCTTTTTCTCTGAAAGCAAAAAGGTTGTAAGGGCAATAGTTAAGATCATCATCGTCCTTCTTCTGCTTTCTTCTGCATTTTTGGGATTTTTGCTCATTTTTGAAAACGAGCGCAACTATATTCTGACTGCAATAGTCGAACTAAAAAACATGTCTGCGGCAGGCTTTTAGCACGCCGCTTTCTTTTTGTATATATTTAGTGTATATATGTTGAAATGGCAAATTGTTTTTGATATAATATATAATGTATATTTATGGAGTGTGACAGACAAAAAATGAACGGTAAACTGATTGTAATCGAAGGACTTGACGGCAGTGGCAAATCAACACAAGTAAAGCTTCTGCATGAAAAACTTCAAAAAGACAATATAGAGATAAAGCAGATAAAACTCCCTGATTATGAGAGTGACTCAAGCGCTCTTGTCAGGATGTACCTTTCCGGTAAGTTCGGTCTTCACCCCGAAGATGTCAATATATATGCTGCTTCTCTTTTCTATGCAGTCGACCGCTATGCAAGTTTCAAATCAAAATGGATTGAGGATTATGTAAACGGGAAACTGATACTTGCCGACAGATATACAACATCAAATGCCGTTCACCAGACAGTCAAGTTTCCAAAAGAGCAATGGGATGAATATCTCTCATGGCTTTTTGAGACCGAATATGTAAAGATGGGAATTCCAAAACCCGATGCCGTAATTTTTCTGGATATGGATGTCGACATATCCCAGAAACTTATGTCCGGAAGATACAGCGGAGAGGAATCAAAGAAGGATGTCCATGAGGCTGATGTAGCTTACTTAAAGAGATGCCATGAGGCGGCTCTTTATGTCGCAGATAAGTATTCATGGGATGTCATCAAATGCTATGATGGTGATGAGCCTTTGGCAATTGAGGACATTTCCGGAAAGATATATGAAAAGATAAATTCCATTCTTTAATCAGGAGATTTAATATATGATATATTTGTTTTTAGCCGAAGGATTTGAAGAAATCGAAGCACTTGCTCCCTTGGATATATTAAGAAGAGCAGGCGTTGATATCAAGACTGTCGGTGTCGGATCCGGAACAGTCACAGGTTCGCATAAAGTGACTTTTTTTTCTGACCTTACTGAGTCAGAAGCAGAAAAGAATGATAATATTGACGGGATTATCCTTCCGGGCGGAATGCCGGGCACAATCAATCTTGAAAAGAGCGACAAAGTAAAAGATATCATAAGATATGCATATGAGAATGAAAAACTTGTCTGTGCAATATGCGCAGCACCCTCGATTCTCGGACACATGGGCATATTGGAAGGGAAAAATGCTGTTTGTTTCCCGGGTTTTGAAAAAGAACTTAAAGGAGCCCGGCTTTGCGATAGTTTTGTATGCGAAGACAGGAATATAATAACAGCAAAAGGCATGGGGTCAGCTGTTGAATTCGGTTTGACGATTGCCTCAAGATTTCAAAGCAAGGAAGAAAATGATGCCTTGAGAGCATCATTACAGATATATCATGGATAAGAGCACATTAAGAAAAGACTGCAGAAAGAAAAGAGCTGCAGTAGCAGACAAACTGCAAACCGATAAAGCAATATCGGATGCTATACTTTCTTCAAAAGAATATATATCATGCGAAAAGATTTTGCTTTTTGCAAGCATAGGTTCTGAGTTTGATACCCAGCAGATATTATTGCAAAGCATAAAAGATAAAAAGCATGTATATTTCCCTAAATGCGAAGCCGACGGCATCATGAAATTTTATGAAGTTAAGTCCCCCGCAGACTTATCTTCCGGATACATGCATGTTCCCGAGCCCGTAAAAAGCAACATTGTATATGAGTTAAAGTCACCCTCCGATCTTCTTTTGGTACCGGCTCTTTGTGCCGATAAATCCTTTAATAGGCTGGGATACGGCGGCGGCTTTTATGACAGATTCTTAAAAATATTCAAGGGCGTAAGCATATGTCCGGTATACTCATCTCTTTTGTTTGATGAGATAGGCACCGACAGCTTTGATATGCCTGTTGACATCATTTACACAGAAAACGGAAGACTTGAAAAGGAGTAAGGCAAATGGATAAATTTTCAGACAATTTTTCCGACAAAGGTTATGAAGAACTCTTAAATGAATATGCCGGAGAAAGTGTCAATAGCAGAATCCGTGAGAATAACGAAAAAAGAAAAAGCCAAGAATCAAAGCCTGCTCAAAAATCAGCGAGGTCTGTTTCTTCCGGCCGTTATTTTGATGTCTCGGAGAAAAAAGATACACCAAAGCAGACAAAAAAATACGTTATGAAGACAGACAGTTCATTAAAAGAAAACGTGTCTGTTTCTGAAACAAAAGCGAAGACCCAGCCTCACAAACCTGCAAATTACGACCTGGACATTAAGGAAATACAATCTTTTGAAGATGAACAAAGGGCCGCAAGAATAGCAGCAAGAAACAATGCCCAGAGCAAAAAAGTTCCGGCTCCCCAGAATGCGGCTCCAAAGCAAAAAGCTCTTAAAAAGCAGACTAAATCTGGCAAAAAGACAGTTTCTTCCGATACAATGAAATTTAATAAAACACAATTGCATGCACAAGGGATACAAAGAAGACCTCAGGCACCCGTAATCGAGAAAAAAGGCATCCCGCTAAATGCCAAAAGCAAAAAGAATGCAATGAGGAAGCCCTCACATGCAAAGATAAAGATAAACCTGAAAGCGCTTGCAGTTGTGTCCATATGCATTATTGTCTCGATTTTGCTTTCACTTACAGCACTTACATGCATAAATGATGTTCTTGCAATAGGCAGAGACGACTCTGATGTTATCGAAGTAGTTCTTCCAAATGATGCCGATACAAAGACTGCCGTAAAGATATTGGATGAATCCGGCCTTATTAAGAGCAGAACTTTTTGTTATATCTTCTTAAAGGCTATGGGCTACAGCGATAAAAACTATCTGCCCGGTGTATATTATCTTACCCAAAGCATGGGTGTTGAAAAGATGATTACAAAATTCAAGTCCAGCAGCAACAGAGGTCAGCTTATAAGCATAACGATACCTGAAGGATATACCATAGACCAGATAGCTCAGAAGCTGGAAAAAAACAATATTTGCAGTGCCGACTCTTTCTATAAGACAATTGATGATATAGACTTCTCATCCGAATATTCGTTTCTTTCTTCACTTGATAAGAAAGAGGATCGTTATCATGCTCTTGAAGGATATATGTTCCCTGCAACTTATGAATTTGAAGAGAGCGCAGACCCGGCCTCAATAGTCCGTTCATTCCTCTCGGCTTTTGCAAGCCACTGGACACAGGAATATGCTGACAGAGCAAAAGAACTTGATATGACCGTTGATGAAGTCGTTAAGATGGCATCCATTATTGAAAAAGAAGGTGCCGACAGCGAACAATTCAGCCAGATATCTTCTGTTCTTCACAACAGGATCTCACGTTCCGGCCTTTATCCGACTCTTGAATGTAACTCAACAAGAGATTATGTAACAAATACCATATCTGCACGTGTTACATCTTCATCCGAGCTCAATAAATACATATTGGGATATAACACATACGAATGTGAAGGACTGCCGATCGGCGCTATATGCAATCCAGGTGATGCCGCTATCAATGCAGCACTAAACCCCGAAAGCAGTTCATATTACTTCTTTGCCCACGACAACAAGAAGAAGATTTATCTTGCTGAGACCATTGATGAGCAAAGTGCAAACCTTCGACTTATCAACAGTGTAAACTCTGAAAATAACTAATATGGAGAATATATGTTAAAACCTGAGATACTTGCTCCTGCGGGAGACAAAGAAAGACTTGAAGCAGCTTTAACCTTCGGCGCCGATGCAGTATACCTTGGCGCCGATGCCTTTACAATGAGGGCAGCACCGCACAACTTCCCGGCCCATGAGCTAAAGGAGGCTGTGGATTTATGCCACAAAAAAGGTGTGTCGGTATATCTGACCGTAAATACTCTGCCCCGCAATAACGAGATATCCGATTTACCTCATTATATCAAAGAATGGGCAGATGCAGGAGTGGACGCCTTTATTGTTGCGGATATAGGCGTTTTATCAGTTTGCAAAAAATATGCGCCGGATATTGCAATACACATGTCAACCCAGACAGGTATAGTGAACTATGTCACAGCGACAGAGTTATATGACATGGGAGTAAAGAGAATTGTTACAGCGCGTGAGCTCTCACTTGACGAGATAGCAGAAATACGTGCAAAGACTCCTGAAGAACTTGAAATCGAAGCCTTTGTGCACGGTGCCATCTGTGTTTCATTTTCAGGCAGATGTCTGCTCTCAAATTATCTCATAAACCGCGATGCAAACCGCGGTGAGTGTGCTCAGCCCTGCAGATGGGAATATGCTCTTATGGAAGTCAACAGAGAAGGCAAATATTTCCCTATAAATGACTCAAAAGAAGGTACATATATTCTTAACTCAAAAGACATGTGCATGATTGAGCATATAGCTGAGCTCACAAAAGCAGGTATATCCAGTTTCAAGATTGAAGGCAGAGCAAAATCCGCATATTATACAGCTGTAATTACAAATGCTTACCGTTGCGCAGTTGATGAGTATTTAAAAAATCCGACTGATGATTTCAAAACTCCGCAATGGATAGTTGATGAGTGCTATAAGGTGAGCTATCGTGATTACTGCACCGGCTTTTATTTCAATGCCCCGCATGAATATGCCAATATCTCATTTGAAGGCGGATATATTCGTCACTGTGATGTCGTTGCCGCTGTTACGGAGTCTAAAGACGGATACATATATGCCGAGCAAAGAAACAAGTTCTTTAAGGGCGATACACTTGATGCCCTCTCTCCCGGAAAAGAACCCGTTATATTCAGCGCTGATGAACTTTTTGACCTGGAAGGTAATGAAATAGAAAGCACACCGCATCCGATGATGCAGTTCAAAATCAAAAGCGACATTGTCTTTCCGGCAGGCACACTTTTAAGAAAGGCTAAAGACTGATTATGAGACCGAGAAAACTTAGACATATGGAAAGACGCCGCGGTCTTGTAGAAGATTACAGGATCTCATATACTCTTCCCTCATTTGATTTGAGAGAGGTTGATAGCACACGTAATCTTTTTGATTTTGGTCAGATTTTCGGCAATGACAATCCAATATATTTTGAAATAGGATGCGGCAAAGGCAAATTCGCATCCGAGCTTGCAAAGAGACATCCTGAAATCAATATCATAGGAATCGATTGTGTCCAGGATGTGCTTGTCCAGGCATGTGAAAAAGCAAAAAAAGACAAACTTGACAATCTGAGATTTCTGGAGATAAAAGCTGAGTATCTTCCGATATTTATCCCCGAACACTCAGTTTCCGGAATATATCTGAATTTCAGCACACCATATCCCAAGAAAAGCCAGATAAAGCACAGGCTGACTTCACCCGGATTTTTGAAGATATATAAGAGTATACTTGAAAAAGGCGGATATATTTATCAAAAGACCGACAGCCGGGTTCTTTTTGAATACTCGATTGAAAGTCTCTCACAAAACGGCTTTGAAATTCACAATCTAACTCTCGATCTTCATAAAAGCGATTGTGAGGACAATATAATAACTGAATATGAGGCTAAGTTTGCAGAGCAGGGCCTTCCCATCTACAGACTTGAAGCAAAAATGAAATAAGGTGAAAAAGTGAAAAAATTAAATGTCACTCCCCTTAAAGAAGATATATATTTGCTTGATGAACTCGGAGGAACCAATTGTTATCTTATCGTCGGCAGCAAAAGAGCTTTGCTTATAGACTGCGGCACCGGTTTTGCAGACATTTACGGCACGATAAGAGATATAACAGGACTTCCGATAAGCGTTATTGCCACCCATGGCCATGTCGACCATATCGGAGGAGCAGGTGCTTTTCCGGAGATATATATACACAAAGATGATACCGCCTTTATTAACCGCATTCAGTTTTCGCGTCCCATGAGAATGATATTCACAAATGCCTCCCTTGCAGCAAAGCAGCAGGGAGCACGAGTTTCGGATGTGAAAAGAGCAAAATACAAGACAAAATTTATTTCCATAGATGATAATTTCACTCTGGACCTGGGCAATAAAGAAATATCTGTTCACCACACTCCGGGTCACTCAAAGGGCAGCATTGCCGTTATTGATGAAAGTGATAGGTTTATTTTCAGTGGTGATAATGTGTGTGATGCTTTATGGATGCACCTGCCCGGAAGCACCAGCCTTGAAAGCTGGCTGCCGGGAGCCCAATGGCTTTATGATATGAGCCTTAATTATTCGATATATTGGGGACACAGGAAAGCCAAACTTGAAAGTGACTACATCCTTCAGGTCATATCATGGGCAAAAGAAATAATGGCAAATACGAAGAAAAATTCTTTGATAGCGAAGATAAAACAATATCCCGACAGAGAAGACGGGATTATATACAGAACATCACATGTGTTCGGAAAGTGAGAGCTTATGTCTAACGTTAAAAACGATGCGCAAATAAAAGAAGAAAAAGTTTCTGTGCTCAGCAAATTCTGGCTCTGCAGCGCAGACTGCCTTTGCGGTACTGCAAACGGACTTTTGACCGGCGGCGGAATGACTTACTTTTTCACATCATTTTTAGGTCTTGATGAAAAACTTGCAAGTGCCGCATGGATAATATTCGCTGTATGGAATGCCTTTAACGATCCGCTTTTCGGATATATTTCAGACAGGACCAAATCAAAACTTGGAAGAAGAATTCCATATATCCGTTATGGTTCATTCTTTTATGCACTCTTCTTTGTAATAACCTGGGTCAAGTGGCCTTTGGGAGCATCACAAGCTGCTCTTTTTGCCCAGATGCTCATAACCTTGTTCCTTTTCGATACGCTCTATACGGCCATAGCGACTTCACTTTACGTTATGCCATATACAATGGCAGTTTCAAACAAAGCAAGAAGCAATATTTTCTTATGGAAGATTTTCTTTTCGCTTATATCCCTCTCAGTCCCGCTTGTTATCTTTCCCCTTATTAAGCCCGAACCGGGAGAAAGTCCACTTAAATTCCAGATTATCATGGCTTCACTTGGCCTTTTAATCTTCCTTGTCATTTTTATCTCTACTTTCTTTTACAAGGAAAAAGTTCAAAGTGAAAACGAAGTGACCGAAAACATATTCAAAGCTGTTATCTCATGCTTTAAGAACAGATCCTTTGTTGTATTTGAGGTTTTGTCTTTCACAGTTATATTCATTCAGACAATCCTTATGCAGGGTGTCATATATTATTTCGATGCATTCAGCAATGTGCCGATGCTTTATGCATATGGATCATTGGGACTCGGCGCTGTATTCGGAGTAATCTTATGGGTGAAGAATACAGACGTATGGGGAATCAAAAAATGTCTCCTTATCATGTGCATAGTATTCTCCTCAGGCGCCGCAGTTATGGTATTTTTCGGTAAATTCCTGCCTGTCGCCCTTATTTGTTTCTTCGTAGCAGGTATGGGATTTGCAGGCGGTATGTACCTTATACCCCTTATGAACGGTGATGTTATTGACTATGATGAGACTGTTACCGGAGTACGCAGAGAAGGTATGTATGCAGGTGTCAATAGCTTCATTACAAAGCCCGCAATAAGCTTTGCAAATTCCGCTTTCATCCTTATCATCAAAGCCTTCGGTTACGATATGGAATTAAGTACAGCCATGCAGGATGACATGGCAAAGCAGGGAATACTTGTTGCCTGGATGGCAATACCTGCGCTGCTTTTGATCATATGCGCCTTTTCCCTTAAATTCTATCCTCTTGCAGGAGAGCAGTGGGAAAAAGCAAAAAAAGAACTTGAAGAAAAACACAAGTCCTGAAAAATCCACACATATATAGATTATCCCCGGGGTTGACCCGGGGATATATTTTTACCATTTGTTATATACACGTTCTGCAAATACGACTTTATCTTTGATTTCTATATTACTGCCGTCATCTAGAAACGCTGTGCCGGATATAGATCCGAAGACAGCCAGGGCAAAAGAGAAGGTCACCGGGGAGTTGCAAAAAGTGTGTCAAAACGATGAATATTGATATGGTAAATCTGAAAGCGAGATTCCTAATACAGCAACGATAATTCCTATAATCACTGAAATAAGAATACCGAAAAGCATGACCAGAAGAATCGAACGTGCAAAGTTTCTGCGGTTAATTTTTGTCTTATCAAACGCATATACAATAAGAAGTATGATACCTACAAGCGGGATTGAGAAGAGAATGCTGTAACCGATATATGCCCATGGACTTAAGGGCTTATATTCAGGTGAGTAACCGCTTGCCTGTGGTGGCATCGGCATGGCTGTGTAGTTTGGTGCTACCTGTGCAGTAGGTGCAGTATTTTGTACAGGTGCTGCCTGCTGAATAGGATTACCGCAAGATCCGCATACAGTCTGGCCTTGAGCCAGAGCTGCTCCGCAATATGGACAATTCATAATTTAATACCCCGTTTCTTAAAATTTCTTAACTTTATTATATGATTTTCATGCCTTTGTGTCAATCCGGCTCACTCGCCGATATTTTGTCTTTGTGAAAACTCACATCCGCAGTAATTCTGCCTATAGAGGCCATATTCTTTTGAGAGTTCAATAGACCTCTTGTATCCTTCTCTTTTCTTAAAATCCGAAGGTAAAAATGATATACCGTATTCTTTTGCAAGTTGCTGACCTATCTTATTGATTTTCTGCGCATTTTTCAACGGGCTTATACTAAGTGAGGTCGTGAAATAATCAAAATTATTTTCTTTGCCTGTCTTTGCAGTTTTCTCAAGTCTCAGCTTATAGCATGCAAAACACCTTTCCCCGCCCTCTTTGCAGTCCTCCAGTCCTTTTACTGTCTCATAAAAGACCTCGGATTCAAAATCACAATCAATAAAGGAGACAGGATTTTTGGTTTTCATTTCAGAAATCAGCCTCTTTTGTTCGGACTTTCTGTGCAGATATTCTTCGCTGGGATAAATGTTGGGGTTGTAATAAAAAACAGTAATATCGAAATATTGTGATAAGTATTCTATACAATAGCTTGAGCATGGCGCGCAGCACGTATGCAAAAGGACCTTCGGTGTTTTCCCACCGAGATTATCGATAATCTTATCAAGTTCAAGCTGATAGTTAATCTTATTCACAATAGTCCCTCCCATATAGAGTCTAAATATACGATATCATATTTAGCCGGAAAATTCAAAATATTTTCTCTTTTGACATTCTGACTCTTTCGTAAATTTACATAAAACAGGAAGAAAAAAATGCCAAAAAAATGCTAATTTCACATTATCTTTTTATTTACATATACTTTTTAAAGTGTTAAAATATTTTCGTATGCAAATTAACAAAACATTCTAGGAGGAAATATAAAATGGCAGAAACAAAAGCACCCGTAGTCAGAAAGTCAAAGACTATGGACGGTAACAATGCCGCTGCTCATGTATCATATGCTTTTACAGAAGTAGCAGGTATTTACCCAATCACTCCTTCCAGCCCCATGGCTGACTATGTAGACCAATGGTCTGCAGAAGGACTGGAAAACATTTTCGGTACAAAAGTACGTGTTGCAGAAATGCAGTCTGAAGCAGGCGCCTCAGGTACCGTACACGGCTCACTTGCAGCCGGTGCTCTCACCACAACTTATACAGCATCTCAGGGACTTTTACTTATGATTCCTAACATGTATAAGATCGCAGGTGAACTTTTACCAAGCGTGTTCCATGTTTCAGCACGTTGTGTTGCTTCTCATGCACTTAACATCTTCGGAGATCACTCCGATGTTTACGCATGCCGTCAGACAGGTTTTGCAATGCTTTGCGAAACAAACCCGCAGGAAGTTATGGATCTCGGCGCTGTTGCTCATCTTGCAACAATCAAGTCAAGAGTTCCCTTTATAAACTTCTTTGATGGTTTCCGTACATCTCATGAAATCCAGAAAATCAAGATCTGGGATTATGAAGACTTAAAAGAAATGTGCGATATGAATGCAGTTGACGCATTCCGTAAACGTGCTCTCAATCCGGAACGTCCCGTTATGCGCGGTTCACACGAAAACGGAGATATATTCTTCCAGCACAGAGAAGCTTGTAATGAATATTACGAAGCTGTACCTGCAATCGTAGAAGAATATATGGATAAAGTTAATGCCAAACTCGGCACAGACTACAAACTTTTCAACTACTATGGTGCTCCTGATGCTGAACGTGTTATCGTTGCCATGGGTTCCGTTTGCGACGTAGCTGAAGAGGTTATAGATTACCTTCTTGCCAAAGGTGAAAAAGTAGGTCTTATCAAAGTTCGTCTTTACAGACCTTTCTCAACAAAAGCATTTGTTGATGCTATTCCCGCAACTGCAAAGAAGATCGCAGTTCTCGACAGAACAAAGGAACCCGGTTCAATCGGTGAACCTTTATTCCTCGATGTTATCGCTGCTCTTAATGAACAAGGACACGACGGTATCAAGGTAAGCGGTGGCAGATACGGCCTCGGTTCTAAAGATACTCCTCCTGCAAGCATATTTGCAGTTTATGAGCATTTAAACCAGGAGACTCCTGCTCGTGCTTTCACAATCGGTATCAATGATGATGTTACTCATCTTTCACTTGAAGAAAAACCGGCTCCGATCACAGCTGCCCAGGGAACAATTGAATGTAAATTCTGGGGTCTCGGCGGTGACGGAACAGTTGGTGCAAACAAAGACTCTATCAAGATTATAGGCGACCATACAGACAAGTATGTTCAGGCATATTTCCAGTATGACTCAAAGAAGACCGGCGGTGTAACAATTTCCCACCTTCGTTTCGGCGACAAACCTATTAAGAGTTCTTACTATATCAACAAAGCTGACTTTGTTGCATGTCATAACCCATCATATGTTGAAAAAGGTTTCAAGATGGTTCAGGATGTTAAACCCGGCGGAGTATTCCTTATCAACTGTCAGTGGGATAAAGAAGAGTTATTTGAAAAGCTCAATGCTGAAGCAAAAAGATATATTGCAAAGAACAACATTCAGCTTTATACAGTTAATGCTATCGATATCGCTGCAAAGATCGGACTTGGCAAGCGTACAAATACAGTTCTTCAGTCTGCTTTCTTCTCACTTGCTAAGGTTCTTCCTCCTGAGGAAGCAATCGGCTACATGAAAGAAAAAGCTCAGAAGTTCATGAAGAAAGGTATCGAAATTGTTAAGATGAATGAAGAAGCTATCGATCAAGGTGCTTCTGCATATGTTAAGATTGACGCACCTGCTGAATGGGCTGATGCTACAGATACAATAACAGAAGCTCCTTCTGAAGGTCCTGCTAAACTTGTAAAGATGGTTGACAACATCATGAAGCCTGTAGGAAAGATGGACGGTGATTCACTTCCGGTTTCAGCATTTGTTGATCATGCCGACGGTACATTCGAACAAGGCGCTGCTGCTTATGAGAAGCGCGGTGTTGCAGTTATGGTACCGGAGTGGAATGCACAGACATGTGCTCAATGTAACAAGTGCTCATATGTATGTCCGCATGCTACTATCCGTCCATATGCACTTTCTACTGCAGAAGCAGCTGCAGCTCCTGCAGTGGCAACAATTGTTGACAAAAAAGGTAAAGGCAAAGATACATATAAATATTCACTTGCAGTTTCTCCGATGGATTGTATGGGATGCGGCGTATGTATAGGTGTATGCCCGACAAATTCTCTTACTATGGTTCCACGTGAGACTCAGGATGCTAAACAGGCTGCATTTGATTACATGGTTAAGAACGTTTCCGTTAAGGAAGACCTTGCAAACAATACAGTAATCGGCAGTCAGTTCAAGACTCCTCTTCTTGAATTCTCAGGTTCATGTGCAGGTTGTGCTGAGACATCTTATGCAAGACTTATCACTCAGCTCTTCGGTGACAGAATGTACATTTCAAATGCTACTGGATGTTCTTCAATCTGGGGCGGTCCTGCAGGCACATCGCCATACACAGTTGATAAGAACGGTCATGGTCCGGCTTGGGCTAACTCATTGTTCGAAGATAATGCTGAGCATGGTTATGGTATCTATTTAGGTCAGGCTGCTATCAGAAACAGACTTATTGAAAAAGTTAAGAAGATTGCAGCAAGCGAAAAAGCACCTGAATCCGTAAAGGTTGCAGCTGATGAATATCTTGCTACACTTGATGACGGTGAAAAGAACACAGAAGCTACAAAGATTTTGGTTGCTGAACTTGAAAAGCTCGATTGCGATTGTGAAGCAAGAAAAGATATACTTGATAACAAAGAATACCTTTCAAAGAAATCCATTTGGATCTTCGGCGGTGACGGATGGGCATATGATATCGGCTTTGGCGGTGTTGACCACGTCCTTGCACAGGGTGAAGATGTAAACATCATGGTATTTGATACCGAAGTTTACTCAAATACAGGTGGTCAGGCTTCGAAGGCTTCAAACATCGGCCAGGTTGCACAATTTGCAGCTGCGGGTAAGTCAATTGCCAAGAAGAGCCTTGCTGAAATAGCAATGAGTTATGGTTATGTATATGTAGCACAAATAGCTATGGGTGCTGACCAGAACCAGACAATAAAGGCTCTTACAGAAGCAGAAGCTTATCACGGACCATCAATCATAATCGCCTATGCACCTTGCGAGATGCACTCAATCAAGGGCGGTATGACAAATTGCCAGGCTGAAATGAAGAAGGCTGTTGACTGCGGATACTGGAATATGTTCCGTTACAACCCCGCTCTTAAGGCAGAAGGCAAGAATCCGTTCACAATTGACTCTAAGGAAGGTTCAGAAAGCTATCGTGATTTCATTATGAACGAAGCTCGTTATTCTTCACTTACACGTAAATTCCCTGAGAGAGCAGAAGAACTCTTCACTAAGGCTGAAAAGACAGCAAAAGCGAGATATGATCATCTTCTTCGTCTTAAAGACTTATATGCTCCCGCTGAGGAATAAGTCATAAGTTTATTTGGCTAAAAAGGCATAATAAAAAATCCCTTGTCGGAAGAAATTCCTTCAAGGGATCTTTTTTATTTAAAACTGTTATTTGCCAAGCGGTCGTATGCTTCTTTCAACTATGCCGTTCATTTTTGCGATTGCAATGCCGTAATTTGTAAAAGCAACACCTTGCTCTATTGCGGCATTCATGCGGTTTCTGACTTCATTGTCATTCAGCATACAAGCCCCGCAATGAATAACCAAATCATATTCTCTAAGGTCTTCCGGGAATGAATGGCCGGATGTGAATTCAAAGTCAGGCGCTGCAGATCTATATTTTTTTATAAGGGCAGGAAGTTTTACCGTCCCTATATCATCGCATTGTCTGTGATGAGTGCATCCTTCACATATGAGCACTTTTGAATTATCTGTCAATGATTTTATTCTTTCGGCTCCTTCAAGAGCAGTATCCAGAAATCCCTTATATCTTGCCATGAGGATAGAAAAAGATGTAAGAGGTATATTTTCAGGCACTATCTTCATAACAGCATCAAAGGCTTGTGAGTCGGTTATGACCAAATCAGGTGCTTTTTTCATACTTTCAATTGTCTTTGCAAGATTCTCCACACCTGTGATAATTGAAATGGCCCCGGCATCCAGGATATCCCTGATTGCCTGTTGCTGAGGCAGGATTATTCGTCCTTTCGGCGCTGCTGAATCAATCGGAATAACCAATATGACCTGATTTCCCGGGGATATAAGGTCGGAAACAAAATGTATTTCCTTTTTCTTTGGCGCAAGAACTGCCAAGGCTTCCTTTACTCTTTCTATATTTAAGTTATCTTTTGCGCTTGTATATATGACATTTTCATCCTGCTCTTTTCCTGCAAGGTCCGACTTATTACGCACAATAATATATGGTATATCTCTTGCTTTTATCAATGATAAAAGCTGATTTTCACTCTCCGTAAGTATGTCATTTTCTGTCACGAATACCGCTATATCACATATTGAAAGAGTTTGCTTTGTGCGTTTCACACGCATAGAGCCGAGTTCACCTTCATCATCAAATCCGGGTGTATCGATGATCGTTACCGGACCCAGTGGTAAAAGTTCCATACTTTTTTTGACAGGATCTGTCGTGGTCCCTTTGACATTGCTGACAAGAGACATCTCCTGATTTGTTATTTTGTTTACAAGTGAGCTTTTGCCTGCATTTCTGAGTCCGAAAAATCCTATCTGTATTCTCTCGGCCAATTGCGTATCGTTAAGTCCCATTTCATCACCTTAGAACCTGAAGTCTCTGTCACCCTGTTCTATCTTCACAAGTCTTTCTCTGACAATTTCTCTGACTTTTTCTTTCGGTATATTACCTATTTCTTTTTCTATCATCTCTTCGCCGAGTTTTCTTGTATCCTCTGTTGCATAATCAATGAGAAATTCCTTAAGAGTCATAAGCGCGTTAGGATGGCAGCAATTTTGAATCTGACCTGATTTGCAAAGTGACATGAATCTGTCTCCGGTTCTGCCTTCTCTGTAGCATGCAGTACAAAATGACGGAATATATCCTGCGCGCATCAACCAGTTTACAACCTCATCCAATGTTCTGTTGTCAGATACATCAAATTGTTCTGTATCATGCGGTCTTTCTTCCTCTGCATATCCACCTACGGATGTTCTTGAACCACCGCTTATCTGGCTTACACCGAGTCTTATGATTTTCTCTCTGACCTGCGGTGTTTCTCTTGTTGAGATTATCATTCCTGTATATGGAACGGCAATGCGTATGCATGCTGCTATCTTGCAGAACATCTCATCTGAAAGAGAGTTGTCAAACTCATTGGGGTCGATATCGTCTGCTTTTTTTACTCTCGGAACGCTTATTGTGTGAGGACCAACTCCATGCACTGCCTCAAGGTGTTCAGCATGCATCAGAAGGCCTGCAAACTCGTATTGATAATTATCAAGTCCGAATAATACTCCTATACCTACATCATCGATTCCGCCTTCCATAGCGCGGTCCATGGCTTCTGTGTGATAATCATAATCATGCTTTGGTCCTGTCGGATGTAGTATTTCGTAGTTTTTCTTATGATAAGTTTCCTGGAAAAGAATATAGGTGCCGATTCCCGCATCTCTGAGTTTTCTGTAATTTTCAACTGTAGTTGCAGCTATATTTACATTAACCCTGCGGATAGCGCCGTTTTTATGTTTTATTGAATAAATTGTATTTATACATTCAAGTATATATTCTATCGGGTTATTTACGGGATCCTCCCCTGCTTCAATAGCTAAACGTTTGTGTCCCATATCCTGAAGAGCTATAACTTCTTTTGCAACTTCTTCCTGACTAAGCTTTTTCCTCGGAATATGCTTATTCTTCATATGATAAGGACAATATAAGCATCCGTTGACGCAGTAGTTTGAAAGATATAAAGGGGCAAAAAGTACAATCCTGTTTCCATAGAAATCTTTCTTTATCTGTTCTGCAAGATCATATATCTCCTTTATCTTTTCTTCATTATCACATGCAAGAAGTACGCTGGCTTCCCTGTGGGAAAGTCCCTTCCTGAGTTTTGCTTTCTCAATGATATTGTCTATGAGTTCAATATCATCCTTGTGTTCCTGCGCATATGCGACTGTAGCGAGAATTTCCTCATCATTAATAAATTCTTCTGCCTTCATTGATTTCATGTCATATTTCATTTTTATCGCTCCCTTGGATATAGTCTCCTCTGTCTGTTACTATCTCATATCCGGTTTTTAATATTCTTCTTTTCAGGCATTCGACGCATTGAGCTGCCTCATCGCCTGTACATATTTTGTTATCATATAAAAGGTATTTTCCTCTGACGGAACTTGGTGATAAATTAGGCATAAGCACATTTGCACCTGCCATTATGCCCTTTTCACGTCCTAAATAATCCACTGTTCCCAGGGCTGTTGTTGCAGGAAGCAATACATCCTGCAATGTCAGTCGGATAAGTGAAAGCAAAAATGTCGTAAGTTCCGCACTACCCGCTGTTTTTTCTGCAAAAGGTGTATCTTTATGCGGAATAAAAGGACCTATGCCCACCATTTGCGGTTCTGTCTTTTTCAGGTAGATAAGCTCATTTGCCAAGTCTTCATAGGTCTGACCCGGGGATCCGACCATAAAGCCCACACCGACCTGGTAGCCAAGCCTTTTCAGCTTTTCAATGCATGCCTGGCGATTATCAAAGCTCATATTGGCAGGGTGCAAAATTTCATAATGGTCCTTGTTTGCTGTCTCATGTCTTAAAAGATATCTATCCGCTCCGGCTTTTCTTAAATTAAGATAGCTTTCAAAACTTCTTTCACCTATGGAAAGAGTTACAGCGCAGTCAGGATGTTTTGTCTTTATCTTTTTTATTATGTCAGACAATATCTCATCTGTGAAATACGGGTCTTCTCCGCCTTGAAGGACGAAAGTGCGGAAGCCCAAATCATAGCCTATGTACGCGCATTCAAGAATTTGCTCTTTTGTCAGTCTGTATCGTTCACATTTATTGTTCTCTGCTCTTATACCGCAATAATAACAATTGTTTTTACAATAATTTGTGAACTCTATAAGGCCGCGTATATAGATCTTCTTACCATATACCTGATCGCACTTTTCTCTGGCCTTTTGCGCTGCATATTCCCGGACTTCATCTCTGTGCTCTATGAGGCTCAGATATTCTTCCTTAGTTAAGAAAGACTCTTTTGATAACTTATCAATTAAGGTTTTATACATTACTGAATACTGCCTTTGAGGAAATACCGTCTATTCTGCCGAGCCTTCCGCAAAGCGCATTAATCTCATCACTGCTTGCATCTATCACGATTGTAATACAGTTGACTTTCTTTTTCTCATATGGAATGCCCATCCTGCCTATAATAGATTCTGCATATTCTGACAAAATTGCGTTAAGTTGAGTTGCGCTTTCTCTTTTTTCAACAATGATTCCTATAATTGCAACCTTTGTTTCCATAGTTTTCCCTTCTTTCAAAAAAATATGACCGTGCGGAAACACGGTCAATGATATTTTGTGCGTTTAACGTGCTTCCGGTCAGAAAATTCTTTCCTTTAGAACATAAAATATTTTAGCATATTGTTAATTTTTTGTCAATTATTTATTCCTGGCCTGTCAGCCTGGCTTTATTCTCATTCCACCATGATATATGTTCCTCATAAGTATTGCTGAAATGAGACTCATAAGGCTCTACCGTTCCGATTACAAAATACAAATAGTCTGTGTCGTTCGGATTTAAGGCGGCATTTATTGATGGCATGCCGGGATTGCATATGGGGCCCGCAATAATACCATTACATACATATGCATCATAATAGTTTTGATAATAGTTAAGTTGGTCGGGGTAAATGAGTTTTATTACTCCGTTACAATAGTTTTTCGTGACATCACATTGTATTCTCATACCGACACTCAGTCTGTTGTATAAAACAGAAGCCACATTAAGTCTTTGATCATCAAGCACTGCCTCTTTTTCTATGATGGAGGCCAGAGTGAGTATCTGATGCAGGTTATATCCCGTACCTTCCACCTTGGATAAAATATCATCCGTAAGCTGGCTCTTTGTTCCGTCAAGGAATATTTTTATGATATCCTCGGGAGTTGAATCTTTCGGTATAGAGTAAGTAAGAGGGAAAAGATAACCTTCAAGGAAGAAACATACATTTGATGTGTTTTGCATGTCTTTTAAGAATGGATAATTTTCAATATCAAGCCAATCCTCATAATTTTGGGCAGCCTCTATGAACTCTTCAGAACTGCAAAGTTCTTTTTCTTCTAAAAGCCATGAAATACGAACAAGTGTATATCCCTCAGGTATTGTGACTTTAACACTCTCGTTTACTACTTCAGTTGATATTTCTTCAATGTCCTGAGATATTGTTTCCGGTTCATTTTTCTTACTGCATGAAACAAGAGAAAAAAGAATCGTAAAAATCAATAAAAGCGAAATAATCTTTTTCATAGTCTTTCCTCACAAAAAATCGTGGATATATTTTAGCAAAAAATTTATAAATTGTAAAATCAGGTGATTTTGATATATCCAAGTCTATGATTTTATTGCTTCTTTCAATATCTTTGCTGCCTCATCCATTTTAGCTATCGGAATGGAAGATATTGAAAAGGCTATTTTTATTTTATTCCCCTTTTTATCTATATCTATATAGTTAAGTCCCCTGTCTCTGCAGATTGATAAAAGCTCATTTGATGATTTCTCTGAAGGAAAATCACAGCAGACAAATAAAGGGGAATCCGTTTTTATTATTTTTAAGTCTTTACCGATCTCCTTTTTTAATATATCCGTAAAGGCTTGAGATTTTTGCTGATAGAGTTTTCTTGATTTTTTTATCTGCGACGACAAATGCCCGTCACGTATAAAACTGCAAAGAGCTATCTGATCTGCCCTTGATACTGTTTGATTGTACATATAGCTTTGCTTCGTATAAACAAGGCTCAGTCTATCCGGCAATATCATATAACTTATACGGATGGAAGGCAGCAAAAGTTTTGAGAATGTTCCTATATATATGACATTCTCACCTCCTGCAAGGCCCTGCAAAGAAGGTGTGGGCTTGTTTAAATATCTGAACTCACTGCCGTAATCGTCCTCAATGATATATTTATTATTTTCTCTTGCATACTCCGTCAATGCAAATCTTTCATTTATCTGCATTGTATCTCCCCAGTGGCTTGAGTATGAAGGAGACACATAGATATAACCGGCATCTTCTCTTTTTTCTTTTATATCAAATCCGTAATTTTTGAATACCGATGTCCCCTGGACGTAACTCAAATCATCAAATGATACCGTTCTTTCGCCGGGAAGCAAAGGACAAAGGATTTGTAAAAGAGTCTGCACTCCTGCACCTATAACGATATTTGATTTATCACATATACAGTTTCTGTTTTGGCTTGCAAATTTTGCTATTTCTTCTCTTAAATCTTCTTCGCCCTGCGCCTTGCCGTAATGAAGCATTCTATCTGTCTGACGCAATGCACTTTTTAAATATCTTCTCCAGAGACTTAAATCGAAACTGTCAGGGTCAACACCGGAAGAAGTAAAATCATACATATATTCCTTTTTTACGCTTTCTGAATCCTCCTGACTCAGTTTACCGCTCTGGACTTTTCTTTTGGAAACAAAATATCCGCTTTGACTTTTGGGTATGATATATCCGTCATCACAAAGGCACATATATGCAGTTTCCACCGTTGTCCTGCTTACATTCCTTTCTGCGGCAAGCTGCCTTATTGACGGAAGCCTGCTTCCCGCTTCCATCTTAGATGACTCTATTAGATTCTTGTAATAATCATAGATTTGCATATATAAGCGTTGAGTCATAATTGTCCCCTTAAAAATTTATATTTTTGTATATTTTAACAAAGACACTTTTTGTTTATTATATATTCAAATAAGAAAGTTTGCAAGTTCCAGAGGATTAAAAGATGAAAAGAATTGCAGTAATCAATGATCTATCAGGATTCGGGCGCTGTTCTTTAAGCGCTGCTTTACCCATAATATCCGTTATGGGCCATGAAGCATGTCCCCTTCCGACTGCAGTTTTATCAAATCAGACAGGATATGAAAGTTACTATTGCGATGATTACACAGATAAAATGTCTTTCTTTAATGAGCAATGGAAGAAGATATGTCCTGTATTTGATGCTATCTATTCAGGATATATTGCCAACGAGAAACAAGTTGATTATATATCATCTTTTATAGAATCATTTTCAGATGAAACGACCATCCTGCTTGTTGACCCTGTTATGGGTGATGACGGAAAACTTTATGATTCCCATAATACAGCTATATGTGAAGGGATAAAAACCTTGGTAAAAAAATCCAACGTCATATGCCCGAATCTTACCGAGCTGTGCATACTCACAGGCAGAGACTACTCAAGCATATCACAGATGAGAAAGGAAAGAATCCTTGAGGAAATAAAGGATATGTCTTCTTCCCTTATATCTGATAAGCTACGTCTGGTTATAACCACAGGGATCATAAATGATAATATGATATCTTCAACTATTTACTCTGAAGGAAAATTTGAAGAAATATCAAATGAAAGGATTGGAGAAAGTTTTTCAGGAACCGGAGATATATTTGCCTCAATTGTCGTCTCTTCACTTCTTTCAGGTTTTGACCCATATGATGCAGTAAAGAAAGCAACTGATTTCATATCAATGTCATTAACTGAAACCTTAAAACACGAATATGACAGAAATGACGGCATAGATTTCCAAAAATTTCTGAAAAGACTTTAAAATGTTATGAATAAAAAGATAAAAAAGATTGTTCTTTGTTCCCTCTTTTCGGCTTTGACATTTCTTTTCACAGCATACTTAAAGATTCCTGCCTCAATGGGACAATATATACATGCAGGTGATGCCATAATATTAATATCATCTTGCATCCTGCCATTCCCGCTCGGTCCTATTGCCGGCCTTATAGGCGGAAGTCTTGCAGATTTACTTACAGGTTATGCATACTGGGCTCCGTTTACGGCAATTATAAAATTCTCGATTGCAAGCATATTCAGCAATAAAGGAAGCAATATATTCAATTTGAATAATATATTAAAATCCTTACTCTCAGGCCTTATATCAATCACGGGATATTATCTCGCAACTCTCATAATAATATATTTCTCTTTGGGAGAATACGGCACTGAAAGCAAGTCACTTACTAACCTTATATATATTGCGGCAATAGATTCCCTGCCTGCAAATCTCCTACAAGCTCTGGTAACTATTGCATTCTTTTGCATCTTGGCAAAAGCTCTTGATAAAATTGAAATAAAAAAGCATCTTGAAAGGTGATTATATAATTATGAAAGCAGACATAGTATATACATATGGCGGAAAAGTATATTTGAATATAACGAACGCATGTCCTTGCAAGTGCAGATTCTGCATACGAAACAACGGAGATGCAGTAGGTGAAGCAAAGACTTTGTGGTTTGAAGAGCATGCTCCTACATTTGAGCAAGTAAGGGAAGCAATCGAGTCATTTGACTTCGGAAACTACGGCAAAAATATCATTATATGCGGATATGGCGAACCGACATGCAGTTTAAGTGTTCTTCTTAACACCTGTTCATATCTGAAGGAAAACGGATTTTATCTACGCTTAAACACAAACGGCCTTTCAGATTTGATTAACAAAAAAGAAACTGCGAAAGATATATGCAAAAATATTGATGAGGTATCAATAAGTCTTAATGCGCCGGATGCCCAAAAGTATTTATATATCACTCAGCCTTCATTCGGAGAAAAATCATTTGATGCAGTCTTAAAATTTGCAGCCCAGTGCAGAGATGAAGGAGTAAAAACCAAGTTCACTGTTGTTGATGTCATTTCAAAAGAAGATATTGACTTATCCAGGGATCTTGCTGAATCGATGAATATTCCTTTGAGAGTCAGAGAATATACTGCTGAATAGACATATTTAAGGGGAGCCGGTTTATTAGAGAAGGTGTCATAACGAAGGTTTTGAAAGTAAGTAGAAACAATCGTTATGGCATTTTACAACAATAATTAAAAAACATTAATATTGGAGGAAAATGCAACGAAAAAACGTATTACTGATGAAACGAAAAGACTTGAATATATGCTAAACGGCGGCGACGTAACGCTGAAAACACTCCGCACCCTGTCTAGAGAAACGCAGCAGGATATTCTTGACTATCTGCGCGACTGTCCACTGTACGAAGCCGTTACCGCAGCTAATAAGGACTATATCCTTGACTGCGGTGTCGCCTACGGCAACGAGCCGACACTCCTCCGCCTTAATGATTACAAAGAATTTAGATTATAGTTGACAAATTGAATAATATGGTTATAATAAAAGTAGGATATATTTATCCTACTTTTATTATGGAGATGATAAAATGTTAATTGATACTAATAATATGTTTTCTATGACGCAGGCAAATCAGAACTTCTCTGCCGTTGCCCGTAGCGTTGATAAAAACGGCGAGGTTGTCGTGTTGAAAAACAACAAGCCTAAGTATCTTGTTGTAGATATGGAAAATGGGGATTTTATCCTTGATTTAACTGAGGAGGAAAGAATTGACATAGTTACAAAAAGAATTCTTAAAAAATATCTTCCTGCATTTAAGGAGCTGGCAAAATGATTAAATTCAGCAAAAAGAAAATTCTGCTTTTGCATCAGGTAATGGCAGAAGCAACCGGCGGTGATGTCGGCGTTCGTGATGAAACGTTACTGGAATCGGCGATTGAAACAATCTATTCCACCTTTGACGGAGTTGAACTCTATCCCACCAAAGAGGAAAAGGCGGCAAAGCTCGGCTATTCACTGATTTCAAACCACGCCTTTGTTGATGGCAACAAGCGAATCGGTATGTATATTATGATATCCTTCCTTGAGCTTAACGGAATAAAGCTTGACGCGACAAACGACGAGGTTTACAAGCTCGGAATGGCGGTTGCGGATGGCTCCGCGAATAACGAGGATATCCTGAAATGGATAAACGAACACAAAATCTGAATATATCTTTTATTGTCCACGGAATAATCCGTGGGCTTTATTTTTTGAACATTTTGTAAATAATTGCAAAAATCCGACCAAATTAAACAGTTCGGACGGTTAGTAGGTGAATAATAAAAAAGGAGCGATCATCTATGAAGAAATCCAAAACACTAATTTGCACATTGTTGTTATTTGTTTTACTGCTTTGTGTGTTCACAGGCTGCGCTAAAACTGAGAACAGCAAAAGTTGTGAAGCACCGCAAGCAACATCATCAACAATGCAACAGACAACACAGGTTAGATATTTACTACAAAGCCATTGGAATTACCAATATTGCCGATGATGAGGATTTAGAAAAAATACACCCTTAAAAACAAACGGAATAATTAAAAGAATAGCGGTACAGCCGCTAAACTGTATCGCTATTCCTAAAACCTTCCTTATCGCAACCATTCATTGAACCTGCTCCTCTATTTTTTTTGATGATGAATTTCAGGCAACGAATTCTTCATATCTGTCGTTGATTGCTATCTTGTCATTTTGAACCTGAAGGTGAAGGTGCTTATTCTCCTTCACAAGCTTTTTTTGCTTATGTGTACGCATTGCATGACGTATATTTCCGAGAATAATTCTGCGAAGCTCCATCTCAAAATCGATAAACTTATCCTCATTTATTAAAGCAAAAATAAAAAGAATCAAAGAAGCAAATTCGATTAATGTTCTGATTGAAAATAATGTTGACATGATTTTTTCCTCCTCAAAAGTATATATATTATGATAAACTTTGAACAAATGTTCTTTACAACTCTTATTATATCGTATTTTTTCACTTTGTCAACACAAATGTTCGCAATTTTTATGTTTTTGTGTCCTATTTTTTGGACTCAATATGCGCATTTTGCTTTTTACGGAAGGCTTAAATGAAATAGTAAACACAATTCTGACGAAAGAAATGACTTTTTTACTCAGTTTTCAAAAAATTGTTTATAAAACTAAAAAAATATAGTAAAATATATTATTGTGACTTTTTCAATAAATATGAGGTATATGCCATATGTTTGTAGATCAAGCTAAAATTAAAATAAAAGCCGGAGACGGTGGGAACGGCGCTGTAGCTTTTCATCGTGAAAAGTATGTTGCATCAGGCGGTCCTGACGGCGGTGACGGTGGCAAAGGCGGTAATATTGTCTTCAAAGTTGATGATAACCTTGCTACCCTTTCCGACTTCAGATACAAAAGAAAATACAAAGCTGAAAATGGTTCCGATGGCTCGGGAGCACGCAGGACAGGTAAGAAAGGCAAAGACTTGGTCATCCGGGTCCCGCGCGGCACGATTATTCGTGAAGCTGAAAGCGGTGTTGTAATGGCAGACCTCTCCACAGATGAAGAATTTATCGCTGCAAAAGGAGGTAAAGGCGGATGGGGCAATACACACTTTGCCTCTTCCACAAGACAGACACCGAGATTTGCAAAGGCTGGTGCCCCAGGTGAAGAGTGGGAAGTTAATCTTGAACTTAAGCTTCTGGCAGATGTAGGCCTTTTGGGATTCCCGAATGTAGGCAAGTCCTCTCTCATATCTGTTGTAAGCGAAGCAAAACCGATTGTCGGTGATTATCATTTCACCACCATAATACCTGTTTTGGGCGTTGTCAGGATGGGACCTGAGAAGAGTTTCGTTATGGCAGATATCCCCGGCCTTATTGAAGGCGCCGCAGACGGAATAGGACTGGGTCATGAGTTTTTAAGGCATGTCGAAAGATGCCGTATGCTCGTGCATATAGTGGATGTTGCCGGAAGTGAAGGAAGAGATCCCATCGAGGACTTTGAAGCCATTAACAGCGAACTCGAAAAGTTTAATCCGGAACTTGCTAAATGTCCCCAGATAGTTGCCGGGAACAAAATAGATCTCGCAACAGATGAGCAACTTGCAAGTTTTAAGAAATACATTGAAGACAAGGGCTTGCAGTATTTTGAGATATGTGCCCCTATAAAGCACGGAACAACTGAGCTCATTAATGCGGTTGCAAAGATGCTTGACACCCTTCCCCCTATTAAAAGATATGAATCTGAACCCATACCTATGAGTTTGATTGAGTCCAGGTCAAAAGACGGATTTACTGTCAGTGTTCAGGATAACGTATATATAATCGAAGCAGACTGGCTTTACAGGATTCTATGTCAGACAGATTTGGATGATTATGAATCGCTTCAATATTTTCAGCGTGTACTCGTAAGTTCAGGTATAATTGACGAACTTAAAAAACGGGGTATAAACGAAGGAGATATTGTATCCATCTATGATTTTGAATTTGAATATATCCCTTAGAAGTAAAGGTTGAATTATGGATAATACAAACAGTTACAACGCACTTTCCTTGGCTTTTTTGGGTGATGCGGTATACTCTCTTATGGTAAGGGATTTCTTGCTTGAGAAGGTCCATCCCCATGCTTCAAAGCTTCATCAGCTCTCGATAAAGCTTGTCAACGCAGCCTCTCAGTCAAAAGCTGCAAAAAAGATAGCATCTGCTTTAACTGAAGATGAAGCAGATATTTTAAGGCGCGGCAGAAATGCTCACAGCAGCCATACACCAAAAAATCAAAGTGAAAAAGACTATCACTACGCTACAGGTCTCGAAGCTTTATTTGGCTATCTGTATTTAAAAAACGAAAAAGAAAGAATGAAAGAACTTTTTAATCTGATCACAGAAGATTTTGAAATTTCCGAAGAGGATAAAAAGAGGTAATATATGTCCGGAAAGAAAGAAAACATCAGAAACTTTTCCATTATCGCTCATATTGACCATGGGAAGTCAACTCTTGCAGACAGACTTTTGGAACTTACAGAAACAGTTGCCAAAAGAGACATGCAAGAGCAGCTTCTTGATGACATGGAACTTGAACGTGAACGCGGAATTACCATAAAGGCGCATGCAGTTAAACTTGACTATAAAGCAAAAGACGGAAATATCTATGAGCTCAATCTCATAGATACTCCCGGTCATGTTGACTTTAACTACGAAGTGTCAAGATCTCTGGCAGCATGCGAAGGTGCCGTCCTTATAGTTGATGCATCCCAGGGCGTTGAAGCACAGACTCTTGCCAATACTTATCTTGCTCTTGACCATGATTTGGAACTGGTTCCCGTTATCAATAAGATTGACCTTCCGGCTGCAGATCCGGACAGGGTTGTCAAGGAAGTTGAAGATGTAATCGGTCTGCCTTGTGATGAAGCACCCAGAGTATCCGCCAAAACAGGAGAAAATGTTGAACAGGTTCTCGAAAGCATCGTAGAATTGGTTCCGCCTCCTGACGACAATGACGATAAACCATTAAGAGCTTTGATATTTGATTCGGTTTATGACAGTTATAAAGGTGTTATTGTATATGTCCGTATTATGGATGGCAAAATCAAGGCCGGCGACACGATGAAGATGATGGCAACAGGTGCCCAGTTCAATGTTGTTGAGGTCGGATATATGAGACCTATGGCTATGGAAGCTGCAAAGGAACTCAGTTCCGGTGAAGTCGGATATATAACGGCTTCAATTAAGACTGTAGGAGATGCACGTGTCGGAGATACAATCACACTTGCAGACTCTCCCGCACCGCAGGCCCTTCCGGGATACAAAAAAGTAAATCCGATGGTATTTTGCGGCATCTATCCTGCTGACGGTGCAGACTACGAAGCCCTCAGGGAAGCACTTGAAAAATTACAACTGAATGATGCAGCACTCTCATTTGAGCCTGAGACATCCACAGCCCTTGGCTTTGGATTCAGATGCGGATTTCTCGGTCTCTTGCATCTTGAAATAATACAGGAAAGACTTGAGCGTGAGTATGATCTTGACCTTGTTACAACTGTTCCCAGCGTTATATACAAGATATATTTAACAAATGGTCAGATGCTGGAAATCGATAATCCGAGTCATTATCCGGATCCGGCTACCATAGACTACTCAGAAGAACCAATGGTAAATGCGCATATTTATTCCCCGCCGGAATATGTAGGCGCAATCATGAGTCTTTGTCAGGATAGACGCGGTGAATATATAGGGATGACGTATCTTGACGCAGACAGGGTTGATCTTCATTATAAGCTGCCGCTTAATGAGATAATATATGACTTCTTTGATGCACTTAAGTCCAGAACCAGAGGTTATGCCTCTTTCGACTATGAACTTGACAGCTATCAGAAATCAAATCTTGTTAAACTTGATGTCCTGCTCAACGGTGATACTATAGATGCATTGTCCTTTATCATACATTCGGACAAAGCATACGGCAGAGCAAGAAAGATTGCAGAAAAGCTCAAAGAAAATATACCGCGTCAGATGTTTGAAATTCCTGTTCAAATAGCTATCGGCGGCAAGATTATCGCAAGAGAGACCGTTAAAGCCATGCGCAAAGATGTTCTTGCAAAATGCTATGGCGGTGACATTACACGTAAGAAGAAACTTCTTGAAAAACAGAAGGAAGGAAAGAAGAGAATGCGTCAGTTTGGTACTGTTGAGGTTCCGCAGGAGGCATTCATGGCTATCTTAAAACTTGACGATGATGACTGATAATATTGGCATATACATACATGTTCCCTTTTGCAGATCCCGTTGTCCCTATTGTGACTTTTATTCTTTTGCAACCGATGAGAGTTCAAAAAAAACTTATCTGTCTGCAATTCTCTCAAAAATCAAAGAAGAGTCCGAAAGTTACAAAAGGAAAGCTGACAGCTTATTTCTTGGTGGGGGAACTCCTTCGCAACTTCCGGCCGGCGATATATCAAGAATTGTATCTGCGGTAAAAGAAAAGTTTTTGACTGATGTTGCTGAAATTACAATTGAGTGTAACCCTTATGATCTGTCTTATGATTATTTGAGAGAAATACATATGGCAGGAGTCAACCGAATATCAATGGGTATGCAGTCGGCAAATGATAATGAACGTAGACTTCTCGGCAGACGTTCATCAAGAGCCGGTATAGCCTCTGCAATAGAAAGCGCACGACATGCCGGTTTCGACAATATATCTCTGGATATCATGCTCGGAATACCGAACCAAACCGAAGAAAGTTTGATGGAAAGTTTAAATTTCTGTGTATCTATGGATATTCAGCATATAAGCGCATATATTCTGAAGATAGAAGAGAATACTTACTTTGCCCAGAATATTGATAAGCTGAATTTACCTTCTGATGACGAAGTTGCAGATTATTATCTGCTGGCATGCGAATTCTTAGATTCGCATTTTCTAAAGCAATATGAGATTTCAAACTTTGCAAAAGAAGGATTTAAATCAAGGCACAATCTAAAATACTGGAATTGCCTTGAATACTTAGGCATCGGTCCTAGTGCCCATTCATATATTGACGGCAGACGTTTCTATTACGAGAAGGATTTTGATTCCTTTGTAAATGACGGATTAAGTCCCGTGTTTGACGGTGAAGGCGGTTCATTCACCGAATATGCCATGCTTGGTCTCAGATTATGTGAAGGCATAAGCGATGAACAGACTTTTGCCCGTTTCGGGCACAAAATTCCCGAAAGTCTTATCAAGGCAGCTGAGAAATATATAGATAAAGGATTTATGTCTTACGAGGACGGAAAACTTGCTATGACACGCAATGGTTTCCTGATATCAAATAGCATACTTGCAGATATACTGTAATATTTGCACTTATCTTATTTGTGTGATATACTTTTTATCAACGCTAATGAAAGGAAGTGACTCTCATGCCGATTAAAATCGATAATTTGTTACCCGCAAAGCACAATCTGGAACTTGAAAATATATTTGTTATGAATGAATCGAGAGCCACTATGCAGGACATACGTGCTCTGAAAATTCTCCTTTTAAACCTAATGCCTACCAAAGTCGAGACTGAAACTCAGATGCTTCGTCTGTTAAGTAATTCACCTTTACAGGTAGACGTTGAGCTCTTACAGGTTGCAACCCATGAAGTAAAGAACACATCAAAAGAATATCTTTTGAAGTTTTATAAAACATTTGATGATATCAAAGATGAGAAATTTGACGGAATGATTGTGACAGGTGCTCCTGTTGAAATGCTCCCCTTTGAGGACGTTGATTATTGGGATGAACTTTGTCAGATTTTCGACTGGGCAAAAACACATGTATACTCAACATACAATATATGCTGGGGTGCTCAGGCTTCCTTATATCATCATTACAAGATACCCAAGTATCAACTTGATGATAAGATGTTCGGTATATTCAAATGCAAAATACTTGATATCTATCATCCATTGCTCAGAGGCTTTTCGGATGTATTCAATATGCCGCATTCAAGACATACCGAAGTTCGCAAAGAAGATATAGCTTTAGTCAAGGATCTTCAGATACTTGCCTACTCCGATATGGCAGGAGTCTGCATTGTTGCGGATATGGACTGCAGGAATTTCTTCTGTATGGGACATTCCGAATATGACCATGATACACTTGCCAGAGAATATTTCAGGGACAAAAACAGGGGAATGGATATAAATATACCATATAACTATTTCCCGGATGATGATCCATTAAAAACCCCGCCGATCACATGGCGGGGAGAAGGAAGTCTTCTGATGCAAAACTGGCTTAACTATTTTGTTTACCAGCGAACACCATATGACTTATCGCAGCTTTAATAAACCCAACTTAAAAGGGCACGATTTTTCGTGCCCTCATTTTATAGCTTATTCGCTTTTTTCTTCCTCAATTTTCTTATGATGCCTAATCCTTACAATAAGTATTGTAATGGCAGTAACAACTGCCAGTGCCGCAACGGAAATCGGAACGGCATTTTCCATATATACAGGTACATATGGTGAAATGATACCTATGTCCGGTAGTTGACTTAACTCAGAGCCGTCATTCTCTCCATAAGGTATTCTTATCACATTTACAGAGAGTCCTTCAACTGTAAAAGTTAAGTTATTTTTTGAAATTTCAAGCTCATTTTCCACAGGAGCCACATGGATGGCTTCCCCTACCTCATTGCGGGCATACTTAAAGTTTTCAGACATATATTGGACATATGCCGTATTCACATTTTCAAATCCCTCAAGAGATATATTTATAGGGGTATTGCGTGTTTCGGAATTCGAGATTTTGACATATATTACCTGCTCTTTTTCATCAACACTTACAGATTCATATATATCTTTGTCTTCAAGTCCCAGGTCTGTCGATATATATTTGCTGCCTGTATTGTTTGAATACATCATGTGCAAAAAGTAATCCGGGCTGAAACAAATCTCCTGTGAATTAAACCAGATCATGTTGACTGACTTGCTTTGAGCATTGACTTTGGCGAAGGTAGGAGCATATGCGATCATCTTTACAACATCGGCATTCTTTTCAATACCTGTTAAGAATGCTGCTTCTTCTAATGTTGACCATATATTGGATTTTGTTTCAATACTGCCAAAGCCGTCAGATTTTGCTGAGTATGAGCCAACTGAAATACCGGCGCTTGTGCGTTCATACTTATCATATCTTTTTATCATTGAATAAAGGGCACTGTCCTCTGTGAAATAATGCTCATCGAGGATTACATCCTTATATTCCGCAGTTTTGCTTACTGCTGCATCATATTCTTCACCTTCATAACTGCTTGGTGATGAAGACATAAGTATTATTTCAGGATATTTTTCTTTAACTGCTTTATATATTGCATCAAAATTTCTCCAATATACAGGTCCGTAGTTCTCATATCCGATTACAATATATTTTAGGTTAAACGGATCCTTGTGGCCGTTTTTGGAACGTACAAGTCCCCATTTTGTATTTGTATCACCATTGGCATATTCTATTAAATCCAGAATATCATCTATATATATGTCAAAAGCTTCACTGCCGGGCTCCAGTGCTATTTCATCAAGATATTCATTCCACTCTTCTTCCGTAAGCGAACCGTTTTCATACTTTTTATATTTTTCGTCATATCCGTTAAGAGACTGGTTTGTTATTCCGGCATGCATTACAGCTATCGGGATAGCATTTACTTCCTCACACAGCAGGAAATATTCATAAAAGCCCATCATATTGGTATTTATATAATACCTGCTTTTGTTATTCTGAGCATAGATGTTTTGTGTTTGCTTTCTGCTCTCCGGAGATCCTATGGTGTTTTTCCAGCTATACAAACTTGAAAGTGTTCTGCCCCCTGCCATCATACCGCCCGGAAATCTTATGAATGCCGGTGAGTAATCTTCTATGGCCTTATATAGGTCGGAACGCAGTGATGTATATTTCCATTTTTTTGCATTAAAGCCGTGTGATGATGTCGGAACAAGTGTCACATAGTCCATAAAGAATCTGCCGTTACCATTTGCTGTAATCAAAAGAGAACCGTCTGCAGTGACATCAGATTCTGCTCTCAGAACAACTTTCTTCCAGTCATCACAATCATCTATATTAAAGCTATATGTCTTTTCGTTGCCTTCAGCATTAAGGCTTACAACAATCTCGCCTTCAAAATCCATATTCTTGAAGTAGGCGGAAAACTCGTATTCCTCCCCTTCCTTAAATCCCATATCGGGGCTTTTAATTTTTTTTGTGTTCACATTGTATGTCTTATAGTTATATATCTCCGTATAGCCAAGGTTTTCAATTGTCGCACTGCCTTCAACAACTAATCCGAGATATGATTTGTTATTTTCATTAAGTCCTGTTTCTTTTTCAACGAAATAACCTTTTGCATCTATATTCCATGCATTCAAGGGCTTTGCATTATATTCAAATGAGTTGTTATTTACAAGATTTGCAACCAGTCCGCCGTCTATCCCGAAATTAACATCTTCCAAAGCCATACCATAAAGTGTATCGCTTATGTCATACGAAATATTATCCTTGCTTATTGTAAGCTGTCCCGCAGTTCCGACCGGAGGGATTGCAGCACCGATAAAAGCAAATGATATCGCCAGGCAGAGAAGAACTGCAACTATTCTTTTCAAGAAATTCACCCACTTTTCAGAAATAATACAAATACATTCCCAGTATATGCATATATTATCATTTTCTCGTTTTTTTAACAAGTATTTTGAGTTATTTTTCTCATTGAAATCCTATTCCCTTTTATATATAATGTATGGGAAGATATTGATATATTTAAGGTGAAAAAATGGAAGTAAGAATTTTTAAGGATAAAGATCAACTGGGAGAAGTTTTGGCTGAGATTCTTGTCAGCCGTATAAAAAGCAAGCCCGACTTATCATTTGGTTTTGCTACAGGTGCCTCCCCTGTTCCTGTATATAAATCAATGATTGATTACTATAGAAAAGGTCTTGTTTCTTTTAATAAGATTACTACTTTTAATCTTGATGAATATTGCAATTTACCGAGGGAAGACGAAAACAGCTATTATTCTTTTATGCAGGAAAATCTGTTTACCCAAATAGACATAAAAGAAGAAAACATAAACTTCTTAAATGGTAATGCAAAAGACTTTGATGCAGAATGCAAAAGATATGACAATCTCATACTTGATAAAGGAATAGATATACAGCTTCTTGGCCTTGGGAGAAATGGACATATAGGCTTTAATGAGCCGGCCACAAAATTCACCAAGAATTGTTTCAAAATAAAGTTGTCCGAAAGCACCATCGAAGCAAATTCCGTTTATTTCACTAAAAATCCCATGCCACATTATGCTCTTACCATGGGAACCGTTTCCATTATGAGAGCCAAAGAAATTTTCATGATAGCAACAGGCGATAAAAAAGCCGATGCAATATATGAAATGATAAATGGTGACATTTCACCTCTTTGTCCTTCAAGTGTCTTGCAGCTGCATCCAAACGTTCATGTCTTTCTGGATAAAGACGCTGCCAAAAGGTTATAACTATGGAAGGAATATACTATTCATTAAACGAATATCTTCAGGACAGATTCGGCGAAAAAGTTTACAAATTATCGCTGGACTTAGGTCTCACTTGCCCCAATCGTGACGGGAATCTGGACAACAGAGGTTGCATTTTCTGTCACAACGGCTCATCTCATTTTGCACAGCACGGACAAAACATCGAAGAGCAGATTGAAGCTGCAAAGAGCCGCATTTCAGCAAAGACCAATGCTAAAAAATATATAGCATATTTTCAAACATATACTAACACATATGCACCCTATGATTATTTGAAAGATATTTTTACAAGGGCAATAAATCAGGATGATATTGTTGCAATTTCCATTGCAACAAGACCTGACTGTCTTCCTGATGATATAGTCGATCTTCTTACAAAGTTAAACAAAGTAAAGCCTGTGTGGGTCGAACTTGGTCTTCAGACATCCAACGAACAAACAGCTGAATACATACGACGCTTTTATCCCAACAGGACATATTCAGATGCCGTAAAAAGGCTGAAAGCGTCCGGTATCGACACGATAACTCATGTCATTCTAGGTCTACCGGGTGAAAGTGAAGATGATATGCTTTCAAGTGTAAAATTTGCAGTAGACTGCGGTACAAAAGGCATAAAGCTTCAGCTTCTTCACATACTCAAAGGCACCGATTTATACATAGATTATCTTAAAGAAGAATTCCATGTGCTTTCATTAGAGGAATATATTGACATTATATGCAGGTGTCTTGAAATTATACCTTCAAATATTGTTATCCACAGAATCACCGGTGACCCTCCGAAATCGCTTCTTTTTAAGCCGGATTGGTGTACAGATAAAAAGAATGTACTTAATTCAATAAATAGGGAGTTAAAGCAGAGAAATATATACCAGGGAAGCAAAGCCAAAATGAATAGTTTTGATTGACAATTTCTCCTTTTTAGTGGTATCATATACGAGCTGGAAAACCTATGCGGATATGGCGGAATTGGCAGACGCGTTAGATTCAGGTTCTAATGAATGCAAGTTCGTGCAGGTTCAAGTCCTGTTATCCGCACCATATCGAGTATTCATAACGGACTTGAGTTATGGATACTCGATTTTCTTTTGTTTTCACGCGGTTTTCTATGTACGGAGCAGGTTCGGATGAGCCTGCTCTTTTTCGTTATGCCGACGCGATCTGCGGGACGTTGAATATTACAACGCTTGAGAGCCACCTCTTTAACACTTGAGAGCCACTTCCGGTTTTAACGCTTGAGAGCCATCTATACCACAAGATATAGTAAAAGAGCTCCATCAGCGATTCTAACAGAGCTCTTTTTCACTAACTTATCAGCATCAATACTTTTCTATAGAGTCAACAAGTTTCTTTAACCTCTTTGTATCATATATTTTCCTTAAGTTTGTTTCATTTGTCGGTATTTCGTAAGCATTATACACGATTCTGTCCATGATGGAGTCTGCTTGAGTTCCGCCTCCAAGCCTGTCATGCCATTCATCCACAGGATACTGCCCGACAAATATGGTTGCATTGGTTCCGCTTCTTTGTTCAAACAATTCATAAAGAATCTTAGCATCCCATTCCGTTATCTTGTAATTAAGCCATTCGTCCAGGATAAGCAGTTGATAGTTCCCGATTCTTTTTCTGTATCTTGTTAACGTCTTGATGTCATCTCTGTAACTTTCAAATCTACGCATAAGATCGGGCATCCTTATGTAAAGTACCCTGTAGGTCTGTCTGCAGGCTTCTATGCCGAGTGCGCATGACAGATATGTTTTTCCTGCGCCTGTTGGTCCAAGAATGAACAGATTGGTTGCATTAGAAATAAATCCCATGGTAGCAAGGTTAATAATCGTTGACTTCTTTATCTGGCGTGAATCATAATCAAGCGATTCAAGACTTGCGTTCGGATATTTAAATTCAGCATTTTTTATCAATCTTCCGATAACATCGGAATGTACTGGCAGGTGCCGACGATCCAGGCGTTTCACAGCATCGTGCCGGGATCGCTGATCGACTTTTATAACAAAGTCGGCGTACCGCGTACCGTCGGTTCGAGGCCGGATGTGGAATACTACGGCTTACGCGCTTTATTGTCCGTCAAGTATTTCTTTATAGAAGAAGAGGATGACAACGAAGATCACGAGACCGATCTCATGCCGGGCTATCGTTATATCGATACCGAGAACGGCTATGCGATCTATGAAAACCTCTTTTATATCCCGATGGGCTTTACCTATAACAGATTCTTTACCGAAGAGGAGCTCATCGATCTTCCGGATGACGGCAAGCACCTTGCCCTTCTCAAGGCGATGGCGCTGTCACAGGATGATATGAAGAAGTACGCTGATATCACCGGATATACCGACGGCATGTATCTGAATCTGAATATCTCGCACAATGATAACAATCCGCAGAACACCTATCGCCCGAGCTACGAGGGATTTGACAGTATTACCGCTGATTTTGAGTATAACGAACCTCAATATCAAGAGGACGTTCTGCGTCTGAAAGAAAACTCCTGCTCCTCGTTTGCTTACACAAAAGAGGGATTTACGGCGACATTCACCAACAAAGGTGACGACAACCTGCTCTTTTTCAGCGTACCCTATGACAAAGGCTGGACCGCTACGGTCAACTCAGAGCCGGTCGACATCACCAAGGTCAATATCGGATTTATGGCGGTGAGGGTACCCGGTCATACGACCAGTGAGATCGAATTCCGCTACACAACGCCGATGCTGAAGGAAGGCTGTGTCCTATCCGGCGGAGCGTTTTTTGTACTGGTCATCTATCTCGTTATCAACAAGGGACTGCGTAAAAGACGCGGTCAACGTAGAACATACAGAATAAAACAGAAAACCAATCTATGAGGAGGAAACCATGAGTTTCGGTGAAAAAATTCTCGATTACAAAGAGGACATTATTACAGATCTTGCCGAGTTGATCGCGATACAATCGGTCTCAGGTATCCAAAAAAGCTGCAAAGAGGCGCTGGACTGGATGATGAAAAAAGCGATCAGCTTCGGGCTGAAGGCTGAGAGCATCAATAACGTGGCAGGTCATGCAGAATTGGGAGAAGGCGGTAAGCTCTGCGGCGTACTGGCGCACCTTGACGTCGTATCGGAGGGCAACAACTGGGATTCATTACCCTTTGAGCTGTCGATCGGCGACAACGGATATATGTACGGCCGCGGCGTAGCTGACGACAAAGGCGCCGCTCTCATCAACCTGTACTGTCTGAAGGCGCTAAAAGACAACGGCGTCGTCGGCAAAAACACACTGCGCGCGATCTTCGGTACATCGGAAGAACGCGGCATGGAGGATATGGACGAATACTTCAAGCGTGAAGTATTGCCATACAACCCAAATGCATGGATCGACCACAGCAAGGATAAAGTAGGCTATGAAATTCCGTTTACTCGAACTTTCTACGAGTATAAGATGCTAGAGTCTGCTGCTGATATTGCTGCGCGGTAGGCGTTGCATAATAGCCGCCCTGCATCGGCGGAACCTGCGGCTGCTGGATCATCTGCGGGCTAGGTGCCATGGGCTGTCCGCCCTGCGCACCGTCGTTGCACAGCAACTCGGGCACCAGGAACTCCGGGGGCAGCGGGCTGGACAACTCGTACTTGGTGCCCTCGACTTCCTCGACTCCGAAGAGACGCGGGTTGCCCTGGCCCCACACCTGACCTGTCGTCGGGTTGGCGGGCCAAGTCCAGAGATGCAGGGTCTTGCCGACGAGCTCCGACATGTTGCGGTTCGTCAGGTTGAACAGCTGCATATGCAGGCTGGGCTTCTCGCCGGACACCTGCTTCTTGCCAGCCTTGCCGAACGTCACGGTCTTCAAGCTGCCGTCCGGCGTGGCGAGTCCCATGCGAATGTTCATCACGGGATGGCCGTCGGGCCAGAAGCGAGGCGCACCGGGCTGGTTGCTGTTCGGATTGTACATGCGGGCCTGCACTTCCTGCAACGACACCACGGTTCCCCAGATCTCCAAAGAATAGCCTTCGTCGTTGGGACGGCTCATGTTCCAGGAGCTTCCACCCATACCGCTAGGATTGAGAGACATGTTGTCTTTCCTTTCTCTTCGTCTGATATTCCATCATGGCGTGCCAGACTTCCTCGTTCAACTTCATCATCGGCACGCCGTTTCCAACCTTGTTCTTGAAGTAGACCGCCGCGTTCACGGCATTGCCCATGAGGTCCAGCTTGGCCCATGTGAAATGCCTCACCGGAATCAGGCGGTCAGTCTCGAAGTAGAGATGGAAGGACCCAGGTTTGGCCGGGTCCTCCACCGTGAACGTATCGTTCCGGAACTGCGAGCCGAATGCTATGACCTCGTCATCGTCAACACCGTGACCACGGCCATCGATGTCGAGCACGACGAACCTCTGGTACAGCATGTTCTGGCCTACCCATCCGCAAGGGCTGAGCGCCTTGGCATCGGCTCTCGTGTACAGCTCCGGCGTGAACGTCTTGCTCCATCCCCACTTCTGCATGGGCCTGTTGTCGGGCGTGCATGGGAAGAACCTGCGCTCCGTGCCGACCCAGCTGACCGGGAACTTCGGGAAGTCTTCGAGCTTCATCTGCTCGAACGGCAAGCCGGGTTGCACGTCGGCCACGTTGACAGCCTCGCCGTTGCGGACGATGGTTCCCATGCCTCGCTTGAACACGCCGTCGTTGTACGAATCGAGATCCTTCTTGCGGATGGCTATGCCGTTGCGCTGGCACTTGGCGATGCAATCCTCGATCGGCACGCCGTAGTATCCGCAGTGGTACATGCCGTAGTACGGGGAGCCGCCGTTGAAATTGTCGTCGAGAATTTTTTCCCGTAGTTTCTGAGTCGCCATGTTCTCGCCCGGATTCAAGCCCATGATGTTTCCTCCTTCCTACATGCAGAACCTTTCGCACCAATCATCGAAGTACATATGGTGCAGTTCATGGTGCTGTCCCTGCCACCATACATCAGCATCCTTGGTCGAACGGTTGTAGCGCATGACGAGGAGGAACCCACGACAACCTGCGTTCTTGGATTCCTCCCGTGTCTGACGCATCCACTCGCCGAGCAAGGAGCGGTTGGGGTTGGCTGTCTGCTTACCGGCCTTGACCTCGAAGATGCAATCCTCGCCCAAGCCGAACGCGATCACGTCGAGGTCACCGCAGTCGGCTGATCCGGTAAGTGCCTTGCGCTTTGCCTTGATGCCGTAACCGGCCATGA
>CAKZZL010000023.1 GCA_937884995.1 uncultured Clostridia bacterium
ATATGTCACTGATAAAGTCAACAAAATGGGTCTTAAACTCGGCATTTATTCTTCAAACGGAACTTTTACATGCCAGGATTTTCCTGCATCTCTTAACAATGAAAGAATTGATGCGGAAACGTTCGCTAAATGGGGAATTGAATATTTTAAATATGACTATTGTCATAATGTTCCATTGCCGACTGAAGCCCCTTACATTGACAGCATTACTATCGGCGGTAATGGTATAAAAGAAGAAAATGTATATATGGCAAAAAATGCATTACTCGAAGGACAGGCAAAGCTTATTCAGGAAGATAATGACAAAAGCTATGTAAAAGGTCTTTGCAGTGGTCTTGGCTCTATAACATTCAAGGATGTTAGTGTTGAAAAGTCCGGAAGATATGTATTAACCCTTGTTACTCGCAAATATAACAGCAAAGAAAAATTCTGCATTATTACCGTAAACGGCAGTGATCGTTATGAAATGACTGTACCGGTAAATAATGACTGGCTTCGTGAAGGACGTCAGCAGATATACATTAATCTTAATAAAGGAAATAATATAATAAAAATTGAAAATCCTGTTGCATCAGAGCAGGACAGTGCTGCCGTTTTGTATGAACGTATGGGACGCGAACTTATTGCTGCAAGCAAGAAATATGCCAAAGAAAGCAAGTGTGAGGAAAAGCCCATCCTGTATTCTATATGTGAATGGGGAAAGAACAAACCATGGAAATGGGGCGCGTCCGCAGGCAATATTTGGCGTACTACAATGGACATCCAGCCTAACTGGACTTCAATTTTAACTATTTATGAGATAAATGTTCATTTAGATAAGTATGCAAGACCGGGTTCTTTCAACGATCCGGATATGCTTGAAGTAGGAAACGGAAAACTCAGCATAGAAGAAAATAAATCACATTTTACTTTATGGGCTATGATGGCGGCACCCTTAATCCTTGGCAATGATATCCGCAGCTTTATAAAAGCAGACGGCAAAGTTGATAAAGATAACAAAATACTTAAAATACTTTCCAACAAAAGTGTTATAAGAATTGACCAGGATTCATTGGGCATTCAATGCCACCGAATAAAAACAGGAATTGTTGATGTGCTCATTAAACCACTTGATAATAAGGAAGTTGCAATATGTTTCTTTAATAAAGGGATGACTGAGTTTAAGACATCATATGCGATTTCTGACATTTTAAACTTATCTGATGTCAGAATGGAAAAAGCAGAAAAATACAATCTTTTTGATGTATGGGAAGAAAGCAATAGCGAAACCGACGACCTTGTATCTGCAAAGATCCCTCCGCATGGGGTTGTTACATATATAATCAAAGCAAAAGACTGAGGTAAATAATGAGTAATTTTGAAGAAAGCAAATTGAGAGCCGAGCAATTAAGAAAAGAGCTCAATCATCATATTTATCGCTATTATGTAGAAAACGAAAATGATATATCTGATTTTGAGTATGATATGCTTATGCGCGAGCTTGTTTCAATTGAGAACGAATATCCTCAGTTAATAACAATTGATTCTCCGACTCAAAGAGTAGGCGGGCAGGCTGACAATATGTTCACATCTGTAGAACATAAAGTTAAAATGGAGAGTTTGCAGGATGCCTTTAATAAAAGTGAAGTAAATGAATTTGACCGTAGAGTAAAGGAAACGGTAGCAGATGCACAATATGTTGTTGAACCTAAAATTGACGGCCTTTCTGTATCTCTTGAATACAGAAACGGAGTCTTCTTCAGAGGCTCAACACGCGGAGACGGACTTCAGGGCGAAGATATAACCGCAAATCTCAGGACAATTAAGTCTATTCCTTTGAGATTAAATATAGAAATTCCTTTTATTGAGGTCAGAGGTGAGGTATATATGCCTCATGACTCATTCGAGAGAATTGTTAAAGAACAGGAACTCAATGATGAGAAAGTCTTTAAGAATCCCAGAAATGCCGCAGCCGGCAGTTTAAGACAAAAAGATCCTTCAATAACTGCAAAAAGAGGACTTGATATCTTTGTGTTTAATGTCCAGCAAGTTGAAGGACATGAATTAAAAGGTCATTATGAATCTTTAATCTTCTTAAAAGAACTGGGTTTTAAGACAATACCTTTCTTTAATAAATTTGACAATATTGATGATGTCTTTACAGAGATTAAGAGAATAGGAAATATACGTTACACACTGGAGTTTGATATTGACGGCGCAGTCATTAAAGTTGATGATTTCGGTCAAAGAGTTGAACTTGGCTCAACTGCTAAAGTACCAAGATGGGCTCTAGCTTGGAAATATCCTCCTGAGGAAAAGGAAACAAAGCTTCTTGATGTTCAGATTAATGTCGGACGGACAGGAGTTTTAACACCGACAGGAATTTTCTCTCCTGTTATCTTGGCTGGAACAACAGTCAGCAGAGCTACACTCAATAATGAAGACTTTATAAGTGACAAAGGTATAGGGATAGGCGACACGGTTATAATCCGAAAAGCAGGGGATATCATTCCCGAAGTTGTATCTGTTGTCAAGCATGCTGATAATGCAGAAGTTTTCAAGATGCCTACAGTCTGCCCTTCATGCGGTTCACCTGTATACCGCGAAGAAGGAGAATCTGCCATTCGCTGCTATAACACGGATTGCCCTGCACAGATTCTTAGAAATCTTATTCATTTTTGTTCAAGAGATGCCATGGACATTGACGGCCTCGGTGAGGCTGTAATTGAAACTTTTGTTGATATCGGACTTATAAAGAGCATTCCGGATATCTACAGACTTGACTACGGCCGTATCGAACTTCTGGAAGGCTATGGCAAAAAGAGCGCTGATAATTTCCGCGCCTCTATAGAAAAATCAAAGGAAAACGATTTATCAAAGTTTATTTTTGCACTTGGCATTAGACATATAGGAAGTAAAGCTGCTAAGCTGCTAAGCAATAAGTTCAAGTCAATGGATGCTTTAATGGAGGCTGATATTAACGATATTATGACTATAGACGGATTTGGAGAGATTATGGCTGAATCTGTATTCAATTATTTCTCACTTGATATGACAAAGGAAATGATTGATGAACTTAAATCATTGGGTCTTAATATGCAAAGTCAAATTGAATCAAATGATAATCGCTTTGAAGGCAAAACCTTTGTTGTGACCGGAACGCTTGTTAAATACAAGCGAAATGAGATTGAAGAACTTATAGAATCATATGGTGGAAAAGCCGCTTCTTCTGTTTCTAAAAAGACCTCATATCTTCTGGCGGGTGAGGCAGCAGGCTCCAAACTTACAAAGGCAAATGAACTTGGTATTCAGGTTATTTCGGAAGAAGAATTTGAAGAGATGATAAAATAAAAGGTGGATTTTTCCACCTTTTGATTTAGCTATAATTCATTTTTGAAGAATGCATCCCTGAACCAGATATCTTTTACTTCAAATGTTTTATTGTTTAAATAGTTTAGGATTCCGGCATCTGTTTCAAAATCAAATTTAAGCTTATATGAATAAAGAAGTTGCTTTTTATATCCATATTTTTTATTTTGCTCATTTTTTCCGTATTTGCCGTCTCCGAGAAGAGGATGACCGATTGAAGCCAGATGAGCTCGTATTTGATGGGTTCTGCCTGTGAGAAGCTCAATTTCCATTAAACTAAGATCTTTCTTTTTCGCTATAAGCTTACATTTTGTCTTTATATATTTAGCATCTTCATGTGGCTTTTTGTAAACCTTAACCTGGTTTTTATCTTCATTTTTATATAGATAGGCTTCCAAAGTGAAGTCTTTTTCTTTTATCTCCCCATGAACGATTGTTAAATAGTATTTATGGATTTCTCTGTCCTTTATTTTTTGATTCAATATCCTGAGTGACTCAGCATTCTTGGCAGTAATGACTATTCCCGAAGTGTTACGGTCAATTCTGTTTGCAAGAGAAGGTGTGAAAGAGTTTTCATTTTTGGGATTGAATTCGCCCTTTTCATAGAGATATCTTATGATCCTGGATATCAATGTATCAACATATTCCTTGTCATCCGGATGCGATAACAAACCTGCAGGTTTATCTGCAAGTAATATGTTTTCATCTTCATAAATGATATTAAGATTTTTAGAGGCTTTCAAAAAATCAAAATATTCAGGAGAAGTTTGGAAAAACTCATCATTTATATACATATCAACAATGTCATCTTCTTCAAGCCTCGTTGATATATCTGCCTTTTTGCCGTTGACTTTTATCCTTTTTGTCCGTATATACTTATATAAAAGGCTCTGCGGCAAAAGGGGCACAGTCTTGCTTATGAATTTATCAAGTCTTTGATTTGAATCGTTTTTATTAACCTTAAATGTCTTCATGTTTTCACCGGATATAATATATCATATATATAGTTTTCTTTCAATAATATGGACCTAAAATGCTTGACAGTGATTTTTCGCTATTGTATTATAGATTTGTTGATATATTTAATGTTATCGTGATTTTAGCGGAGGAAAAATGAAAAGGAAATCCATAGCTATCATAACTTCTATACTTATGATTTTACTTCTGCCTTTTACAGCTTGTTCAAATAAAACTGCAGAAGAAAACTATAACGATGAAGAAATTACCGAAAAGCCGACTATGGCTGAGTCCGATTTAAGTTATATAATGCAAAAGGGTCTAATCAGAGTAGCTGTTAGGGACTATAACTTCATAACGGCTGATGATGACGATGAAGAAAGTTCGTCTTTTGATGCAGATATAGCAAATGCTTTTGCACAGTATCTGGATGTTGACATTGAATTCGTTGAAATCGACTGGGCTAATAAGACATTTGAACTTGACTCGAAAAATGTCGATTGCATTATTAATCCCGTTATTTTGACAGATAACTCCGGTTCTTCTATTGAATGGTCAAATGCATATATTAATAATCCTCAAATATTGGTTATAAAATCGGGACTTAATGAAAAATATCAGGCGATTGAAGATTGTGCAGGATTAAAAATTGCAACAACAAAAGATTCTGCTACTAAAGATCTTTTCGCAGATATTGAGGTCGAATTCATTGAGTTTGAAAACGTCAGCGAAATCCTTGACGCAATAGCAGAAGGAGACTGCGATGCAGGCATTACAAACGCTGTCTATGCTTTGCAGGTGACAGGTGAGGGAAAAGCATATGAGGGCCTTGCATGCGGTATGGAGATAAATCCTGCGTCAGCATATATAGGATTCAGAAATTCATCTGATATTGCGGAAAAATTCAATAAATGGTTTACAGAAGTTTCAAATGACGGATACATTGAAGAGATGGCTGCTGAATATAATCTTCAGTCTGTTTTAATCAAAGAGTGACTTTTAAGAGCGCATTTTTGCGCTCTTTTGAATATGAAATTTTGTATTTAATCAAATAAAGTGTTATAATATGATGTATAGTTAATTCAGCAGGGAGCTATTGCGTATGAAAAAAACGATTCTCATAATTTTCACATTTATATATCTGTTTTCAACTCTTGTTTTTACATCAACTGCAGCAAATGAAGTTCAGCTTTCAATTAATGATATAACTGTAAATGCAGGCGATTCATTTACAATAGATGTAATGATAAGTGATAATTCAGACCTGGCAGGCGCTGTTATAGATATAAAATATAACAATGAATACTTTACATTCCTTGAAGGAACTGTTGGGGGCATAGTAAGCGAGGCTGCCCAGACTGATATAAGGAATATTGAAAGCAGCTCCTGCGTCAGATTCACATATATGAGTTCAGATGAAACTGTAACATCATCAGGTATTCTTTTTTCAATTAAGTTTTTGGCTACAGATAATGCAAAAGGTGATTCACCCTTTGATCTTAAAATTGATTATCCTGCTGATTTTGTTAATTCGGATTCTGAAAAAATCCTATATAGTCTGGATTCAGCAAAAGTTACAGTTAAAAACTATGCCATAGAAGAAAGCGTAGTTTCTGAAGACAAAAACGAATCTGCTATTGAAAATAGCATTCAGCTTGAAAACAGCGAAACAGCAGAAAATGAAACAGAGTCTTTAACTGCGGAAAGCAAAACTGAGAGTAGCCAGAGCAGTGATAACAATAAGACAAGAATTATTGTTACGGTTGTTTGTGCATGCCTTGTTTTGATTTTATTAATTTTACTATTTCAGGTTATATTCAAAGATAGGAAAAGGGGAGAAATGAAATGAAAAATATAGTTATTAAAGAATGTCCTTATTGCGGCTCGATAAATCTTACAAAAGGTTACCAGGTTGAAGGCGGACTTGTATATAAAGATAAATCTGCATCTTTCGGAACCAGAGTCGAGCATATAATCTGTAAAGAGTGTGCCAGCATTATTTACAGTAAAGTCGAAAAGCCTGAAATCCTCAAATAGAAATCTACGGATAGGGCGAAACTTGACTATATTAGTTTAAGATGATACAATATATTGTGTTTTTGCTTAAAGGAAGTGATGAAAATGCAAGATAAAGTTTTCAGATCCATTTTATCAATGGTTTTGTGTATTGCATTTCTTTTTTCACTTTCTTTTTCTTTTGTCTCATATGCCGCCTCACAAACAGGTAGCATTAATATGGATTATGTCAGAGTTAGAACGGGAGCCGGAACTAATTACAGCACATTAACTTACGGCGGTTCAAATGTTTTGCTGAGTACCGGATATAGTGTTACCGTTACAGAGACAGTTAAATCTACATCAGACACGACCAATCTGACATGGTGTCATATAAGCTTTACATACTTAAACAAGAAAATGGAAGGTTATGTTGCTTCTCAGTTTGTTACTATATCAAAGGAAACTACGACTGCAACAACTACGACTGCAACAACTATAACAAAGCAATCGACTACTACGACGACAACAACAAGCAGTTCTTCATCAACTACTGCCAGTTCAACTGACTTAACAGGTATCCCAAAAGAATATAAATCATATATATCAAAACTTCTTACAAGTCATCCTAAATGGAAATTTGTAATTTATAATACAGGCCTTGAATGGGATTCTCTTTTTGGAACAAATGCTGAAGGTTATGTAGGTAGAAGCCTTATACCCAGTACTTATCCTTTGTCATGGCGTTCAACTGCTGCAGGTTGTTACAACTGGAGAACAGATAAGTGGATTGCCCAGGACTCAAGCTCATGGTATCAGGCTAATACAGAGACAATAGCATATTATATGGACCCCAGAAACTTCCTTAATGAAAATTACGTTTTCATGTTTGAAAGTTTATCATTTGATTCATCTACACAAACACTTGCAGGTGTTAATAAGATTCTTTCAGGAAGCTTTATGGATGGTAAATCTATAAAAGATACAAACAATAAATCTTTGACCTATGCGCAGACATATATTAAAGCCGCAACTACATCCAATGTCAGTCCTTATCATCTTGCTTCCAGAACGATTCAGGAGGTAGGGAAAAATGGCAGTGGTTCCACGAGCGGAACATATAACGGATATGAAGGTTATTATAACTTCTATAATATAGGCGCAACACAGGGAACCAGCCCTATAGCCAATGGCTTAAGTTATGCAAAGGGTGTCGGTGTTTCTGAAGCCAATAAGACTAAATATATGCTTCCGTGGAACAGTCAATATAAGGCAATTGTAGGCGGAGCTATATGGATAGGAAACGGATATATAAACAGTGTAAATAAACAAAATACTATATATTTCCAGAAATTCAACACATCCGGCGGCAATTTCGGACATCAATATATGGGCAATATAGTTGCTCCTTTGACTGAATCAAAGAGTGTACTTTCAACTTATTCTTCGATGGGCATACTGGACAGTGCTTTCACATTCATTGTTCCATATTATAAGAATATGCCGTCATCGGCATGTCAATTACCTGAAAAGAATAACTTAAACCCAAACAATTATCTTTATGCACTTTATGTATATAATGGTTCAACAGATTTAGTCAGTGGTTTTGACCCTGCCGTAACGACCTGGGATTTAGGAACAGTAAGCAGTTCTACAACAAAACTTAATATTAATGCAACTCCTGTAAACTCTGCTGCGACTGTTTCCGGTACAGGCAATGTTTCACTTGAAACGGGTGAAAATTCATTTAATATAACAGTTAAAGCTGCAAACGGCAACAAGAGAGTATATACAGTTAAGGTAAACAGGTCCAAATCAAGCTCTGTTGCATTAAAGAGCATTGCACTCTCATCTTCCGATATCAGCTTATATAAAGGTGATTCCAAAACACTTACGGTTTCATATAACCCAACATCTACTACAGTCGATAAGACCGTAACATGGATATCATCAAATACTAAAGTTGCCAAAGTTTCCAATGGCAAGATAACGGCTGTGGCTGCTGGAACTGCAACTATTACTGCAACAGTAGGTTCATGCAGTGCAACATGTAAAGTCAAAGTTTCCGAAAAGGCAGTTAAAGGCGATGTTGATGCCGATGGTGTTATTACAATTTCAGATGCTCTTATGATTTTTAAGTATAAATCTTCTGAAATCAGTTTTGACTCAATAGCTATGACAGCCGCAGATACTGACGGCAATGGTAAAATTGAAATCGTTGATGCACTCAGAATATTTAAGTATAAGAGTGGCGAAATAAGTTCTCTTTAATATCTTTTCATACATATAAAACAGCAGCACGGCAAAAACCGTGCTGCTAATTTTTTTGTTAAGTTCATTTATACCGCAAATCAGTCATTGATATGTTTGCTGATAAATCTTTCAACTGATCCCCAGTAAAGTTCAGGGTCAACACATGCATTTCTTGCATGAGGTGCATTCGGAATAGTAACTTTTTCTTTCTCACAAGCTGCAGCATCATAAACCTGATCAAGCATCTCATAAGGAACGAAAGTATCTTTATCACCGTGTATGAATATTGTAGGAACAGTTGCTTTCTTTAATTGTTCAACAGCAGAAGCTTTCTTAAAATCGAAATGAGAAACTACTTTGTTAACAGTGTTTGCACTGTGTAAAATAGGATCGCCAGGGATATTAATAACTGAACGGATCTTGTTATCAAAGATATCCCAAACTGAAGTGTAACCGCAGTCTGCAACAGCTACTTTAACATTTGTGGGAAGGTCTTCACCGAGTGCCATCATTGTTGTAGCAGCACCCATGGAAACACCATGTATAACAATTTTTGAATCAGGATATGTTTCGCTGATATAGTTAGCCCAGTCAAGAACGTCAAGTCTGTCATTCCAGCCCATTGTTACATTCTGCTTTTCACTGTCAGCATGACCATTAAGGCTTGGAGATATTACGTTATAACCCTGCTCATAATAATGCTTTGAGTAAACGCCCATATATCCGGGTGATGATGTATATCCGTGAACAAGAATTACAAAAATATTGGATTCTTTATCAGGAATTACATCAGTTAAATTGTGATAATAGAATGCACTATCCATTGTAAAAATTGCATTAGGATACTTTTTAGTTATTACTTCTAAATAATTTACATTATCAAATTGAATATATTCATTAAAAAATTGTATGTATCATTTGTTGCTGGTGTTATAAAGAACAATACAGATTTCTTATTTACCAAATCTTCGAATTCAATTGTATTTGTACTTGTCAAAGCAACAATATCCTTTGAATCAAATGCTTCAAGCTTTGCTGCCAAAGAAACTAGAATATTGGAAAATGTTTTTTCACTACCAAGTCTAATCGTCTCAAATGCCTTTCTTGCTGGATTTTCAAAAGGAAGACTCATAAATATATTTCTTAAATCTTCACCTTCATTTTCTCCTCCTAATCTAACTAGAGCTAAACAGCTAGCTAATGACCATTCCTCCTGTGGTCTATTAAGCATAACATAGTATATTACTGCCTTTAGTAATGCTTCAGATGTTTGATCCCAAAACGGATCATTAGACTTTGTATCTCCACCTTCTTTTTTAGATATAATCTTTACAATTGTA
>CAKZZL010000024.1 GCA_937884995.1 uncultured Clostridia bacterium
TTTTAGATCTGTCAAATTTAGGGGAAACCATTGTTCTTGTGGGCTTTTCTTATAATATGCTAAAAGCGGTAGATGCCTTGTTTTATGTTTATTATGTAGATACAAATATTTCATTTATAAGTTATTCAAATTTTATTTTGTTTTTCCCGACCTTTACGGCAGGACCTATTTACAGGTACAGAGATTTTATCAAACAATTTGATGACATCAACCCCATAACGCTTGATGATATAAATATCGGCTTAGGCAGATTTATAAGCGGAATGTTTAAAAAGGTTGTTTTAGTCACCACATTGACATTTGTATTTGATAAACTTTCACTTATTGAAATATATCATTGGTATTCAAGTTTAGGCATAATTTTGTTGGCATATATTATTTTATATGTTGATTTATCGGGTTACAGTGATATGGCAGTCGGTATAGGACGTTTGATGGGAATGGAAGTACCTGAAAATTTCAAAAAGCCATGGACAGCAGCGAGTTTCACACAGTTTTGGCGAAAATGGCATGTAACTTTGAGTGACTGGATCAGAGAACATATATTTGTAGTTGTTCAAAATAAAAAATTAAACAAATATCAATCTGCATTAATTGGTATGACTACAATGATCGTGATGAGTCTTTGGCACGAATTCAGTTTAATAACTGTGGTTGGTGGCATTTATATGGGCACGTTCTTGGTTATTGAAAATATTTTTTCACTTTCAACATTTAATGTTCGTAAAGAAAAAAAGTATAAATATATTTTGAGATGCCTTTTTGTAAACTTTTTCTTTGCAATAAATGCATTAACTTTTTCACTGGATTTGCCTAAAGTAATGTCAATAATTCAAGGCTTGGTTAGATGAGGTGAAATTTAAATGAATAAGAATAATACATTCAAGTTATTTTTTATAATTATGGCACTCATATGGGTTCTTTCCGACATTGTTTTAACAAGAATCGATCCACTGAAATATTCTCCGTATATTGCAAAAAACGATTATGAACTCACCCAATTGAAACATCCCGAAAAGGTTTGGGATAAAGTTTTTTTCGGAAGCTCTGTAGTTATTGCATCGTATATTGAAGAAGAAAGCAGCAGCGGTTATTATAATGTTGGCGTGGATTACGGTACCGTATCCGACATATACAATATGGTGAAGAAAAATCGTATAAATATAGGCAGTGAGCTTGTTGTGGCTTTAAACGATATTTCTTTCTTAGATTCTCTTGATACGAATATGACATATATCTGGCACAAAGAGTGGTATCAGCACTATGTATTTTTTACAAGAGATAAAACATATCCGCTTATCGAATCGGGAATAAAAAATGTTCTTGATAAAAAGCCGTTTTTAGATGAGCCTAAATGGGCAAATCAAGAAAAATCACTTTATCACGAGCCTTTATCCGATGAAGAATTAATGAAAAGCAACGAAAGCATGATAGAACGGTTTGGCGGTTGTAACTTAGAAGATTGTACACAAAATTTTGCAGACTTGGAAAGGCTTATTAAACTGTGTGAAAAGAAAAATATAAGATTGAGATTTATATGGATGCCATGGAATCCAAAAGTCCCCATATATGGCTTTGCAACCGAAACAATGAATGAGGCAAACAGAATCTTTACGGAAAATAATATAGAAGTGTATGATATGACCAATATGATAGAATCCGAATATTTTTATGATATAGGTCATATGAGTTACGAAACCGGAGCACCTTATTTCACCGATAAAGTAGACGAGTTTTTGTGCAAATAAATGTGAAGGATAAGATAAAAAAAGCCTGCTAATAAAAAGTCAAGAGGAAATTTATAAAAAACGAAAAATTATTTGAAATTTTTTGAAAGATGTTTTATTGCACCACAAAAAGACCGGTAGCAAAACCAGTCTAAATTGCATATATAAGAAATGCTTATTCTGTTTCTTCAAGCGAAGCTAAGTATTGCTTGACTCGACCGTAATAAATGCGAAGGAACTTATTTGCACCGGCTGTCATATACACATAGTAAGGCTTGCCCTCGGAACGTTTTTTATCCATAAAAGCGTAAACGGGGTCATCCTGTGGATGTGTTTTAATAAGGCAGTCCATGACTTGAAAAAGGGTCTTTCGCAGTTGTGCCGAGCCACGTTTGGTTGTCGGAACGCTTTTCTGTGAATAGTCACCCGATTCGTTTACACCGGGGTCAACACCTGCAAAAGCGGTTATCGAGCCTCTGTGTGCAAAACGCCTTATATCGCCGAGTTCGGCTATAAGCTGAGGTCCAAGTGATGGTCCGACACCTTTCATATCAAGCACCACTTGATATTCGGGTAATTGTGTGGCAAGTTTGTTCATTTCCGAACGCAGTTGTTCAACAACTACAGAAATGGTAATAAGCTGTTCCACAGCTTGCTTGATGATCATTTTAGTCATAGCATCTTTCGGAAAAACTGCTATTAAATTCTGTGCAGCAGTATAGATTTCTTCCGCTTTGCAAGGCTGAAAATTGTAACCTTTGCGTTTGCACCATTTTTGATAATGCTCTGTAAATGCATCAAGTGACAGCTTTCTTACACAATCCACATGCCAGTATGTATCGACAAAATCGACCCATTTCTGGTGTCCGTCGGGGCGTACAGGGCTGTCGAAATAAGTATTTGAACCCGGATAGGTTTGATCTAACAAGGCAATGAGATTATTCTTTAAAGCGGTTTTCTGCTTCATATAAAAATCAAACTGCCTGTTCATAGTTTTGAGTTGATTGCGTTTTTCGTCCATAACACTATATTGGCGCAGATTTAACCATTTGTCAAGTGTGTATCGGGCGATCTTCATGGCATCGGCTTTATCCGACTTTACTTTTCGCAGGGAATCATTGTCATAATCCTTGATAAGCTTCGGATTTACTGCGCTGACAAATAAACCCGCATCGGAAAGCCATTTAGCCATAGGCTCGTAATAACGACCTGTATGTTCCATAACGATTTTGGTTTCACCGTCAAGAGATTTTAGGTAATTAATCAATTCATTTATCTCGCTTTGATTGTGTTTGACCTCGAAAGGCTTGCGAACAACATTACCCAAAGGACGAAGGACAGCTATCATACTCTTACTTTTGGAAACATCAATACCTACTGCGTTCATAAAAAGTCACTCCTAAAAGATAAAATTTGGCAATGGAAGCCGGTCTTTACTCATTGCCCATTCAATCTACTGTGGCGTGACACGAACATGCGGGTACACAGTTCTACCTGCTGAAATCGAACGCTGCGAATGAAGAGCCGGCAGGCAGTCTTTTTTACGGACGTTGAATCCTTGGAGGTGATTGCCTGACCATTGCTACATTCATTCTAACAGCTTAAACAACGAGAAGGAATATAGACATAGCTGGTTGTTATGTACTATATCCTAAATATTATTGTAGTAGGAAGTGAGGATATGAAACCGCGTCAGATATTTGAATTGCTTGCGGAAGACCTTTTTTATTTCAACAATATACTCATACCCTTTGCCTTTGTTCTGGCACTGTTTACAAATACGTTAAGGCAGCCGCTTATTCTGCTTTTGCTTTTGGCTGTGCTGCCCTACCATCTGTTTCTGCGCTTTTTTGTGCCGAAGTTCATGCCCTTTCTTGTGCTGACCTGGCTTTCATGCGGTGCCGCGCTTCTGATGCCGCATCCCGTTTTAAGCTTTCTTTTTATCGCTCTTTTATGTTCACATACGGTCAAAATGCGCACAAATACGGAGGACAGACTTACGATAACCTTTGAAAGACTGTGTTTTCCGCTTATTTTTCTTACGGTACTGTATTTTTCGGCAGAGTATCTGCATATAGGCTTTATGTGCGGTTTTTTCCATGCACAGGCAATGTGTGTTCTGCTTCTGGCAATGCTTTACATACATCTGAGCGGCATAAACCGCGAGCTTGAATTTGCATCTGCAAACTCTTTGCAGTCCACAAAACAGATAACAGGCTTCGTTAACAAATATCTTGCCGTGTATTTTATCGGTTTTTTCATTGTGCTGGGCTGCTTTCATCTTATGCCGTTCGGCAGGATAGCGGCAGTGCTCGGCAGGGCGATAACGGCTGTAATACGTTTTATAATATCCCTTTTTACATTAAAAAAAGGCGATATTGAATTCGCCAATAAATATATGGCGTCCGAAGAGCAGATAGACCTTGACGTTCCGCCTATGCCCTTATGGATGCAGAAGCTTGAAATGATGAGTGTTTATGTTGTGAATATCATAGTGCTGATGTTTCTGATACTGCTTGCAGTGCTGTTTTTCCTGCGGCTTTATCACGGTTTTTACAGAACATAAAACACACGGCTGCATTTTCTGGACGAGACATCGGAAGTTACCGCACTGCGACCTGCGCCGAGAAAGCGCAAAAACAAAGCGCCAAACGACCCGACACGCAAAAAATTCTACAAAAAAGTCAACAAGCATTTTAAAAAGCACCGTCTGCTCTTTTCCGATACTCCCGCGGAGATAAAAACAAAGCTTGAGGGAAAAGAAGATATTTCGGAGCTTGTGGCACCGTATGAAAAAGCGAGGTATGGCAATTAAAGCAAAAATCAGATAATATATGTATATTTCACCCTGTTTTGGCAAATACCAATACAGGGTGATTTTTTATGTATGTGAGCAGGGAGCTTACCGACAATATCTCATATCTCAATGAAAAGTTCAAAGACTGCGGCGATTTAGTCACAAAAGCTTTTGTTTCGCGAGGCGAAAAGGCTTATAGTTTTTACATAGCCTATTTTGACGATCTTGTTAAACGCGAGCTTATCGAAAGCCATGTTATACACGGGCTAATGGTTGATGTTTATTTAAACGGAAGCGGTGAAAACGGTGTTTCGGATTTTCTGCACTCCGCGCTGATGACTGCCGATTACACTGAAGAGCGCAGTCTTGACGAAGGCATAAACGGCATATTATCAGGCAACACCCTGCTTCTGGCAAACGGGTATGACCGCGCCGTTGTCATATCTTCAAAAT
>CAKZZL010000025.1 GCA_937884995.1 uncultured Clostridia bacterium
CTCCATATCTATTTTGGGTAGCTGCGGCTTGGGCGCCGGAAGCTGCCGCTGCTCCTGTCCGAATTTGGCGGCTATGTCTGGAAGCTGCCGGAGCACAGCTTTAACCGGGAGCGAACCTACGGTTACCGCATATATAAGACGCGAGAGGACTATGTCCGGGCCATGCGATCACTCTATGCCTCCCTGATCCCGCTTGCCGAAAAGGGCCTGTGCGGTGCAGTCTACACGCAGCTATCCGATGTGGAGGATGAGACCAACGGCGTCTACACCTACGATCGAAAAGTACGCAAGATAGATGGGGGCAAACTATGAAATTTCACGTAGTTGTAAATCCGGTAGGAGCATCCGGACGAACATTAAAAAAGTTTCAAAAGATTCTTCCGATTATGGAAGAAAGGTTCTTGTGGTCAGCCAGATGCTCTGCAAATACAACGAATGCTACCGGTACATAGGCAACAGCGATCGTAGCTATATATGTTCCTGAAAGCTCACTGAATCCCTTAAACGCTGTAAGGAAAGTGAAATCAGGAAGCCACTGCATAGCAGCAAACTTTGTAAAGTCGATTATCATCAGCGCTTCATTGCCTGATGCTCTGCCGATCAGAGTAAAGATAAGCGCTGCGATATATCCTGCAACTATACCGATTATGAAAGGTATGAGTTTCATCATCTTCTTGCCGAATACGGAACAGAAGCATACAACCAGGAGGGTTATGAGTGCGCATATAAGGCAAACCCATGAATGGGTTTCCATAATATAAGCGCCTGCCTCAGCATTATAAGCTCCGCCAATAGCATCAGATACGGCATTTCCTGCAAGGGAAAGACCGATGATAGCAACTGTAGGACCTATGACTACAGGAGGCATAAGGAAACTGATCCAGCGTACTCCCGCAAACCTGACTACGATCGCGATGATCACATATACAAGTCCTGCAAATGCGGCACCGATTATAAGTCCCAGATAGCCAAGCTGCATACTTACTCCGCCTGCAAATGCGGCAAACATTGATCCGATAAATGCAAATGATGATCCAAGGAAAACGGGACTTTTGAACTTTGTGAACAGAAGATAGACGATGGTACCGACTCCGGCACCGAAAAGTGCTGCCGACTGGCTCATTCCATTACCTACGATAGCAGGCACCGCTATTGTTGCGGCAAGTATAGCCAGAAGCTGCTGGATGGCAAAGACTATAGTTTTTCCAAACCCTGGTCTGTCACCAATGTCATACGCTAGATTCATAAATCATTCCTCCTTATATTATACAGGAGCCGGTCTGCGGCTCCAGATTTTCTCATCCCCTCGCATAAGGATATCACTACAAGGTGCAAAATTCAATTATTTTATAAAACGTATCTAAACTTGATCTTCTGCAAGCTTCTCAGCTTCTTTAACGATCTCTTTGTCGAAACCGTACATATCAAGCAGTTTTATCGCATTTCTTGAAACCGAAGGCCCTTTTTTGATCTTATAATCAAAAGTTACTGTATCAGTAACTGTCTCGCTGAAATGGTAATTCTCCATATATTCAGACAGAAGCTCAGTAAGCTCTATATCATGAGTCGCTGCAAATACAAAGGCATTCTTCTGTGACAGAGACTTAAGTATCACAGTTGATGCAGCGATCCTCTCTTTAGTATTCGTGCCGCGCAGCACTTCATCAACAAAGCACAGAACAGGGACATCTCCAAGCTCGTCAAATATACGCTTGAGAGACTTGATCTCAACTATAAAATAGCTCTCATTATTAAGCAGATTATCTTTTAATGACAAATCTTTATTCTTTAAAGATAATATTTTTTCCAATTTATAAGTTTTGGTATCCTTTTCACTCTTATACAATTCTTCCAAGCGGAATTTACCATTAGCAAAGCCCGAACCATGTACAAGTGCTTTTATGACAATGCTTTTTGGTATTCCCTTGATATGTTCTTCATCGGTAACGGGCTGTGCCGCAACTTCCGCCGCTGTCTGCATCTGCTTATATTCGGGTGAGTTGATATATCTTTCCCAATCAGGAGCTTCTATACCGGAAATACCATTGTGCTCGTCAATATCTTCTATCGACTCTGCTATACTTTCCGTTCCATCATCATAAAGAAGATAAACAGGTAAGTTCTTGTTTTCCCATATATCAGCGGCAACATCCTGTGTCAGCGGCAGCATTGCCTCATAGGTGTATCCAAAGTTATTTCTATCTTCTATGGAAATATCGGGGTCGGGCATATTTGCTTTTACCGTTTCCGAAATAATATAGGGCTGTTCGGAAGTTTGTTTCTCAACAGTAGTTTCAACAATGGGTGTCTCAAATGTTGCCTTGACCTGTGCAATTATTTCGCTGCATTTATCAAGGTCATTTTTACTCATAGTCAGCGTTACGGTATCGCCGTTTATCTTGCCGCTATGCTTAATGCCTTTTTCCTTAAACGCTTCCGAAATTGCTATGCCTAAATCCTTATCGAATTTCTCATAGTGCTTTTTGGGAATATACTTAAAAACGGTATTGCCGATAATATCGCTCTTATTCGATTTTTCAACGGACTTTTCGTTTTTTGCAGCT
>CAKZZL010000026.1 GCA_937884995.1 uncultured Clostridia bacterium
CCGAGATGATACGGTTGCGCTCGGGAAAGGTGTATCTCCCCGGCGGATGATCGGGCGGGTATTCGGAGATGACCGCGCCGTGCTCCGAGACGGTCTGCCGCAAAGAAGCGTTGCCCATCAAATACGGATAATTGACGCCGCATCCGAGGACGCAGACGGTGACGCCGCCCGCCTGTAAGGCTGCTGTGTGGGCGATGCTGTCGACACCGACCGCTCCGCCGCTGACGATCACAACGCCGACCTTCGCGAGCGATCCCGCGATCACGTTGCAGGTCATCTTGCCGTAGGCGGTCGCGCTGCGCGTGCCGACGACAGCGATACTCAGCCGCCGCGAAAGATCGGGGATACGCCCTTTCATATATAATACCGCAGGAGGATCGTCAATATCCATGAGCTTCTTCGGATAAGCGGGGTCGTCGAGCGACAGGATGCTCAGCCCCAGCTCATTACACCGCGCGATAACTTCATAGGCTTTCTTGAGCGGCATGTTTTCAAGAGCGGAAATATCCTTGTCGCTGAGTACGCCGGACAATCTCCACTCCTGTTCCCCGCCGTTGTAAAAATCGGCGAGATCCGTATATAGTTTTGACAGCGCCTTGTGCTTGGGGCTGCTGTAGCCCAGCGCAAGGGTCAGCCAGATATAATACTTTGTCGCGTTCGTCATTTCATCATTTCCCAGATGATAATTCCCGCGGCGGCGGATACGTTCAGCGATTCCGCGTTACCGCGCATAGGGATGTACAGCTTGCGGGTGCAGGCTCGGATCGTTTTTTCGCTCAGCCCGTTGCCCTCGTTGCCGAGCACCGCCATCACCGCTCCCGTCAGATCACAGTCGGTCAGAAGAACGGAATCTTTGTCCAGCACCGCGGCGTACGATCTGCCGAACGTGTTGAAATGTCCGATGAATCCCGGCAGATCATCGGTGATCATAAAGGGCAGGCGGAAAACCGCTCCCATGCTGCCGCGAGCGGTTTTAGGCGCGTAGATATCACAGCAGTCGGACGACATCACGACCGCGTCGATCCCCAGCGCCTCGGCGGTCCTCAGAATGGTGCCGAGGTTGACGGGATCCTGCACGGTCTCCAAAGCCAACACTTTTCCATTATTCTTAATTGTATCAAAGTCGAGACTTTTGTCAAGTCTTTTTATGACAAATAACACTCCCTGTGGTGTCTTTGTATCCGACACGGCACTAAATATGCTGGGACTTTCAACACAGGTTCCGGCTGTATGGAGTTATGTGAGCGACGGTCCGTACAAGGAATATGATTATGATAAAATCTCAATCAAATTCAAGCACACAACCAATAAAGAAATATCAAAGCTATCATATAAAACAGCGCTGATTATTCAAGCGTTAAAAACGTTAGGTAAAGATAATATTGATGATAATATAATCAATAAACTTGCTGACAGTTTAACGGAGAAAGAAAAGAAAAAAATGCTTGTCGAAGCAAAAACGGCAACCTCGTGGATTTATGAATATATCAAACTGATTTGCAGGAGATAAGAATGAGAAAAATCGCAAAGTTAAACGAGAAAGACAGAAAGGCGTTGTTTCATAATACTGCAGCCAAAATGGGCATGACCGACGCCATAATTGAAAAAGATTTTTGGGTATGCTTTATGCTTGACTATCTTTTTCACAGATGCAAGTGGAAGGATAATATCGCTTTCAAAGGTGGCACAAGTCTATCAAAGTCTTTTGGGCTGATTGAACGATTTTCAGAAGATATTGACCTGATCCTCGATTGGCGAGTAATCGGTTATGAAAAGGAAGAGCCTTGGCAAGAACGCAGCAACACAAAGCAGGATTTGTTTAATAACGAGGCAAACGCAAGAACGGAAGAGTTCTTAAAGAAAGAGTTTTTACCGTGTGTAGCTGATGACCTAAAAAACGAACTCGGATATTCCGTCAATTGTTATATAGAAGAAAACGACCCGCAGACAGTTGCTTTTGCCTATAACCGCAGTTTTGACGATATGTCAATTCTGCCCGTAATCCGATTGGAAATCGGTGCGCTTGCTGCGTGGACACCTGCGGAAGAGAAAGCAATAACCTCTTATGCTGCAGAGCAGTATCCACATTTATTTGAGCAACCAAGTACGGAAATCTTGACTGTATTGCCGGAAAGAACTTTTTGGGAGAAGGTTACAATCCTTCACCGAGAAGCAAATAGGTCGGAAGACAAGTCTTTCCCAACCAGATATTCACGCCATTATTATGATTTGTGTTGTATGTATAATTCACCCGTAAAAGATGCAGCTTTCGCCGATCTGGATTTGCTCGATCGAGTGGTCAAATTCAAGCAAAAGTTTTACCGTTGCCCCTGGGCAAAATATGAGGAAGCAAAGACAGGCACAATGAAGCTAATGCCGCCGGAATACAATCTTAAAGCGTTAGAAGATGACTATAAACACATGCAAAATATGATTTTCGGCACAAAGCCGAGCTTCGAAGAAATAATGTCAACAATTCAAAAACTAGAAAATGAAATTAGTGTTTTATAACTTCAAATATTTGTGTTTTCAAAATTAAAGGAATCGTGTTTCCGTTTGCCAAAAAAGAAAAAACAATTGTATTGTGAATTGTAATTAATACTACATATGGTTAGAATATTCTCTATTAAGAAGAATAACTACGTATATTTTTATGCAACAATTTCTGTGTTAGTAACCCCTTGTTCATAAAGAAACTCAGGCGCGATGTCTATTTCTCCATTATTCCAAACTGTCATTCCGTAATCGATGTATACCTCATTAAAAGTCTTAATATCTGCAAGTGGAGCAAAAGCAGGTTTGCTTAGAAGCGGAGTGAAATCAAAAACCTTCACTTCGCCTGTATTAAACCTCACCCATAATTTATGATTGTCAAGAGGTCTTACACCGGAAACTTTGATAGCAGGTGTTTTTTCTCCTGCATATGCTATTCCATCTACAATATACATAATTTACCTCCTTATCATTAACCTATAGAATAAATGTCCTCTCCTATTATATAATTATAGTCATTGATATGACTTTCAAATCCCGAAACGGAAATGAATCCGATGTGATTTACTTTGATAGCATTAGTTTTTTTCAGCTCATCTAATTGACGAATTTCTTCATCAATTTCTCTTTCAGATAATGGTTTCTTGTGGTATTTAACTTCGTAAAAATCATACTTATTTCTTCCGATCTGAAGGACAACATCAAATTCGCCGTTTTTCTGATTAACACTGTCGTCATAATAATAGGTTCCGATGTTTGTAACACCTTGAATTTTACCGGATTTAACCATCAAAGAGAAGTATTCTCGGCACTGTTCTTCAAAGCGCTTTGCTATAAAATTTATTAAACTCGGCTCTACATATTCCTTGAAAAATGCTTCTGCTCCGATTACCTGCAGAGCACTTTTATTGCGATATACATACGCATAGAAGAAGCGAAGCAGATTGTCGTTTATTTCATATGAAGATTTTTTTGAATCATCCGGACGATTAATCGGGAAGTTTTTAATGATGATTTCCATATTAAGAAGTGGATTTAACTGTTTTGAAAGTCCGCCGTTCTTTTCAATTTTTAATCCTTTTTCAATCTCATTATATTTCTTTTTACCGTTTCCTAACAGTGCAAAGATTCGTTCAGCTCCTGCAGAGTTGCTCAGATCTGAAATGAGAAGATTGTCGGCATAAAGAAATACGGAACTCGACATATTAAGGATTGTTGAAATAATATTTTCTTTTAATGATTTATTTGGATTGATAAATTCGTTTACATATGGTGAACCGCCAAAAACGGAATAGAAACCAATCTTGTCATAAACATCAACCTCAGGATAGAACTGCGCAGCAACATAATAATTCAATTCCTTTAATTGAATGACTGATGAGAAACGACCATATAGGGCGTTTTTCTCCTTCAGCATATCTTTCATCATTCCGATGTGTGAACCGGACACAATCAGACGGATATTAGCTGTGTAGTTATCAATAATAGATTGGAAAATTGAATCGACAGTTTGAGATTTCTCAAAAGATTTCAGATATGGGTATTCGTCTATAACGATTGTAAAGTCACCATTAAGTGAATTCAGGTACTTGAATAAATCCTGAAAAGAAGAAAAATCAAGAAAAACAGGAATGATTCTTTCTTCAACGAGAACTTTAACTAACCCGTCTATATTATCTTTAAGAGTTCCACGAATACACTCATAGTAGGCTTTGTTGTTTTTGTTTGCCAATACATGATTAATCAAAGTTGTTTTGCCCACTTTACGTTTTCCGTAAATCAACATACTACCGGATTGTTTATTCAAAAATTCCTGAAGAGCAGCAACTTCGTTTTCACGTCCCAAAAACATAAAATCACTCCTTAAAACTATACTGAAACAAAATTCACTGAACCTAAAATCAGTATAATATTATTATTCCAAAAAGTCAAGTTTTATATTAACCTTCCCTAAAGATCATTTTGAGAGAAATTATGCGATTTTAAATACTTACACAATGTAGCAATTCAATTATGCTCCATATGACACTATATCCAGTATTTGATGGTGCTATCATGTGCTCACGTTCAATAAGTGGTCAAAGGCGTTTTTGATGAAAAATCCCTCTTTTGAGTGCCGAGATTTTCGCGCTCATCAGAGGGATTATTTTTTGGCTCTTAATCATTTTTTGCAGCCAAGGGAGCAGATGCTCGGCGGTTCTTTTATGCCCATAAAAGCAGAAAAGCCGCTATTTCTAGCGGTTTTTCGTGGTGGAAGAGGGTGGATTCGAACCACCGAAGTCGTTGACGGCAGATTTACAGTCTGCTCCCTTTGGCCGCTCGGGAACTCTTCCATTTTTCGGGAGCAACTCAGTTACTCCCATTGGAGCTGGTGAACGGACTTGAACCCCTGACCTGCTGATTACAAATCAGCTGCTCTACCAACTGAGCTACACCAGCGTACCAACGCTTAAATATATTATCACAATAAAATTTCATAGTCAATAGTTTTTTCGCTTTTTTCTGCACGCCTTTGTAGACAAGCAGATAAATATTTGTTAGAATACAGTTTGGGATGTGATATAAGTGAAAAATACATCAATTCTTAATGATATAGCTTCAATAACCGAGATATATGAACTTACTGAGGCCAATGGCTACTTTATGTCGGGAAAGGCTGAAGAGACAGCATATTTTGATCTTTATTTCAGGAAAGTACCGGATAAAGGCGGCTTTGCTGTATTCGCGGGACTGGCTCAAATAGTCGATGCTATAAAGAACTTTAAGTTCAATGATGAAATACTGGATTATCTAAAAAATGAAAAGCAGTTTTCTGATGATTTCATCGATTATCTGAGAAACTTCAAATTCACTTGCGATATTTGGGCGGTGCCGGAGGGAACCCCGATTTTCCCCAATGAGCCGGTTATAAAGGTGAGAGGACCTATCATACAAGCTCAGCTTCTTGAGCCTATACTATTAATATATATGAACAGCCAGAGTTTGATTGCAACAAAAGCTAACAGACTTGTCCGTGCTGCAAAAGGAACTGCTGTTGCGGAATTTGGGACGAGACGTGCCAGAAGTTTTGATGAGGCAGTATTCGGATCAAGAGCAGCATATATAGGAGGATGTATAGGTACATCAGCTGCTTTTCAATCCAAAGAGTTCGGCATACCGGGCTTTAATGCAATGATACACTCATGGGTTGAAAGCTTTGACTCTGAATATGAAGCATTCTGCGAATATGCAAGGCTCTATCCTGATGATTGCACATTTGTAGTCGATACATATGATACGATTAAATCGGGAATCCCAAATGCAATAAAGGCCTTTGATGATGTATTGAAGCCAATGGGCAAAAGACCTGTGAGCATACGTATAGATTCGGGAGATATAACGTACTTGTCAAAAAAGGCAAGAAAAATGCTTAATGAGGCCGGTTATCCGGACTGCGGTATAGCTGCTTCCAATTCTCTTGATGAATATATAATATCGGATATGGTATCGCAGGGTGCAAAGATAGATTGCTTCATAGTAGGCGAGAGACTTATCAATTGTGCATCATCACCTTTATTCAGCGGCGTATATAAAATGTGCGCCATAGAAAAAGACGAGAAGATTATTCCTAAAATAAACCTTTCTGAAAATGTAAGTAAAATATCCACACCGCATTCAAAGATGCTTTACCGTCTTTTTGACAGAGACTCCGGAAAAGCTATTGCCGATGTGCTTACACTGGAAGATGAGACAATAGATGAGACAAAAACATTTACTCTCTTTGATCCTGACTTTACATGGAAAAGAAAAGAAGTGGAAAATTTTGTCGCACGCAAGCTTTTGCTGCCGGTGTTCCTTAAGGGAGAATGCGTGTATAAAGAAAAAGAACTGAGCGATATAAGAGAATATTGTTCAGAACAGATAGATACACTTTGGGAAGAAGTCAAAAGATTTGAAAATCCGCATAGTTATTATGTTGACCTTTCGGATAAATTGTGGCAAATAAGAAGAGACCTTATAGAGAAACATAAAGGAGCATAATCAAATGAATATATGGCATGATATTGACCCCGCAAGAATAACAAGAGAAAGTTTTGATGTCGTTATAGAAATCAGCAAAGGCTCAAAAATGAAATATGAACTTGACAAAGAAACAGGTATGCTGAAACTGGATCGTGTCCTTCACACATCTACACACTATCCTGCAAATTACGGTTTTATTCCGCGAACATATGCAGAGGATAACGACCCCCTTGATGCTTTGGTGCTTTGCTCCGAGCAAATAGTGCCCATGACACTTGTGAAATGTTATCCTATAGGAGTGATTTCCATGATGGATAACGGAGCAAACGACCATAAAGTAGTTGCAATTCCCTTCGGCGACCCTACATATAACTCATATAAGGATATAAGCCAGTTGCCACCGCATATATTTGAGGAAATACAGCATTTCTTCACAGTATATAAGACACTGGAAAACAAAAAGACTGTTGTTGATGAGGCAAAAGGCGCCCTGGCTTCAGTAGGAATTGTTGAAGATGCCATAAGAGCATACAAAGAAAAATATAATAAATAGCTGAAAAGCAGAGACTATTATCCCTGTCAGAAATGACGGGGATATTTTTTTTGAGAAAAAATAGAAAAAACTGTTGATTTTTGAATATTAATGGAGTATAATTGTCGCATAGTGGAAACAAATGGAGCCATTTACCCATTAATTCCCATTAAAGTGGTGAATTTCAAAAGGAAGGATGTGAAATACGGTGGTTGCCTTTTTCTACAAGGAATTTCATAACAAGCTTGATGCCAAAAACCGTGTTTTTATTCCTACCAAATACAGGGATCAGCTTGAAGAAGGAAAAGAGTTTATCATTTTAAAAGGCCCTGAAAAATGTCTCTATGTTTATGATGAAGACACTTTCGAAAAAATAAGCGAACAATTCAAAAACAGCAATGACAGAGTTGCGCAACGTTCTTTCTTCTCACAGGCTATTGACGTAACACCTGATAAACAAGGAAGAGTTACTCTTTCCGCAGATCAGCTTGAACATGCGGAAATTAAGAGAGAACTTGTTATAGTCGGCGCAGGCCAGCGTTTTGAAATCTGGGCTGAAGAAAATTATGACAGCGCTATTGTTTCGATGGATAAGCTTACAAGTCTTAATGATTTCGTATTCTGATAAAGGTAAAAGATATGGAGTTTTCACATATCCCGGTATTGTTTGACGAAACAATAGATTCACTTGATATAAAGGCTAACGGACTTTATGTTGACTGTACCTGCGGCGGAGCAGGCCACTCAAGTGAAATTTTAAGAAGACTTGATAAAGGGCACTTGATTGCGATAGACAGAGATCCTGATGCGATAGAAGTCATTAAGGAAAGAATAGGCAATGACCCAAGAGTAGAAACCGTACATGACAGCTTCAATAATATAAAAGCAATAATGGCTGATCGTAAGGCTGATGGAATCCTTGCTGATTTGGGAGTCAGTTCATTTCAACTTGACAATCCGGACAGGGGCTTTTCTTTTCACTCCGATGCGAAACTCGACATGAGGATGAGCAAGAAAGGAAAAAGCGCTTACGATGTAGTGAATAATTACTCTTATGAAGAACTTGCAAATATACTTTTTAAATATGGTGAAGAACAATTTGCAAGAAAGATAGCAAAAAATATAGTTGAGAGCAGAGAAGAAAGCCCTATAGAGACAACTTTGCAACTTGCAGAGATAATCAAAATGTCATATCCTGCAAAATTCAGAAGAAACGGACATCCGGCAAGAAAAAGTTTCCAAGCTATACGGATAGAAGTTAATGATGAGCTTTCAACTCTGGCAGAAGCAGTCGAAGATATGTTTTCCTGCTTAAGGGCATCAGGCAGATTATCAATAATAACCTTCCATTCTCTGGAGGACAAAACAGTCAAAGAAAAATTCAGAGAATTTACACAAGGATGCACATGCCCCAAGGATTTTCCAGTTTGTGTATGCGGTAAAAAGCCGAGAGGAAAAATCATAAACAGGGGACTTACAGCAAAAGAAAATGAATTATCAGAAAATCAAAGGAGCCGAAGCGCTCGACTCCGTACCATAGAAAAAATTGATTAGGGGATTTTGGAATGACACAGCAGATGAGGAACATTTCACGCAGCCCGGTTCGCACAAACGCGAATACCTATACTAGAGGAAACGCTGCTCCCAAAATTGAACACAAGCCTTCGGTTAACAGAAAACTAACTGCTTTACCTCCTCGCTTTGAATCATTCAAGCAAAGAAAAGAACAAATAAGCGTTAACAACAAAAAGGCAATAAAGATATCTGCAGTGGCATTAACGATGGTTATGCTTTTTGCTTTCATGATATTCAGCAGAGTTCAGCTCGATGAAATCAATCGAAATATTGCTGCAACCGAAAAACAAATCGAAATAGTTAACAGCAAAAATGTTGAACTTAATATGGAACTTAACGAAATGATTTCCATAGAGAAGGTAGAAGAATATGCGGTTAACAATTTAGGAATGGTTAAGGTTCAGGACTATCAGGTTGTTTATGTTGATTTGTCAGACGATGACAGAGTTTTGATGGCCGGCGGTAAGGAGACAATGGAGAGCAAAACCGTAACCAGAGCTGCAGATGATTAAATATATATTTGAGACAAAAGAGAGTTGAGAATACTTGACTCTCGTTGTTTTCGTATATAGGGGAAATAAAAATTGTAACGAAGGGAGTGCGAAACATGAATAAAAGAGTAACTAAAGAACTTAAGAGCCGTTCTTTAATAGCATTTGGCATTTTGTGTTTGGCGCTCGTTGTAGTTATAGGAAATCTCTTTTGGGTATCCGTAATCCATGGGGAAGAATATAAGCTTAAAGCCGAGAGACAGCAATTAAGCGATACCGTGCTTACCGCCAGAAGAGGCTGCATATATGATTCAAACATGAAGGTTCTTGCACAAAGTGCATCTGCCTATCTTGTATATATCAATCCATCCAAAATCTTGAGTGATGAACAAAAGAAACTCGTAGTAGACGGGCTTGTTGACATCCTTGAACTGGATGAGGAAACCGTTGAGGCAAAAGCATCAAAAGAAAACAGCTCATATGAGAAAATAATCGGGCAAATAAATCAAAATAAGAGAGATCAGCTGAGAGAATATATCTCAGATCATTCAAAAGAAAAACTTAATGAAATTATCGGAATAGATGCCGATACAAAGAGATATTATCCTCTTGATTCCTTTGCATCCACAGTTATAGGTTTTACGGGATCAGGTGATACCGGGCTTTCGGGCCTTGAGCTTTATTATAACGAGGATCTCACAGGTTCTTCGGGACGTTCAATTTCGGCTAAAAATGCCCGCGCACAAACAATGGAAAGTGACTATGAACAGCTTTTTGAGCCTACTGACGGATATAGCCTTGTCCTTACGATAGACGAAGTCATCCAATATTACCTTGAACAGCAACTCGGACAGGCCATCGAGGAAACAGGAGCAAAATATGCTTATGGTATTGTTATGGATGTCGAAACAGGCGCAATACTCGGTATGTCCACAATGCCTGATTATAACTTGAACGCGCCATATAAGATAGCAACAAACAGTGTACTTGAAGCGATAAATGAACTTGAGACAGATGAAGAAAAGGCCCAGGCTACAAGCGATGCACAGTTCGCTCAATGGAGAAACAGAGCCGTAAGTGACTCTTTTGAACCCGGTTCCACATTCAAACTTTTTGTTGCTGCCGCAGGTCTGGAAGAAGGCCTTATTACAGATCAAAGCACATATACCTGCACAAGTGCTTTGCAGATTGCAAATTACACATATCACTGTTATCACAGCACTGCACACGGAGTTCAGAGCCTGCATCAGGCATTGCCGAATTCCTGTAATACTTTCTTTATTACACTCGGACAAAATTTAGGTAAAGACAAGTTCTTCAAATACTTTGAGGCATTCGGATTCACACAAAAAACAGGAATAGATTTGCCTGCAGAGGCTTCACCTGTTGAAAACACCACATACCACGGACTCAGCAAACTCGGCAAGGTGCAACTTGCATCATCATCATTCGGCCAGTCTTTCCAGATAACACCAATACAACTTGTAACTGCTGTAGCATCTTTTGCAAATGAAGGAAAACTTATGACTCCTTATCTTGTGGCGAAAGTAGTTGACTCCGAAGGTAATCTCATCAGTGAGACGACACCGACAGTAAAAAGACAGGTAGTATCAAAATCAACTGCAGATACAATTGCATCTCTTATGGAAGAGGTTGTTATAAGCGGAACAGCGAAGAATGCATATGTATCCGGATATCATGTCTGCGGTAAAACCGGTACCAGTGATAAGCTTACAAGCGAAGGACAGGTACTTGCATCATTTGTAGGATTTGCACCCAAAGACAATCCTAAAATCGCTGTACTTATAACTATAGATGAACCTCAGGTTTACGGTGCATCAACAGGTGGTTCTGCTGCCGCCCCTGTTGCCGGTCGAGTATTTGAAACAATACTTCAATATATGAATGTCGATCCGGAATATGAAGATTCGGAATCTTCAGCTTCTTCCGCAAGCGTTCCGAATCTTGTCGGCAAAACGCCAGCAGAGGCCAAAAATGCAGTTTCTAATTACTCAGTACACATAGTCGGAGAGGGAGAGGAAGTAGTATCTCAGGTTCCGGCTCCCGGACAGGCTATCGAAAAAGGCGGAGTAATAGTTCTTTATACATCAGATGATGCCGAGAGACTTACGGGTGAAGTTCCTGATTTGAGCGGACTTACGGTATCAGACGCAAAACGCATTGCAATAAGTGCCGGATTTAACATAAAAATAACCGGACTTACACAATCATCCAATGATGCAATATCATACAAACAAAGTGTTGAAGCAGGCTCCAAAGCAGAACTGGGTTCAAGTCTAACCGTATACTTCAAATCTACGGATGCATTGGCGGATTAAAGGATAATAAAAATGAATCTCAGTATAAAAGAAGTCGCAAGAGCGCTTGGCACTGAATGCGACTGTGAAGATAGAATAAACAGAATATCAATTGACAGCAGAGATGTTGATAAAAATACTCTATTCTTTGCTATTAAAGGCGAACATTATGATGCCCATGATTTCGTTAGCGGCATCCAGGACAAAGTTGCTGCAGTAGTCATAAGTAAAGAGATGAACTGCAGTTGCCCGGTAATCAAAGTAACTGATACAAAAGATGCTTTTTTGAAACTTGCCAACTATTACAGGAAAAGCTTTAAGAATCTTATAGTTATAGGGCTGACAGGCTCTGTCGGGAAAACAACAACCAAAGAAATGACAGCTTGTGTAATGGCTCAGAAATATAAGACATTAAAGACAGAAGGCAATTTCAATAACGAAATCGGTATGCCGAAGACCATATTCAGACTCGATGAAAGTACACGTTGTGCCGTAATCGAGATGGGAATGAGTGCTTTCGGTGAAATCTCAGCACTATCAAAAACTGCAGAGCCTGATGCCGCCATAATAACAAACATAGGTGTTTCTCATATTGAAAACCTTGGTTCCAGAGATGGTATATTCAAGGCAAAAATGGAAATGAGAGACGGACTAAAAGCCGGAGCACCTTTAATTGTCAACGGTGATGACGATAAACTGGTGACTGTTGATGAAGATAAGTTCAAAGTTTTGACATATGGTATAAACAACAAATCTTCATATATGAAGGCATATGATATTTTCCAGGACGGGCTTGATACCAAATTTATTGCCGAATGCGAAGGAATTAAAGAAGAAGTAAGGATTCCTACAGTAGGATTGCATAACGTATATGATGCAATAGCAGCACTTACGGTCGGCATGCAATTCGGCGTAAGCCTTAAAGATGGAGCGTTGGGTCTCAGAAATTATGAACCATCAGGAATGAGACAGAAAATAACGGAAGTAAATGATATTACCTTCATTGAGGATTGTTATAATGCGGCTGTTGATTCACAAAAAGCAGGACTGAACACATTGGTTTCAATTGCTTCAGGCAGGAAAATAGCTGTTCTCGGAGATATGCTCGAGATGGGATTTTTCAGTGAACAGGGCCATAGGGAAGTAGGAGAATATGCTGCTGAAAAGAATGTTGATATTCTCATAACTTTCGGCAAGGAATCACACTTTATGGCAGACAGCGCAAGAAGAGCCGGACTTGAAAATGTTGTAGAGTTCGAAGAACGCACAGAACTGACTGATTATCTTATGAATACAATAAAAAAAGGCGATACCATAATTTTCAAGGCAAGTCATGGTATGCATCTCGAACAGGTTATTTATGACATTTATGATAAATTAAAGGGGTAGAATGGACAATGAACATCTATTTGGCACTTGCTTTATCAGCTTTATTAAGTTTTGTAATTTCATTTGCCCTGGGATTTGCAGTAATTCCCTGGCTCAGAAAGCTTAAATTCGGTCAAACGATACTTGAGGAAGGCCCCGTATGGCATAAATCCAAGCAGGGAACTCCCACAATGGGCGGGATTATGTTCATAATCTCCACAATCATATCTACAATTGTTGTTTTTTTAACAGATTACCTGCTTAAAGGCTCAATTTTCTCAAGCGGATCCGTTATTGAAAGCCAGATGAAAGTTAAACTGGTTGCGGGAATGGCTCTTGCGATCGGATTTGGTATCATCGGATTTGCTGATGACTATATAAAGGTGGTAAAGAAAAGAAACTTAGGTCTTACAATCATTCAAAAGACTGTGGCACAAATGCTTTTGATGTTCGGATACCTTCTTACTTTGACATTAAATCATCTTACATATATTAAGATACCTTTTGTCGGTGCTGTGGAACTTTCATGGTTTTCGTGGATATTCGGCATATGCGTAATTTACGGAACGGTCAATGCAGTCAATTTCACTGACGGAATTGACGGACTTTGCGCCGGTGTAACATCAATAACCGCCATTGCATTTGTCGTTGCAGCACTTATGAGTAAGTTCCTTGGCGTTAGTGTTCTTGCTGCAGCTCTTTTTGGAGGATGTGTGGGATATCTTATCTGGAACTACTATCCTGCAAAAGTAATGATGGGCGACACAGGTTCCATGTTCCTCGGAGGTCTTGTTGTGGCACTTGCATATGCTATAGACTGCCCGCTTATACTTCTCCTTTTCGGCTTATTGTATGTTATAGAGGGACTTTCGGACGTCCTTCAGATTGGATATTTCAAGATTACACACGGCAAGAGAATTTTCAAGATGGCACCTATACATCACCACTTTGAAATGTGCGGATGGAAAGAAAGAAAAATCGTTACGGTTTTCTCATTGGTGAATTTAATCGGTTGTATAGCCGGACTTTTGATATATTATTTCGGAATCGTAAAATAAAAAATATTAATGCAGGTGAGGGAAATGGCTGAAAAAGTCAAGCAAGTCGCTGAAAACAGACAAAAAAAACAAGGCTCATTGTCAAAATACATTGCAAAAGGGCCTATTGATATTCCTTTCTTCGGCGCGCTCATGGCTGTTGTTGCCATAGGCCTTATTATGCTTTTCTCAGCTTCCTACACATATAGTTATTACAACAGAGACAGCAGTTATTCGATTATCGTAAGACAGTTGATTTATGATGCAATAGGAATCGCAATCATGATTTTTGTTTCAAAGATGAACTCAAATGTCTTCAGATATATTGCTGCAATTTCAACTCCCATCGCTTATGTTCTTTTGATTGCTGTTCTTTTCTGGCCTGAATATAAGGCGGGATTCAAACGCTGGATTTGGTTCAAATCATTTACTTTCCAGCCTTCTGAGATTGCAAAAATCGCACTTGTATTAACACTTGCATTGCTTCTTGAAAAAAACAGAAATGTAACCATAGGTAAAGTGCCAAGCGAACTAAAACTTTCAAAAAAAATATACGAGCTGACAGAGGGCAAATTTACTATATATAAATCATTCACATACTTGATTGGATATGGAATTCTTATTGTGTTTTATATCGGCCTTATATATGCGGAACATCACGTTTCCGGTACTATACTTGTAGCCCTTTTAAGCCTTGTAATGCTTTATCTGGGAGAAGTGAAAAAAGGCTGGTTTTACCTGGCCATAGGGGTTATTGCCATTGGGGTTATATTTATTATTGCAAACCCGAGCTTTCTGGCAAATTATGCAAGTGAAAGAATCACTGCATGGCTGGATAAAGACTATGATCCTATGGGAGCAAGATGGCAAACCAATAATGCTTTGTATGCAATAGGTTCCGGAGGATTTACAGGAACAGGTCTAACTTTCTCAAAACAGAAGCACCTATACGTTTCCGAGCCACAGAATGACTTCATTTTCTCTATCGTTTGCGAAGAGCTCGGATTCGTAGGTGCTGTGTTGATAATATTACTTTTCGCTTATCTTATATATCGCGCAATAAAGATAGGCCAGAGAGCAAATGACAGATTTTCGGCCATGCTCGCAATGGGAATAGCGTTCCAGGTAGGCATTCAGGTTGCTTTGAATATAGCAGTTGTCAGTGACCTTATACCCAATACAGGAATCTCACTTCCATTCTTCTCTGCGGGGGGTACATCGGCAGTACTTCTCTTTGCGGAGATGGGCATGATTTTATCCATTTCAAGAACATCGCGTATAAAGGGGTAAAAAATGAGAATTTTATTTGCATGCGGAGGAACAGGCGGACATATTAATCCTGCTCTGGCAGTCGCAAAGGAAATAAAAAGAAGATATCCGGATGCAGAAATCCTCTTTATCGGAACCAAAGGCCGTATGGAAGAAAAGATTGTACCGGCAGCCGGATTCGAAATAAAAGCAGTTGAGATGAACGGCCTTTCAAGAAAGAAAAACCTTAAAGGCGTAATCAGCAATATAAAGGTGCTTTTAATGGCAATAAAAGCATCAAGCAAAGCAAAGAAGATTATTAAGGACTTCTCTCCTGATGTGGCAGTCGGATTCGGCGGATATGTATCTCAGCCTGTTATACGAGCTGCACACAAACTGAAAGTTCCATGCTGTATACATGAACAAAATGCATATCCCGGAGTAGCAAATAAGGCACTTGCAAAAATTGCAGATAAAGTGATGCTGACCTCACAGGAAGCAGAAAAGTACATGAAATGCAAGTATCCGCCTGTCGTTACGGGACTTCCGGTTAGAAAAGAAATTATTATGGCAGACAAGAAAAATGCCAGAGAAAAACTCGGAGTCAGGGATGATGAGATCCTTGTCTTATCAATGGGCGGTTCGCTTGGAGCCAATATCATAAATAACTCCGTTGTCGAAATGCTTGAAAGCCTGCATGACGAACCAAAGTTTCGATTTATACATGCAACAGGACAATTCGGTAAATGGGTTCCCGACAAACTCAAAAAAAAGTCTGTTCCATTCGGTCCGGGTACAAATATCGATTTAAGAGAATATATTGACGATATGGAAGTTTGCATGCCGGCTTGTGATATTGTCATAAGCAGGGCAGGCGCCAGCTCTGTAAGTGAAATAAGCGCGCTTGCAAAACCTTCAATAATTATTCCTTCACCGAATGTTGCCGAAAACCATCAATATCATAATGCGATGACTTTGGCCCATAACGGAGGAGCTATCCTTCTTGAAGAAAAAGATATTGTGGAAGGCAGCCTCACGAATGCAGTGAAGGATTTGATTGATAATCCTGAAAAACTCATTGAAATATCTGAAAAAGCAAGAGAGAATTCAAAGACAGATGCTTTGGATAATATTTGCAAAGTGATTCTTTCATTCACATAATTCTTGAAAGGGGAATGTGCCATGGCAGATAGAAGAAAAAGCCGTGCAAACGAAAAAACAAAAAAGAATAAAGCACAAAATCCCCAAAGAACTCCGGTTAGCGGTAGCGTTACTAACTACAGACCAGAGCGCAGCAGTCAGCTCTCCGCAGATGAGAGAATTATCAACAGAGCCAAAGAAAGACAAAGAAAAAGAAAACGTAAGGCCCTTATTGTAAGGTCAATAACCTGCCTTATTTTTGCCGTAGTCGCAATAACGGTAACACTGCTTGTCTTTTTCCATGTTAACACTATAGAGGTAACAGGAGATCCGGTCTATTCTGACAGTGACATAATCTTAGAATCCGGAATAGAACTCGGAGACAATCTCATCTTTGTTTCAAACAAGAAGGCAAATAACAAGCTTATTGTTAATATGCCGTATATAGATTCCGTTAAAGTAAAGAAACATCTTCCTTCGACAATCGAAATAAATGTTAAAGAAACAAAGGCAGTTTTTGCTGTCATGTCTGAAGACGGGAGCTATACGCTCCTTGATAAAAATGGAAAAGTCCTCGAGAGCGGGCTTGAATTCACTGCAGAGAATATAATGACAGTGGATCTCGGCAAAATAAATTCAATGGAAATCGGATATGTCATTGAAACGGAAAATGAAGATACCATTGAAAGACTGAGATCAATATATGATGCCCTTATAGAAACCGGACTTGAAGGAATAACATTCGTTGACTTAAGCAATGCTTACGACACAACACTTGTATATGAGGGAAGAATCACTCTTTTGCTTGGCGAAACAACAAACTCAAACTTAGTCGATAAACTTGCGCTCGGCAAGAGCGCGATAGATACACAAAATGATGAAAGCACTCAATACAAAGGAACTTTGAATCTCACCGTTGATAAAAAAGGATATTGGTCTGAAGATATTTCAACTACAGAAGCAGTAAGTGAGGAAACGGAGACCGTAACAAATGAAAATGGTGAAATAGTAGAGGAAAAAGAAGGCAGCTCGGACGATAAAACATCAGAAGAAAAGTCTGAAACTGAAAAAAGTCAGGATTAATTAATAAATATATATAAAAATAAAGAGATATATTCTAAAAAATATTGCAAAAAAAATATAAAAATGATACAATAACCTATAACTATAATGAGATAGGTATGAAAATTTATATAAACAGGAGGATCCAGCATGGCATTCGAAATCGACAATCAGTATGAGGATTTAACTAACATCAAAGTTATCGGAGTAGGCGGTGGCGGCGGAAACGCTATCAACCGCATGGGTAAAGAAGGTGTAACAGGTATTACACTTATTGCCATAAATACAGATAAACAAGCTCTTGCACGTTCACTTGCAGGACAGAAAATTCAGATAGGCGAGAAAGTAACTGCCGGTCGTGGCGCAGGTGCTAAACCTGAGGTTGGCCAAAAGGCAGCAGAGGAGAGCAGAGATGCTATCATAGAAGCACTTGAAGGCACTCAAATGGTATTTGTAACAGCAGGTATGGGAGGCGGAACCGGAACAGGTGCAGCTCCGATTATTGCTGAGATTGCAAAAGAAAAAGGTATTCTTACAGTAGGTATAGTAACAAAGCCATTTGCTTTCGAAGGTCCTCACAGATTAAAACAGGCTGAAGCAGGCATAGCTGAGCTTGCACAGCATGTTGATTCATTGATAGTTATACCTAATGAAAGACTTAAATATGTTTCAGAACAGAAGATAACATTTGCCAATGCATTCGGAATAGCTGATGATGTACTTCGTCAGGGCGTTAAGAGTGTAACTGACCTTATCACAATACCTCAGTTCATCAACCTCGACTTTGCCGATGTAACAGCTATCATGAAGGATGCAGGCCATGCACATATGGGTATCGGACGCGCAAGTGGTAAAGACAAGGCTGAACAGGCTGCTAACTCAGCTATTTCAAGTCCTCTTCTTGAGACAACAATCACAGGAGCAAAAGGCGTTATCATCAGTATTACAGCTTCTCCTGACATCACACTTGAAGATGTTGATACAGCAGCAGGAATCGTTCGTGCACAGGCTGATGAAGATGCAAACATCATATTCGGTGTTGGTTTTGATGACACTCTTGATGACGAAATGATTGTAACCGTTATAGCTACAGGCTTCGGACTCGATTCAAACGGAATGGCTAAGAAACCTTTCTATAACGACAGCATCGATATCTCATCAAGCTCAAACTTCGGCGCTGACGATGATGATATGGGCGACATCCTTGATTTATTCAAGAAGAAATAATCCTACCTGAAATTATATAAAAATAGCTCCCGCTTTATGCGGGAGTTTTCATATTTTAAAATCATCAGGATTAAAGTCATTTGAAATCTTACGCGGCCTTTCAGGTCTGCGCTTTAATATATCATAAGAAAATTTACGGCAGTAGTAATCTTTATCAACCACTCCTTTTTTTATGCACAGAACAGTCTGCTTGTCCGGAGAGATATTCCCGTGTTTACAATATGAGCACGAGGGAACTATCGCTTTTTCTTTATATATTTTACTCAATATTATCACCAACTTTGTAATTCATTCTATCACATAAGTTAAAGACTAACAAGTGAAAAAATCAATGCATATATTTGTGTAAAATGACATCAAAAAACTTTTTCATTATAATATATTTATGATATAATAAATTTAACTTTATACATTTTTTAGGAGAAACAATGTTTGAACAACTGATAAGCGTTGAAAGAATGGAACAGATTGTAAGCCTGTTCGGAAGTTTTGATGAAAACGTTAAATTAATAGAGAGTCATTACGGAGTAAATATTACCAATCACGGCTCTGAAATAAAGGTGTCGGGAGAAGCAGATGACGTGTCCAAGGCAGTCCGCGCAATTAACGGACTTCTGACTCTGGTCAACAGAGGAGAAACTCTTTCTGACCAGAATATACGTTATGTCCTTTCTCTTGTAAATGAAGGAAACGAAGAAAAACTTTCGGCACTGACCGGAGATTGTGTATGTATCACGGCAAAGGGAAAACCCATTAAGCCTAAAACACTGGGCCAAAAGAAGTATATAGAGAATATCAAAAACCATACAATTACATTGGGAGCAGGTCCTGCCGGAACAGGTAAGACATACTTAGCTGTTGCAATGGCCGTAAATGCATTCAGAGCCAAGGAAGTGAATCGCATTATACTTACAAGACCTGCAGTTGAAGCAGGTGAAAAGCTCGGCTTTTTACCCGGAGATTTACAGCAAAAAGTCGATCCCTATCTTCGCCCTTTATATGATGCACTTTTTGATATGCTCGGCGCAGAGAGCTTTCAAAAATACCAGGAAAGAGGCAGTATAGAGGTTGCACCGCTGGCATATATGAGAGGCCGTACACTCGATGACAGTTTCATCATACTGGATGAGGCACAAAATACAACACGTGAGCAGATGAAAATGTTCCTGACAAGACTCGGATTTAATTCAAAAATAGTTGTGACGGGAGACATAACACAGATAGATTTGCCGGAAGGTAAGAAATCAGGTCTTCTGGATGCAATGAAGGTATTGAAAAATATAGATGATATATCAATAACCAGATTCAGTGAAAAAGATGTGGTCAGACATCGTTTGGTACAGGATATCATAAAAGCTTATGATAAGCAGGAAGAGAGGAAGAAAAAATGATAGGTAAGATTAAAGTAACCACCACAAATCAGCAAAGCAATATAAAAGTTCCGACAGGTGTGCGTATGCTTATACGTAGATGCTGCAATGCAGTTTTAACACAGGAAAACTTTGACGGCGATGCAGAAGTAAGTGTAAGCATAGTGGATGATGAACAGATACAAAAACTTAACAAAGAATACAGGAATATTGACCGCAGTACAGATGTCCTCTCTTTCCCTTTAGGAGAAAACGGTGTATATGACATAAATCATGATACGGGGGCCAAACTTCTGGGAGATATAGTTATATCAATAGAACATGCATATGATCAGGCAGAAAAATACGGCCACAGTCTCCAAAGAGAAATCGCATATCTTACTGTTCATTCCATGCTGCATCTTCTCGGCTATAACCATGAAGAAGGCGGACTGGAAGCAGTACATATGCGTGAAAAAGAAGAAACTGTTCTCACACAGCTCGGACTTAAGAGAAACGGCAGTTATTATATAGATGAAGAATGATTGGAAGAAGGGCATATGAAGGGACTAGCTAAAAGCTTTTATTATGCCTTCAGAGGCATATTTACGGCAATAAAAAATGAAAGAAATTTCAGAATACATCTTGTTTGCATGATATATATGTATTTTTTCCTGCTCAGATATGATTTTTTTGAGGTTAGCAGAACTCAATTTGCAATCATATTTCTTGCAAATGCAATGGTAGTTGCAGCAGAACTTATCAATACATCTATTGAAGCAAGCGTCGACCTTTATGGAGAAGAATATACAAATAACGGAAAAATCGCCAAAGATACCGCAGCAGCAGCTGTTCTTGTGACTGCGATTTTTGCAGTCCTTACAGGCATTGCAATACTTTTCCAGCCTGCGGCTTTTAAGGAACTTTTCGCTTATGCCACTACGCATATATCCTTTATTATATCCTTTATAATATCTGTAGTTATTTTTACAATCTTCATATTCTTTGGTATCGGCAAGAAGGAGAAATGATGAAAACGTCCAAAACTGCATTTATTGCAATCATAGGTAAGGCAAATGTCGGTAAGTCATCAATACTTAACCGTTTGCTTGGTCAAAAAATAGCAATCGTTTCTTCAAAACCCCAGACTACGAGAACAAGGATAATGGGTGTCCTCACAACGGATGACAATATACAACTTGTCTTCACGGATACTCCCGGATATCATAAACCCAAGACCAAACTCGGAGAGAAAATGGTCAAGGCCGTCAGCGACAGCCTTGACGGCGTCGATGCATGCCTTTTGGTTGTTGAACCCGAGGGTGAGCCGGAAGAGTCGGAAATTAAGCTTATTGAAAAAATCAAGAAGGGAAAACATCCTGCAATACTTGCTATCAATAAGATAGATACAATTAAAAATAAAGAAAAACTTATGGCAAGAATTGCAGAGTTTTCATCTCTCCATGATTTTGATGCAGTTGTACCTGTGTCCGCAGCAGACGGGAACGGTATTGACATATTGCTGGATGAACTTAAAAAACAAGCATTTGAATCAGAACATTTCTTTCCGGATGATACATTGACAGACCAGCCGGAAAGAGTGCTTGCCGCCGAGATGATAAGAGAGAAAATGCTGAGACTTTTAGATAAAGAAATACCTCACGGTACAGCAGTAAGCATCGAAAAAATGCATGAACGCGATAACGGCATATTGGATGTTGAAGCAACTATCTATTGCGAAAAAGAAAGTCATAAAGGAATAATTATCGGTAAAAAAGGCGCCATGCTCAAGAAAATTTCCACTTATGCAAGACAGGATATGGAAAATTTCTTTGACTGCCATGTGAATCTTCAATGCTGGGTCAAAGTTAAAGAAGGATGGCGCAACCGAGAGGGTCTGATACATAATTTCGGACTTGACTGAGAAGGAAAGATATGAGAATAAACAGCGAAGGCATAATCTTAAAAGAACAAAATATACGTGAAAAAGACAAGCTTGTTTATGTCCTGACAAAGAATAACGGGCTTATTCATGCATTTGTTCACGGCGCCAAGAACATAAAGAACAAGAAAGGCAGCGCCACAGGTCTTCTTTGCTATTCCAGACTCTCATTTTATAGTTCAAAGGATGCGTATATAATTGATGAGGCTGAACCGATAGAAGTCTTTTTCAATCTCAGAAACAATCTTGAAAATCTGGCTCTTGCCCAGTATTTTTCAGAACTTGCAATGGCACTGGTGCAAGAAGGGGAAGAGAGCGAAGAGTATTTAAGACTCATACTCAACAGCATATATTTTCTCGCTAACGAAAAGCTGCCCAGAGAACAAATCAAAGCCATATATGAGCTCAGGATTATGTGCATAGCAGGATATATGCCGAATCTTGTAGCATGTAAAAAATGCGGTGAGTATGAAACCAATACCATGTATATGGATATATCCGACGGGCTCCTTTATTGTGAGAATTGTGCACCGTCTTCTTCACTTATTGCACTGAACAAGGGACTTGTAAGCGCATTAAGGCATATAGCTTTTTCTGATTTTGATAAAATATTCAGCTTTAAGATTGCGGAGGAAGATTTAGCTGATCTTTCGTTTGTAACTGAAAGATATCTTCTTTCGGGTCTTGAAAGAAACTTTAACACACTTCAGTTTTACAAGGATTTAACAAAATGAACAAATATGAATTATCGCTGGAACTAGATAAAATACTGGAAAAACTTTCATCTTTTTGCAGATCGGAAGACGCAAAAGAGAAAGCTTTATCTCTTTGCCCGCAGACTGATTTTGAAGAGGTCCTGAGATTGCTTGACGAAAGCGAAGCAGCACATGCTTTTATTGCAAAATTCGGGGCTCCGTCCTTTACGGGACTAGTCAATGTAAACAATGCACTCTCCCGCGCTGCCGCCGGAGCGACACTTGCGCCGATTGAACTCTTAAGAATTGCATCGACCCTTAAAGCGATAAGAGGAATAACTGCATGGCATGAAAAGTGTGCAGGCATACAGACTGCACTCGATGAATACTTTTCAGCTCTCTATCCCAACAAATATCTTGAGGAGAAAATCACCAATGCCATTATTTCCGAAAGCGAAATAAGCGACAATGCATCTGCTAACCTAAAAAAGATAAGACGGGATATGAGTCATTATGAGAATAAGATAAGGCAGCAGCTTGACTCAATGATACATTCTGCCCATTATTCAAAATACCTGCAGGATAATATTATAACGCAGAGGAACGGCAGATATGTTATACCTGTAAAGAATGAGAACCGTAATGAAATAGCGGGCATGGTACATGATACATCCGGAAGCGGCGCCACAGTCTTTATTGAACCTGCGGCTGTAGTCGAGGCAAACAATGAAATCAAAGTCCTGCAAAGTAAGGAAAAAGATGAAATCGAAAGAATCTTATCCGAGCTTTCCGTAGAAGCAGGTGAATATCTGGAAAGTATAAAAGCAAGCTTTTCTACTGCCGTAATGCTGGATGTGATATTTGCAAAAGCACATATGGCATATGATATGAAAGCCAGCAGACCTATTCTCAATAAAGACGGAGAAATATTGCTAAAAAGCGCAAGACATCCTTTAATAGATCCCAAAAAGGTAGTCCCTGTGGATATATCACTGGGAACCGATTTTGATTCACTCATCATTACAGGGGCAAATACAGGCGGTAAAACTGTATCCATAAAGACGATAGGCTTGTCTGTACTCATGGCCGAGTGCGGACTTATGCTGCCTGTAAAAGACAACAGCAAAATTTCAACTTTCAGAAATGTGCTTGCAGATATAGGCGACGAGCAAAGCATAGAACAGTCACTTTCCACTTTCTCAGCTCATATGACAAACGTTGCCGGCATACTCAAAATCGCTGACAGCGAGAGCCTCGTATTAATTGATGAACTGGGCGCAGGTACCGACCCCATAGAGGGAGCCTCACTTGCAGTTGCTATACTTGAAGCAATCCGCAGCAAGGGGTCAAAAATTGCATGTACAACGCACTATTCCGAGCTTAAAGAATATGCTCTGAAGACAGAAAGAGTGGAAAACGGATGCTGTGAGTTTGATATAAAGACATTAAAACCGACATACAGGCTTCTTTTAGGCATGCCGGGCAGATCAAATGCCCTTGCTATTGCCAAAAGATTAGGCATAGAGGACAGCATACTCGATTATGCTAGGTCAATCATATCAGATGAAAACACACGTTTTGAAGATGCTGTGGATTCGCTGGAAAGCACAAGAAAAAGACTCGATGATGAAAAGGCTCAGATAGAGGAAGAGAAGATAAAGGCTGATAAAGACAGAGACAGTTCCGCCAAACTTCTTGAGGAGTCAAGACAAAAGAGCGAAAAAGAAATACAAAGAGCTAAAGCGGAAGCTGAAAAAATAGTCGAAAATGCCAAGAGAGCAGCAAATTCCTTATTGCTTGAAATAGAGAGACTGAAAAAACAACAAACAAAAACGGATAACCTGAATGAAATTGCCAGAAAAGCAAAAGCTGCAATAAGAAATCACATGGATAAAGTCGATTCGATTTCCGATTCATTGGAAGAAGACGATGAATATGTCCTTCCTCGTCCACTCAAAGCCGGCGACAAAGTAAAGGTTCGCTCTTTGGGCAATGAGGGACAAGTGCTTTCTATAGACGAAAAGAAGAAAACAGCAAGTGTACAATCAGGTATGATAAAAGTAAATGTTGCGATTGATGACCTCAGATTGATTGAAGAAAAGAAAAAAGAGGAAAAGAAACAAAAAAATATATCAACCGGTGTTTCACAGTCATCAGGCCCTGCCGCCACAAGCATAGATGTAAGAGGGGAAACAGTTGAAGAAGCCGTACTTGACATAGATAAATATATTGATCAAGTCTTAAGAAGCGGCCTTAATGAATTCACAATTATACATGGCAAAGGCACAGGCGCATTGAGAAAAGGTATACATACATATCTTAAAGGAAATAAATTTATACGGACATTCCGCCTTGGAAAATTCGGGGAAGGCGAAGACGGAGTAACAATCTGTGAACTTCGTTAATGACTTGAAACATATGGAAATGATGGAAGTCAAAATTCAACAGGTTTAATGTTATTTATCTGGCCTGATATGATAAAAGAATATTCCTCTGGCGTCTTAATTGATGATTTGGAAAGCGGGGAATATATGACAGTTCCAATTGACGATCAGCTCAATGTAACATTTAGCTATGCTGATGAAAGCGAAAAAAAGAACGATCAAAGTCTTATTGATGAAAATTCTGCAGATTAAAACTTGATACAAATAAAAACACACGGCAGCATATTATCTGGGATAATAGCTGCCTATATATTTTACGGATAATAAAGCACATGTAAATATAACTTGAAAACTGTTTTTTGCTATGTTAGAATATTATTGAAATTTAGGAGGTATTAATTATGTCCGAAGAATCAAGAAATAATAAAAAAGTAATAATCATAATTGTTGCTGTTGTCGCTTTGGTTATTGCTATTGCAACAGCAGTTATATTGAGCAAAAATAAAGGAAAACAAGGTGACGGCACTACAATAAATAACGACAGCGAAACAGCTGCAGTTATATCTGTAACCGATGAAAACGGCGAAACTATTGAAGTGGAAGTATATACAGACGAGAACGGCAGAGAGTACATAAACAATGCCAATAAAGAAAAGGTATATATTGATGATAAGGCATCAGACGGATGGTATGGCAGCGAGAAAACATCCGATGTGATATATGACCTTATAAAAAATACAACGGCGGCAGCAAATGACAGCAGTTCAGAGGAAAGCAAATCAAAAAATGAATCTGAAAGTAAATCTGAAACCAAATCTCAGGAAAGCATAAGCACTACTGCTTCCGGCCAGGAATCTGAAACAAAGGAAGAAACAACAAACTCTCAGACTACGACCCCTGAAACAAGCACCGGTTCATCTTCAGAAGTTGTTATAGGTGATGGCGACGGCGGCAATAATTCCATCAGCTGGGATGAGATTAAAAATGCTCCGTAAAAAGTCTTGACAAATCAATAACAGTCTTGTATAATATCGTCCTGTAAAGTGATTTGGCTTTACAGGACGTTTTTCAGGAGGTGGGTATATTGGCAAACAATGTCGAGATTACAGTGCTTTTGGACATTTACGGACAAGTACTGACAGAAAAGCAACGCCAATATCTTGATTTTTATTATAATGATGACCTGTCTCTTGCAGAAATCGCAGAAAATGAAAATATTACAAGACAAGGTGTACGTGACTCAATAAAAAGAGCGGAAGCAATCCTTTACGATATGGAAGATAAACTCCATTTTGAAGACAGACTCAAGAAGATTGATGATGCCTTGAAAGAGATATGCGTTTGTGCGGATGATATTGATGAGTACAATTTGTCACACAACTTATCACATGAGATTAACAGCAATACCGAAAAGATAAAGACTATTGCCGACAATCTTATATAAGAGGAGGTGGGCTTATGGCATTTGAAGGCTTATCCAACCGATTGGAGGACGCCTTTAAGAGACTAAAAAGTAAAGGCAGCTTAAATGAAAATGATGTAAAAGAGGCTATGCGTGAAGTCCGCCTTGCACTTTTGGAAGCAGATGTTAACTATAAAGTTGCAAAAGACTTTACAAATAAAGTAACTGAGAGAGCAATCGGTGCTCATGTAATGGAAAGCCTGACTCCCGCTCAGATGGTTATAAAAATAGTTAATGAAGAGCTTACCGACCTTATGGGAGGTACACAAAGCAGAATTGCTTATGCTGCGCATCCTCCGACAATTGTTATGATGTGCGGACTCCAGGGATCAGGTAAGACAACACATTGCGCAAAAATCGCACGCAAATTAAAAAATGAAAATCACAGACCTTTGCTCGTTGCCTGCGATATTTACAGGCCTGCTGCAATCAAGCAGTTGCAGGTGGTAGGCGAGCAGGTGGATGTGCCTGTCTTTGAAATGGGTCAGACAGACCCGGTGCTTACTGCCAAAGAAGCTGTGAAGCTCGCTAAAGACAAAGGCTATGATTATGTCTTTATTGATACGGCAGGACGACTTCATATAGATACCGAACTTATGGAAGAGCTCAAGAGAATCAAGAGCGAGGTTCATCCTCATGAGATTCTTCTTGTAGTTGATGCCATGACAGGTCAGGATGCTGTAACTGTTGCGGGCACATTCAATGATGAACTCGGTATTGACGGTATTGTCCTTACAAAGATGGATGGCGATACACGAGGCGGTGCAGCCCTTTCAGCCAGAGCCGTAACAGGAAAGCCAATTAAGTTTGTAGGTACCGGAGAAAAACTCGATGAACTTGATGATTTCCATCCCGACAGAATGGCATCAAGAATTCTGGGCATGGGTGATGTGCTTTCTCTTATTGAAAAAGCCGAAACAGCACTTGATGAGAAAAAAGCAGCTCAGCTTGAAGAAAAACTCAGGAAAAACAAATTTGACCTGGAAGATCTTCTTGACCAGATGGAACAGGTCAAGAAAATGGGCTCAATGAAGAGTATACTCGGTATGCTTCCGGGTGTAAGCAAGAAACTTAAAGACGTCGATATGGATGATGGCGATAAACAGCTTGAAAAGATGAAGGCAATCATTCAATCGATGACAATAAAGGAAAGAAAAAATCCTGACATTATCAATCCTTCCCGTAAGAGAAGAATAGCAGCCGGATGCGGTATGCAGGTTGAAGATGTCAACAGACTCTTAAATCAGTTCCGCCAGATGCAAAAGATGATGAAACAGCTCAATTCCAAAGGAAACCGTCGTATGATGAAACGTATGGGCGGATACGGCGGAATGGGAGGTATGGGCGGATTCCCGATGTAATCAAGCACATAGTGTTTAATTAATATTATTAATATTTTTATTGGAGGAAATAAAAATGGCAGTAAAAATCAGACTTCACAGAATGGGCGCTAAAGGTGCTCCTTACTACAGAGTTGTAGTTGCAGATTCCCGTTATCCAAGAGACGGCAGATTCATCGAAGAAATCGGTTCATATGATCCGATGAAAGATCCTGCTGAAATCAAGATTGATATCGAGAAAGCACAGAAGTGGATTAAAAACGGTGCTCAGCCAACCGATACAGTCAAAGCTCTTCTTAAGAAAAGCGAAGCTGCTGAATAAGAGGTAAGCGCTAATGGAAGAACTTCTTGTAACAATAGTTAGGGGACTTGTTGAAAATCCCGATGCAGTTAAGGTTACCGCTGACGAGCCTGATGACCGCGGCATAACAGTATATCATCTTCATGTTGCAGCTGACGATATGGGACGTGTTATCGGAAAACAGGGAAGAATAGCTAAAGCTATCCGTGTCCTTGCTAAAGCCGGTGCAACCCGCAAAGGCGAAAACGTAAAGGTAGAAATAGACTGAAAAAAGGTGGCAGGCTGATAAAGTCTGCCATTTTAACGGTATAACCATGATTAAAGACTATTTGGAACTCGGACAGGTTGTCTCAACACACGGGATAAGGGGCGAGATGCGTTTTAACCCATGGTGTGACTCGGCTGAGTTTGTCACTAAATTTAAGACTGTATATATGGACCCTGACGAAAATTCCGCAGTTAAGGTCCTGTCTTCACGTGTACATGGAAATATTGCTTTGCTCATGCTTGAAAATGTAGACAGCATTGAAAAGGCACAGGAGTTGAAGAACAAGGTTCTGTATATTAAAAGATCCGATGCAAAACTCCCTGAGGGAACCTGGTTTGTGCAGGAGCTTATAGGCTGCAAAGTAATTGATGCGGATACCGGACATGAATATGGTGTCCTTAAAGATGTAAGCAAAACAGGGGCAAATGATGTCTGGCATATAAAGACAAAGAAAAATACTGTTTTGATACCGGCAGTTAAAGAGTTTATTAAAGAGACAGATGTCGCAGCCGGCCTTATAAAGATAAAACCGATAAAAGGGTTCTTTGATGATGAAGATTAACATAATGACATTGTTTCCGCAGATGTGCGAATCGGTTCTTTCCGAGAGCATAATCGGCAGAGCAAGAGCAAACGGCTATATAGAGATAGAGTGTATCAATATACGCGACTATACACTTGATAAACACAACAGAGTGGATGACGCACCTTACGGTGGCGGCATGGGTATGCTTATGCAGACTCAGCCCATATGCGATTGCTATAAATCAATATGCGAAAAGGAAGGCAAAAGTCATCTTATATATCTTTCACCATGCGGTGAACTTTTAACTCAGGAAAAAGTAAAGAAACTCAGCACTCTTGATAACATAACTCTGCTTTGCGGACATTATGAAGGTATAGATCAGAGAGTTATTGACAATATCGTCGATGAACAGATATCAATAGGAGATTATGTGCTCACGGGCGGAGAACTTCCTGCACTTGTTTTAAGCGACGCTATAGCAAGAATGATACCCGGAGTGCTTCCGAACGATGAGGCAAAAGAACTGGAAAGTCATTACAACGGGCTTTTGGAATATCCGCAATATACAAGACCGTATGACTTTAACGGAGACAAAGTGCCCGAAATACTTATCTCGGGACATCATGAAAATATAGACAAATGGCGCAGAGAACAATCTCTGCTTATGACAGCAAAACTCAGACCGGATATGCTTAAAAAGGCTGACCTTTCAGAAGAAGATAAAAAAATACTGAAAGACAACGGATATACAGAATATACAGACTGAAACAGGAGAAAAAATGACAATTCGCAAATCAACAAAATTTAAGATAGCAATTATCGCATTGTCACTTCTTTTAGTGGCATCTGCCGTTTTGTCTGTTTTTCTTCTTAGAAGAATGAAAATACAGGAAAACAATATTGCCATTCTCCATGAAAAAGTCAGTCAGGGAGAAGTATGGAGTTCTGAACTTGATGATCAGTTCTTCGAAAATTATTCACTCCATGACCAGGTTTCAAGACAAAATGAAGAAAAAGAGTCATACGATAAAAGAATCAGCGAAGAGGAAAGCTCATTTGCTGAAGAAATAAGCAGCCTTAAAGGAAGAGTTGATTTACTTAACGGCATGCTTAAGGCAAACGGGATTGAACTGCCTGATAACCATCAGACTGTATATCTGACATTTGATGACGGGCCGTCCGTAAACACACCGAAGATACTTGACATACTTGACAGCTATAACGTGAAGGCAACTTTTTTCGTTATAAACGGAAGCAAGAACGGCTATATGAAAGACATAGTAAACAGGGGACATACGATAGCATTACACTCATATACACATAACTACTCGAAGGTATATAAGTCAGATGAAGCATATTTTGATGACTTGAACAAAATACATGATGTCGTATATGAGCAAACCGGAGTGGATGCCAGAATCATACGTTTCCCGGGCGGAGCCAGCAATACAGTAAGCAAAAACTATTCAAAGGGAATTATGACAAGGCTTACAAGCGAAGTTGAAAAGCGGGGCTTTGTATACTTCGACTGGAATGTTACAAACGGGGATGCAACAGGTGAAAAATCCACTGTTGAAAAGCAACTGAATTATGTATCTCAATACCCGAAAAAGTCAAAAACAATAGTGGTTTTAATGCATGATACTGCAGCAAAAAACGTGACAGTCGAGGCCCTTCCGCAGATTATTGAATATTACCAAAGCCAGGGCATGAATTTTGGCGTAATTACTCAAAATACGCCCGCAATTCACCAAAATGTCAACAATTAATGTGAAAAGTATCTAAAAAAAAGAGCATTTTCTTGTCAAAATACACAAAGTCATATCTTTATGTTTTTATATTTTTGGCTTTTCATCCGAAAATAATTTTATGACTTCATTTTCGTTGAAATAAAAAATCTTTGTGATATAATTATTAACAGATAAAAATGTATGAAATCTTTAATATAAATTCGATTTAGGAGACTGTTAATTATGTATTCAAAAGACGTAAAAGTTAAAAATCAGGTTGGTTTGCATGCTCGTCCGGCAACATTCTTTATTCAGAAGGCAAATGAATTCAAATCATCTATTTGGGTGGAAAAAGAGGACAGAAGAGTAAATGCAAAGAGTCTTTTGGGTGTTTTATCACTCGGCATTATGGGTGGAACAACAATTCGTATTCTCGCAGGTGGTCCTGATGAAGAACAGGCAGTTGATGAACTCGTAAAGCTTGTTGACAGCGGATTCGCTGACTAATTTTAAGCATTGGGCACATCGTTTATGCGATGTGCCTTTATTTCTTTTTAGGGGGTGACACGATTGAATAAGAACATGAAAGCACTCAGAGAAAAAGCTATGAAACTGCCTTTGACTCCGGGTATATATATTATGAAAAACAAAGGCCATGAGATAATATATATCGGGAAGGCCAAAAAACTTAAAAACCGTGTCAGCCAATATTTCGGATCACAAAGCAATCATCCTCCTAAGGTTATAAAAATGATTGAAAATGTTGATGATTTTGACTATATACTTTGCGATTCTGAGTTTGAAGCATTAGTACTTGAAGCCAGCCTTATCAAACAAAATCAGCCAAAATACAATATATTGCTCAAAGACGACAAAGGCTACAGCTATATACGAGTAAGCAATGATGAGTATCCAACTATATCCGCAGTATTGCAAAAGAAAGATGACGGTGCAGAATATATAGGACCATATACAAGTTTCTATACCATAAGGCAATCTGTGGATGAGGCAAATAAGATATTCAGGCTTCCCCAGTGCGGTAAGTCTTTCCCTGCTGATTTTGGAAAAGGAAGACCATGCCTTAACTATCATATAGACAGGTGCATGGGAGTGTGCAGCGGAAGAATAAGTAAAGAAAGATATCTTGATGCTTTTAATGATGCCTTATCATTTTTAAATGGGGACAGTAATAAGGTCATAAAGTCATTGACAGAGAAGATGAACAAAGCGTCAGACAATATGCAATTTGAAATTGCGGCATCTTACAGGGACAAGATAAAAGCAATTAACAATATGCAGGCAAAACAAAAAGTTATAAGCAAAGACAATCTTTCGAAAGATGTGTTTGCGTTTGCCTCTATAGATAATGATATTTGCGCTGCAGTGCTGAGATTCGACAAAGGGAGGCTTACAGACAGCGAACACTTCTTCTTTGATGGTGAAATCGATGAGCAGATGAGAAGAGATTTCCTCCTTCAGTACTACTCATTGAGAAATTCAGTGCCTGATAAACTGATCCTTGACGGAAAATGCGATGATATGGACCTCGTTTCGCAATATCTGAGCGATATGCGCAAGAAAAAGACCGAGATCGTTATTCCTCAAAGAGGCGAGGGCCTTAAGCTCGTTAATATGTGCCTTGAAAATGCTTTTGAAAAGATCGGACAAAAGAAGGGCAGACTCGGACATCAGGCAAGAGCGCTTGACGACCTTAAAGAACTTCTTGGCCTTGAAAATCCGCCGAGATATATAGAATCATATGATATATCACATACTGCGGGAGCAGATAATGTGGCAGGTATGATAGTCTTTAAGGATGGAAAGGCATATAAAAAGGGATACCGTACCTTTATTATCAAATCATTTACGGGTCAGGATGATTATGGCTCGATGAGGGAAGTCCTGACAAGAAGATTTAATGAATATAAATCAGGAAGCAAGGATGAGTCTTTCGGTCGCCTTCCCGATCTTATACTTCTGGACGGAGGAATCGGGCAGGTAAATGCCGTAAAGGAAGTATTAAAGGCTTTGGATATTGACGTGCCCCTTTTCGGAATGGTCAAGGATTCAAAACACAAAACACGTGCCATAAGTTCAGACGGCGGAGAGATTGCAATAAATTCAAACAGAGCTGTTTTCAGCCTTGTTTCATCTATACAAGATGAAGTACACAGATTCTCAATAGGCTTTCACCATAAGAAACATACAAGCAGGGGACTTAGTTCATCTTTGCAGCAGATTGAAGGGATAGGACCCAAGAAAGCAAAAATCCTTTTTAATCAATTCAGGACCATTAAGGCGATTAAGGAAGCATCTGTTGATGAACTTGAAAATATTAATGGAATAAGTAAAGCGGATGCTCAAAATATATATTCTTTCTACAGAGGAGAAAATTCATGATAAAAACAGTAATATTTGACCTGGACGGAACCCTCTTAAATACACTTGAAGATTTGACCGACAGCTTAAACTACACTTTGAGGGAATTTAATTTCCCGCAGCTTCAAATATCAGAAGTTAGAAAAATTGTGGGTAACGGCATAAGACTTATGATTCAAAGGGCAGTGCCTGAAGAAACAGATGAGAAAACAATTGATGACTGCTTTGATGTCTTTTGTGATTACTATAAGGATCATATGGCAGATAAAACCAGACCATATGATCATGTGACTCAGCTTCTTTGTCTGCTGAAAAAAGAAGGATTCAAAACTGCAGTCGTAAGCAATAAGGATGAATTTGCCGCCAAGCAATTATGCAGAGAACTCTTTTCTGACAGCGTTGATATAACGGTAGGTTCCAACAGCGAGAGAAGAAACAAACCATATCCGGATAATGTTGACTATGCGTTGGAACAGCTCTCTTCCCGAAAGGATGAGGCAGTATTTGTGGGTGACTCTGAGGTAGACATAGAAACGGCAAAAAATGCCAAGCTTTTTGCAATTGGTGTTTTGTGGGGATTCAGAGACAAAGATGTGGTAGAGAAAAGCGGTGCGGACTATATTGTGGAAAATGTTGATCAATTAAAAGAATATTTGCTGAAAAACAAGGGATGAAACTGCCCCAAACTTGACAAAAGACAGTAAAAAATGTAATATAATACAATGTATATTTGTTGTTTTGGAGCAATTATATGAGAGTTATCAGTGGTGAGGCAAGAGGCAGGCGCCTTATTACACTTGAAGATATGGATGTAAGGCCTACGACCGATAAGGTTAAGGAGAGCATATTTAATATCATCCAGTTCGATATAGAAGGTTCCAACGTGCTTGATTTGTTTTCCGGATCCGGACAGCTTGGTATTGAGGCCCTCAGCCGCGGAGCAAAGCATTGCACATTTATAGATCAGTCAAAAAGATCATTGGACATAACCAAAAAGAATATAGCTGCTTGTTCATTTGAACAGCGCTCCGGCGTATATAAGGAAGATGCTCTTGACTTTCTTGAGAAGACTCACGAGATATTTGATATAGCGCTTCTGGACCCGCCATACAGGCAGGGACTCATAAGAAAAGCACTTCCTGAATTAACAAAGAAAATGTCAAAAAACGGCATAATAATATGTGAACTATCTGCAGAAGAGGATCTGACTCAAACTGTAAATGACTTTTCAATCAGCAGAGAATATAAATATGGAAAGATAAAAATACTTGTATATAAGAGGAATAACTGAAGAAAATGAAGACAGTTATATGCCCGGGTTCATTTGACCCGATTACAAACGGACATCTTAACATCATTGAAAGAAGTTCAGCACTTTTTGATAATGTAATTGTTGCAGTCTTATATAATCCCGCAAAACAAAATTTCTGCTTTTCACCTGAAGAGAGGGCAGAGCTGATAAGAAGATGCACAAAGCATTTGCCCAATGTTAAGGTTGAAGTTGACAGCGGACTGCTTGCGGAATTTGCAAGAAGACATGATGCAGTTGCTGTTGTAAAAGGACTTCGCGCCATGTCCGACTTTGAATATGAATTCCAGCAGGCTCAGCTTAACAAAAAGCTCAACAATAATCTGGAAACAATATTCATAACAACAAAAAGCGAGAACACATATTTGAGTTCCAGCGTTGTAAAGCAAATTTGCGAACTTGGAGGGGACATAAGTGACTTTGTTCCTGAGGAGGTTCGTGATGATATAGTCAAAAGAATTAAAAGAGGTGTTAACTAATGACAATAGAAAGCTTACTTGATGAGATTGAATCAATATTGGAGGAAGGCAAATCAGTACCTTTTACTTCAAATCTTCTCGTCGATGCATCTGCCATTAAAACAGCAATCGAGGATATCAGACTTAATATGCCCGATGAGTTGATGCAGGCAAGAAGGATTGCTTCAGAGCGTAAGGAAATTCTTGCTAATGCTCAAAGTAATGCCGACGATATCATTGAGAAGGCGCATCTCCGCGCTAAAGAGATTATAGCTGAAGACGAAATCACACGTGGTGCGGAAGCTAATGCTGCAGAAATAATGCAACAGGCTAGACAAAATGCAAACGAGATAGTTGAAAATGCAAGAAATCAGGCTACAGAGCTTACGGATCAGGCTAAAAACTGGTCGACAGAGATGCGCGAGAGCGCAAGTGAGTATGTTGAGAACATAGTTGCTCTTGCAGATGACACTCTTACACAATCAGTTAATGAAATCAGACGTGCACGTCAGCAGCTTCGGGCAGCAGCTCAGACAAAGAGAATCACACCGGACGACTGATATATTCGATTAATTCACCTCGTTACACTTGTGTTTCGAGGTGTTTTTTCTTATAGACGGAGAATTGTCATGGAAAGACTGGACAAGTTATTGAGTTCAAGAACAGCTTTTTCAAGAAAAGAAATAAAGGAAGCTGTAAAGACCGGCAAAATAAGCGTTAATGAAAAATGCATAAAAGATGCATCTGTGAAAGTTTCTGAAAATGATCGTATATACTTGAATGGTGAAGAACTTTTTCTTCCGAAACATATATATCTTATGATGAACAAACCTGCAGGGCTTGTATCCGCAACACGGGATTCAAAAGAAAAAACGGTTATGGATTTAATTCCGAAAGAGTATTTAAGACCGGGACTCTTTCCCGCAGGCAGGCTTGATAAAGATACGGAAGGTTTTCTCCTGATAACAGATGATGGTGAATTTGCACACAGAATCCTGTCACCGCAAAAGCATATAAGTAAAAGTTATGAGCTTATTGCAGAGCATCCTATTTTAGATGACGACATTCTTAAACTTGAAAATGAAATGGAACTTGAAGACGGTACAAAACTTCAAAAAGCAAAAGTCAATCTTCTGGATGATAATGACCGGACACACATTGAGATCATCATATGCGAAGGAAAGTATCATCAGATAAAAAGAATGCTTGCTGCCATAAATAACAGTTTGATCAGCTTAAAAAGAACAAAAATGGGAAATCTTCCTCTTGACAGTGATTTAAAAAGTGGCAGATGTCGTATATTGACCCCTGAAGAGATACAAAATATAGAAGGTGAAAAATCTATTAGTGATTTTGACCAATAATTTCTAGATAATTATTAACTAAAAAAATGCAAACTTTACCTAAAAATTGCATCAGTTTTTAGGCAATTTGATTGATAAAATGAAAAAATATCAAAAAATTACTTGCAAAATTGCCTTTAATTGTGTAAAATACATAGTACATCGCTTGTCATTTTGCATAAAAATGCACAACAGGGGGTTACTAAGGTATGTCAAACAGATTGTTTCAGGGCATAGTACATCAGATGGTAGATGTTATTGACCGTACATTCGGAGTGATAGATGAAACGGGAACAGTTATTTCCTGCAGCGAACTCAGCCGTATAGGCGAGATTCAGTCTCATGCTGTACCTGATGTCTTTTCATCAACCGGAATAACTGTCTTAAATGCATGTACTTATCAGGCTTTCGGCGCACATATGCATCCTGAATATGCTGTTTTTGTGGAGGGCGACGATGAAATCGCTTCACGCTACGTTGCTGTTTTAAGCGTTTCACTCTCTGCAATCAAACAATACTATGATGAAAAATACGACAGAGGTAATTTCATAAAGAACATTATTCTCGACAATATTCTTCCCGGAGACATATATATTAAGTCACGTGAACTCAGATTCAATAATGAAGTGACAAGAGTAGTTCTACTTATTCGCATTACGGAACATAATGACATATCTGTTTTTGATATTATCCAGGATTTGTTCCCGGATAAAACAAAGGATTTCGTTATTAACATCAATGAAACGGATATAGCTCTTGTAAAAGAAGTTAAGGCAGGAATCGAGACCAGAGATCTTGAAAAACTTGCAAGGTCCATAGCTGATTCACTCGGCACTGAATACTATACACATGTTCTTGTAGGTATAGGAACTACGATTGATAATATAAAGGATTTGGCACGTTCTTTCCGTGAAGCTCAGGTTTCACTTGAAGTCGGCAAAGTGTTTGATACCGAGAGAACAATTGTCAGCTATGACAATCTTGGTATTGCCCGTCTCATATATCAGCTTCCCACAACACTTTGTGAGATGTTCTTAAAAGAGATATTCAAACGCGGTTCAATAGACACTTTGGATAAAGATACATTATTTACCATCCAGAAGTTCTTTGAAAACAATCTGAATGTTTCAGAAACATCAAGAAAGTTATATGTCCACAGAAACACCTTGGTTTACCGTCTTGAGAAGATTAAAAAGCTTACTGGACTTGATCTTCGTGAATTTGACGATGCTATTGTATTCAAAGTAGCAATGATGGTTCAGAAATACCTGGATGCAAATCCTGTTAAATATTAATAAAAACGGGGAGATTTGAGTGAAATCTTCCCGTATATTTTTGTGCATCATGCACATATACTAATATACTATTTGTGAAAAATACCAATAAATGTAAAAAAAACAGTAAATTAAGTGCAAAACACAACATTTTGTGGTATAATATTTCAGTAATACGATTATAATGTATTATTATGTAATTTTTGCTAAAGGAAAAGGTGCATACCGTGATAGAATTTAGAAACGTTTGTAAAACCTATGACAACGGGACTGAAGCTCTACGTAATGTCTCTTTGACAATCCATGACGGAGAGTTTGTCTTCGTAGTTGGATCTTCCGGCGCAGGTAAAAGTACATTCCTGAAGATCATGATGCGTGAGGAAGTACCAAATTCCGGTACGGTTATTATAAATGATTTTAACCTTAATAAGATAAAAAAACGCGACATACCGAAATTCCGCAGAACACTTGGTATAGTATTCCAGGATTTCCGTCTCATACCGACAATGAACGTATTTGATAACGTTGCATTTGCAATGCGCGTTATAGGAGCAAAAGAAAAAGAAATCCGCAAGAGAGTTCCTTATGTATTAAGCCTGGTTGGACTTTCATCAAAAGCACGTCAGCTTCCGAGTGAACTTTCAGGCGGCGAGCAGCAGAGAGTGGCACTTGCACGTGCCCTCGTCAATAATGCAGGCCTGATTGTAGCAGATGAGCCTACGGGAAATATTGACCCTGAGATGTCTTATGAGATAGTCGATCTGTTAAATCATATCAATGCTAACGGCACAACTATAGTTATGGTTACACATGAGCATGATTTGGTAAGAAGATTCAACCGAAGAGTTATAACAATTGACAGAGGTGAAGTTACATCAGACACCGGTGAAGATTATAATAACGAAATTGTTAATCTTCAGGAAGCAAGTGATGGCAAACTTGAGACAAAGCAAGACCTTATAGATGCTGCACAGCAGGATATCCAGGAGAGTGTTGACAAGATTCGTGAAGAACAATCACAGCCTGTTACGGAGGATGAGAATTCATCCAATTTCTTCCTCCAGCCAAATGTAGACAAGGATCTTGAAGAATTTATGAAAAATTACGGGCTGGATGATGATATAGATTATTCGGCTTATCTCACCGAAGAAGAAAACGGAGGTGACGAATAATGAAAGGTTCCAGCTTTAAGTATCTTACAAAAGAAGGCTTCAGAAGCATAAGGATAAACGGACTTATGTCGCTTGCATCAGTTACTGTTTTAATGGCAACTTTGCTTCTTATTGGCCTTGGCACAATGATATACTTTAATATAAGCAATCTTCTTACAACAATAGAACGACAGAATGTCATAATGGTTTATCTTGACAAGTCGGCTACGGATGAAGAAGTAAGCCAGGCAGGAAATAAGATAAAAGTAATGGACAATATTCAGGATTGCATATTCGTTCCTAAAGATGATGCATTCAAGGCGCAACTTGAAAGTATGGGCGATGACGCCGTATTGCTGGAAGGTCTTGACAATCCTTTGCCTGATGCATATAAAGTTGTTGTAAAAGATATGGAGAGTTTTTCTTCGACAGTAGAACAACTTAAAAAGATTGAACATGTTGATACTGTGCGTGAAAACAGCGATGTTGCTGATAAACTTGTTAATATACGACAGGCTGTGACCGGCATAGGAATCGGCATCGTCGGATTGCTTTTCATCGTTGCACTTTTCATAATTTCAAACACGATACGCATTACAATGTTTGCAAGAAAACTGGAAATAAGCATTATGAAAGCAGTAGGTGCAACCAATTGGTTCATAAGATGGCCTTTCATGATAGAAGGTATAATACTGGGTGTTATTTCAGCAGTTGTGTCTTTCGGCCTTCTTGCAGGCATATATGAGTTGGTTAAATATGTATGTTCTGATTTGCTCGCTATATTTACACCTATTTCATTCTCGTCTTATGCAGGACTGATGATTGGTATTTTCTTAATCGTAGGTGTTGTTACAGGATCTTTGGGAAGCTTATTCTCAATGGGTAAATACTTAAAGGAGCAGGGGGCGGTTATAAATGAAGATTAGTTTCAAAATTCTCTCCGCATTACTCTCATTCTCAATATTGTTTTTATCAATTCCGATAACAGGCTTTGCCAATGAATCAGTGGATAGCATCAAGGCTCAGATAGAACAAAAAGAAGCCCAGATAGCAAGTTATCAGCAGAAGATAGATGCTCTTGAAAAGGATGCATCAAAACAGGAAGAATACATTGATGAATTGCAGGAACAGATAGATGCATATGATGATGAACTTGATCTGTTGAATGGTCAGATATCTGCTCTCAATTCCGATATTAGTGCACTCGATTCGCAGATAGCCTCATATGAAAAGAAAATAAATGATCTTGAAAATGAGATTGAATCGGTTAATAAACAAATAGACGAAAAAAATGAGCTGATTGAAGAAACATATGAAGTTCTCTCAGAACGCCTGGCTGCAGCATATATGGCAGGCGAGACAAGTGAACTTGAAATCTTCCTTACAGCTACGGATTTTCAGGACTTTCTTGCTCGTACGGAACTTATTCGTCAGGTGGCAAATCATGACAACCAGATTGTTAAGGATTTGGAAGATACAATTAAAGAACTTAACAAAATGGTAGATGAACTTGATGAGAAAAAAGCTGATCTTGAAGAAAGTAAAACAAAACTTGATACAGACAGAGCAAAGCTTGAAGCAAATAAAGCGAATCTCGATGAATCCAAGGCCAGCCTCAACAGCCAGATTAACACAGTACAGTCCAAAGTTGATAAAGTTAACTCTATCATTGGAAGCCTTGACAGCCAAAGCAGTCAATATGAAAAAATGATGGAAAAGGCAAATGCCGAAATAGCAGCATTCAATAAAGAAATAGAAGCTCTTATCAATAACACTACACAATCAGGTTCAGGTACAGTCATTAATACGGATAGCGTGGCGCACAATTTTGAAAAGTCAACAATGGGTATCATATGTCCGCTTCAAAATGGTACGGTCACCATTAATGAATATTCCTGGAACCACGCAAAAAGAGGCTTCAGAAATATTGCAACCGACTTTGGTATGGCAGGCGGAAGTTTTGGAAAACCGATATATGCAGTAGCAGGGGGAACAGTTCTTAAAGCAGCATATAACTCATATAACGGTAACTATATACTTATCGACCACGGTAACGGACTTGTCACTTATTACGGTCATTGCAATTCCATAAGTGTATCTGCAGGTCAGAAAGTTAAACAAGGACAGGTTATAGGTGCAGTTGGTAAGACCGGTTATGTAACCGGACCTCACGTGCATTTTGAGATTCGTGTAAACGGAAAACAGCAAGCACCGGAAAACTATTTTAAGAATGCAAGCGGCGGATGGGTTTCACCGATACGCCCGTAGTTTCTACTAAGGAATGATATGATTGAATAAGAAAATATCACTTGGCCTTGCTCTGGCAATCGTCTTTCTTGCAATTGCTTTAACGGTGACTATCACGATGACAGTGGCAATGCACACATACAACAATTTAATAAAAGATGTGTCAGACAGGGCAGGTATGTATTCTTCCATCTCTGAGGTCGATGACATAGTCCGTGAGAATTATATGGGGGAACTTAATGAAAACCTTTTGAATTCTCTTACGGTTGAAGGCTATGTAAACGGTATCGGAGACAGATACAGTTACTATATGGATGCAGAAGCATACAGTACATATCGTCAGACCGAAAAAGGTGAAAAAAGAGGAATCGGTATCATTGCCGTATATGATAACAAAAACAATAATATCTTTGTTTCCGAGGTCTCCAAAGATTCTCCTGCGGATTTGCAGGGAATCTCAAAAGGCGATGTCATAACTGAAGTGGACGGTGAAAAAGTCAGCGCATCTAATTATTCAAAACTAATTGATAATCTGGATGGAGACAGACTCGCCGAGGTTAAAGTCACGTTCACACATGATGACACATCTAAAACGATTTCTGTATCCAAGGGATACAGTGCACAGACAGTTTATTACAGTGTCAAGAATGATAATGTCGGATATATAAAGATAACGGCATTTTACGGGACTACCGCAGCACAACTTGAAAAAGCAATAGACAATATGACTGATAAAGGGGTTTCTTCCTTAATTATTGATTTGAGAAACAACTCTGATGGTAATATAGAATTCGCAGCTGAGTGCCTTGATATTATCGTACCCATTGCAACAGAGGGTACCGGGGCTTTGGCTACAGCTGTTGATGCAGATGGCGAGACTATAAGGACATATACATCGGATGCAGACAGCAAAGCATTCACAACATATATTCTTGTAAACATGAATACAGCGGGTGCTGCTGAACTATTTGCATGTGATTTAAGAGATTTCGGCATGGCGACACTTGTCGGAACTACTACCGCAGGCAACGGAACCATGCAGGAAATATTTGAACTAAGTAACGGCGGGGCAGTTATTCTTACAACTGCGAAAATATTGCCATACAAGAGCGGGAACTACAATGGTACGGGACTAACACCTGACACGGTTGTGGACATGACGGTAGAGGAGAATGAAAGACTAGAAATTCTTTCCGAATCCGAAGACACACAATATCAAAAAGCCATGGAACTTATAAGTAAGTAAATTAATCTCAATCCCCTTGTCTGCAAGGGGATTGGACTATTGACATAAGCTCTGATTTTTAATATAATAATGCAGGACATTTCATATGTCTTTTGTTTTATTTATTGGCACAAAAACGAAGGGAGTTTTTAATTTGGCAGAAAAACAACTGACTCTTGAAGCTAGAAGAGAACTCGAGGAAGAACTTGAACACTTAAAGGTTGTCGAGAGAAAAGACGCTGCAGAAAAAATCAAAATAGCCAGAGATTTTGGTGACCTTTCCGAGAACGCTGAATATGATGAAGCTAAAAGAAATTCGGAAAAAATAGAAACGCGTATTCAGGAAATTGAAGCAATACTTAAAAGTGCTAAAATTGTTGACGTTGACGCACTCAGTACAGATAATGTACACATGGGTTGCACAGTTACAGTTACTGACAGCAAGAAAAAGAAAATTCAATATAAAATAGTTCCTTTTGCACAGGTAAACCCGGTAGAGGGAAAGATTTCTGATGAATCACCTATAGGCAAGGCTCTTATGGGACATAAGAAGGGCGATAAAGTTATTGTAGAACTTCCTAACAAGACAGAACTTCAATATAAAATCACCTCCATTACAAAGTAATTTTAATTTCACTAAGGGCAGTTTATTCTGCCCTTATATTATATATAAATGAGGAGAAATATCGATGGATATAGAAAACAAGAATGCTAACGGTCCTGAAATTGATACAAATGAATACAGAAAAATAAGGATAGAAAAATTAAAGGAACTTCAGGCAAATCAAAATGATCCTTTTGTTATTACCAAATTTGATGTCACAAATCACAGCATGGATATTAAAGATAATTTTGATGAGTTTGAGGGTAAATCTGTAACCGTTGCAGGAAGAATGATGTCAAAAAGAGTAATGGGTAAAGCATCTTTCTGTAATATCCAGGATCTTAAAGGCTCAATTCAATCTTATGTAGCAAGAGACTGCATAGGTGAAGAAGAATATAAAGCATTCAAGAAGATGGATGTCGGCGATATCATTGGTATAAGCGGAGAAGTTTTCAAGACAAAGACAGGCGAGATATCAATTCATGCATCTTCAGTGACTCTTTTGGCAAAAAGTTTGCAGGTACTTCCTGAAAAGTTTCATGGACTTACAAATACTGATACAAGATACAGACAAAGATATCTTGACATTATAATGAATCAGGATGTTAAGGATACATTTATCAAAAGATCTCAGATTATATCCGCAATACGTCATTATCTGGACGACCAGGGTTTTATGGAAGTTGAAACACCAATGCTTGTATCAAATGCAGGCGGTGCGGCTGCCCGTCCTTTTGAGACACATCATAATGCACTTGATGAGGATTTCAAACTCAGAATATCTCTCGAACTTTACTTAAAGCGCTTAATCGTCAGCGGTATGGAAAGAGTATATGAGATAGGAAGAGTTTTCCGCAATGAAGGACTTGACACACGTCATAATCCGGAATTCACTCTTATGGAACTTTATCAGGCATATACCGATTATCACGGAATGATGGATTTAACCGAGAATTTATACAGAAATGTAGCTCAAACTGTTCTTGGCACAACCAAAATTGTATATAACGGAATTGAAATGGATCTCAGCAAGCCGTTTGAAAAAATTACCATGATTGATGCAGTCAAAAAATATTCCGGAGTTGACTTTAACGAAGTTAAGACAACAGAGGAAGCAAAGATACTTGCTAAGGAGCACAATATAGACTTTGAGGACAGACACGAAAAGGGAGATATATTAAATCTCTTCTTCGAGACATATGCTGAGGAACATCTTATCCAGCCTACCTTTGTAATTGACCATCCGATAGAGATTTCTCCTCTTACAAAGAAAAAGCCGGAAGACGGCAATTATGTTGAAAGATTTGAGTTCTTTATGAATGGTTGGGAAATGGCAAATGCCTATTCAGAGCTTAATGATCCTCTTGATCAAAGAGAAAGATTCAAGGCTCAGGAACAACTCCTTGCTCAAGGTGATGAGGAAGCTAATAAGACAGATGAAGATTTCCTTTATGCGCTTGAACTTGGTATGCCACCGACAGGCGGTATAGGATTTGGAATAGACAGAATGGTAATGCTTTTAACAGATTCCCCGGCAATCAGAGATGTGTTGCTTTTCCCCACTATGAAGTCCGTCAAGACCGGATCGGAGGAAAAAGAGGGACAATCCGAGACATCTGAAAAGCCGGCCGAAGCGGCTCCCGTAATTGAAGGCGCGCCGATCATTTCAGCGGAAAAACCCGACTTCTCCAACGTGCAGATCGAGCCGCTTTTTGCAGATTTCGTTGACTTTGAGACCTTCTCAAAGTCCGATTTCAGAGCCGTAAAGGTGCTTGAATGTGAAGCAGTTCCGAAATCCAAGAAGCTCCTGAAGTTCACTCTCGACGACGGAACAGGCACGAATCGCACTATTTTAAGCGGTATTCACGCTTTCTACGAACCTGAACAGCTTATCGGCAAGACTCTTATTGCAATAACAAATCTCCAACCGAGAGCTATGATGGGTATCGAAAGTTGTGGTATGCTTCTCTCCGCCGTTCATCACGTCGGAGAAGAAGAAAAACTTACACTTTTGCAGGTTGATCCCCATATTCCGGCAGGCGCAAAACTGTATTAAAACACCGAAATTGTTGTATGGATGTCCTTCATAGTTTTTGGAGCCAAAATCGGCAACTTACAACAAACTTACAACAATCGTACAACAATCGATGTAACAGATTGTGCAGCCCCTGAAAATCGCATATTTTTGTAACAAAGACCTTGAGAACATAAGAATTCTCAGGGTCTTTTTTATTTTCAGTAATCCCTTACAAATCGCATACTACCGCTTTTGTATCAAACTCAATATAATTGGTTTGAAATCGGAAAGGCGGAACGGGATATGGATAACAGCTTTGCATCGGTACATCCTGAATTGGTTTACGAGTGGTCGGATAAAAACGCGCCTCTTACACCTACTCAAATAACTTACGGTTCAAAAAAACTGTATTGGTGGAAAGGACCCTGCGGACACGAGTGGAAAGCCAGTGCAAAAAGCAGATCTTCAGGAGAAAAGTGTCCTTACTGTGTGAATATTATCATGCTTGGGAGCACCCCTTCTCACGCTTGAGAGCACCCTGAAATTATGACGGATTCTCTTGCTTGGGAGCACTAGATATAGTATCTATAAAAAGGACAGTTTTGATGAATGATCATCATAACTGCCCTCTATTGTTACTTCTGTATCTGGCTTATCACAGCTTTAGCCTTCTCAGAATCGTATATTTTTCTCAGATTCTTATCTGTCGTTGGAATCGTATATGAATTATGTATTATCCTATCCATAATGGAATCGGCCTGAGTTCCACCGCCAAGCCTTTCATGCCAGTCTGCTACTTCGTACTGTCCGACAAAGACTGTCGGATTATTCCCACATCTCTGTTCGATGAGCTCATAGATAAACTTTGACTCTCTCTCATTTACTTTATAATTCAACCATTCATCTATTATAAGTACTTTATAATTACCAAGCCTCTTTCTGTATCTGATCTGCTCACGTAGGTTGTCCTTATGATTTTGGAAGTGTGCCAACATATCAGGCATTCTTATGTAATACGTTCTAAGTGTGTGTTTACATGCCTCAACTCCAATCACGCAGGACAGATATGTCTTTCCTGCTCCGGTTGCTCCTGTAATAATAAGATTTGTAGCAGCTCCCACAAACCCCATAGAACATATATTTATTATTGTCTCCTTGCTTATTCCACGCGCCTCATAATTAAGCATATCTATACTGGCGTTTGGGTATTTGAGTTCAGCATTTTTCGTAAGTCTTGCGATAAGTCTGTTCTGCCTTTCTGTTA
>CAKZZL010000027.1 GCA_937884995.1 uncultured Clostridia bacterium
TTGAAGACATAAACAATTTCCATAATACTGAAACAAAAACAAATATTATTGTGTTTTTAAGATTAAATATTTTTATCACAGAAACCCCAAATAACAAGCCATATAAATACAAGTGATGCTGCAGTAGGAATAATAGTTTCCGGAATCATTACATTACTATAGAAACTATATTCCAATATATAAACAAAATAAAAAATACATATTGAAAAAAAACATGACAGTGATAAAGATATAAGTCTTATTACTCTAATAGCAGGCTTATTATATAAAAAGCCTACAAGTATCAATATAACCATATAAAAACTGATTACATATTTTAATTGTGTAGTTGTAACATAAATATAAACAAAATAAAACGGTTCAAAAACATATCGTAAAACAGATTGATTACCTTTTACATCGTGTACAACTATTTTTGTTTTCGGCTTTTCTTTCAAGAGTTCAAAAAGAGTTTTATTATCTTTTTCTTTAACAAGTGTCCAAACATTCGTCATATAACCGAGACCGTGCCAATCTGTAGTTCCGAACATTGGCAAATTATTTTCGTTACAAATATTTATTAAATCTTGTCTTGTTTGATCCGATATATATCTGTAACCGCAATTATAAATTTCAAACCCATCTATTTCCCAATCAATAAGTTGTTGTAAATCCGGTCTATACCATTTCCACCAATGAGGCATAACAACCAACATATCTCTAAAATGAGCTAAATCTATTAATTCTTCTATACTTTTATCTTTAAAATCTTCATATTCAATATCTTTATTTAACTTTTTTGCGTGTCCATAAATAGTCTTGTAGTATGGAAGATGGTACTGTTTTAAAGAAAGTTTACAGGATTTCTCGAGTATGTCAGGTGAGTAAAGATCTGCTATTGCAAGAACGGATTTAACAGTCTGCAAAGACTGCTCCTCAACTTTGGTTTCGTCAAACATTCTTCTTACAACTTCAAAAGTATTAGTTCCTATATCCCTTGCAATGTCTCGCAGCATATCAGGAGTCAGATTTTTTCTTAAAGGCATGGGGAGGTGAGATTCATCTGTACGAATGCCATTATGTACATGCTTTGGAATAATAGCATGTCTTGCTATTTCGGTTCTGTTATAATAGATATAAATAAAGTGTTCGTTATATTTAACGTCCACTTTATGGCCGATATATCTGCTGGGAACAGAGTACTGGCCCTTATTCCACCATATATGAGAGTTGCTGCCCACCTTATGTTTATAAGACCATTCACATACTTCATAGGGAATCAGCGGCAGCATTTTCAGATATGGTTTTTCTTCATTTTCAAAAATACTCTTTCTGCTTCCATGGCGTTTTTGAAAAGGTTTTTCATTAAACTCATTAAGCGCACGTCTAATGCCGACATTTAACGAGGCAAGCGAAGTGAATGTTTCGTTTCTGAGTTTTGCGATGATAGCTGTGGCTATCTTGCCGACCGAACCTTCTACGCTTGCCTTGTGTTTAGGTTTTCTAACTCCTGTCGGCAGTATTGCGACCGAATAGTATTCTCCAAGAGAAAGATAAGATTCATTTAAGACCACTTCTCCTCTTGAAGGATGTTCTGTTACACCGGTTTTTAGGTTGTCACATACTACTTTTACGGGCGTTCCGTTAAAGTATTCAAACATATGGACGTGACAGGAAAGCCAGGCGTTTTCTTTCATATCCGCTGTTGCTTCTACGTAACTCATCTGGCTGTACGGAAGTGTTGCCACAAAAAGATATACAGTTACGGATTCTTTTGTGTCAGGATTTACATAGTTCATAGTCGGACCGGACCAGTCTACTTCTACCTCTACGCCGGGTTTATGTTCAACTCTGCTTGTGTAGTTTTTGCTGGCAGAATATTTCTTGTAGTTATTTACAAAGGTAACGTAACAGCAGGCGTTAACACCTTCCTTTTTGCACTTTGCAACATACTCCTCCCAGAGAAGCTGAAGAGTTACCCCAGTTTTAGGTAATTCGGCATGAACGTAGGAGTAGTCTACCGGTGCATACCTGGGTTTATACTTAAACTTGTCCGTATAGAATAATTCATATAACCTATCGTCGTCCCAATCAGAAATGTCATCCCATGATTTGCCGGATTCCAAGAATAATGCCTGGACTTCCGATACGGTGTTTCTGGAAACACATAAACTCTTTGATACTTCTCTTGCACTTAAACCTTTGCCCAGAAGTTCCAGAATACTTCGGACTTTTGTCTTTTTAAACATGAAAAAAGACCTCCTTAATTGTAATTAGTAAGCGGTTATTCACCGCTCCCGTAGTTACTATAAAGGGATCAATGATAATATCAAACAGTTTTCAAACAATTATTATGGTAACAACTATATATAGTGGTGGCTCCCAAGCATTAAAATACATTTATAAGGTGGCTCCGAAGCGTTAAAGAGGTGGCTCTCAAGCGTTGTAATATTCAATTTCAATTTTTCTGAATTTCAAAATTGAAAAATGCCCGAAAGTCGCATAAAATAAGGCTTCCCGAAGGGAAGCCATGGAGCTACTGGTCGGACTCGAACCGACGACCTGCGCATTACGAATGCGCTGCTCTACCAACTGAGCCACAGTAGCGAATTATTGAATTTTTGCGTTTTTGCTGCTATGACTTTCCGTTTACGAATGCGCTGCTCTACCAACTGAGCCATACCAGCAAATAGATAGTATCGCTTTGGTATTATAGAATAAAAGCAAATCTTTTTCAATAGTTTAATGAAAATAATTACTTTTTATGATACAATAATGAAAACAATAAGTCGGTAGGTGAGATAGAATGAAATCCGCATTGATTTCGGGAGGGTCCGGAGGAATAGGAACGGCAATTGTAAAAAGATTAGCTGAAGACGGGTTTGCAGTAGGTATAGGATATAATAAATCAGGGGATAAAGCACTTGCTTTAGAAAAAGAGATAATATCCAAAGGTGGAAAAGCAAAGGCATACAAATTGGATATTACCGATAAGGATTGCATAGAAAGAGCAATTACTAGCATTCAAAAGGATTTTGGTACAATAAGCGTTCTTGTCAACAATGCCGGGATAGCAGAACAGGTAATGTTTACGGATATAAGTAATGAGTCATGGCAAAAGATGATAGATACTAATCTCGGCGGCGTTTTCAGATTAACGAGGGCAGTTTTGCCGCAAATGATACATGAAAAACATGGCAGAATAATTAATATAGCATCTATATGGGGAGAAACTGGGGGGTCCTGTGAAGTGCATTATTCGGCTGCAAAGGCCGGAGTTATAGGGATGACTAAAGCTTTGGCAAAGGAACTGGGACCTTCGGGAATTACAGTTAATGCAGTTTCACCAGGCGTAATATACACGGAAATGACTTCTCATTTTGATAATGAGACAATGAACAGCCTGAAAGAAGAGATACCGCTGGGCAGGATAGGACTTCCGGAAGATGTTGCCGGGATTGTTGCTTTTTTAGCCTCCGATGAAGCAGGATACATTACAGGCCAGAACATATCGGTTAACGGTGGTATGTATATATAACAAAAGAACCTCAGCCGGAGGTTCTTTTATTATGTCGATTATTCTGATTTCATATCAAGAAATTTTGAACCGCGGGGAACTACGAAAGTTATTCCGTTGGGGATTATTTCAAATTCACGATGGCTCACATATTCGCACTCACCATCAACATTAACAGCAGCATCTTTCTGACTTTCAATCTTTATCCTTTTGCCACGCACAAAAGTAGTTATATCCCAGTCAAGGTGTTCCCCAGCTTTGTATTGGCTGATGAGAGGTAAAAGTTTCAACCTGCCTCTGTCAAGTTTAACCATTACTATATCAAGAAGTCCGTCGTTTGGCATTGCGAGAGGAGCCGCCTTATATCCGCCCCCGTACCATCTTGAGTTGCCGATATAGCAGAAAAGGAAAGTGTCCTCATAAACTTTATCATCGACTGTAATTCTGAATTCACTTTTAAGTTTTCCGGCAATGCAATAAAGACAGGATAAATCATATGCAAATGAACCCGTAATAAGGGGCAGTTTCTTAAAAGATGCCTGCTTTGCGCATATTTCCGCGTCAAGTCCCATGGAACATTGGTTGATTGCCACTTTTCCTTCTGTATATATAAGGTCAAGCTTGGTCGGTACACCGTTAACATGTTCATCAAGATCGGTATATGAGCCAAACAGTCTGACAAAGTCATTACCGGAGCCCAGAGGAATGCAGGCAACTTCGCAATTGTCGTATTTATAGCATCCGTTTACAACTTCATAAAGTGTTCCATCTCCACCGCATGCATAGAATCTGGCGGGTTCTCCTTTTTGCGCTATGCTCTCAACAAATTTTTGACCGTCTCTGAATGCTTTCGTTTCATATACCTCGGCATCAAGATTGTTGACTGCAATGTAGTTTTTAATCTTTTCAATGTATTCGAGTGCTTTCTGCCCTTTACCGGCAGCAGGGTTAATAATGAAATAATGTTTCATAATCTCACGCATCCTTATTTATAATACATATATAATTGACATTTTATCATTCCGTTATATAGTTTTCGACGTTTGTCTGCCTTCCTGCCGAAGCAGGATTCAAATTCTTCATCCGGGCTTATAATATAGTATGCCCAGCCTCGCTCACTTGTAAACTTTTCTCCCATAACAGAATATATCTCTCTTGCTGTCCTTATATCTCCCATTCTTTCTCCATATGGGGGATTGCAGATAAGAGTACCTTTTTCGCTGCGTTTCTTAAATTCGCGGATATCATGTTTTGAAAAGTCAATTTTCATTGCAACACCGGCCCGTCTGGCATTTTCTGTTGCAATTTCGAGTGCATGCGCATCAATATCGGAGCCATATGCCTTAAAGTCTGCATCATGAATAATCATATCCATAGCTCTGCTTCGCTCACTGCGCCATATTTCCTCCGGAATCCTGTAAAATCTTTCAGATGCAAAAGAGCGATGTAGACCCGGAGCAATATTAAGAGCTTTCATGGCGCCTTCAATAAGGATAGTTCCTGAGCCGCAGGTCGGATCATATAATGTATGATAATGTCTGACTCTTGCAAGGTCTGCCATGGCTGCAGCAAGAGTTTCCTTTATCGGAGCGGTATTTGAGACAGGACGATAACCTCTTTTGTGAAGCCCTTCACCGCTGCTGTCGATAAAGAGACATGCTGTATCTTTCATAATGGAAAACTGAATGCGGTGGATGGGACCTGTCTCTTCAAACCAGGATATCGAGTATTTCGATTTCAGCCTCTCAACTATTGCTTTCTTAATAATCGACTGGCAGTCACTGACTGAGTGTAAAAGGGAATTCAGAGAATAACCTTTTACAGGAAATGCATCTTTCGGATCAATCCATTCTTCCCATGGAATAGCCTTTACCAGCTGGAATAGGTCTTCAAATGTTTTTACATATCCTTCACCCATATAGATGAGTATACGCTCACTGTATCTTGACCATAGGTTTGAACGGACAAGTATATTTTCATTTCCTTCAAAGTCAACCCGTCCGTTTTTTGCCTGAACATTCAGAGCTTCCATTTGACGCAATTCATCGGCCACAAGCCCTTCAAGTCCCAAAAGACAGGGAGCTGAATATTTAATAATCATAAGTCATTACTCGCAATATATATAGTTATATAATAGTATAAATGATAAAAAAGTCAAAGTCAATTTGAGAATGCCTTGATTCTTGACAAATGCTCTCAATAAGTTGCATAATTGAATAGATATTTATGAAGAGGTTGAAGATAATGGAAAACCCAACAGAAAAAAGAAAAATAGTACTAAGCGCAATACAGCCTACAGGCACACCGACTTTTGGCAATTACCTTGGCGCATTAAAAAACTGGAAGAGCATGTCAGAAGACTATGATTGTCTCTTCGCTGTTGCCGATTTACACTCATTAACAGTAAGACCGGAGCCACAGGACCTGCGCAGAAGGACTCAGGAAATGTATGCAATTTTACTGGCACTGGGTCTTGATCCGGAAAAGAACATAATATTTATACAAAGTCATGTCCATCAGCACTCAGAGCTTGCATGGATACTGAACTGCTCCACGCAGTTCGGCGAAGCCTCAAGAATGACACAATTCAAGGACAAAAGTGAAAAGCATCCTGAAAATGTGAATGTGGGTCTTTTTGCATATCCCATACTTATGGCTGCAGATATACTTCTCTATCAGGCTGATTATGTACCAATAGGTGCGGATCAAAAGCAACATCTCGAAATTACAAGAGATATAGCTGAGAGATTCAATACTATTTACGGAAATACATTTAAAATACCGGAACCCTTTATAGGGAAAATAGGGGCATGTGTTATGTCACTGCAGGATCCTCTTCATAAGATGAGTAAGTCCGACCCGAACCCGAAATCATATATATCAATACTTGATGACGATAATGTTATTGTTAAAAAGATAAAGTCTGCCGTAACTGACAGCGAGGCAAAAGTAAGATTCGGAGAAGGAAAAGACGGAATAAATAATCTTATGAGTATTTATTCCTGCTGCACCGGCCTTTCATATGATCAGATTGAAAAAGATTTCGACGGAAAAGGTTACGGCGATTTCAAGGTCGCTGTTGCTGATGCCGTTGTTGAAGAGCTAAAGCCATTCAAAGAAGAATACGGCAGATTGATAAATGACAAAGCTTACTTAAAGGAATGTGCGGAAAAAGGTGCTCAAAAGGCAGGCAGACTCGCAGAAAGAACACTTTCAAAGGTACAAAAGAAAACAGGCTTGTTTCAGCTTTAACAGGTAATCTTATGAAGAATATTCGCTGTATGCCCTCATATTTGAGCGGCGAAATGGAAGCCAAAAGTCAAAACATTTCATATCTGTATTTACTTTGCGCAGGAGCTTTATCTGAAAAGGGAGTATGTATAAAATCATACAAACCTGACGACAAAGCTCAATTTATTTTGAAACTGCTCAGGACAATGGGAGCCAAAGTAGTTATTGACAAAGAGGGTGTAAGCGTTAAAAAAGGCATCCTTTTCGGTACAATGGCGAATTTAACAAAACTTGAGGAATTCTTTCCTCTTGTTTGTGTTATGGCAGGACTGAGTGATAAGATGTTTACTCAGATCACCGGAGTAAGAAGCCTTCGAACAGGAAGCAGTGACAAGGTTGTAATTGTAAGCGAGAATTTAAGCAAGATAGGTATTGCGTTGTCTGAAGATGATGACGATGAGGTTCTGGTATGGGCGGATAACGAAATTACGGGTGGCTCCGTGGATGCCCACAATGACCCTCATTTTGCAATGGCACTTATGATAGCAAGCTGCGCATGCAATATAGCTTTGGATATATATGAGATAGAGGGACTCAAATCTGCATATTCGGATTTCATTGATGAATTCAATGCCCTCGGCGGTAAGGCAAGCTATCTGGATTGAGGTAAGTCATGGAAAATCAGCAAATGGAAAAGACGATAGGTCTTATAGGGGATAACATACGTTTCAGTTATTCCCCGCAGATTCACGCCTTGTTGGGCGACTATAAATATACACTTTGGGAAATAACGGAAAATGAGCTTGATGTTTTTATGACAAAAAAGGCTTTTGATGCAATAAATGTCACTATACCTTTTAAGAAAAAAGTAATTCCTTATTTAAGCTACATTTCTCCGGAAGCCAAACGTATCGGAGCAGTAAACACGATAGTCAACAGGGCCGGTAAGCTCTTTGGATATAACACTGACTATAAAGGTTTTTGTGATTTGCTTGACACAAACTGCATAGCGCTTGAAAAGAGGAAAGTGCTGATACTCGGAAACGGCGGAGCTGCTGCAACAGTTAAGACTGTGGCTGAGGACAGAAACGCATCTGAGATAGTCATAATTTCGCGAAAAGGTGAAGATAATTACACAAATCTTGAAAAGCACAAGGATGCAAACGTTATTATCAATACAACACCTGTCGGAAAATATCCGCATATCGATGATTCACCGATAGAATCTCTCGATATTTTCACAAAGCTGGAGGCTGTAGCCGACCTTACGTATAACCCGCACAGAACTGTCATAATGCGAATGGCGGAAGCGAGAGGGTGCAAAACAGGCGGAGGCCTTACAATGCTCATATCTCAAGCAATAGCCGCAAAACACTGCTTTTTCGGCCAGGAATGCACTGTAGACATAAAGGCACATACCCAAGAAATTGCAAAAAAACATCTTGTAAATATCATCCTTATAGGTATGCCGGGCTCTGGCAAAAGCTCAATAGGAAAGGTTATTGCAAAAAAAAGCGGTCGCGAATTCATAGATATTGATGATGAAATAGAAAAATCCGAAAAAAGAAAACCTTCTCAGATTATAAAGGAAGACGGAGAGCCTGCATTCAGGAAAATCGAAGGCGAGATACTCAGGAAAAACTGCCTGGGCTTAAAAAAAGTAATAGCAAGCGGAGGCGGAGCAATTACGACTGAAGAAGGCAGGGATGCCATAAGGCAGGGCGGTGCTGTTGTATTCATTGAAAGGGATATTTCACTGCTTGATAAAAGCGACAGACCCCTCTCACAGGGTTCGCTTGACAAGTTATATGAATCAAGAATTGATTTTTACAGAAATACAGCGGATTATATAATTGACGGAAATGCCGACATAGATACAGTGTCAGAAAGACTGATAAAAGAGGTGCTTTTATGAAAATACTTGTTATAAACGGGCCGAACCTTAATATGCTGGGTGTCAGGGAACCCGATATATACGGCAAAGAAAACTATGAAGATCTCTGCAAAAAGATTTACGAAGAGGCAGAAAGACTGAGTCTGGAAGTCAGTATTTTTCAGTCAAACTTTGAAGGAGAAATAGTCAGCAAAATACAGGAAGCATATTTTGATAATGTTGACGGTATTATAATTAATCCGGCCGCATATACTCATACAAGCATTGCGATACTGGATGCACTTAAGGCAGTCGCTATTCCGGCCGTTGAGGTTCATATCTCTGATGTAAATGAGCGCGAGGATTTCAGGAAAGTCTCATATGCGGGAATGGCATGTGAAAAGCATATAATAGGGCATGGAACAGACGGATATCTGGAAGCTCTGAGATATTTTTTGAATTAAAAAACGTTGAAAATGCTGTGCGGTAAGGAATTTACCGCATATTTTTTTGCTGAAAATATGTATTGTATCTGTTCAAAACCACAAGATATTGTGGTCAAAAAGGGCTTCGAAAAAAATCTATGTTTTTTACAAATTTTTTTTGAAAATATTGTTGCTTTTTCATAATTCTTGTGTTAGAATATCAAAGCATTATGCGGGTTTGGGATTATTGCGCCCAAATGCCATATGCGATATGCGTTGAAGCGATAGGTGGCTGCACTTTGATGCAGGGAATTATCGCCGAGTATGTCTGATTCAAAATCGGGCGACCAATAGTGTTCCAAGTCCTTATGTACAACCCAACTGTACACATGTGACTGCTTGCAGGAGCATTCTGCGCTTTTTTGCGCCGTCCGAAAAGATTAACCGCTTTTCGGTTTTAAAAACGGAGGGGTGGAAACACCCGGCCGGGTTGCAAACAAAAAAGCGTGCCCAAAAACTAGGAGGAAACAAAATGGCAGCAACAAAAGAAGCTAGCACAGAAAAGAGTGCAGCAAAGAAAACTGGTACAACAAAGACCACAAAGGCAGCAAGCACAAAGTCAACAGCTACAAAGGCGGCAAGCACAACTAAGAAAGCAAGCACAGCAAAGAAGACTGAGACAGCAACTGCCGAAAAGAGTGCAGCTAAGAGCACTAAGACAGCAGCTACTACTGCAAAGAGCACAAAGACAGCTAAGAGCAGTAAGGGCAAGAACATCCGCATCAGACTCAAGGGTTATGACCATGACCTCGTTGACAAGGCAGCAGAGAAGATTGTTGAAACCGCAAGACGTACAGGCGCTCAGGTTTCAGGTCCCGTTCCGCTTCCTACAGAAATCGAGAAAGTTACAATCCTTCGTGCAGTTCATAAGTATAAGGACAGCCGTGAACAGTTTGAGCAGAGAACACACAAAAGGCTTATCGACATATTAAGACCCTCAAACAAAACAGTTGAGGAGCTTACTGGTCTTGAGCTTCCTGCAGGTGTTGACATAGAAATCAAACTTTAATTTCGATAAAGTCAGACACTTGTTAGGTCAAGTCGGTACGACCGACCAATAACCAAAGGAGGAAATAGAAATGAAAAAAGGTCTTATCGGAAAGAAACTCGGTATGACACAGATCTTCGAAGATAACGGAAAAGTTATCCCCGTTACAATCGTAGAAGCTGGACCTTGCACAGTAGTGCAGAAGAAGACAATCGAAAATGACGGTTACGAAGCAATCCAGTTAGGATTCGGCGATGTTAAAGTTCAAAGAGTAAACAAGCCGATGACAGGTCACTTCAAAAAAGCTGATGTCGCTCCTAAGAAAGTTCTGAAAGAAATCAGACTTGAAGACACTGAATCAATAAATGTAGGCGACATTCTTAAAGCTGACACATTTGAAGCCGGCGAAAAGGTTGACGTAGTCGGAACAAGCAAAGGTAAGGGAACAGCCGGTGCTATCAAGCGTTGGAATTTTGCCCGCCTTAAAGAATCACACGGTACAGGACCTAACGCAAGACATGCAGGCTCACTGGGTGCTTGCTCAGATCCGTCAAGAGTGTTCAAGGGAAAGAAACTCGCTGGTCATTTAGGACATGAAAGAGTTACGATCCAGAACCTCAGTGTAGTAAAAGTAGATGCAGAAAACAACCTCATAGCTATAAAGGGTGCCATTCCGGGACCTAACGGCGGAATAGTTGTTATCGCTAACACAGTTAAAACTGTTAAATAAGAAGAGAGGAGTTGAAAGAAATGGCTAAAATGAAAGTTCTTGATACAAAAGGCAAGAAAGTTTCTGATATCGAACTCAGTGATGATATCTTCGCTATTGAACCCAATGTATCAGCTATGCACTTAGTTGTAGTTAATTACTTGGCAAATCAGCGCCAGGGCACTCAGTCAACTCTTACTCGTTCTGAGGTGTCTGGTGGCGGAAAGAAGCCATGGAGACAAAAAGGCTCAGGCAGAGCCCGTCAGGGTTCAACAAGAGCACCGCAGTGGTATCACGGCGGAATCGCACTCGGCCCAAAGCCAAGAGAATATGGTTTTTCAATCAATAAGAAAGTCAGAAGACTCGCTCTTAAATCAGCTCTTTCATCAAAACTTGCTGCTGACGAGATGATTATTCTTGACTCTCTCAAATTGGATGAAATCAAAACAAAGGAAGTTGTTGATGTTCTTACAGCTATAAAGGCAGCTAAGAAGACTTTGATAGTTCTTCCTGAGAAAGATGACATAGTATACAGAAGCGCAAGAAACATTGAAGGTGTAAAGACAACTCTTGTTAATACATTAAATGTATATGACATCCTTAACTGCGACACAATTGTAGTTCTCAAGGATGCAGCTTCCAAGATTGAGGAGGTTTATGCGTGATGAAACTTGCACAGGATATCATCCTCGCTCCCATAATTACAGAAGAGAGCATGAAGGGTACAGAATTTAAGAAGTACACATTCAAAGTTGCTAAGGATGCAACAAAGACAGATATTAAAAGCGCAGTTGAAAAACTCTTTGGAGTAAAGGTTGCGAAAGTTAATACGCTTCACGTAAGAGGACAATTAAGACGTTATGGTCGTTTTGAAGGTTACACTCCTTCATGGAAAAAGGCTATAGTTACTCTTACAGAAGATTCAAAGACAATAGAATTCTTTGACGGAATGATGTAATGATTTTTTTCGGGCGGTAAGGTATGGAGACCGACATTCTCCGCAAAGCCTCCCGAAAGGCAGAAATAACTGCCCTCCAAACAAATGAGATAAGGAGTTGAAAGAAATGTCGATTAAAGTCTATAAGCCGACTACAAACGCTAGACGTAATATGTCGGTTACAGATTATTCCGAGCTTTCAAAGGTCGCTCCAGAGAGAAGTCTTCTTGCTCCTCTTAAGAAAAACGCAGGCCGTAACAGCTACGGAAGAATAACAGTTCGCCACAAGGGTGGCGGAAATCGCAGAAAGTACCGTATTATCGATTTCAAGAGAGATAAGCAGGGTACAGCAACAGTTTTAACAATAGAGTATGATCCTAACAGATCTGCAAATATCGCACTTGTTCAGTATGAGGACGGCGAAAAGAAATACATTATCGCTCCTGTCGGACTCAGTGTAGGCGATCAGATAAGTTCCGGACCTGATTCAGATATCAAACCCGGTAATGCTCTTCAGCTTACAAACATTCCTACAGGTACATTCGTTCATAACGTAGAACTTTATCCCGGCCGCGGCGGTCAGCTTGCTCGTTCAGCAGGTAACGCTGCTCAGCTTATGGCTAAAGAAAACGGATATGCACTTCTTCGTCTTCCTTCAGGCGAACTTCGTAATGTTCCCGCTGCTTGCATGGCAACAATAGGAACAGTAGGCAATACAGATCATGAAAACGTTAAGATCGGTAAAGCAGGACGTACACGTCATATGGGTATCAGACCTACAGTTCGCGGTTCTGTAATGAACCCGAATGACCACCCTCATGGTGGTGGTGAAGGTAAGTCACCTATCGGCCGTCCCGGTCCTTGCACTCCGTGGGGCAAACCGGCTCTCGGATATAAGACAAGAAATAAGAAGAAGAGTTCCGACAAGCTTATTGTAAAGCGTCGTAACGGCAGATAATCGGAAAGGAGCTGTTTTTAATGAGTAGAAGTACTAAAAAAGGACCTTATGTAGAAGCCAGCCTTATGAAAAAGGTTCTCGAAATGAATAAGAATGGCGAAAAGATAGCTATTCAGACATGGAGCCGCAGCTCAACGATTTTCCCGGAATTTGTCGGACATACATTTGCTGTACATGACGGCAGAAAACATGTTCCGGTATATGTTACTGAGGATATGGTAGGTCATAAATTAGGTGAATTTGCACCGACAAGAACCTATAGAGGTCATGCAGGCTCAAAAACATCTAACAACGGTAAGTAAGTCGAAAGGAGTGTATAAAACATGGAAGCAACAGCAAAGGTTACTCATGTGCGTATTGCACCGCGTAAGGTTCAGATAGTTCTCGACCTTATCAGAAACAAGCCTTGCGATGAAGCTATGGCGATACTTAAATACACACCTAAGGCTGCGTGTGAACCGCTATCAAAGCTTTTGAAGTCAGCAATGGCTAATGCAGAAAACAAGAATATGGATGTTACAAGACTTTATGTAGCTGCTTGCTCAGTTGACCAGGGTCCTACACTTAAGAGAATCAGACCCCGTGCACAGGGAAGAGCATTCAGAATAAACAAGAAAACATCTCATATCAATATCACGCTTAAGGAAGCAGAATAATTAAGGAGGAGGTTTTAAGAAATGGGCCAGAAAGTTAATCCGACCGGTTTAAGAATCGGTGTCATTAAAAACTGGGAATCACGCTGGTATGCAGACAAGAAAGATTTTGGCAATACTCTTGTTTCAGACTATGAATTGCGTGAATATCTGCTTGAAACACTCGCTCCTGCAGGTGTTCCTAAAGTAGAAATCGAAAGAGACCCGAAGCGTATCAGAATTAACATTCATTGTGCTAAGCCTGGAATGGTAATCGGACGTCAGGGCGCAGAAATCGAGAAATTAAGAGAAATTTGTCAGAAGAAACTTGGCGGAGACAAAGATGTATTCATCAATATTGTTGAAATCAAGAATCCTGACTTAAATGCACAACTTGTTGCGGAAAATATCGCATCACAGCTCGAAAAGCGTATTTCATTCAGAAGAGCTCTTAAACAGTCTATCGGCAGAACAATGAGACTCGGAGCAAGAGGAATCAAAGTTCAGGTCAGCGGACGTGTCGGCGGTGCTGAAATTGCCCGTACAGAGCACTACCATGAAGGTACTATTCCGCTTCAGACAATTCGTGCTGACATTGACTACGGTTTTGCAGAGGCTAAGACAACTTACGGTCGTCTCGGCATTAAGGTATGGATCTATAACGGTGAAGTCCTTCACGAAAGCCGTAAACGTGCTAAGGAAGGAGGCACAAAATAATGCTTTTACCAAAGAGAGTAAAGTACCGTCGTGTTCAAAGAGGACGTATGACAGGTAAAGCTACCAGAGGTACAAAAGTTACTTATGGTGAGTATGGTCTTGTGGCTCTTGAACCCGCATGGATTACATCAAATCAAATAGAAGCTGCCCGTATCGCTATGACAAGATACATCAAGCGTGGCGGACAGGTTTGGATTAAGATATTCCCAGATAAACCAATCACAGAGAAACCTGCTGAAACCAGAATGGGTTCAGGTAAAGGTTCTCCTGAATACTGGGTAGCAGTTGTTAAGCCGGGTCGCGTAATGTTCGAGATCGCAGGCGTTTCGGAAGAGGTTGCACGTGAGGCTATGCGTCTTGCAGCAAATAAACTCCCGATTAAGTGCAAATTTGTCACTAAAGAAGAAGAGGGCGGTGAACAGTAATGAAAGCAAGTGAGATCAGAAAACTTTCCGCTAAAGAGTTGGATGCTAAACTTCTTGAACTGAAAGACGAGCTTTTCAAACTTCGTTTTCAGCAAGCTGTTAACCAACTTGAAAATCCTATGCGTATAAATGCCGTTAAGAAAGATATCGCAAGAGTAAAAACAGTTATCCGTGATATCGAACTCCACGGTACAGACGCTTGAGTTAAGGGAGGATATTCAAAATGGAAAGAAACCTCAGAAAAACAAGAGTAGGTATTGTTACAAGCGATAAGATGGATAAGACAGTCGTAATTTCAATTAAGGACAGAGTCAGACATCCGCTTTATGGCAAAATCGTGAACAGAACCGTTAAAATTAAGGCTCATGATGAGAATAATGAATGCGGTATCGGAGACAGAGTATTAGTAATGGAAACACGTCCTATTTCTAAAGATAAGAGATGGCGTGTTGCTGAGATTATCGAGAAAGCAAAGTAATAAAGGAGGCAATCATTGTGATACAGCAACAGACTTACCTCAAGGTTGCCGATAACACCGGTGCAAAAGAAATCATGTGTATTCGCGTTCTCGGTGGATCCGGCAGAAGGTATGCTAATATAGGCGATGTCGTTGTAGCGTCAGTTAAAAAAGCTGCTCCCGGAGGAGTTGTTAAAAAGGGTGACGTTGTAAAGGCAGTCGTTGTAAGAACAGTTAAAGGCGTTCGCAGAGATGATGGTACATACATCAGCTTTGATGAAAACGCAGCAGTTATTATTAAAGACGATAAGACACCCAGAGGTACTCGTATCTTTGGGCCAGTAGCCAGAGAGCTTCGTGATAAGGATTACACAAAGATTCTTTCTCTTGCTCCTGAAGTACTTTAAGGAGGTGCCCGATAATGAATAAAGTTCATGTTAAAAGCGGCGATACAGTTGTAGTAATCAACGGCAAAAACCGTGGCAAGCAGGGCAAAGTCCTTGAGGTCAGCCCCAAAGAGGGTAAGGTTATCGTAGAAGGCGTAAACATGGTTACAAAACATGTTAAGCCGCGTCAGATGGGAGAACCCGGCGGCCTTATCAAGGCTGAGAGCGCTCTCTATGCTGATAAAGTTCAATTAGTTTGTCCTAAGTGCGGCAAAGCTACAAGAGTAGGTCATGAAGGCACAGGCAAGGACAAGGTACGCGTTTGCAAAAAGTGCGGAGCAAAATTTGAGTAAGGAGGAACAATTAAATGGCAGCAAGACTTAAAGAAATGTATAAGACCGATGTTGTTCCTGCACTCCAAAAGAAATTTAACTACAAGAGTGTTATGCAGATACCAAAGGTTGATAAGGTTATCATCAACGTAGGTGCAGGCGAAGCAAAAGACAATGCAAAAGCAATTGATGCTATAATGACAGATCTTGCAACAATCACAGGCCAGAAGCCGGTTAAGTGCGTTGCAAAGAAGTCAGTTGCTAACTTCAAGCTTCGTGAAGGTATGACAATAGGTGTTAAAGTTACTCTCCGCGGAGAGAAAATGTATGAATTCATAGACAGATTTTTCAATCTTGCACTTCCAAGAGTTCGTGACTTCAGAGGAATAAATCCGAATTCATTTGACGGAAGAGGCAACTATTCAATGGGTATCAAGGAACAACTTATATTCCCTGAGATTGATTATGATAAGATTGACAAAGTCCGTGGTATGGACATCTGCTTTGTTACAACAGCAAAGACAGATGAAGAAGCTAAAGAATTATTGACCCTTATGGGTGCACCATTCGCTAAGTAAGGAGGGATTACAGTGGCTAAAAAATCTATGAAAGTTAAGCAGGCTCGCCCCGCTAAATATTCAACAAGACAATATAACAGATGTAAAATCTGCGGAAGACCACATGCATACCTCCGTAAATACGGCGTTTGTCGTATTTGCTTCAGAGAGTTGGCACATGCAGGTCAGATTCCAGGCGTAAAGAAATCAAGCTGGTAAGAAGGAGGCAGAAACAATGCAGATCAGTGATTCCATCGGCGATATGCTCACAAGAATCCGCAATGCGAATTCCGCAAAGCATGATACCGTAAAAATCCCGGCATCAAACATGAAAAAAGCTATCAGCCAGATTCTTGTTGATGAAGGATATATAAAAGGATTCAAAGTTGAAGAAGACGGCAAACAGGGAATAATTGAGATAGAACTCAAATATGGTCCTAATAAGTCTTCTGTTATCACAGGATTACGCAGAGTCTCTAAGCCCGGCTTGCGTATTTACACAAACTGTGAAGACATGCCAAAGGTAATGAAAGGTTTAGGTATTGCTATCCTTTCAACATCAAAAGGCGTTATGACAGATAAAGAAGCTCGCAAATCTAATGTCGGCGGCGAGGTTATCGCATTTGTTTGGTAAGGAGGTTACAGTATGTCAAGAATCGGTAGACAGCCTATAGCAGTTCCTGCTGGGGTTGATGTTAAAATCGATGGCAGCACTGTTACCGTTAAAGGTCCTAAGGGAGAACTTACAAGAACAGTGCATAAAAACATGAAGGTTGAACAGAACGGGGCAGAAATTACTGTTACACGTCCTGATGACAGCAACCTCAACAAGTCGCTTCATGGTCTCACAAGAACACTTATAGCTAACATGATAGAGGGTGTTGACAAGGGATTTTCAAAGACTCTTGAGGTTAACGGCGTTGGTTACCGTGCTGCTAAGCAAGGTAAGGATTTAGTTCTTAATATCGGTTATTCACATCAGGTAACAATGAGTGAAATCGACGGAATAACAATCGATGTTCCGAATGCAAATACTATTGTTATCTCAGGTCCTGACAAGCAGAAGGTTGGTCAGTTCGCAGCTGAAGTTCGCGAAAAGAGACCTCCGGAGCCATATAAGGGCAAGGGAATCAAGTATTCATACGAACATATACGCCGTAAAGAAGGTAAAGCCGGTAAAGGCGGTAAATAAGGATAGGAGGAATAATGTAATATGGTTAGCAGACCAGATTCAAACAAGGCAAGACTCAAGAGACATAAAAGAGTTCGCGCAAAGATTACAGGTACAGCAGAGTGCCCTCGCCTTAATGTGTTCCGTTCTCTCCAACATATTTACGCACAGTTAGTAGATGATGTTGCAGGTGTAACACTTGTAAGTGCATCAACTACTGAGAAGGACTTTACACAATATGGCGGAAACAAGGAAGCTGCCAAAGAAGTAGGCAAAATCCTTGCAGAGCGCGCTAAAGAAAAGAATATAACAGATGTTGTTTTCGACCGTGGTGGCTATGTTTACCAGGGAAGAGTAGCAGCACTTGCAGAAGGTGCCCGTGAGGGCGGCCTCAACTTCTAAGGAAAGGAGAAATATCACAATGGCTAAAATTGATGCTTCCACACTTGAACTTCAGGAAAAAGTTGTAGCAATCAATCGTGTTTCCAAAACTGTTAAGGGCGGCCGTATAATGAAATTCTCCGCTTTGGTAGTTGTAGGTGATGGAAACGGCATAATCGGATTCGGACTTGGTAAGTCAAGCGAAGTTCCGGATGCTATAAGAAAGGGAATTGAAGATGCAAAGAAAAACCTCATTAAGGTTACCTTAAAAGGCACAACAATCCCTCATGAAATCATAGGAAAATACGGAGCAGGCGTGGTTCTTTTGAAACCTGCAGCACCAGGTACCGGAGTTATTGCCGGTGGTCCTGTTCGTGCGGTAGTTGAAACCGTAGGTATTAAGGATATCCGTTCAAAAGCCCTTCGTTCAAATAATCCATGCAATGTAGTTCGCGCTACAATCGACGGACTTTCAAAGCTTCGTGACGTAGATGAAGTTGCTGCAGTCCGCGGCAAGTCAGCAAAAGAGATTTTAGAGTAAGGAGGGCGTACTAATGGCAAAAACATCAGATGTTCAAGTTAAACTTGTAAGAAGTCTTATCGGATGTAAGAAAGACCAGATTGCTACAGCCCATGCTCTCGGTCTCCGTAAAATAGGGGATACAGCAACACAGCCTGATAATCCTCAAACACAGGGTAAGATTAAGAAAATTTCCCACTTATTAGAAGTAACAAAGGCTTAAGGAGGTGCACGAGAATGAAATTGCACGAACTTTCACCGGCAGCTGGTTCTAAGAAGGATGTAAAGCGTATCGGTAGAGGTCCTGCATCCGGACAAGGTAAGACAGCCGGTAAAGGACATAAGGGTCAGAAGGCCCGTGCAGGTAGAGGCATGCGTCCGGGATTTGAAGGCGGCCAGATGCCTTTACAAAGAAGACTTCCAAAGCGCGGATTTAACAATATCTTTGCTAAGGAAATCGCAATAGTTAACGTTGCTGCACTTGACAAAGCATTTGAAGACGGTGCAACAGTTGACGTCGAGGCTCTCATCAATGCAGGCCTTGTTAAAAAAGCTCTTGACGGAGTTAAAGTATTGGGAAATGGCGAAATCAGCAAGAAACTTACAGTTAAAGCCAACGCATTTTCAGAATCTGCTAAAAGCAAGATAGAAAATGCAGGTGGAAAGGCTGAGGTGATCTGACTGTGTTTCGTACATTCGTAAATGCTTGGAAAGTTGCAGATATAAGAAAAAAGATTATATTTACTGCAATCATTATACTTATATACAGAATAGGATCAGCTCTTCCGGTTCCGTTTGTTAACATTGCGGATGAGGGATTCTTCGGCAGTGATACAGCAGGTACTTTTGTTACTTACCTTTCCATGATGACAGGTAATGCATTTAACTATGGTACACTCTTTGCTTTATCTATCACTCCGTATATTAACGCTTCAATTATCATCCAACTTTTGACTGTTGTTATTCCTTACCTTCAGAATCTTTCAAAGGAAGGCGAAGAAGGTAGAAAAAAGATGGAAAAGATCAACCGCTATACAGCTGTTGCTCTCGGACTTCTCCAGAGTGTAGCATATTTCTTCTACATTCGTTCACAGGGATTCCTGACAACATTTGACGGCAAATTCTCTAAGGTTATTGAAGCACTCGTTGTTATATTTTGCTATACAGCAGGTACAGTTATCGTTATGTGGCTGGGCGAACGTATTAATGAAAAGGGAATAGGAAACGGTGTTTCCATCATACTTTTCGCAGGTATCGTAGCTCGTATGCCTACAACAATAACTTCACTTTATCAATATCTGGATCACGGCGGAGTTTATTTCGTACTTGTTCCGATAGCTGCTATTGCACTTATAGCTATGATATTCTACATAGTATGGATGGACAATGCAGAAAGACGTATTCCTGTTCAGTATGCAAAGAGAGTTGTAGGACGCAAGATGTACGGCGGACAAAACACACATATGCCTATTAAGGTTAATATGTGCGGAGTTCTTCCTATCATCTTCGCAAGTTCAATCCTTTCAATAATTCCTACAATAGCAATGTTTGCACCGGGCAGTGAAAACTCATTCTGGTATAAACTCAGCAATGTATGGCTCGGACAGACTCATCCTTTCTATGGAACATTTTATTTCATATTTATAATTTTCTTCGCTTATTTCTACGCAGCAATTCAGTATAATCCAATCGATATGGCTGATAACCTTCGTAAGAACAGCGGATCAATTCCGGGTATTCGTCCCGGCAAACCAACTTCAACATATATAACAAAAGTTCTTAATAAGATAACTCTTTTAGGCGCTTTGTTATTAAGTGTTATCGCAATGTTCCCGATTCTCTTCTCGCAGTTTGCAGGTCTTTTGACTGAAAATGGAATGAACCTTGCTATCGGCGGCACATCAATAATCATTATGGTTGGTGTTGCTCTTGAAACAGAGAAGCAGATCGAAAGCCAGATGATGATGCGTCACTACAAAGGCTTCCTTGAATAATCGGAGGGAAGATATGAATTTGATACTACTCGGGGCTCCGGGTGCCGGTAAAGGCACTCAAGCCGAAAAAATATGTGAAAAATATAAGATCCCTGCAGTATCAACAGGCAATATCATCAGAGAGGCATTAAAAAACGGTACAGATATGGGACTTAAAGCTAAGTCCTATATCGATGCCGGAACACTTGTCCCGGATGATGTTGTAATCGGGATAATAAAAGAGAGACTGGCAGAAGAAGATTGCCAAAAGGGATTCATACTTGATGGATTCCCGAGAACAATTCCTCAAGCCGAAGCTCTCGATAATATGGGGATAGTCATTGACAAGGTAATAGATATTGAGGTAGAAGATGATACTATAGCCAAAAGACTTTCGGGCAGACGCGTATGCCTTAATTGCGGAGCTACATATCATCTTGAATACAAGAAGCCTGAAAAAGACGGAATATGTGATATTTGTCAGAATGAACTTGTTCAAAGAAAAGACGATAAAGCGGAAACCGTTCTCGACAGACTTAACGTTTACCATGAACAGACTGAACCATTAAAAGGATATTACGAGAAGAAAAAGAAACTCGTGGTTGTTTACGGACAAGAAAAAGTAGAAGATACGACAAATCTTGTTTTTAAGGCATTGGAGGATTGACATGATAGTGCTGAAAACCGCCAGAGAGATCGAAATCATGCGTAAAGCATGTCAGATTTCGGCGGAAGCATTACAGATAGCAGGTGAGGCTGTCAAAGCCGGTGTAACAACATATGAAATAGATCAGATTGCCTATAACTATATAAAGAAACAAGGCGCTGAGCCTAATTTTCTACACCTTTATGGTTTTCCTGCTACTGCATGTATTTCCATAAATGATGAAGTCATTCACGGCATTCCTTCTAAAAATAGAGTGCTGCAAGAGGGCGATATCGTAAGCATCGACTTAGGTGCCAAGATAGACGGCTATAACGGTGACAATGCTGCCACATTTGCTGTAGGAAAGATTTCCGAGGAAGCAAAGCGGCTGTGTGACACTACCTGTGAAAGTCTATATAAAGGGATTGAGCAGGCTGTTGCGGGCAACAGAGTCGGCGATATAGGAAACGCAGTTCAGAATTATTGTGAGGAACGAGGTTTCTCCGTAGTGCGTGAATACACAGGACACGGAGTGGGAACCCAATTGCATGAAGACCCATCAGTTCCGAATTACGGAACAGCGGGACGCGGCCAACGGTTGCTACCCGGAATGACCATTGCTATCGAACCTATGATTAATATGGGAACGAAAGCAGTCAAGCAAATGCCAGATGGCTGGACAGTAAAGACACTTGACGGAAAATTGTCTGCGCATTTTGAACATACCATCGCAATAACAAAAAGCGGACCGGTTATATTGACTGAACTTTAATGAGGTAGTCCTATGGGGTTTACTGAAGGTCAATTTGTTCTCTGCACAGCTGGCAGAGAAAAAGGAAAACTGATGTATATTGTAAAGACAGATGAAAAATATGTTTATCTTGCCGATGGAAAAGAGAGAACTCTTTCTAAAGCTAAAAGAAAGAATCCGAAACATGTAAAATCCACAGGCATAAAAGCAGACAAAATGCTCACGGACAAAATGCTGAGATCATTTTTAAGAGAGGTTTGAGGTTATGGCAAAACAAGACATGATAGAAGTTGAAGGCACTGTAGTGGAAGCTCTTCCAAACACAATGTTCATTGTTGAATTGGAAAACGGACACCAGGTGCATGCTCGTATCTCGGGCAAACTTCGTATGAACTACATAAGAATTCTCCCCGGAGATAAGGTTACAGTTGAACTTTCACCTTATGACCTTAACAACGGAAGGATCACATGGCGTTCTAAATAAGAAAAGGATTTTAGGAGGTATTAAAATGAAAGTCAGACCTTCTGTCAAAAAGATTTGCGAAAAATGCAAAATCATCAAACGCAAGGGTAAAGTAATGGTTATTTGCGAAAACCCGAAGCATAAGCAGCGTCAAGGCTAAGATAATCTATTAGGCGGTCACTGCAGGACAGCCCAGGCTTATCAAAGCACTTAATGCTATAATCGTTCTTAAAGTACTAAAGAACGATATATTGAAGAAATAAAAGTTTTATTTAAGAAAATGGAGGTGCAACTGTAAATGGCTCGTATTTCAGGTGTTGACTTACCGAGAGATAAAAGGATCGAAATCGGTCTTACATATATCTATGGTATAGGCAGAAAGACAGCCAGCGACATCGTTGCTGCAACAGGCGTAAATCCTGACACACGTGTTAAGGATCTTACCGAAGAAGACATTTCAAAGCTTCGTGAGTACATCGACCATAATGTAAAGGTTGAAGGTGACCTCAGAAGAGAAACAGCATTTGATATTAAAAGACTTATCGAAATTGGTTGCTACAGAGGAATTCGTCACCGTAAGGGACTTCCTGTAAGAGGACAGCGTTCAAAGACAAACGCTCGTACACGTAAGGGACCAAAGAAGACTATAGCTAACAAGAAGAAGTAAGGAAGGAGGATTCAATAATGGCAGCTAAAGGCTCAGCTAAAAAAGGCGGTTCACGCAGACGTGTCCGCAAGAATGTTGAAAAAGGTGCAGTCCATATTCAATCCACCTTCAACAATACGATTGTAACTATTACAGACGTTCAGGGCAACGCAGTTTCTTGGGCTTCAGCAGGAGAGATGGGCTTCAGAGGCTCTCGTAAATCTACTCCTTTTGCTGCACAAACAGCAGCTGAAACCGCAGCTAAAATTGCTATTGACCACGGTATGAAAACTGTTGAAGTTTTCGTTAAGGGACCCGGCTCAGGACGTGAGGCAGCAATCAGAGCATTGCAGACAGTAGGACTTGAAGTAACAATGATTAAAGACGTTACTCCTATACCTCACAATGGTTGTCGTCCGCCTAAAAGACGTAGAGTCTAATTTAAAAGGAGGAAATAGTAAATGGCAAGAAATATGCAGCCTATCGTTAAGCGTTGTAGAGCACTTGGCATCTCACCTGCAGTTATGGGTTATACAGGTCATTCAAAGACTCATTCAACAAAACGTAACCCTAACGGCCAGAGAAGAGCAAAGAAAAGCGAATATGCAATTCAGCTTAATGAAAAACAAAAGGTTAAGTTTATATACGGCATTCTTGAAAAGCAGTTCAGAAGCTATTACGAGAAGGCAGAAAAGACAAATGGCATAACAGGTGAAAATCTCCTTTCACTTTGCGAAAGACGTCTTGATAATGTTGTTTTCCGTCTTGGCTTTGCAAACACTCGTAGAGAAGCACGCCAATTCGTAACACATTCTCATTTTACAGTAGATGGCAAGAAGGTCAATATTCCTTCATTCCTTGTTAAACCGGGTATGGTTATTGCCGTTAAAGACAAGAGCAAGGAAAGTCCTATATTTAAGGCTCTTTTAGATCCGGAAAACTTCCGTTCAGTCCCAAAGTGGCTTGAATATGATGCTGAAAAAGGTACAGGCAAGGTTGTTGCTATGCCTGCAAGAGACGATATTGATTATGATGTTGAAGAACACCTTATCGTCGAGTACTATTCAAAATAATATTTAGCATTTTGGATCGTATTTTAGAGCAGATTATTCTGCAAAAAAATAATAGGAGGGTTTTGAATGATAGGAATTGAGAAGCCCGGCATTGAGGTATGTGATCTTGCTGCCGATGAAACATATGGTAAATTTGTAGTTGAACCCCTAGAGAGAGGCTATGGCACAACATTAGGTAATTCCCTTCGTCGTGTTCTCTTGTCATCTCTTCCGGGATATGCTATTACATCAGTAAAAATCGACGGAGTTCTTCACGAATTTTCCACAGTTGATGGTGTTAAAGAGGATGTTACTGAAATCGTTCTTAATCTTAAAGGCGTTATTCTTAAGATTCATAACGGTGAAGGTCCGGAAACACTTTATATTGATGCAAGCGGCAAAGGCACAGTTACTGCTGGAGATATCAAAGCAGATTCTAATGTGGAAATCTTAAATCCCGAGCATGTTATTGCTAACCTTGAAGAAGGCGCAGTTCTCAAAATGGAACTCACAGCTGACAAAGGCAGAGGATATGTTTCTTCAGAAAGAAATAAGCAGATTTTGCAGCCGGTAATAGGCGTAATTGCTATTGATTCTATATATGCACCCGTACTTAATGTTAATTTTACAATAGAGAACACTCGTGTAGGTCAGATTACTGACTATGACAAGCTGACTCTTGAGGTTACAACAAATGGTACGATCACGGCACAAGAGGCTGTTTCTCTCGGTGCCAAAATCCTTACAGATCACCTTAATCTCTTCGTTGATTTATCAGAAGAAGCAAGAGATACCGAGACTATGATTGTTAAGGCTGATGACGGTAAGGGCAAGACACTTGAAATGACTATTGAGGAACTTGATTTTTCAGTACGTTCATTCAATTGCTTAAAGAGAGCAAGTATAAATACAGTTGAAGATTTGATAAGCAAATCTGAAGATGATATGATGAGAGTTCGTAATCTCGGGCGCAAATCACTTGAAGAAGTTATTGCAAAACTTGACTCTCTTGGCTTATCATTGCGTAAGGACGACGAATAATAAAGGAGTGATTTTGATATGCCAGGAACAAGAAAACTCGGCAGAACAACCGATCACCGTAAGTCTATGCTTAGAGGAATGGTAACTTATCTCATTGAAAACGGTAAGATTGAAACAACCGTAACAAGAGCTAAAGAAGTTCGCGCTATGGCTGAAAAAATGATTACTACTGCTAAAGACAGCAGTCTTCATTCAAAGAGACAGGTTTACTCATATATAACAAAGGAATCAGTTGCTAAAAAATTAATCGAGGAAGTAGCTCCGAAATATAATGATAAAAACGGCGGTTACACACGTATTATTAAGACTGGTCCGAGACGTGGCGATGCTGCAGAAATGTGCATCATTGAACTTGTAGACTGATACGGAAAAACACCTCAGGAAATCCTGAGGTGTTCTCATATTTAAATATCTTTTTTATTTATCTTGATTTTCAATGAAGCCCTTAAATTCTTTGTAATAATATCTTGAGCCTTTTATGAAGGAAATAAGCGAAAAGATAAAAACGGCAATAACCAGTAAACCTGCCCAGTCATAAGATAGTGCGGATTTTGAAAGGAAATATAACTCAACGGACGCAATGAATGTTATAAAGCTGATCATGTAAGAAAGTAAAAAAACAATCTTTCCATATGTGCTTTTACCGAATTCTCTGATATGTTTTCTTATCTCTTTATTGTTCATTTTGTATATGTTCATGCCTGTGCCTCCTTAATAAGTTTGCCTTTTACCATTACATATTTTATATCTATATTTTCATCAAAGATAACAATATCGGCAATATAGTTTTTACGTATATAGCCAAGCTTGTCATCAATGCCGATTACACGTGCCGGTGTGGATGTGGCCATTGTTATTGCATCCATTAAAGAAATGCCTACTGTCTTATATAGATTTTTAACAAGAATATCCATGCTCGATATACTGCCGGCAAGAGCAGACATATCCTCAGTCTTCATAACACCATCGTTGCAAACGGCCCAGATGCCGTTTTTTTGTTTTATCTTCTGACGTTCCTTAAGATCTGATGCCGAAAATTCAAGTCCGTCTGTTATGAGATAGGAGTTTTTTGCTCCTTTACATTTATATATAAGCTTAATAAGGCCGGCGGGAATATGTTTTAAGTCTCCTATAAACTGGACCGTGCAATTGTCATTGATGAGAGCTGCTTCAGCTGCGCCTGCAACTCTAAGACTTCCGCTTTTATGATATCTGCTGCATGCGTTAAATATATGAGTCATATCCGAAAAACCATTCTCCAGGGCTTTGCTTGCAGTATCAAAATCAGCGCAAGTGTGACCCATTGATACGACTATATTGTTTTCATGTAAGCTTTTTGCAAGTTCCATGGCACCCGGAAGTTCCGGCGCTATTGTTATCATTTTCAGATTCTTTACTGAAAGAATGTCTGCGGCAGCATTTTCATAAATATCGAATATTTTGTCTTTGCTTTGTGCTCCGGCAGCCTCTTTTGAAATGAACGGGCCCTCAAAATACACACCTAGGATATTGGAAAAATCAGATTTTTCTTTTGCCATTTTCACAGTCTCTGCATATGCCTTTAATTCTGAAACAGATGATGATAAAAAACTAGGGAGTATGGATGTGCTGCCGTGTTTTGCATGTGCAAGGCACATTTTTAATATATCATCGATGCTTTGTGACATTGCTGAGTAACCGCCGCCGCCGTGAACATGAAGATCTATAAAACCGGCTGAGAGATAAAGTCCCTTACAATCGATAAGACGATAATCATCATCAGAATCTATATGACCGATTTGTGAGATCTTATCATCTTTTACAAGCAGGTCAGCATTTATGATATTGCCATCTGAAACTATATTTGCATTCTTAAATAAAGTCATATTATCCACCTGTTATAATTTGGCATTAATACAGATAATTCCTGCTTCGGTTATATCTACCATGCCATATTGACCGTCACGAATACTGCCCGGACAGAAAAGATATACACCGTTGTCATATTCCAACTTCGGGATGTGCGTGTGTCCGTATAAAGCCAGTTTGCAACCATGTTCTCTTGCTTTTTCATAAAGCATGGAAGTCCCGTATTTTACGTTTTCTGCATATCCGTGGCTGGCATATACTTTTACATCACCTGCATTGAATATTTCATTTGCAGGAAGGAGAGAATAGAAATCACAATTACCTTTGACTGCATATATCATTTTGTCATTAATGCCTTTTCGCACATAGTCAAAATCGTCTTCACCGTCTCCGAGAAAGACAATTGTTTCAGCTTCTCTGTGCATATTTAAGGCCATTTGCATACTGGAAATGTCTCCGTGTGAATCTGATAATACTAAAATTCTCAACGACAACACCTCCCATATGCTGTCATTATACAACAATATCTTTCAATTTTGGAGAGGGAAATTGAAAAAATTGATTTTTGTTGAAAAAAATATTGATACATTGTATAATTTTTATGTTGATATTTTCTGAGAAGAGGAGAAAATATGAAATTTAAAAAAGACGGAAGTCTGAAAATCATGCAGATTACAGATATACAGGAAATTCCTGCTATATCTCAGGATACGCTTGATCTTCTGGAAGCTGCAGTAGCTGCTGAAAATCCTGACCTTGTTGTCTATACCGGTGACCAGATAAAAGGATATGGTGTTACCTACAGAGGTATAGGAAAGGAAAAAGAGGAAGAAGTAAGCAAAGTAATAGCAAAACTTCTTGAACCTGTAATAAAAAGAGGCATACCTTATGCTGTCACTTTTGGAAATCATGACAGACAAATAGGCATATCAAATCATGATCAGTTTTATCATGTATACAAGAAACTGGGCGAATGCATAGGCGAGCAAGCCGAGGACCTGGAAGAAGGCGGAGGCACATATAATATACCTATATATGCATCCGATGACAGCGGGAAAGTAATAAGCAATATATATCTTTTTGATTCCGGAACCGATGCCAAGGGCGGAGGCTATGAACCCTTTGATCCCAGAATAATTGAATGGTATAAAAAAACCAGAGACAAATTAAAAGAAGAAAACGGACATTATATTCCTTCAATTGTATTTCAGCATATCCCCATGGATGAGTATTATAATGTGCTTAAAAGAGTAAAAAAACATACAAAGGGAGCTATCAGAGCTTTCAGAACGCATAAAAATGAATTCTATACTCTTGCTGACAATCACGGAAAAGATGAGATGCTCAATGAGCCTCCGTCGGTTCCGAATAAAAACACCGGAGAGTTTGATGCATTAAATGAATGCGGTGATGTGTTTGCTGTTTTTGTAGGACATGATCATAAAAACAGTTTTGTGGGGAGATATAAAAATATTGATTTGGGCTTTACCCAGTCTTCCGGTTTCAATGAATACGGCGCAAGAACCAAAAGAGGAGTCAGGATGATAATCCTGAATGAGGAAAATCCTGCTCAATATGAAACATATACACGTACCTTTGATGAACTCGTCGGCGACAAGGTTTCAAAACCATTTAAGGATACACTTATGTTTTATGCTCCTGAAAGTAAAGATGCAGCAATTCCCATGGTCTTAAAAGCACTGGGCTGTATTGCAGCAATCATAGCAGCAATTATTTTGTTAATCAAATTAATATAAGGATGGGAAAGAAATGACCGAAAAGAAAGATAGCGCATTTAAGCGCTGGACAGAAAAACATGCAGAAATATGGAAATTCTTAAAATTTTCAATGGCAGGCGGCGGCTCATCGGCAGTTGAGTTTATTGTTCATATGGTGCTTTTGTCTACCTGCTTTAAGGCACTTACAGAAGTTGCCGTTGAGAATAAAACACTGAATATGATAGGCATCGAGTCCAAGGGATATCTTTTTGCTTATCTTATTTCAACAACAGTAGGATATCTCATAGCATTTATACTCAACAGAAAAGTTACATTTAAGGCAGATTCAAATCCGACTATATCCATGATTCTGTATTTCATAATGGTAGTGTTCACAATTCTTGCCAACGGATGGATTGGGTCAGCAATGACAGCATTTGCCCAAAGCCATAATTTTACAGGCGGAATTGCCGATGCAATTATTAAGGTTATAGGCATGGCTATACCAACTCTTTGGACATATCCTTTGAACAGATTCGTTATACACAGAAAGAAAAAAACTGTTACGGAAACAGAGAGTCAGGACGAAGAATAATCTGAGATCATCATGAAAAAATCAAATGAATCTTTTTCATATAAGTATTTTGAGAACAGGGATTGTAAATACTATCCCTGTCATAAGGGCATTGATAAAATAAATTGTCTCTTTTGCTATTGCCCTTTATATCTCAAAAAGAATTGTCCGGGAAGCCCCGAATATATAAAGGGTAAAAACGGAGAGGATATAAAAGACTGCTCAAATTGTACTTTTCCGCATATAGCGGAAAATTATGAAAAACTAATAATGTATATAACTAAATAAGATGAAGACCCACAGATTTTTTTGCGGGTTTTTAAAAAATGAATCAAAATTGACTTTTTTATACTCATATATATTGAAGGCAAGGAGGTGGAATAACATATGGAAAGAAAAGTCTTCGATAAAGTCGTGAAGGCTATAAACGGTGATAAGTCAGCGTATGGAGACCTGTATGAAATATATGCTCTGGAAATGTATAAATATGCTTTATACATCTGTAAAAACCGTGAAGATGCGGAAGATGCAGTACAGGAAACAGCATTAGCGGTTTTCAAGAGTATAAGATTACTGAAGGATCCAAGTAAATTTAAGTCATATCTTTTCTCATCACTGGCTAATTGCTGTAAGAAAAAATATAAAGGTTATGAGACTTTGGAACTAAATGAAAACACAGTTCATCTCGAAGGAAAAGAAGATGAAAAGATAGCTGTGTGGACTGCAATGGATAAACTGGATTCAGAATCGCGTGAAATTGTCAGTCTTTCAGTGCTCAGCGGTTTTAAATCCCATGAAATATCCGATATGTTAAATCTGCCTGCGCCTACAGTAAGAACAAAACTCAGAAGAGCCCTAAAAAAAATGGGAGAGGAGTTAAGAGTATGAAAAAGAAAATGAAAAAATACATTGAAGAAAATACCCGTGTTGAACTACCCGAAAAATTAAAAAGGGAAAATATAGAAAAACTTCTTGAAGAAGATAATGCACAAATGGGCGAGGTCGTAAACTTTAAGTCCAAAAAACATACAGCAAGAAAAGTTGTCGCATTAGCAGCATCTTTTGCTCTTTTAATAGGAGTCGCATCTGTTGCAGGTCAAACAGTAAAAGACAGGATCACAAGTTCGAAGGCAGCAAAAACGATAGTTGTTTCCTGTGATAACTATGACGAAATCTATACACAGCTTGATGCGATAAGGGCCAAAAACAAAGACAATCTAATAATCAGAGCAAAAGACTTTTTCGCTTATTCAGCCGGATCTGTCTCGGTAAACAGTTCTGCAGATTATGCGGCAGACGGTGCAGTCCAAACGGGCGAAAAAACAGCAGAAGCAAGTTCAGACTATGCTAAAACCAATACCCAGGAAGAAGATGTCGATGAGGGTAACGTAATCAAAACAGACGGAAAATATATTTATATTGTTGATGACGGGCATGTATATATTACATCTGAATCAGAAGGTAAACTTGAAAAAATCACTGATATAAGTGCAAGCTGCAAGGAATATGAGAACTTATATACATCTGAAATATATGTTGAAAACGACAGACTTGTGCTTATAGGCTATGCAATGAAAAGCCAGACATACAATCCGGAAATAGTATATGACAACATATATTCAAGTTATTATCTTTATTCCAGCGGTGATACTTTTGTAAACATTTATGATATCAGCGACATTAATAATGTCTGCCTCTTAAAACAATACATACAGCAGGGTGGATATGACTCCTCAAGAATTACAAACGGAAATATTTATTGCATCAGTCAATATACGGTAAATGTATATGAGGATGATTATAAGCAAAACTGCATACCGGAAATAACTAATGACGAAAGTATTGAAAAAATCGCAGCCGAAGACATTGCAATAATACCGGATACAAATACTCCTGTTTATACAATCGTAAGTTCCTGTTCGATCGACGGAAACTCAAATGCACAGTCAAGCGCAATTCTGGGATATACGGATGATCTTTATGCAACAAGCGAAAATCTTTTCCTTGTCGCCGGCAAATACGATGAGAGCAGTGAGCAAACAATGACAAATATATATAAGTTTGAATACACTGATAAAGGCGCAGAATTCAAGGCAGAAGGCAGTGTACCCGGATATATCAACAATCAGTTCTCTCTTGATTATGAAAAAGGCTATCTCAGAATAGCAACCACATATGACGAGTATGTAAGCAAGAATGGATTGGTAAAAGAATTCGACGATACGGCAAATGCTCTCTTTATCCTTGATAAAGATATGAAAATAACAGGGAAAATTGAAAACCTTGCTGATGGTGAGCTTATAAAGTCTGCCAGATATATAGGCGATTATGCATATATAGTTACTTTCCGCCAGACAGATCCTCTTTTTGTGATAGATCTTTCAAATCCAAAGGAGCCGACTGTTGTAGGAGAGTTGTCAATTACCGGATTTTCCAGTTATCTTCACCCGTTTATGTCAGGCTATTTGATTGGCATTGGCTTTGACGGAGACGAAGAGAATATAAACGAAGACTGCAAGATTTCACTCTTTGATATCAGCGATGCGTCAAATCCAAGGGAAATTTCAAAAATAACTGTAGCTTCAGATGAGAACAGTTATGTGTATACCGATATAGGATATAACCATAAGAAATTTGTCGGCATTGCTGATAATGAATTTGCAGTTCCTTTCTCAGAAGAAATATATACATCTCATGATGAGAATTTTGAATACAAACTAAGGTCAGTATATATCCGATATAAACTGGAAGACGGAAGGATTATTGAACTTGCGAGATATGCAGCTGATGAAGGAGATACAATTCTTGCGGCCAGCTACATAGGAGATTATTTCTACATCTTTGTTCAATCAAATGAATACATTACAAACACCAAAACGGAAGATTATTTGCTGTCTTACAGCCTTGAAAATAATGAACAGGTAGACAAACTTATAATTAACCGATAAGCAGAAAATCAATGAAAAAGCGCTCCTTATCCGGGAGCGCTTTCAATATATAAATAAAAAAGGAGAGTGGTAAAAGAATGGTTGGGATAACCTTTCTCTTACAATACAAATATATCATTAATTTGTTTACAAATAAGGAACGAAAGTTTAAAAATTTATGAATTAATCTTTTTTGATAATTTTAAGAATCTCATTAAATTTCGGGGGCTTTCCGTACATCAGAACTCCCACACGGTAGATAAGAACTGCAAGATGGCCGAGTGCAATTACAGATATCAACAAAATGGCGATGGATATTATTATCTCATAACCTGCAACAGAGCTCATGGCAATCCTTACAAACATTGCGAGCGGTGATGAGAACGGGATATATGAGAGCAGTTTCATAACAGGACTGTCAACATTGCCCGATGACATAAAGAAGATGGGAACCATAAATGAAATCATCATTATAAATGTAAGAGGCATAGTCAATGTGCCTATATCTTCCATTTTTGATGCCAGGGAGCCGAGAGCACCATATAGAAATGCATAAATCAAAAATCCCAAAAGGAAGAATATAATTGTATAAATTACAAGTGATGCTGGCATGTCAAAAATTGAAGAAATAATCTCGTTATCCTTCCAGGCTGAACGATTCACTGAAAAACATGCGACCGACCATATAAGGATCAGACTCATTTGTGCAAGACCTGCAGAGCCGGTCCCTAAAACCTTGCCGAAGATCAGCTGCTTCGGATCTGCGCTTGTTATGAGAAGCTCCATTGCTCGCGAGCTTTTTTCGGTTGCAACATTTTGTGCAATCATCTGACCGTAAACAATAATGGCAAGATAGAGGATAAACATCAATATGTATGTATAAAGGAAATTGTTTACCTGGTTTTTACCTGTGATTATGTAATCAGCATTTATCTGGACTGCAATTACAGAGTCAATATCATCATTTGTAAGTCCCAGTTCTCCCAGGCGGCTTTGTTGATAATGATATAAAAGCAGATCACTTATTTCTGAATCGGTAGAGTCATAAAGTCCCATGTCATTGACGATATAATCGTATTCGGTTTCAGATTTAATGACTACGGCAATATCATAATCTCCGTCTTCAACAATTTTTTTTGCGTCCGTTTTTTCATCAAGAAGGCTTGTCTTTTCATTTGAAAGATTTTCCAAAAGATATTCTCCCAAATGACCGGTTTCATCAATAACTGCAATAACCTTCTTGTTGGAACCGCCTATAACGGATGAAATTGATGATGTATCAAGCCCTGATGAATATCTCGGATAGAAAAGCAACAAGGCAGAGAGCAAAAGTATGGCGATAGTCAGGCCTATAAATACTTTATTAACTACAAGATTGAGAAATTCAAACTTAAATACCTTGAGAAAAGTTTTCATATCTGCCCCTCCGTGTAATGAATGAATATGTCATTAAGATTTGGCTCTTTTACACGAATACCATCGATATCTACTCCGAGAGCTGCGGCTTTCTCCATAAAATCAAATTTTCTGTTTTCATTGTCAAGTGTAACAAAAACACATCCATCTTGCATCACGAGATTTTTAACGAATGGCATCCCGGCATTATTGATTGCATCAGTGACAGCTACCGTGTCTTCACAAGAAACCTCCATTATATTTCTGGCAAATTGGTGCTTTATGTCTCTTATAGTTCCGTTTGCGACAATATGTCCGCCGTTCAATATGACAATATCATTGCAGAATTCTTCTATATAGTTCATCTGGTGACTGGAAAAAAGAACGAGTTTTCCTTCTGAAATCAGTTCTTTAACAAGTTCCTTAAGTATTCCTGCGTTTACGGGGTCAAGACCTGAAAAAGGTTCATCCAGAACGATAATGTCCGGATCTGAAATCAGGGCAGCAATTAACTGAACTTTCTGCTGATTGCCTTTTGAAAGGGAATCAAGACGTGTATTCTTGTATTCGCTTATTTCCAATTTTGCCAGAAGCCTGTCTATGTTTGCAGTTGCTTTCGCTCTCGGAACACCTTTAAGCTCGGCAAAATACATAAGCTGAGATGATATTTTCTTTTTGGGATAGAGACCGCGCTCTTCGGGTAAGTATCCGAAACTGACATTTGTATCGCTTATAGGTGTTTTGTCAATGTAAACAGCGCCGCTGTCCGGAGCGAAAACTTGCATAATAATACGTATAAGTGTTGTCTTCCCTGCTCCGTTTCTTCCAAGTACACCTAAGGCTTTACCGCTTTCGGCAGAAAAAGAGATCCCTTTCAGCACCTGCTTTTCGCCAAAGCTTTTATAGATATTATTTACAGAAAGAATCATCTTTAATCACATCCTGATTTCTAGTGTATTCAGTATAGCACAATCATCAGATTCATTCAATAAATCGCCTGTAAGACTTTTGTAATAATTGCTTAATTTGTTGTAACAATTATTGAAAAAGGTATAGATAGTATTATAATTTACTATGAATGGAGAAATGACTATGGATATTTCTAAAAAAGAAAAATTCCATAATGACGTAGAGAAACTGCGACAGTTTATGCTAAGCACCCAATGGATGCTTTTGCTTTGTTGTTTTGCAGCTATTTTTGTGACTTTTAAGCTTGAAATAGTGGGCACACTGGTATTCGCGGTGATAGTCGGTATCAGCCTTGTTATCAATGATGATTTCATGGCAAGCCTTATGCCTTTCCTCTTAACATATATGATTGCAATAAAAAACTATGACTCTTTTGATATTTTTATGCAATATATCTGGATTGCAATACCTCTTTCCTTGATGATAATTTCTCATTTTGTCTTGTATCGTAAAAAGTATAAGAGAAACATGACTATAAAGGGGAGTCAATTCAAGCCTATGCTCCTTGTATCATTTGCCATAGTACTTGGAGGTTTCGGCTTTATAAAAAAAGAGGAATTTTTTGCACTGACATCCGTTTATCACATGATTGCTCTGGGCTTTGGCATGCTTTTGTTATATCTTCTCTTTTATGCCAATATCGATGTTAATCCCAAATATTCGATGATAAATATGCTTACGCGAATAATGGTAATAGCAGGGCTTTTTGCCTCTTTTATGATAATTTCGCATTATCTCATAAACATAAATTACGTTATAGACAGGATTACAACCCACAAGTCAATTTATGTCCAATGGCGTAATAATCTTTCGACAATACTTATGATTTGTATTCCCTTTGCTTTTCTTCAGGCAAATAAAAAATCATACTATACCATTGTCGGATTTATATATTATGCAGCAATACTGCTGACAGGTTCCAGAGGCGGACTGCTGTTTGGCGGTATAGAGCTTGCGATGTGTATAATAATGTTTGTACTTTATGATACAAGACGCAGACTTGCATATATCTTTATTTGTGCCTGTCTTGCTTTTGCATTCATGATTTTCTCAAGACAATTCTTTGATTTTTTCGGATATACATTTAACAGATTGCTGACTGCATTGAGTGATTTTTTGGCGGGAGAGAGCCAGGAAACAAGAGCAATACATTGTGCCAGAGGGATCAACGATTTCCTGAATCACCCTATATTCGGAACGGGACTTGGGTATATGGGCAACAGAGATGTTTTTCCGTCTAAAGAATTTGCACTTTGCTGGTATCATTGCGAAGTTATACAAATACCTGCTTCCTTCGGACTTTTCGGTATAATCGCTTATGTTTATCAGTTTATAAAGAGAAATATACTTTTATGGAAGAAGGCAACTCTCTTTAATATGACAATTTTCCTTTCATATATAAGTCTGGAAATGATGTCACTTGTTAATCCCGGTATTTTGGCTCCGATACCTTATCTTTTACTCATAACAATATTTATGGTAATTGTAGAAAAGTGTGACAAAGGCGAATATCAGGAGAAGATATATATCAGGAAAAAGAAAAAAGAAAGCGAAGAATAACTGTATTCACTCAGATTATGTCCGAATTTTGCCTGAAACAGACCGGCTGGCTTATCTAAGAGAAAAATAAAACTTGACTTTAAGTCAAACTATTGATATAATTCATATTTGCCGCTATGATTTGCGGTATTCCTTCCCCTTAAGATGACATCTAAGGGGCAGAGTCCATAAGGAGGTAAAAAACATGTCAAAGTATGAAACCATTCTTGTCTTCTCAGTAAATGAAGGCGATGAAAAGGCAGCAGAACTCGTTGAGAAGTTTAAGGCTCTTATCGAGGCAAACGGTACACTTGAGAGTGTCGATGAGTGGGGAAAGAGAAAGCTCGCTTACCTTATTAATGATGAGGCAGAGGGCTATTATGCTCTTTATAATTTTGAAAGCGAATCTGCATTCCCGGCTGAACTCGAGCGTATTGCAAAGATCACTGACGGTGTTCTCCGCTCATTGGTCGTTAAGAAGTAATCGGAGGTATGTTATGATAAATCATGCAGTAATTATGGGCAGATTAACAACAGACCCTGAACTTCGTACAACACAGACAGGTGTTTCAGTTACATCTTTTACAGTAGCCGTTGAGCGCTCATTCAAGAGCGGCGGAGAAAGACAGACAGATTTTATCAATTGTGTTGCTTGGCGTAACACTGCTGATTTTGTGTCTAATTATTTCCACAAGGGCCAGATGATTGCAGTTGAAGGATCAATCCAGACACGCACTTATGAAGATAATAACGGAAACAAGCGTTATGTAGTTGAAATAGTTGCTAGCAACGTTTCTTTTTGCGGCAGCAAAAATGAAAATGCAGGTAGCGCAGCTGCTCCATCACAAGATTCAGCTCCGACAGCATCTTATCAAAGTACGGATGCAGGAAGTTTTTCTGTTCTTCCGGATGAGGATTCACAGGCATTCCCATCATTTAACGAAGAAGACGATGAAAATCTTCCATTCTAATTTCACTAACATCAGGAGGACAATATAATGGCTTACGAAAAAGGTGCAAGACCAGCAAGAAGACCACGTAAAAAGGTATGTGCATTTTGTGTTGAAAAAATTGATAAAATCGATTACAAAGATGCAGCTAAACTTCGTCGTTACACATCTGAAAGAGCAAAGATTTTGCCTCGCAGAGTAACAGGCACATGTGCATATCATCAGAGAGAACTTACAACTGCCATCAAGAGAGCAAGACAGATTGCAATTCTCCCATATACAAGTGACTAAATGAAAGGGGACCGGAGGGTCCCTTTTTGTGCCTTTCAACGACTTTGTTTTGTTGACTTTTATATCTTCATAATGATATAATTGCTTTTAGATTTTTTATATAAGGAGTGTATAAAATTATGCCATTAGTAACAACAACTGAAATGTTCAAAAAAGCATATGAGGGAGGATACTCCATAGGTGCTTTTAACGTAAATAATATGGAAATAATTCAGGGTATTACAAGAGCTGCAAAAAAGATGAATGCACCGGTTATTCTTCAATGCTCATCAGGCGCAAGGAAGTATGCATCTCATGATTATCTTGTAGCTATGGTTAAGGCTGCAGCAGAAGAGACAGGACTTCCTATAGCTCTTCACCTTGACCACGGCCCTGACTTTGAAACATGCAAGTCATGTATAGACGGCGGATTTACATCGGTTATGATCGATGGTTCATCTCTTCCTTATGAGGAAAACATCGCTTTGACTAAAAAGGTCGTTGACTATGCACATGCACACGGCGTTGTAGTTGAGGGAGAACTCGGCACACTCGCAGGTGTTGAAGACGATGTAGTTGTTGAGGCAGGTAATGAATCATATACAAGACCGGAGCAGGTTGAAGATTTCGTTAAGAGAACAGGTGTTGATTCTCTTGCAATAGCTATCGGAACATCTCATGGCGCATATAAATTTAAGCCGGGCCAGAAACCACAGCTTCGTTTCGATATTCTTGAAGAAGTTGAAAAGAGACTTCCCGGATTCCCGATAGTTCTCCATGGCGCAAGTTCTGTTAACCAGGATGACATCAAGACTATTAATGAATTCGGCGGACAGATGCCTGATGCTATAGGTATTCCGGAAGAAATGCTCAGAAAAGCTTCTTCAATGGCGGTTTGCAAAATAAACGTAGACTCCGATATCCGTATAGCAATGACAGCAGCAATACGTAAGCATTTTGCTGAAAATCCGACTCATTTTGACCCTAGACAATATCTTACTCCTGCACGTGATGCAATCGAAGCTGTTGTATCACATAAGATCGAGACTGTTTTCGGCTCAAAAGATAAAGCATAAGCCTGACTTATTAAATTGGATATATACTTTGAGGATGCTTCTCGAAAGAGGAGCATCTTTTTTATGCGAGAAGATAAATATAAGGCCGTAAGATTCATCACCAAAGCAGCGATGGTTACGGCCTTAAATTTATGATATTTACTCGAATTTTGTTTCGCAATAGGCACATCTGTATATGCCGTGCTCTTTATCTGTCAAATTGAATATCTGATCAAGTTCTTGCTCTGTAGATGATATACAGCGCGGGTTTTTACATTTAATGACATTCACAAGTCTTTTTGGAAGCTCGATTTTATGCTTGTCGACCAGCTTTCCGTCTTTAATAAAGCTGACTGTTGCGCTTGGGTCTGCAAATCCGATAATATCCAAATCAACCGGGATGTCGGCATCAATTTTTATGATATCTTTTTTACCCATTTTACGGCTTGTGACATTCTTTATGAGCGCAACTGAAACATCCAGGTCATCCAGATGCAGCAGTTCATAAAGCTTCATTCCCTGTCCCGCCGTTATATGATCTATAACTACGCCGTTTTGAATTGAATCTATTGTCATATTGTTCCCGCCTCTCTGAGAAGTTCAAGGATTAATGCCATACGCATATATTTTCCGTTCAAGACCTGCTTGAAATAGCATGCCCTGGAATCATCATCGATTGCAACGCTTATTTCATTTACTCTCGGCAGGGGATGCATTACGGACAAATCCTTTTTTGCTTTTGCAAGTTTGTCGGGAGTAAGTATATAGCTGTCTTTAAGCCTTAAATAATCCTCTTCATTGAAGAAACGTTCTCTCTGCACCCTGGTCATATAAAGTATATCAAGAGAGGGTATGGACTTATCAAGATCAGTAGTCTGCGTATATGGTATCTTATTTGCACGCAGGAGATCTTTTTTTACATAACTCGGAAGTTTCAACTCTTCAGGAGAAATAAGAACAAACTTGATATTTTCATATCTTGATAGTGCATTTATGAGAGAGTGTACGGTTCTTCCGAATTTCAAATCCCCGCAAAGCCCTATAGTAAGGTTGTCAAAATGTCCCTTTTCACGATATATTGTCAGAAGGTCCGCAAGTGTTTGCGTAGGATGGCAATGACCGCCGTCTCCTGCATTTATTACAGGTATTGTCGCATTGTTTGCGGCGACAAGTGCTGCGCCCTCCTTAGGATGGCGCATTGCAATAATATCTGCATAGCAGCTGACGGTCTTTGCTGTGTCTGCGACACTTTCACCCTTGGCTGCCGATGATGACATAGCATCGGTCATGGATATTACATGACCTCCGAGTTCATACATGGCTGCCTCGAAGCTCATCCTTGTACGTGTCGAAGGTTCAAAAAACAATGTTGCAAGTTTTTTGCCGTCACATACATGCGCATATTTTTGCGGATTTTCAATAATGTCATTTGCGAGATTGATTAAATCTTCAAGTTCCTGTGTTGAAAAATCAACAATATCAATAATGCTTCTCATTCTTTTATCCTATCCAGCTTTCATCTGATGGGTTGTTTCTGAATTTAATAAGCCTTGAAATATCCTCATCTTTTATATATCCTTCTTGGGCTGCGATTTTTGTTATGGAGTCAAAATCTGTGAGAGATATATTCTTTACATCTGCTTCTTTCAATCTGTCAATGCCTTTTTGCATACCGTATGTGAAGATGGATACAATACCTAAAACATCTGCGCCTGCTTTTCTCAATACATCAACGACCTCAAGAACGCTTCCGCCGGTTGAAATCAAATCTTCAACAACAACGACCTTCTGTCCGGCCTCCAGTTTGCCTTCTATCTGGTTTTGCCTTCCATGGTCCTTGGCGCCTGAACGGACATAACCCATAGGTAAGTCCATAATATGTGCTGTGATTGCGGCATGCGCTATTCCCGCAGTTGAGGTTCCCATAAGAACCTGGACATCGGGATAATTCTCTTTAATCAGCTGAGCAAGTCCGTTTTCCACATCAGTTCTCACTTTTGGAGCAGTAAGCGTGAGCCTGTTATCACAATAGATGGGACTCTTGATACCGCTTGCCCATGTGAAAGGCTCATCCGGTCTGAAAAAGACTGCCTTTATTTCCAAGAGATCTTTTGCGATGATTTCATTAAGATTCATTGTCTTTTCTCCTAATCTACAAATTCATTAATGCATCTTTCATATGCCTTCAGAGGATCTTTTGCTGCAGTAATCGGTCTTCCGACAACTATATAGTCAGAACCGGCAACCTTTGCCTGAAGCGGAGTCATAACCCTTTTCTGGTCGCCGACATCTCCGTCTGCAAATCTTACACCGGGAGTGACAGTCAGAAAATCCTTTCCGCATGCGTCATGAACTTTCTGAGCCTCAAGCGGAGAACATACTACTCCGTCAAGACCTGCTGTTTTTGCATTCTTTGCATAATGAATAACCACTTTATCAATCGGCTCATGAATGAGAAGATCGTTTTCCATTGCTTCCTGGTCTGTGGAAGTGAGCTGGGTTACTGCAATGAGCAAAGGTCTTGTGCCGTCAGGACGTATAAGCCCTTCAAGGGCGGCTTCCATCATCCTCTTTGTGCCGGATGCATGCAGATTACAAATATCAACATCAAGATTTGAAAGTACATTCATAGATTTCTTTACGGTATTCGGTATATCATGAAGCTTTAAATCCAGAAATATCTTATGACCTCTTGCTTTTATTTCCTTGATAATTGAAGGTCCTTCGGCATAGAAAAGTTCCATACCGATTTTAACAAAAGGCTTTTTATCTCCGAAATTATCAAGAAAGGCAAGCGTTTCTTCCTTACTCGCAAAGTCACATGCTATGATTACATCTCTACCCATTATGTGCAACTCCTATAACAGATTTTAATTCTTTTATTCCGTATTTATCCATTGCGGCAGGTAAACTTTCTATTATGTCTTTTGATGCTGAAGGATTAACAAGATTGGCTGCTCCTATCTGAACAGCGCTGGCTCCGGCCATCATCATTTCAATAACATCATCGGCAGTTGATATCCCGCCCATACCTATTATCGGAACTGAGACTTTTTCATAAACCTGATAAACCATTCTGAGTGCAAGCGGGAGAACAGCGGGACCTGAGAGCCCGCCGAAAGTATTTGCGAGAATGGGCTTTCTTGTTTTGAGATTCAGTCTCATGCCTAAAAGTGTATTGATAAGGCTTATGCCGTCAGCACCGGCTTCTTCGCACGCAAGGGCTATGGTGGCAATATCCGTAACATTGGGTGTAAGTTTTACGATAACAGGCTTACTCACAACTTTTTTTACTTCTTTTACAAGTTTTGCAGCCAGAGATGCATCTGTTCCGAAACTCATTCCGCCGCCGTGAACATTAGGACAGCTTATATTGACTTCAAGCCAGCCGACAATGTCTTCTTTATCGAGCTTTTCGCAAGTATATACATAATCTTCGATTGAAAAGCCGCTTACGTTCGCCATAACTTTTTTATTAAAGCATTTTTTAAGTTTTGGCAGTTCTTCATTTATAACCTTATCCACTCCGGGATTTTGAAGACCCACACTGTTAAGCATGGCCGAAGGACATTCTGCTATTCTCGGAGTCGGATTTCCAAAACGTGGATCCCTGGTGGTTCCCTTGAACGAGAAGGTTCCAAGACAGTTTATGTCATATATTTCGGCAAATTCATATCCGAAACCGAAAGTGCCTGATGCCGGTATTACCGGATTGTCCAGCTCAAGTCCGCACAGATTCACACTCAGTCTTCCCATAATATTTCTTCCTTTCTGAGAACCGGACCATCCTTACATATCCGTTTATATCCGGTCAGGGTCTTGCATGAACAACCCATGCAGGCACCGAAACCGCAACCCATACGTTCTTCAAAACTGAATTGACCGCTTGTCTTCATATTTGTATATACCGCTTTGAGCATAGGCTCCGGCCCGCATGTATAGATGTAACTGTAATCAAGCTCCATTGCGTCCGTTACAAATCCTTTTATGCCATATGAACCATCAACGGTTGTAATATATACATCTGCTCCGAGTTTTTTGAACTCATCTTCACAAAAAATTTCATTTTTCTTGTTAAAACCGAGTATAACGGTGACACTCTTTCCTTGCTCTATGAGTTTTTTTGCAAGTAAGTAGAGCGGTGGGACACCGACACCTCCGCCAATGAGCAGGGGCTTGTCTTTGGAAAGTGTAAGATCATAGCCGTTTCCGAGGCCTGTAAGAGCATATATATTTTGTCCCCGAGTCATTTCGGACATGGCTTTCGTCCCGGCTCCCACAATCTTATATATTATACTAAACGACTTTTCATCTTTGTCATATACAGATATGGGACGGCGCAGAAAGAACCCGTCAATTCGTATGTTGACAAACTGACCCGGAGCTTTGATGTCGGATACATCACCTAAAAGTTTCATCCTGTATACCGAGTCTGTCAAAGCAATATTTTCTTCAATCTTAAAATCAGAATCTTTCATTTTATTTCCTATCCATATATACAGTCTTGCCGTTACAAACAGTCATCAGACATTTGCCGTAAACTTCTTTGCCTTCAAAAGGCGTAGCTTTGCCTTTTGATAAGAAGTCATCGGGATTGATAATATATTTAGCATCCAGATCCCAGAGACAATAGTCATCATTCAAAGCTATATTAAACCTTTTTCTCGGGTTTATAACCATAAGTTCAATCAACTTTTCAAGAGAAATTATTCCTGTCTTTACAAGATATGTGTAAAGAAGGCTGAAAGAACTTTCAATTCCTACTATACCGAATGCACTGTCTTTGAGACCCTTTGACTTTTCTTCTGCGCTGTGAGGCGCATGGTCAGTTGAAATCATGTCAATTGTCCCGTCAAGGATGCCTTCAATCAGTGCAACTTTGTCTGCTTCAGATCTTAAAGGAGGATTCATCTTGAAACGTCCGTCCTCTTTCAAATCATTGTCTGTTAATATGAGATAATGAGGAGCTGTTTCACAGCTGACATTCACTCCTGCAGCCTTTGCTTTGCGTATTATATCAACACTTTCTTTGCACGATATATGGCAGACGTGATATGGGCAGTTTGTCTTTGCGCTTAAGCGGACATCCCTTTTTATTGGACCCCACTCGCTCTCGCTGCAAATGCCTTTATGACCATGAGCTTTGGCATAATCTCCGTCATGTATATATCCGCCATGAAGCAGACTGTTATCCTCGCAATGGGCAACAATGATTTTCCCGAGAGCATGAGCCCTTGTCATTGCCTCAAGCATCATTTCTTCAGACTGGACACCTCTGCCGTCATCGGAAAAGGCAATTACACAGTCAGCCATATCTTCCATATCCGATAACTTTTCACCTTGCTGATTTACTGTTATTGCAGCATAAGGATATACGTTGATGGAAGCATCTCTTTCTATTATGGAAAGCTGCTGTTTTAAGTTCTCCGGATTGTCGGGAACGGGATTTAAGTTAGGCATGGTGCAAACCGCTGTGTAACCGCCGTGGGCTGCAGCCATACACCCGCTTTTAATTGTTTCCTTATATGAAAAACCAGGCTCACGAAAATGCACATGCACATCGCAAAAACCCGGCAAAACAATAATTTCATTATTTGATAAATCAAGATTTTGAATTGACGGAGAAAAGTCATTTAGTTTCTCTGATTTATACACTTTAAGAGACATGGACTTACCCTCCTTATATATGAAGAGCCCTACTTTCAGAGTAAGGCCGAAAAAGAACAAATATATTCATACTTTGCGATATCTCTGTATCGGCTTAAAAGTCTAAAAATATTTTAGCATAAGCGCTGACCTATGTCAACAATTCCGGTCCTCCTTGACTATGGTAAAATGTTATCATTTTTTATAAAAAAAAGGCTCTATTTTTGTAACCTTATCCACCTTGCTTTTCATTGACTATAAAGGCGTATTATGTTATCATTTTAAAGTAAGATAAATGTCTTTGTAACTGACGGATAGTGTGGAAAACCACAGGGGAGCAAATGACATATACAGCCGACCGTCTGGGCACACTACTCATTGAATGGAGCAGTGCGCCTTTTTATTTTTTTGAGGAGGTTCCAATGAAAAAAGTTGCATTAATAATGGGAAGCGACAGCGATCTCCCAATCGTGCAAAAAGCAATCGACACATTAAAAGATTTGAATATCCCTTATGAAGTTCATGTCTTTTCAGCTCACAGGACTCCGGCTCAGGCAAAAGAATTCTCAGAGAGGGCAGAAGAGAACGGATTCGGGGTAATCATTGCGGCTGCGGGAATGGCAGCACACCTGGCAGGAGCCATAGCAGCAAATACTACACTTCCCGTTATAGGGATACCATGTAAATCAAACACACTTGACGGTATTGACGCCTTATTGTCAACTGTACAAATGCCTTCAGGCATACCTGTAGCTACAGTCGCAATCAACGGAGCAGTCAATGCCGCCTTACTTTCTGCTCAGATTCTTGCCTTGTCCGATAAAGACCTGTCAGACAGACTGAAAGAAAAACGCAGGAAAGATGAGAAAGCAGTAGTTGAAAAAGATGCCAAAATATCAAAGGAATTTAATTAAAGCGGAGGAAATAAAATGAACAAGAGAGAACAACTTTACGAAGGAAAAGCAAAGAAAGTATTTGCAACGGACAATGATGAATATGTAATCGTTTCATACAAAGACGATGCAACAGCTTTCGACGGAACAAAGAAAGGCACAATTACAGGCAAAGGTGCAATCAACAACCGTATGTCAAATTACCTTATGCAGATCCTTGAAAAAGAGGGAATCAAGACACACTTTGTTGAAGAACTCAATGACAGAGAGACAGTAGTCAAAAAAGTTACGATTGTTCCTCTTGAGGTTATCATCCGCAATATATCGGCAGGATCTTTCTCAAAACGTTACGGTGTTGAAGAAGGCATTGTTTTCGCAGAACCCACAATCGAATTCTCATACAAGAATGATGACCTGCATGATCCTCTCATAAATGATTATCATGCACTTGCACTTTCACTTGCAACAAAAGAAGAAATCGCTCAAATTAAAGAAATGGCATTCAAAGTAAACGACATACTCAAGGAATACTTCATAAAACTGGGAGTTAAACTTGTTGACTTCAAGCTTGAATTCGGCAGACTCAGCGACGGCAGCATCGTGCTCGCAGATGAAATCTCACCTGATACATGCAGATTCTGGGATGCTCAGACAAATGAGAAATTGGACAAAGACAGATTCCGCAGAGATATGGGCGGCGTTGAAGATGCATATAACGAGATGATGCACAGAGTTTTCGGTGAATAAGGGAGAAATATATGGGTGGCTTTTTCGGAGCAGTAAGCAAAAAATCTATCATTTCAGATGTGTTTTTCGGAACGGATTATCATTCTCATCTGGGTACGAAGAACGGCGGTATGGCAGCATATGATGATAATTTCGGCTTACAAAGACAGATTCATAATATAGAAAACACGCCTTTTAGAACAAAGTTTGAAAAAAGTCTCGATGAGATGAAAGGCTGCGCTGCAATAGGAACTATCAGTGATACGGATCCTCAGCCCCTGATTTTCAGATCAAATTTCGGAGCCTACGCCATATGCATAGTCGGGGTAATCAATAATCAGGATCAGCTTATTAATGAATATTTAAATGACACGGGCGGACATTTCAGTGCCATGACAGGCGGCAGAATAAACTCTACGGAACTTATTGCCGCCCTCATAAATCGTAAGGGTGACTTTACCGAAGGCATCAAGTTTGCACAATCAAAGATTGACGGTACTGCCTCAATACTTCTTCTGACAGACTATGGCAGCATTATAGCGGCAAGAGACAGATTCGGCAGACTTCCTGTCCTTATTGGGAAAAATGATGAAGGATATTGTGTGTCCTTTGAATCTTTCGCATATCAGAAACTCGGATATGAAGAATATAAAGAACTGGGTCCGGGTGAGATAGTTGAAATCAGCGCAGACAAATATACTGTTCTGGCCGAGGCCGGTAAGAAGAAAAAAATATGCGCATTCCTCTGGTCATATTACGGATATCCTACCTCAAATTACGAGGGCAAGAATGTTGAGATAATGAGATACAGAAATGGTCAGCTTATGGTAGAAAACGACAGAAAGAACGGACTTTTACCGGATGACCTTGACTATGTAAGCGGTGTCCCAGATTCGGGAACACCACATGCAATAGGATATGCAAATGTGAGCGGAGTCCCGTTTGCAAGACCTTTTATCAAATACACGCAAACATGGCTGAGGAGCTTTATGCCCGCAAACCAGGATGACAGAAACAAAGTCGCAAGGATGAAACAAATCCCGGTCAAAGAGCTTATAGAGGGAAAGAGCCTGCTCTTTGTTGATGATTCCATTGTAAGGGGAACTCAGCTTCGCGAAACCGTAGAATTTCTCTACTCAAACGGAGCCCGTGCAGTCCATATGAGATCTGCATGCCCTCCGATTATGTATGGCTGCAAATATCTCAATTTCTCAAGATCCACAAGTGATATGGAACTTATTGCAAGAAGAACCATTTTGGAACTTGAGGGTGAAGAAGGCTTTAACCATCTTGAAGAGTATTCAGACGGCACAACTCAAAGAGGTAAAGCCATGAGAAAAGCCATATGCAGCAAACTTCATTTTGCTTCTCTTGAATTTCAAACATTAAAAGGTGTTGTTGAAGCAATCGGCATTGACGAAGAAGAACTTTGTACATATTGCTGGAACGGAAAGGAATAAATATGAACACAAATTCTAAATCAGATGCATATGCAGCAGCAGGTGTTGATATCACGGCCGGATACAAGGCTGTTGACTTAATGAAAGCTCATATTGCAAAAACAATGACAAAGGGCGTTTGCTCAGACGTTGGAGGCTTCGGTGGCCTGTTTGAACCGGACCTTGAGGGAATAAAAAGGCCGGTGCTTGTAAGCGGAACAGATGGAGTAGGCACAAAACTGAAACTCGCATTTTTAATGAACAAGCACGATACGGTAGGCATAGACTGCGTTGCAATGTGCGTTAATGATGTCATATGCTGCGGAGCAAAACCACTTTTCTTTTTGGACTATATAGCATGCGGGAAAAATGTACCTGAAAAGATTGCTGAAATAGTCAAAGGTGTTGCTGAAGGATGTGTTCAGTCAGGCTCCGCCCTTATAGGGGGAGAAACCGCAGAAATGCCGGGCTTTTATCCTCTTGATGAATATGATTTGGCAGGTTTCTCCGTAGGTGTGGTTGACAAAGATAAAATCATTGACAATAAAAAAATGGCTGAAGGCGATATAATAATAGCATTGCCTTCATCTGGTATTCACTCAAATGGTTTTTCACTTGTAAGAAAAGTATTTGATGTTGAAAATGCTGACCTTAGATCTCCGATTGAAGAACTCAGCGGGAAATCACTGGGCGAAAGCCTTCTGACTCCGACAAAGATATATGTAAAAGCTATGACTGCCCTCTTTGAGCAGGTGGATGTAAAGGCAGTATCGCATATAACCGGCGGAGGCTTTTATGAGAATATACCGAGGAGCATACCGGAAGGACTCACTGCGAGAATAGAAAAGAACAGCATCCGAATCTTGCCGATATTCAAATTCCTCCAAAAATCAGGGAACATATCCGAACATGATATGTTTAATACATATAACATGGGTGTAGGCATGAGCGTTATTGTTTCTCAAAATGATCTTGAAAAATCATTGGAGATACTCAGAAAAAACGGCGAAGATGCCTACGTTATAGGGAAGATAACAAAAGGTGAGGATAAGATAGAAATCGTTTAATCGGAGAAAATTATGAGTGAGAAAATAAAGATAGCGGTTTTGGTGTCAGGTGGAGGAACAAACCTCCAGGCTCTCATTGATGCTCAAAATTCCGGAGTTATAAAAAGCGGATACATAGCACTTGTAATATCCAATAATCCTGATGCTTATGCGTTGCAAAGAGCAGAAAAAGCCGGCATTAAAAGCAAAGTGATAACTAAAAAAGAATATGCAGAACTCTTTGAAGAAAAAATAATGAAAGTCCTTAAAGAAGAAAAAATCGACTTAATTGTACTTGCAGGATTTATGTGCATATTGTCTGAGAATTTCACGAAGACTTTTGATAAAAGAATAATCAATGTTCATCCGTCTTTGATTCCTTCTTTCTGCGGTGAAGGATATTACGGACTTAAAGTACATGAGGCAGCGCTTAACTATGGTGTCAAAGTAACCGGCGCCACAGTACATTTTGTCAATGAAATACCCGACGGCGGCGAGATAATACTCCAGAAGGCTGTAGATATAAAGGATGGAGATACACCGCAAACTTTACAAAAAAGGGTAATGGAAGAGGCGGAATGGAAAATACTTCCAAGGGCATGTGAGATAGTATCTGAAAACATATTAAATCAGAAATAGGAGAGAAGGAAAATGAAAACATTGGATATTAAAAAACTATTGTCAGAAAATGCATATCCCGGAAGGGGCATAGTGATAGGAAAGACACCTGACGGGGGCAAGGCTGCAATAGGGTATTTTATCATGGGCAGAAGCGTTAACAGCAGAAACCGTATTTTTGTTGAAACTGAGGACGGCATTGAGACAAAAGCTTTTGATGAATCAAAACTTTCCGACCCTCACCTCATAATATATGCTCCTGTGAGAGCATTGGAAAATAAGACAATCGTCACAAACGGTGACCAGACAGATACAATATATGAAGGAATGAAGCAGGGACTTAGCTTCGAGCAGTCTTTAAGAGGCAGGGAATATGAGGACGATGCCCCGAACTTTACTCCCAGAATATCCGGTATATTGAGAATAGAAAATGATAAATATAACTATGCAATGTCTATCATTAAGTCGGATGACGGAAATCCTGATTCGATTCACAGGTTTACATTTGCATATACAAATCCCATAAAAGGCGAAGGACATTTTATTCACACATATATGTCAGACGGGAACCCGTTACCTTCATTTGAGGGAGAACCTGAAAAGATAAGTATTGAGACTGATGATTTAGATGAATTTACGACAATCCTTTGGGAAAACCTCAATGAAGACAATAAGGTTTCTCTTTTCACACGCTTTATAGACCTTAAGACGGGAAAAGCAGAATCAAGAATAGTAAACAAAAACAAATAAGGGAGTTTTAAAAATGAAAGAGTTTGAATTGAAATACGGATGCAATCCCAATCAGAAACCCTCAAAAATATTTATGGCTGACGGCAGCGATTTGCCGATAGAGATACTTAACGGCAAACCGGGATATATCAACTTCCTTGATGCCTTCAATTCATGGCAGCTTGTAAAAGAAATTAAAGAGGCACTCAATCTTCCTGCAGTTGCTTCCTTTAAGCATGTAAGCCCGACCTCTGCAGCAGTCGGAACTCCGCTTTCCGACAAACTGAAGAAAGCATGCTTTGTTGATGATATAGAAGGGCTTGACGATTCACCGCTCGCTTGTGCTTATGCAAGAGCAAGAGGTACAGACCGTATGTGTTCATTCGGTGACTGGGTTGCTTTGTCGGATGAGTGCGATGCAACCACAGCTTTGATGATTAAAAGAGAGGTATCCGACGGCATTATTGCACCTGCTTATTCAGATGAAGCTCTTGAAATCCTAAAGTCAAAACGCAAAGGCGGATATAACATAGTAAAGATTGATCCGAACTATATCCCTGCTGAAATTGAACACAAGCAGGTATATGGCATAACGTTTGAACAGGGAAGAAACAATTTTAAGATTAACAAAGAACTTCTTTCCAATCTTGTTACAAGGAACAAGAATATTCCGGAGAGCGCAGTAAGAGATTTAATAATAGCTCTCATAACATTGAAGTATACTCAATCGAATTCAGTATGCTTTGCAGTTGATGGACAGGCAATAGGTGTAGGCGCAGGACAGCAATCAAGAATTCACTGCACACGTCTTGCAGGCAGCAAAGCAGACACATGGTTCTTAAGACAAAGCGATAAGGTATTAAATCTTCCTTTCAAAGATACAATAGGACGTCCTGACAGAGACAATGTCATAGACGGATATATCAATAAGAATGAAGAAGATGTATGTGCAGACGGAAACTGGCAGAAATACTTTACAAGACAACCTGAACTATTTACAGACGAAGAACAAAAAGCATATCTTGCTACAATAGATAATGTTGCTCTCGGCTCAGATGCATTTTTCCCATTCAGCGATAATATTGAAAGAGCAAAGAAAAGCGGCGTTAAATATATTGCAGAACCCGGCGGTTCAATCAGAGATGATCTGGTTATAGAATGCTGCGATAAATATGATATGGCAATGGCATTCACGGGAATGAGATTATTCCATCATTAATAGGGGACGTATTTATGAAGATAATGGTTATAGGCGGTGGTGGCAGAGAGCATGCTATCATCAAAAAGATAAAAGAAAATAAGGAAGCAGAGACAATCTATGCACTGCCCGGAAACGGAGGAATGGAAAAGGATGCGGTATGTGTCGACATTCCGGCTACGGATATAGAAAAGGCTGTGGAGTTTGCAAAGAACAATAATATTGATTTTGCTGTTGTAGCTCCCGATGACCCTTTGGTATTGGGAATGGTGGATGCACTTGAAAAAGCAGGCGTTCCTTGTTTCGGACCGAGAGCCAATGCTGCCATAATCGAGGGCAGTAAGGTGTTTTCTAAAAATCTCATGAAAAAATACAATATTCCCACAGCGGAATATGAGGTTTTTTCAGATATGGACAAGGCTCTTTCCTATCTTGAAACAGCGCCTATACCGACCGTTATTAAAGCAGATGGCCTGGCCTTGGGCAAAGGCGTCATAATAGCAGAGACAAGGCAGGAAGCCAAAGAAGCCGTTATTTCCATGATGAAAGATAAAAAGTTCGGAAAGAGCGGAGAAAATATTGTCATAGAAGAGTTCCTTACAGGACCGGAAGTATCTGTTTTAACTTTTACCGACGGTAATGTTGTAAAGCCCATGATTTCGTCCATGGATCATAAAAGAGCGCTGGATGGAGACAAGGGCCTTAATACCGGAGGCATGGGCACGGTTGCACCGAATCCGTATTATACAGATGATATTGCAAAAAGATGTATGGATGAAATCTTTATCCCTACAATCAAGGCAATGAATTCAGAGGGCAGAACCTTCAAAGGCTGTTTGTATTTCGGACTTATGCTGACTCCAAAAGGACCTAAGGTTATTGAGTATAACTGCAGATTCGGAGACCCCGAAACTCAGGTCGTTCTTCCACTTTTGGAAACTGATCTTTTAACAATAATGATGGCAGTTTCAAAAGGAGAACTTGAAAATACACAGGTAAAATTCAGTGATAATTCTGCATGCTGTGTAATCATGGCTTCTAAGGGTTATCCTCTCTCTTATGAAAAAGGATTTGAAATAACTTTTAAAAAAGATGTTGAAAAATATACATATATTGCAGGAGCAAAACTTGAAGATGGCAAACTTCTGACAAATGGAGGAAGAGTGCTGGGTGTTACGGCTGTTGAGCCTACGCTTGAAGAAGCTATAAAGTCTGCATATGAAAAAGTAAAGTCGGTAAGTTTTGCAAATGCTTTTTACAGGAAGGACATAGGAACCAGAGCGCTTAAGGCAAAGGAGATATAAGATGGTTTACAGAGTTTTCGTAGAGAAAAAGCCGGGGCTTGACAATGAAGCCCGGGAATTGCGGTATGAATTTCGCCACTTTCTCGGAATTAAATCTGTTGAGAAAGTAAGAGTTATTAACAGATATGATGCTGAAGATATAAGTGAAGAACTGTTTGACTATGCCGTTAAGACGGTCTTTTCCGAGCCTCAGCTTGATATAACATCTTCCGAAATGGAAAAAGAAAATGCCCTTGTATTTGCGGTTGAATTTCTTCCGGGACAATTTGATCAAAGAGCCGACTCGGCAGCCCAATGTATTCAGATAATTTCCCAGGGTGAAAGACCGCTTGTAAGATCTGCAAAAGTATATATAGTTTACGGCAATTTAAGTGAAGAAGAAATTGCCGAAATCAAAAAGTATGTCATAAATCCTGTTGAATCAAGGGAAGCTTCCTTGCAAAAGCCTGAAACTCTTCAGACTAATTACGATATACCCACAAGTGTAAAAACACTTGACGACTTTATAGACTATGATAAATCAGAACTTGAAAAATTTGTAAACGATTACGGTCTTGCCATGGATACAGATGACATAGCCTTTTGCCAGGATTATTTCAAAAAAGAAAAGAGAAATCCCACAATCACAGAGATCAGAATGATTGATACATACTGGTCGGATCACTGCAGACATACAACCTTCCTGACGGTTATAAACAATGTGAAATTCGAGGATCCTATTCTTGAAAAAGCATATAACGATTATATAAATGTAAGAAAAGAAATCGGAAGAACAAAGCCAATATGCCTGATGGATCTGGCTACGGTGGCAGTTAAGTATCTCAAATCACAGGGACTTCTTGATAAGCTTGATGAGTCCGAGGAGATTAATGCCTGCACAGTAAAAATCAATATAGAAGTTGACGGAAAAGAAGAGCCCTGGCTCCTTTTATTCAAAAATGAAACACACAACCATCCTACCGAAATCGAACCCTTCGGTGGCGCTGCAACATGTATAGGCGGAGCTATAAGGGACCCGCTTTCGGGCAGAAGTTATGTGTACGGAGCCATGCGTGTAACGGGCGCAGCAGATCCATTAAAGCCCGTAAAGGACACAATTCCCGGCAAACTGCCACAGAGAAAAATAGTTACAACGGCAGCCGCAGGTTATTCATCATACGGAAACCAGATAGGACTTGCCACAGGCATAGTTGATGAAATCTATCATCCGGGATATGCAGCAAAAAGAATGGAAATCGGCGCAGTTATAGCTGCTGCACCGGCTGAAAATGTCAGAAGGGAAAGACCTGCTCCGGGAGATGTAGTCATTCTCCTGGGAGGAAGTACCGGACGCGACGGCATAGGCGGGGCTACGGGCTCATCAAAAGCACATAACGCACATTCTGTTGAAACATGCGGAGCAGAGGTGCAAAAAGGTAATGCACCCGAAGAACGCAAACTGCAGAGACTTTTCAGAAACAGGGAAGCCTGCAGAATGATAAAAAGATGTAACGACTTCGGTGCCGGCGGCGTATCCGTGGCAATCGGAGAACTGGCAGATGGACTGGATATTGATCTTAATGCCGTACCCAAAAAGTACGAGGGACTGGACGGAACCGAACTTGCCATAAGCGAGTCTCAGGAAAGAATGGCCGTAGTTATAGAAAAAGAAAACATAAATGCATTTCTGAAACTGGCGGCAGAGGAGAACCTTCAGGCATGTCCCGTTGCAGTAGTTAAAGAAGACCCGCGCCTTACAATGACATGGAACGGCAAAAAGATAGTTGATATCAGCAGAGAATTCTTAAATTCAAACGGTGCTGAAAAACATATAGATATATGGTCGGCAAAATGCTCTGACTACAGAAAAGAAATCAGCGGTGACTTTTGCGATAATTTCACCGATATGGTTGATGACCTTAATATTTGCTCAAAAAGAGGCCTTTCGGAACGTTTTGATTCCACAATAGGCGCCGGAACAGTGCTTATGCCTTTCGGCGGTAAGAATCAGCTTACGCCCATCCAGGCAATGGTCCAGAAAATTCCTGTTGAGAAAAAGCACACCGATGATTGCTCTCTTATGTCCTGGGGATATAACCCGTTTATTATGGAAAAGTCTCCATATCACGGAGCCTATCTTGCAGTCATCGAATCAGTATCAAAACTTATTGCTACGGGAGCTTCTTTCAGGGATGTTTATCTTACTTTCCAGGAGTATTTTGCAAGACCCGGCCATGACGGAAAACGCTGGGGACAGCCGCTTTCAGCACTTCTTGGGGCCTTTGAGGCACAGCTTGATCTCAAAATAGGTTCAATCGGCGGAAAGGATTCTATGAGCGGCAGTTTTGAAAAACTTGATGTGCCGCCTACACTTGTTTCTTTTGCAGTAACAACCGGAAAAACCGATGACATTATCTCACCAGAATTCAAAAAGGCCGGAAACAAGGTAGCAATCATAGAGACTGAATACGATGAAAACATGCTTCCGAAAAAGGAAAGCCTTTTTGCAAACTTCGAAAAGGTTAATAAGCTTATAAAAGAGGAAAAAGTCATTTCCTGTTATACATCGGCTCTTGGCGGTATTGCGGAAGCAATATTCAAAATGTGTATAGGTAACGAATACGGGTTCAGGTTCTCAGAAGATATAAGCGATGAAGAAACATTCGGATATAAATATGGCTCGTTTATTCTCGAAACTACTGAAGATATAGGAGAAAGGATAATCGGAAGCATCACTGAAGAGAAAAAGATCAGAAAAGGCAATCAGGAATTAAATCTGGATACTCTTCTGACTATATATGAAAACAAACTGGAGAAAGTTTATTCCTGCAATATTCCTTCCGAGGACAGACCTGTGGAAAATTTTGCGTTTGAGGCAAAATCCTATCCGGCTCCATCCTTAAAAACTGCAAAGCCTAAAGTTATAATCCCTGCCTTCCCCGGTACAAATTGCGAATATGACAGTGCAAAAGCCATGGCAGATGCCGGTGCGCAGCCTGAAATAATTGTCATAAATAACCTTTCTTCTGGCGGGATAAAGAGAAGCATTGAAAAGTTTGCAGAGGAACTGAAAACTGCACAGATGATATTTATACCGGGAGGCTTCTCCGGAGGAGACGAACCGGATGGCAGCGGAAAGTTCATCACGGCATTCTTCAGAAATGCAGAAATAAAAGACGGCGTAGCAGACTTGCTTGATAACAGGGGCGGACTTATGTGCGGCATATGTAACGGTTTTCAGGCTCTTATTAAACTCGGACTGGTTCCATACGGAAAAATATGCGACACTGATGAGTCCTATCCCACACTTACATTCAATAATATCTCAAGGCACCAATCCAAAATTGTAAGGACAAGGATTTCCTCAAACATGTCACCTTGGCTGAGCCTCATGAATGTCGGAGATATAGTAAATGTACCGATTTCACACGGGGAAGGAAAATTCCTTGCCGATGAGGAACTCATAAGACAATTGGCCCGGAACGGACAGATAGCAACTCAGTATGTCGATTTGGATGGTAATGCTAGCAACGATATTCACTTCAATCCGAACGGATCTGCATTCGCAATAGAAGGAATTACTTCTCCTGACGGCAGAGTATTCGGTAAGATGGGCCACAGTGAAAGAATAGGCAATGGCTTATATAAGAATGTGGAAGGCAATTATTACAACAAGATGTTCCAAGCAGCTGTACAATACTTTAAATAAATCATTCAAAAAGCCTCAACTTTTCACTAAGTCGAGGCTTTTTAGTATAAAGAGTTACAGCTTAATACAAAAAAATACATACCAATCATTCAAAATTTTGCATGAACATTTTTAAGGGGTATAATATAGTTATTATTTCGATGCTTTCAGTTTCAGTTCTTTTGATAATTTTGTTTGGATTTATTCACATCACATGGGACAGGGAAGAAATAGGATATGCCATACCATTAAAAAGTCTGTCTGAGGCTTTGAAGGAGCACACAACGGTTGAGATGGAAGATACATCCAATATAGCTGTGAAAATGGAAGCAAGATATATAACTGCAATAAGTCCCAAGGCTTTTCCATTGGACGATGAGCAAGTAAAAAAGAACAGGTCCAAAATCATTGAAGACGATGAACCCGACGGAACAGAATACATCATAACGGTAAGACTGACAGGATCTGACTGCAATCTTGATTACAAGGTTGTCAGAGGAGACTGAATTCACGGCAGATAAGCCGGGGGAAAATAAAAGAGAATAACAATTTAATTAAAAATGCGGGGCCTGTATTTGGCTCCGCATTTTCTTGTCGTTATATATACTTTTGCGTTATTTCTTTCATCTTATCCATATTTATTTCTATATCTCTGGACAGCGCCAGCTGATTGCGGCAACGTTCCAGATTGTGCATGGGATGGGTTATTTTGAAATACAAGTCTCCGTTTAAATAGTCCGTTAAAAAGCGAATGCCCAGTTCCAAGGCCAGAACTTTGACAGAAAACGGGAGTAAATCCTTCTCAAGGTCGTTTAACTTATCAGCACAACTTGAAAGGTAACCCTTTGTATAACTTTCATACAGATTCAGGTCAATCCCGACTTTAGATGTATCCGGCTCATCCTCTATTACCTTGTTTGCACCGAAACGGACACTGTCGCCGAAATCATAAAGTGAAAGACCCGGCATTACCGTATCAAGATCTATTATGCATATGCCTTCATCAGTCTCATTATCAAAAAGCACGTTATTAAGTTTGGTGTCATTGTGGGTAACTCGTATCGGAAGAAGCCCGGCATCTGTAAGTTCAGCAAGCTTTTTGCAATCACTTTCTCTGGAAATTATGAATTCTATTTCAGCTTGAATGTCTTTAGCTTTTCCCACAGCATCGGTTTTGAGTGCATCCTTTAATTGTTCAAGCCGTATTTTGGTGTTGTGAAAGTTTTCTATTGTTTCGTAGAGACTTTGTCCGTCAAAATCAGAGAGAAGGTTTTGAAATTCTCCGAATGCTCTGCCGCAGGCCTCAAAAACAGAAGGCTTATCTATGGTGTTTAATGTGTATACTCCGTCTATATAATGATAGAGCCTCCAGAAATTTGCGTTTTCATCTTTGCAGCAACAGTTGCCGTCTGAAGCAGCTAAAAAAGACAAAACACGTCTTTGGGGATCCAGTCCTTTTTGTATGATTGCATTATGTATATGCGATGTTACTGCTGATATGTTTTTCATCAGTTCATACGGATTTTTAAAGACATATGTGTTAATGTTTTGCAGGGTGTATTTTTCCTCTTTGCCGCAATTATCAAATGAGATAACATAAGTCTTGTTGATAATGCCGTCGCTTTTTGTTTTGTATCCGGTAAATCTTCCGGGGATACTGAATTCCCGACAAATATAGTCAATATCGAAAGGCAAGTTTTCCATCGTTTTTCTCCTGTAAGTTCATTATGCATATACTACAACAAATGACGGATTAGGTCAACGAAAAAAGATATAATTATTCGTATTTTCTCTTTACATAGTTATGCATTTAGGGTAAAATATTAAAGATAGTAATTTTGTCTTCAGGAGGTCTTTTTATGGAGCCTAAATACAAAAGAATATTGCTGAAATTAAGCGGCGAGGTTCTTGCCGGTGACAAAGGACACGGATTCGATTTTGATGTGGTAAATGAAGTGTGTTCGTCAGTAAAAAAACTGCATGATCTTGGTGTACAGGTTGCAATCGTTGTAGGCGGCGGCAATTTCTGGAGAGGCAGATCGAGCGGAGACATGGACAGAACCAGGGCAGATCATATAGGGATGCTGGCAACGGTGATGAACTCACTTGCACTAGCAGATACGCTGGAAACATTGGGAGTTGAGGCTGTGGTACAAACAGCACTTGATATGCCCAGAATCGCAGAACCCTTTGTAAAGACAAAAGCAGTTGCTCATCTTGAAGACGGAAAGGTAGTGATTTTCGGATGCGGAACCGGAAGCCCCTTCTTTTCAACAGACACGGGAGCTGCATTGAGAGCTGCGGAAATCGGAGCGGACATCATATTCAAGGCAACAAACGTTGACGGAGTTTATGATAAGGATCCAAACAAATTTTATGACGCAGAAAAGTATGATGTTATAACACATCAGGAAATACTCAGCAAAGGCCTTAAGGTTATGGACAGCACGGCTGCATCTCTTTGCCGTGACAACAATATACCGATATTGGTATTCAACTTAAATGACCCTGAAAACATGGTAAGGGCCATTGAAGGTGAAACAATAGGGACATTATGTGTAGAGGAGATTTAAGTTATGGAAACAGTATTTAAGAATATGGAAGACAAAATGAACAAAGCTATAAGCGAACTGGAACATGAGTTTGCAGGCATGCGCGCAGGCAGGGCTTCTGTATCTGTGCTTGATAAGATTATGGTTGACTATTACGGAGTTCCGACACAGATTCAGCAAATGGCAGCAGTATCTGTGTCAGAAGGAAGAATCCTTGTTATTCAGCCCTGGGATGTTTCAACAATAAAACCGATTGAGAAGGCTATACAGGCTTCTGACATCGGCATAAACCCGATGAATGACGGCAAGGTTATCCGCCTTACATTCCCGCCGTTGACAGAAGAGAGAAGAAAGATGCTCTCAAAAGAAGTCAGAGTTATGGCAGAAGAGAGAAAAGTTGCTATTCGCTCTGCAAGACGTGACGCTATTGAAAAGATAAAGGCAATGAAGAAATCAAGCGAGATAACAGAAGATGATCAAAGCGATGCAGAAAAGAAGATTCAAAAGACAACTGATGACTTTATTAAGCAGATAGATGATATAGCTTCAAAAAAAGAAAAGGAAATAATGGAGATATAAAATACAGGCGACTCTAAGTCGCCTTTATTTGCTGGTAATAAAACATGAAAGATAATCTTAATTTTTCGTTTCTCCCCAAACATATCGGTTTCATAATGGACGGAAACGGCCGCTGGGCAAAGCAACGCGGACTGGAAAGATATGAGGGACACATAGAGGGAGCCAAGACCTTCAGAAAAATAGGAGAGTTCGCGGCAGACATCGGCATAAAGTGTATGACCTTTTATGCATTTTCAACCGAAAACTGGAAAAGGCCCCAAAAGGAAGTTGATGCAATAATGCAACTCTTCCGTGATTACCTTATAGAGGCAGAAGAGAGAAAAGCAGAAAACGAGGAAAAAGGAATCTCTCTGAGATTCATAGGTGACAGAAAAGGCATTCCGGAAGATATCATCAAGCTGATGGAACATATACAGTCGGAAAGCAGCAGCAAAAACAACGTTATTATCAATATTGCCATAAATTACGGCGGCAGAGATGAAATCGTCAAGGCTGTTAAGAAAATAGCAGCTGATGTAAAAGACGGCAAAGTCCAAATTAATGACATTGACGAAAAAATGATTTCGGACAACCTGTACACAGCAGGTCTGCCGGATCCGGACCTCATTATACGGCCGAGCGGGGAATACAGGACATCAAACTTTCTCACATATCAGTCTGCATATTCAGAACTTTGGTTTCCTGATGTGCTTTGGCCTGATTTTTCCGAGGATGATTTGATAGAAGCTCTGCGTGCCTTTGAACAAAGAAACAGACGTTTCGGCGGAGTATAGTATAGGAAGGTTAATTATTATGAAAAAGAAAGTAATAGCCGGCTTAGTGTGCGCAATGGCAGGAATAGCAGCACTGTGGGCTTCGACAAAAGTATCTTTTTTGCTGCCGATAGCAACAATGGTAATCAGTCTGATGACTGTATATGAAATAAATCATGCACTTGGGATAAAGAATATTCCTTTCAGAGTTATAACTATGCTGGCAGGCTGCAGTTTTTCGATACATGAACTTCTTCTTGCTCTTGTCCCGGCATATGGAGAAATCAAATTAAATCTTGTATATTTATTCCTTATCTACGGATTGGTTATATATATCATTATGCTGACAGATCATGAGAATATAAAGTTCGGCGATGCATCAACGGTATTTGTGCTTTCACTGGCAATACCATTTGCAGTTTCAAGATATATATACTTCATGAATATAAGTAAATATTTCCCGGATGAGGGACTTACTAAGGCACATGGAGTATTCCTGATTTTATATGTTATGTTCTGTGCATGGCTTCCGGATGTCTGGGCATATTTCGGCGGAAGTTTTTTCGGAAAACATAAACTATGTCCTAAAATCAGCCCCAAAAAGACTGTTGAGGGCGCTGTATGCGGCGCAATCGGAGGCGTGATATCTGTCTTAATTTTGTATGCGGTTTTTGAAAATTTCATATTTGCCGAACCAAGAAACAAATACCTGACAGTAGCACTTGTCTCACTGCCTGTTTGTATAATCAGTATGTTTGGCGACCTGACCTTCTCGGTACTCAAAAGAAACTGTGGAATAAAAGACTTCAGCAATCTTGTTCCGGGACACGGCGGTGTAATGGATCGGTTTGACAGTGAGGTATTTGCCATAATCGCATTTTACTCGATTATGAAAATATTTAACGGAGTAATTATCTGATGACTCAAAAACTCAGTATTTTAGGATCGACAGGGTCTATAGGTACACAAAGTTTAGAGATTGCAAGAAAGTGTGGATACGAAGTTTCCACGCTTTCGGCATATTCTAATGTAGACTTAATAGAGAAACAGGCACGTGAGTTTAAGCCGAAACTTGTGGCTTTGGCAGACAAGGATGCTGCACTTGACTTAAAAGGAAGATTATCTGATACGGATATCAAGGTCCTTTCAGGAACGGAAGGACTTTGTGAATGCGCCTCATTTGAAGGTGCGGATACAGTCATAAACGGAATAGTGGGAATGGCAGGGCTTGAACCTACTCTCTCAGCTATTGATGCAAGAAAGAAAATTGCACTTGCAAATAAAGAGACTCTTGTTGCAGGGGGCAAACTTGTGACTGAATCTGCAAAGAGAAAGAATGTCTCAATTCTTCCTGTTGATTCAGAGCACAGCGCAATATTTCAATGCCTTCAAGGTAAACCTTCAAACAAGGCCTTAAAGAAAATTATATTGACAGCATCCGGAGGACCTTTTTTCGGAAAAAACAAAGAGCAGCTTAAAGATATAAAGCCGGCAGATGCGTTTAATCATCCAAACTGGTCAATGGGACAGAAAATAACCATTGACTCCGCCACAATGATGAATAAGGGACTCGAACTTATTGAAGCTGTGTGGCTCTTTAATGTGGATCCGGACATGATTGACATTGTTGTTCACAGAGAAAGCATAGTGCATTCTGCAGTTGAGTATGATGACAATGCGGTTATAGCTCAGCTCGGTTTGCCGGATATGAAAATCCCTATCCAATATGCCCTTACATATCCCGAAAGAATAGAATCTCCTACGGAAGAACTTGACTTGACAAAAATAGGAAATCTTTCTTTTTATAAGCCGGACACAGACACATTCAAGTGCATAGACATATGCAAAAAGGCAATAAAAAAAGGAGGCATTGCTCCGGCATTTGCAAATTCTGCAAATGAGCAGGCCAACCTTATGTTCAGAAACGGTCAGATAGGATTTTTGGACATAGGAGATATAGTCGAAAGGGTAATGCAGGAATCACCGGATATCGCGGACTATACGCTGGATGATATCCATGAGGCTGACAAGCTTGCCAGAGAACTGGTAAAAAAATATTCTGAAAAGCGGTGACATCTTGGAAATCTGGTCAAAGATATGGCCCTATGTGGTTGCAATCTTTTTCTTCGGAATACTGATAGCTATTCACGAAGCAGGACATTTTAGCTTAGCAAAGCTTTTTAAGGTAAAAGTTAATGAATTTTCACTCGGAATGGGGCCCGCGCTTCTCAAAAAGAGAAAGGGCGACACTCTTTATGCCCTCAGACTCTTTCCAATCGGCGGATATGTAAGCATGGAGGGAGAAGATGAAGACAGCAGTGACAGTAATGCCTTTAACAACAAGAAGGTATGGCAGAGATTCCTTATTCTCGCTGCCGGTGCTTTTATGAATCTGCTTCTCGGACTTATACTTGTTGCCGTAATTCTCTCTATGGAGGATCTCATAGGCACAAACACAATACGTAATTTTTATGATAATGCCAAAAGCCAGCAGACAGGTTTGCAGGTTAATGACAGAATAACAAAAATAGATGGCCACAATGTCATATCCGAGCTTGATATTTCATTTTTAATGGCACGTTCAGATGACGGCATATATGATATTACAGTTATCAGAGACGGGGAGAAAGTTGAACTTAAAGATGTAACATTTGAGAGTAAAGAAGTCGACGGACATCTTCAGATAACATATGATTTTGTAATTATCGGTAAAAGTCCGACTTCCGGAATTATTTTCGCTGAGACCTTTAAGAGGTCGGCATCAATTGTACGTATTGTCTGGCTGAGTTTGTTTGATCTTATCACAGGCAGATACGGACTTACCGACTTATCAGGTCCCATCGGAACAGTCAACATAATAGCCGATGCGACTGCGGAAGCGACTGTCAACAAAGACGGACTCATGAATGCATTGAATATTATGGCCCTTGTAGCAATAAATATAGGAGTATTCAATCTTTTACCGTTGCCGGCACTTGACGGCGGCAGACTATTCTTCTTGATTATTGAAGGAATAAGAAGAAAACCGATTAATCCGAAATATGAAGGCTATGTTAATGCAGCGGGACTTGTTTTGCTGCTGGGGCTTATGCTTGTCGTAACATTTAACGACATAGTATCACTTGTAAGAGGATAATATGATGATAGAAAGAAGAAAGAGCAAAGACGTTAAAATAGGCAATATAGCAATCGGAGGACAAAATCCGATTGCAGTTCAGTCTATGCTCAACAAGCCTGCGCTTGATATAGAGGGAAATGTAAAGCAGGCAAGAGAACTTGAGAATGCAGGTTGCCAGATAGTCAGACTTACTGTACCTAAGAAGGAAGCAATAAAGACTGTATATGCCGTAAAAGATGCAATCTCAATTCCTCTGGTTGCAGACATACATTTTGACTATAAGCTGGCTCTTGAAAGTGTAGCTGCAGGGATTGACAAGATTCGTATTAACCCCGGTAATATAGGCAGTGATGATAAAGTTAAGGCAGTGGCTGATGCATGCAGACAGCACGGTGTGCCGATAAGAATCGGTGTAAACTCCGGATCACTTGAAAAAGATATACTTGCAAAGTATGGCTCCGCAACAGCTGAGGCTATGGCCGAAAGTGCAATCTATCATATATCTCTTCTGGAAAAATATGATTTTGATGATATTGTGATTTCCGTAAAGTCATCAGATGTTCAAAGAATGGTGAAAGCATACAGGCTTATTGCAGAGAGATGTGACTATCCTTTGCATCTCGGTGTAACGGAAGCCGGCACACACAATATGGCCCTTGTTAAATCATGTATTGGAATAGGCTCTTTGCTCCTGGACGGAATAGGCGATACCATAAGAGTATCAATGACGGATGATCCGGTAAATGAAGTTAAATCGGCTTATGATATCTTGAAGGGAGCGGGAATAAAGAAGGATTGCGTGAATATAATTTCATGTCCTACTTGCGGAAGAACCCAAATTAATCTCATTAAATTGGCAAATGAAATTGAAGATGCCCTTCGAGGCTGCAAAAAGCCGTTAAAGGTTGCAGTAATGGGCTGTGTGGTAAACGGCCCGGGAGAAGCGAAAGAGGCGGATATAGGGGTGGCAGGCGGAGACGGCTGCGGTATGATTTTCAAAAACGGAGAGATCTTATGCAAAGTCAGCGAAGACAAGATAACTGAAGAATTGTTAAAAGAAATTGAAAAAATGTAAAGGGAATATAAATGGCAAAATTCAAAGAACTTTTCAGCGAATATATAAATTGCGATAATTACATGGATCTGGCATATGCGGAAATTACCGGAATGAAGATATCCGGTGATCAGATGGATCTTAAGATTCGTCCGTATTGCCATATTGATGATAACAGAATGGATGAAGTGTCAAAGCTGCTCTCAAAAAAGAGCGGTGCTAAAATCACGCTTTCGGCTCAGAATGACTCAAGCGGTTTTAAGACCGAATATATGGATTTGGTACTAGCTATCTTAAAAAACAGAAAAGTGACAGCAAATGGATTTTTTAAGGATGCAGAATATAAACTTCAGGGAGCAAATCTTGATATTCTCTTAAAAAACGGAGGTAAAGATATACTCCTCGGAGATGCATGCGATAAGGAACTTGCCGGGATCATCCATGATATTTTCAAGGTTGAAATCAAAATATCGCTCATCCAGGATGAGGAGTATAACGCTGCAAATCATCTTGACAGCATGCAGCAAAAAGCAGATGAAGAATATAAAAGGGAACATAACATTATTGACGAAACTTTATTATCTGAAAAGAAACATTTGACAATTAATGGATTCCCCATATATTTTGAAACAATGAAGCCACTTTACGGCAACAATATCAGATATCAGAAAATTCAGCATCTCCGGGATATAGGCATTGAAAGCGGTGCTGTTGTTGTATGGGGAGACATCTTTGAACTTGATGTCCGCAACACTAAAGATAAGAAAAACAACATAATTACATTCAGTATAACAGATCATGATTATGCATACAGCGTAAAGATATTCGAGAGCGTTGAGGGCTCAAAATATCTTGTCGACAAGCTGAAAAATGATATGACTGTTCTTGTCTATGGAACTGTCAAACCGGATAAGTATTCCGGGGAGCATGTAATTAACGCGAATGCAGTAAGCAGTGTTAAAAAGATTTTCAGGACAGACACTGCAGAAAAAAAACGAGTTGAGCTTCACCTTCATACAAACATGTCACAAATGGATGCAATGACAGCTCCCGGCAAACTTGTAAGAAGGGCGATTGACTGGGGTCATCGCGCCGTTGCAATTACGGATCACGGAAATGTTCAAGGCTATCCGGAGGCAATGGTAGAAAAAGAAAAATGTGAGAGAGAAGACTTTAAGGTTATATATGGCATAGAAGGTTACCTTATTGATGACATAGCAAATCCCGACATGTCATACAAAGCGCTTCAGACCTATCATATAATCATACTTGTCAAAAATCAGACAGGTCTTAAAAATCTATATAAGCTCATATCAGCGTCCAATATCGATTATTTCTACAAAAAGCCACGCATGCCAAGATCAAAAATCAACGAATTCCGTGAAGGCCTGATTGTCGGTTCTGCATGTGAAAGAGGCGAGTTATACAGAAGTGTCGTATTAAATCATCCGGAGAAAGAGTCACTTGAGATAGCAAAATTCTATGATTATCTCGAGATTCAGCCCAACGGGAATAACATGTTTATGGTCAGGTCTGATGATCCTAAATACAGCCATATTAAAAGTGAAAAAGATCTTGAGGATGTAAACAAAAAGATAATTGCTCTGGCTGATGAGCTTAATAAACCTGTTGTAGCTACAGGCGATGTTCATTTCATGGATCCCGAGGATGCAATATTCAGAACCATACTTATGGCAGGACAGGGTTTCCCGGATGCAGATATGCAGCCGCCTCTATATTTCAAGACTACGGATGAAATGCTCGAGGAGTTTGCTTACCTTGGAGAAAAGACAGCATATGAAGTTGTAGTTAAAAATACAAACATGATTGCTGACATGATAGATGATGTCAGACCGATACCGAAAGGAAATTACCCGCCTTCAATTGAGGGAAGTGAGGAATTCCTTGAGAAAACATGCTGGGAAAAAGCAAGAGAACTTTATGGCGACCCGATACCGGAATATGTTTCAGACAGATTGTCAACAGAGTTAAATCCGATTATAGAAAGAGGATATGCTGTTCTCTATGTTATTGCACAAAAACTTGTATGGGATGCAGAAGAACACGGTTACCATGTAGGATCACGTGGATCTGTCGGTTCATCATTTGTTGCGACAATGCTCGGGATTTCCGAGGTAAATCCACTTGCACCTCATTACAGATGTCCAAAATGTAAACATTCGGAATTCTTCTTAAAAGGGGAATATGCATCAGGCTTTGATATGCCTGCAAAGGGTTGCCCGGAATGTGGAGCTGCCATGATAAGAGACGGCCATGAAATTCCCTTCCAGACATTCCTTGGATTCAATGGTAAAAAGCAACCTGATATTGACTTGAATTTCTCAGGTGAGTATCAGGCCAATGCACACAGATATACGGTTAAACTTTTCGGAGAGGCAAACGTATTTAAGGCCGGCACAATAAGCACCATAAAAGACAAAAACGCCTACGGATTTGTTAAAAAATATCTAGAAAGCCATGATATGATTGTAACCAAGGCCGAGGAGAACAGACTTGTATTGGGCTGTACAGGTATCAAGAAAACGACCAGCCAGCATCCGGGCGGCATGGTTGTAGTACCAAATGACTATGATGTTTATGACTTTACGCCTGTTCAATATCCTGCTGATGATACAAACTCGGATATGAAAACGACACACTTTGATTTCCATAGCCTTCATGAGACCATATTGAAACTTGACATTCTCGGTCATGATATCCCGACTATATATAAGCATCTGGAGGATCTTACGGGAATCAATGTTATGGATATTGATATATGCGACCCTAAGATAATAAAACTATGCACATCCCCGGAACCATTGGGTGTAACTCCGGAACAGCTTGACTGGCCTACAGGCACACTTGCTATACCGGAAATGGGAACGGATTTTGTCTGCGGAATGCTCCAGGAATCAAAACCGGAAAAGTTTTCGGATCTTATTCAGATATCCGGACTTTCTCATGGTACGGATGTATGGCTGGGTAATGCCCAGGAATTGATTAAAAGCGGCGAATGTACCATTTCCAATGTTATAGGGACAAGGGATTCCATAATGATTTATCTTATGCATAAAGGTCTTGACCCTGCTATGGCATTTGATATCATGGAGAAAACACGTAAGGGTAAAGCAGCAAAACTTTTGACTGCTGATGACTACCAGGCAATGAGAGATAACGGTGTACCTGAATGGTATATCAACTCATGTCTGAAGATAAAGTATATGTTCCCGAAAGCTCATGCCGCAGCTTATGTTATCGCTGCACTGAGAATCGGCTGGTACAAGATATATAAACCACTTGAGTTTTATGCTGCAATTCTTACCGTTAAGGGAGAGGACCTTGATGCCCTAACTGTTCAGGCAGGTCCCGAAGCCGTAAAAAGAAAAATGCGTGATTTAAGTACACGCATCAAAAACAAGGATGAGACACTCTCCGGAAAGAGTACAGAGACACATAAGGTTCTGCAAATAGTAAATGAGATGATGGAGAGAGGTATAGAAGTCCTTCCTGTTGATATATATAAATCGGATGCAACAGACTTTACTGTGGAGGACGGTAAACTGAGAATGCCGTTTTCCGCTCTTTCGGGTGTCGGCGGAAATGCTGCAGCACAGCTTGCGAGCGGAAGAAATGACGGTAAAGGTGACTTTGTATCAATTGATGACTTCCAGGACAGAACAGGAGCATCCAGTTCAGTTATCACAGCACTCAAAGAGGCGGGTGCATTTGGGCAGTTGCCTGAAGAGGCTCAAATCTCATTATTTTGATAAGACAGGAGTTTAAGCTATGGTAGGTTACATTATATTGGCAGTATTTGTCCTTTTCTTGCTCATCACGGCAATAAGAGCAATTTTCTTTGTACCTAAAAAGAGAGATAAAACTGACACACTGCCCGAAGAAAATGTTGATGTTGAGAGATATCGCAAGAAATTAACTGAGGCAATAAAAATCAAGACTATCTCCAACTATGATGCGAAACTGGTGGACTGGAATGAGTTTGATAAATTCCATGCATTTTTAAGAGAGAGTTTTCCTCTTATTCATGAAAAATGTGAAATCACCAAGATTGCGGAAGCAAGTCTCATATATAAATGGGAAGGGACCGACCCGAGCCTTGATCCGATAGCAATGCTTGCGCATCAGGATGTTGTGCCCATAGCAGATGGCACAGAGCAAGACTGGACACATGAACCATTCGGCGGAGTAGATGACGGCGAATATATATGGGGCCGCGGCGCTATGGATATGAAAAATCATCTTGTGGCTCTTATGGACAGTGTGGAACAACTGATGGAGGACGGCTATCAGCCCGTACGTACAGTATATATTTGTCTTGGTCATAATGAGGAAGTCGTTGCTGCAATTGATAACGGCGCTTCACAAATTGTAGAACATCTTGCAAAGCAAGGCGTCCACCTCGAAGCAGTAGTTGACGAAGGGGGAGCCATACTTCCCGTGGATATAAAGGGTGTGCTTTCATGTAATCTTGCAGGTGTAGGTATAGCCGAAAAAGGTAGCATGAATTACGAAGTCTATGTAACTGCAAAAGGCGGTCACTCTTCACAGCCTCCGAAACATACTGCACTCGGACATCTCGCAGATGTAATCAAGGATATCGAAAACCATCAATTCAAAGCTCAAATGCCTGACTTTGTATATGAGTTATTTACACAGATAGGCAAGAGATGCACATATCCTGTTCGCCTTGTAACATGTAATCTATGGCTGCTGAAAGGTCTTGTAAAAAAAATAATGACCATGATTCCTCCTGCAGCTTCGCTTATACGCACATGCACGGCGGTAACTATGGCAGAGGGCAGCCCTCAATTCAACGTTCTGCCACAAAAGGCATCTGTAACTGTTAACTTCAGAACAATGCCCGGAGTTAGCAGCGAAGATGTTGAAAATCATATCAGAAAAGCAGTGAAAAACAAAAAAATCGGTATCACAAAGCTTGAAGGCAAGGTTGCATCCTCTGTCTCACCAACGGACTCAAGGGCATTTAATGTAATCAAGGAACTTTGTGAAAAAAGCGATGAAAAGATTCTTGTGGCGCCTTTCCTTGTTATGGGCGGTACAGACGCATATAACTATGAACCGATATGTGAGAATATTTACAGATTCTCTCCATTCGTGGCAGATGTCAGCCTTTTACTTTGCACACACGGTACTGATGAAAGACTGCCTATAAGCTCGGTGGAAGGAGCTTTGAAATTCTTCAAGAGATATATAAAGGAAATGACAAAAGAGTAAGGAGATCAATGTCTTGATTTTTAAAGAAAATATTGATATCGAAGAATTCAATAACTATATAAAAAAGACATCTTTTACTCCGATACAGCAGACAAAAGCATGGACAGTATTAAAAAATAACTGGGAAGCTTTTTATTGCGGTATCTATGACGATGAAAGAATAATCGGAGTATGCCTTATATTAGTCAGAAAGTTGATGCCCGGCTTTAAGTATGCTTATGCTCCGCACGGACCTCTTATGGACTATGATAACATTGAAGCTATCAAGACTTTCTATGAGGGAGCATATTACTTTTGCAAAAAGCATGGGATTTATTCAATAATGGTTGACCCCCTTATTCCTGTTTCCAAAATATTGCCGGATATTCCGACTGAAAATTTCATCGATGTTTTTGATGTTGAAAAAGGCAGAAAGCAACTCAAAAACTTTACTGATGCCGGATTTATACACGGTGGCTACGGCAAGGGACTTCATGATGCCGTTCAGCCGAGATTCAATGCACTTATACCTTTGAAAGACGCAAAAGGTGAGGCACTTAGTTTTGATAGTCTGAAAAAGAACTATAAGACGAAAATCCGTAAGTACTATGCTAATTTCCAGTCAGCCAGAGGCCTGTATTATGAACGCATGGATATAAGTGATGAAAATATATCCGAGTTCAAGAGAATCATAGGCATGACGGAAAACCGTCAAAATATAACTCTGAGAGATGAAGACTATTTCAAATTATTGGCAGAAGGCTTCGGAGATAATGCATTTTTCGCTTTTGAAAAAACAGATATAGATAAATATCTTGAAAATCTGGAAATCAGATATCAAAAAGAGCCGGATATGCGTGACAAGATATACGAGCAGATGGAAGATGCAAAGAAGATAAAAAAAGAACGCGGAAATCCCCTAAATCTTTCAGCTCTGCTTACGGTTTATCCATATAACGAGGAAGGTATCAGGGTAGCCGAATACCTATATGCGGGCAGTGACCTTTCAATATTCTCATCATTTTGCGCTACACTTTGCGGGCTTGGAAGCCAGTCAGCCAAATGCATTGAAAATAATTGCGATTATCTGAATCTGGGAGGACTCGCAGGGACCCTTGATGATGGACTCTATGAGTTCAAACATCAATTTAATCCTATTATAGTGGAGTATGCGGGCGAGTTCACAATAGCTGTTGATAAAGTGAAATATAACTTTATGGAAAAGTTTATGCCCACACTTAAAAAGATATATAAAAAACTATTAAGGAAATAAAAAATAAGGTTGTGAGGACGTCAAAGTCATAATCACAACCTTATATATTTTTTCGTGATATATCAAAGAAGTGGAATTCCGTTTTCTCTACAAGCCACATATGTTTTTTCATCCCATATGCTTGATTGGACTTCTCCTATGTGTGCACAGCCCATCATCAGCATGCAAAGTCTTGACTGACCTATTCCTCCTCCTATAGTCAGGGGGAGTTCGTCGTTTAAAAGCATTTTATGGAATGGAAGATTTGCTCTTTCGGGACAAGCGGCAATTTCAAGCTGCTTTTTTAAGCTTTCAGCATCTACTCTGATTCCCATTGATGAAATTTCAAAGGCTGAGTTTAGAACATCATTCCATACCATGATGTCTCCGTTTAATTCCCAGTCATCATAATCAGGTGCTCTGCCGTCGTGTGGCTTTCCGGATTTCAGCTTGCCACCTATTTTCATGATGAAAGCAGTTTTGTGATCTCTTAGATATTCAGTTTCTCTGCCGTGAGAATCAAGGTCTGGATAGAGATCTTCAAGTTCCTGGGAACAGATAAAGGAAACTTCTCTTGATATATATGTGTCTGTCCCGGGGAATTTTTGATTGAAAGCTTCGGATGTATTACAAACTGCATTTACTATCTTTTGAACGGTTTGTTTTAAGAATTCAATATTTCTTTCTTTTCTTGTTATTACCTTTTCCCAGTCCCATTGGTCAACATAAACGGAATGAATATTGTCAAGTTCTTCATCTCTTCGTATCGCATTCATATCCGTATAAAGACCGTTATGTACATTAAAGTTATATTCTTTCAAGGCAAATCTTTTCCATTTTGCAAGAGAGTGTACAACCTGTGCATTTGCATTTATTGCGGGAATGTCAAATGAAACAGGGCGTTCAACACCGTTTAGGTTATCATTGAGACCTGACTCCTCTGAAACAAAGAGAGGAGCAGAAACACGCTTTAAGTTAAGCGCCGCGGCTAGATTTTCCTGAAAAGTCTGCTTGATAAAAGAGATGGCACGCTGTGTGTCATATGTATCAAGCTTATGTACATATCCTTCGGGAATATAAACAGAATTCATAATATATACCTTCTAACAATTGCGTTTTAAGTAAAATAATATCATAAGAGACATAAAAGTCAACTAAACTTTGTCATATGCCAAAATATTTTTTCGCATTAGCGAATGAAATATCATAAACAAGCTGTGAAAGAAAATCGATATCTGCGGGATATTTTCCTTCTTCAACCAAATCTCCGATAAACTCACAAAGAATCCGTCTGAAATATTCATGCCTCGGATATGATAAAAAGCTTCTGGAGTCTGTAACCATACCTACAAACTTGCCGAGAACTCCGAGATTTGCAAGAGAACGTATTTGTTCGCGCATGCCGTCATAGTTGTCATTGAACCACCATGCTGAGCCAAACTGAATCTTGGATTCAGCCTCGCTTGACTGGAAATTACCGAGCATGGTCCCCAACGTTATATTGTCTTTGGGATTAAGAGTAAAAAGAATTGTTTTCGGAAGGGCATTTTCCCTGCAAAGTGAATCCATATATCTGGAAAGTCCTTGAGCGATTCTGTAATCATCAACGGAATCAAAACCGGTATCAGGACCGAGCTTTTCAAACATTATACTGTTATTGTTCCTCATTGCTCCAAGGTGAAGTTCCATTGCCCAGCCACGTTTTGCATATTCTTTTCCGAAAAAGCGAAGAACCGCAGTGCGATATTTATCCAGTTCTGTGATGCTGAGACTTTCGCCGTTTAATCCTTTGCTGAATATCTCTTCAAGTTCAGAATCACTTGCAGGTTCATAAGGGCAATATGAAAGAGCATGATCCGATGCCCTGCATCCCATTGAATCAAAAAAGTCAATTCTGGAAATTAATACAGTCAGCAAGTCTTGAAAATTTCCGATTTTCATGTTGCCTGCATTTTCCAAAGCTTTAATCCAGTCACTGAAGATAGGATAGTTATCAAGAAGAAATGCCTTGTCAGGTCTGAAAGCAGGTATTACTTTGCAGGAGAAGGAGTTATCCTGTGCCAAAAGCTTATGATAATGCAGATCATCAGCAGCATCATCTGTTGTGCAAAGGCAGACAACATTAGATCTTTCAATTAATTTACGGGGAGTGAAATCTCCGGAAGATATAACTTGATTTGCTTTTTCCCAGACTGCGGGAGCATTTTGCAAACTTAAAGGCTCATATATATCAAAATATCTTTGAAGTTCAAGATGAGTCCAGTGATAGAGAGGATTTCCTATGCAATATTGCAAAGTCTCTGCATATTTAAGAAACTTGTCATAGTCGGATGCATTACCTGTGATATATTTTTCATCCACTCCGCAACAACGTTCTGCTCTCCATTTATAGTGGTCGCCGCCGAGCCAGAGCTGAGATATATTCTTAAAAGGCTTGTCCTCATAGATTTCTTTTGGTGATAAATGACAATGCCAGTCAAAGATAGGAGCATCTTTTGCGCCCTTTTCAAAGATCGTTTTCGCTGTTCCCGTAGTTAAAAGGAAGCTTTCATCCATAAAAGTTCTCATAAAAAATCACCCTCATTTTTTGATGCAATAATTGTAACATAGATAAAGAGTCAAGTCAAAAAAGACCCTGTGAACATCATACAGGTGAGGTCACAGCTATCAGCCCGGCATTAACCCGACATTTCATAAAAATATTGAAATGAAAATGCCCGTATGGTATAATAAAAAGAATAAAAATATGCGAGAGGTATGCTTATGTCAGGACATTCAAAATGGAGTACAATCAAAAGAAAAAAAGAAAAGACTGATAATGCCAGAGCAAAGGTGTTTACAAAGATTGGCAGAGAAATAGCCGTAGCAGTCAAAGAGGGCGGCCCAGATCCTGCAGGAAATTCCAAGCTTAAAGACGTTATAGCTAAAGCTAAGGCTGCCAATGTGCCTAATGACAATATCGACAGAATCATAAAGAAAGCAGCAGGCGAGGGCAGTGCTGATAATTATGAAGAGATAATATATGAAGGATACGGACCTTCGGGTATTGCCGTAATAGTAGAAACACTTACAGATAACAGAAACAGAACAGCAGCCGATATCAGACATGCATTTGATAAATTCGGCGGCAATATGGGTACCAGCGGATGTGTATCATTTATGTTCAACCGCCAGGGTGTTATCATAATTGAAAAAGAAGACATAGATGAAGAAAAACTCATGGAAGATGCAATCGAGGCGGGAGCTCTTGATTTCATAACAGATGAGGAAATATATGATGTCAGAACAGATCCGGCAGATTTAGGCGCTGTACGTGATGATCTTGAAACTAAAGGATATAAGTATGTATCAGCAGAAGTTGAATATGTTCCGACAACAACTACAAAGCTTACAAACCCGGATGATATAAGCAAAATGGGTAAAATGCTTGAAATGTTTGAAGACAATGATGACGTTCAGGAAGTTTTCCACAACTGGGAAAATGAAGACGACTACGAGGGTTGATGGGAATTAATGTCACTGAAGGATAAAAGATTATTCCTGCTTGATATGGACGGTACCGTCTTTACAGGCGATACGCCTTTCGAGGGAGTTAATGAGTTTTTATCATATATTGAAAGCGTTGCCGGAAGATACATTTTCATCACCAATAACTCATCACGTTCGGTAAAGGATTATGTAGTAAAATTATCAACGATGGGTATAAAAGTGGATGAACACAATTTTTTCACTTCTTCTCAGGCAACGGCCTTATATATGCTTGAACACCATAAAGGCAAAAAAGTATATTGCTGCGGCACAAAGTCGATGATAAAAGAAATGGAAAAACTCGGTGTCATATTCACATATGACAGAGAAGAGGCTGAATGCATTGTCGTCGGCTATGATACGGAACTTACATATCAGAAGATGGCTGATGTCGCATATCTTCTTGAGACAAGGAAGGACATACCATACATAGCAACAAATCCTGACAGAGGCTGTCCCATAGAGTTCGGACTGGTACCGGATTGCTATGGAATATGTGAGGCAATATATTATGCAGCCGGCAGAAGACCCATATATATAGGAAAGCCGGACGTATATATGCTGAATTATGCCATGCAGATGACAAATTTCACGAGAGAGCAGACACTTGTAATCGGCGACAGACTTTATACGGATATAGCATCCGGTGTAAATGCAGGTATAGACACAATTTGTGTGCTCAGCGGCGAAAGCAAGCTTGAGGACATAGAGAAAAGTGATGTCAAGCCGAAATACATATATAAAGATATTAAAGAAATACTTGGTGTATTACAGGGGCAATAATTATGGATTATGATGCATTTGATGAAGGAATAGAGCTCGGCGGACTCAGAAACAGAGACGATATAAGGCTTTTGATATGCTATCTTCTTAAGAGTGTCGAAAGTCCGATGACCAGGCAGATGCTGAATGATGCAATGCAGAAAGACGGACTTGCAAACTATTTTGAAGTCGGACAGGCAATCGAGGAATTGATGAAATCCGGAAATATTGAATTTGATATTTCAGGCGAAGATGAGGTCTTCACGGTTACTCAAAAGGGAAGAGAAGCCGCAGATATGCTTCAGACAAGTCTTCCGATAACGGTAAGAGAAAAGGCCGTCAATGCAGCAATCCGTCTCATAACAAGAGCGCAGGCTGAAAGAGAAAACGATATAAAGGTAGAAAAAGATTTAAACGGCGGATTCAAGATTACTTTTACCTTGTTTGATCAAAAGACTGAATTTATGAAGCTTACGGTTCATGTCAATGATGAACTTCAGCTTGAACAAATAAAGAACAACTTCATTAATGATCCCGCAAAGGTTTACTCCACAATAATTACGGCGCTCACCGTATAAGGGACATTAGCTTAAGGAGAGAATATAAAAATGGCCAGAGAACTGGAAAAACAATATAACCCGAAAAATGTTGAGGAAAGACTGTATAAGTCCTGGCTCGAACATAAATATTTCCATGCAAAAAGGGAAGAGGGAAAGGAAACTTACACAATCGTAATTCCCCCTCCGAATATCACAGGACAGCTTCATATGGGTCATGCCCTTGATAACACACTTCAGGATATACTTATCCGTTATCACAGGATGGCAGGATATGATACTTTGTGGCTTCCGGGAACAGATCATGCATCTATAGCAACAGAAGCTAAGATAGTTGAAAAGATGCGTGAGGAAGGTATTAAAAAAGAAGATATCGGAAGAGAAAAATTTCTTGAACGCGCATGGAACTGGAAAACTCAATACGGCGGCAGAATTATAGAACAGCTGAAGAAAATGGGCTCCTCATGTGACTGGGACAGAGAAAGATTTACACTCGATGAAGGTTGCAGCAGAGCAGTTCGTGAGGTCTTTGTAAAACTTTATGAACAAGACATGATATACCGCGGCAACAGAATGGTAAACTGGTGCCCTCATTGTAATACATCAATCTCCGATGCAGAAGTTGAGTATGAGAGCAAGCCTTCAAACTTCTGGCACCTTCTTTACACAGTTAAGGAAACAGGAGAAAAACTTGAACTTGCAACAACAAGACCGGAAACCATGCTTGGTGATACAGCGGTTGCTATCAATGCGGAAGATAAGAGATATATGCATCTTCACGGATGCCATGTAATTCTTCCCTTGGTTAACAAAGAGATTCCGATTGTATGTGATGAACATGCAGACATGACAAAGGGAACAGGTGTAGTAAAGATTACACCTGCGCATGACCCTAACGACTTTGAAGTTGGCTTGCGTCATAATTTACCTGTAGTAAGAACATTTACATATGACGGACATCTTACAGGCAAAAAAGAGAAAGAAGAAGCAGATGCAATAAGAAATTCAGGTAAAAAAGGCTGCGAAAGCGAACCTGAAGTTCTGGATTGCGGCAAATATGCAGGCCTTACTACACTTGAAGCAAGAAAAGCTATACTTGAAGATCTTAAAAAAGGCGGATACATAAAATCGATTGAGCCTTTGGATCATGAAGTAGGTACTTGTTATCGTTGCCACACAAGCATTGAGCCAATGGTATCAAAGCAATGGTTCGTAAGAATGGAACCACTTGCAGGTCCTGCAATAAGAGCAGTAGAAGATGGCAGAATCAAGTTCGTACCTGACAGATTCAAGAAGAATTATCTGAACTGGATGAGAGGGACAAGAGATTGGTGCATATCCAGACAACTTTGGTGGGGACACAGAATACCTGCCTGGTATTGTGATGACTGCGGTGAAACCATTGTTTCAAAAACAGATATCGATTCATGTCCTCATTGCAAAAACCATAATCTTTCACAGGACCCGGATACACTGGATACATGGTTCAGTTCTGCTCTCTGGCCTTTCTCAACACTCGGTTGGCCGGAACAGACAGAAGATTTAAAACATTATTATCCTACAAATACACTTGTAACTGGATATGACATCATAGGATTCTGGGTAAGCAGAATGATATTCTCTGCTTTGGAATATACAAATAATATACCTTTTGACACTGTTCTTATACATGGCCTTGTACGTGATGCTCAGGGAAGAAAAATGTCGAAATCCCTCGGCAACGGTATAGATCCTCTTGAGATTATTGACAATTACGGCGCCGATGCACTTCGCTTTACTCTTGCAACAGGAAACAGCCCCGGAAATGATATGCGTTTCTCTGATGAGAGAGTGGAAGCAAGCAGAAATTTCGCAAACAAAATTTGGAATGCAGCAAGATTTATTCTCATGAACCTTGACGACAATGAACCTGCTCCGTATATACCGCAAAATCTTGCAATAGAAGACAAGTGGGTTTTAAGTCAATACAATGACCTTGTAAAAGATGTAACAGATTCAATTGAAAAGTATGAGCTGGGCCTTGCTGTACAAAAACTCTATGACTTTATCTGGGACATATTCTGCGATTGGTATATTGAACTTGCAAAAATAAGGCTGAATGCAGATGATGCATTAGCTAAGGCTGCGGTAAAGGGAGTTTTGGTTTATGTAATGAGCAACACCTTGAAACTCCTTCACCCGTTTATGCCATTTATAACTGAAGAAATCTGGCTGAGTCTTCCGCATGACGGAGAGTCTATAATGATTTCACGCTGGCCGGAATATTCGGATGGACTTGTATTCAAGAGTGAAGAGACTGAGATGAACAGAGTTATGACTGCAGTCAAGGCAGTTCGTAACCGCAGATCTGAGATGAATGTTGTTCCTTCAAAAAAGGCTAAGATATTTATCAACACCCAGTACAAAGAGACCTTTAATGACGGCAAGGAATTCTTTGTAAGACTTGCATCTGCATCCGAAGTAAAGCTTGTTGATGCATATGATGACGATGGTGCAGTAACGGTTATTACAACCGATGCGAAGATCTATATACCGATGGATGAACTTGTTGATTTCAAAGCCGAAATTGAAAGGCTGAACAAAGAAAAAGCAAACGTTCAAAAAGATATAGACTTCGTTTCAAAGAAACTTAACAACCCGAATTTCGTTGAGAAGGCTCCGAAAAATCTTGTAAACGAACAGAAAGAAAAACTCGAGAAATTCATGGAAAAACTTAATATGATTGATGAAGCTATAAGCAAACTTTCGGACAAGTAATAGGTTTATAGAGGTTAAAAGAAAGATGATTAAGTACATTAAAGGTTTCTGGAATTACAGATTTCTGTTAACAGAACTTGTAAAGAAAGGCGTAAGACTTAAATACAGAAGGTCTTATCTTGGCATTATATGGTCCCTTATTGAACCGATTCTTACAACCATAGTTTTGGTTATAGTATTTGGTACGCTTTTTGGAAATCATAAGCCGAATTTCCCTCTGTATATCATAACCGGACGTTTGATATATTCATTCTTCCAATCCGGAACAAAAGCAGCCTGTATTTCAATCAGACAAAATGCTTCAATGATTAAAAAGGTATATGTGCCTAAATATATGTATCCGCTTTCAAGCGTTTTGTTTAATTTCATAATTTTCCTTATTTCACTTATTGTCTTGGTATTTGTGGACATCTATTGCAAAGTAGTACCGACAATTGCAGTTTTCTGGTTTATACCTGCTGTAATGATATTGGTTGTTTTAACCATAGGAGTAGGTCTTTGTCTTGCAACACTTAATGTTTTCTTCAGAGATATAGAGTATCTTTGGAATGTAGTGCTGATGCTTATCATGTATATGAGTGCCATCTTCTATTATCCGGAGAGAATTATGAACAGCGGTTATGCATGGCTCTTAAAATACAATCCCTTATGGCAGATTATCCGTCTTTGCCGTGCGGCAGTGATGAATGAGGAAATCGGCTATCTCGGGGTTATATATGCAGCTGCTTCTAGTTTAGTGACACTTATTATCGGTATAATAGTGTTCAAGAAAAACCAAGATAAATTTATTCTTCATATTTAGTGGAGAGAAGATATTATGGCTGAAAAGAAAAACATTGCGCTTAAGGTTGATGATGTAAGCATCAAATTTAACCTTAGCCAGGAAAAATTGGATTCACTTAAAGAGTTTGTTTTCAAGTTTGTCCAGGGAAAAGTTAAATATGACGAGTTTTGGGCTCTTAAGAACATAAGCTTCGAACTTGAAAAAGGCGACAGGCTGGGTATACTTGGTTTAAACGGTGCCGGCAAGAGTACAATCCTTAAAGTTATAGCCGGTGTTTACAGACCGACAGAAGGAAAAGTTACCAAAAAAGGAGTTATTGCCCCGCTTTTGGAACTCGGAGCCGGTTTCGATATGCAGTATACGGCAAGAGAAAACATTTACCTATATGGCGCTGTGCTAGGATATAAAAAGGAATTCATTGATGAAAAGTTTGATGAGATTATCGACTTCGCCGAACTTAGAAAATTTGTTGATGTCCCGCTAAAGAATTATTCGTCCGGCATGAAATCAAGACTCGGATTTGCTATATGCACAGCGGTAAATCCCGACATACTTATTTTGGATGAAGTTTTATCCGTAGGTGATGCAAAATTCAGAAAAAAGAGTGAGAAAAAAGTGACAGATATGTTTGCCAATAACACAACGGTTCTCTTTGTTTCTCATTCACTCGAGCAAGTTCAGAGAATTTGCAATAAAGCGATGATACTTGATCACGGAGAACTTGTTGCATTCGGTGATATAGACAGTGTATCAAAGCAATATCAGAAAATGATAAACTGAAAATTTAATTTTCAAGGTTGAGGGTTGGAGAGAATAGAATGAGAAAACTGAAAAAAGCATTGGTCCAGGGAACACTTTTACTTTATATCAGGAAAAAACTAGACCAAATTATAGGAAAGATAAGCAAGAGACTTTTTTATTCGCACAACAAAATTCAAAATAATAAAGTCTTTTTCATGACATATAACAATCAATATTGCGACAATGAAAAGTATATTGCTGAAGAGATACTTCGCCAGGAGTTGCCTGTTGATTTAGTTTGGGCACAGCCTAAAAAAGGTAAGAAACCTCGTTCTTTCCCGGAAGAGGTAAGAACAGTAAAACGCGGAACCTTTGATATGTTTGAAGAACAGGCAACTGCAAAAATCTGGATTGACAATGCTCTTAATTGTGTTTGGTTTAATATACCCAAGAAAAAAAGCCAGGTATATATAAATACATGGCATGGAAGTATGGGAATCAAACGCCTTGGCGGTAATGATGACTGGATGAAAAAAGCACAAAGATGCAAAAAAGCAACGAACTATTGCACCACAAACAGTCAGTTTGAGGAAGATATATTCAGATCAACCTTCTGGCCTGAAAATGAGTTTATGAAAATCGGGCATCCCAGAAATGATATTCTCATAAATAAAGAAAAACATGATGAAATCAGAGACAAAGTTTTTGAAGAACTGGGAATACCGGAAGGTAAGAAGTTAGCACTTTATGCGCCTACTTTCCGTGATGACGGTGATCTTACATGCTTCGATCTTGATTATGAGGCAATGAGACAAGCCCTTGAAGAAAAATTCGGCGGTGAGTGGGTTGTTCTTGTAAGGTTGCATTTCAAAAACAAGAAGAGTGCGTCAAAAATAGATACAGATGATACTAATATAATCAATGCATCAGGCTACTTTGATATGCAGGAACTTATGGCAGTGGTAGATCTTGGCATAACAGATTACTCAAGCTGGGCATATGATTATATACTTACAGGCAGACCTTTGCTTATTTATGCAACGGATATTGAAAAATACAATACGGACAGAGGTTTCTATTACTCACTGGAAACAACACCTTTCCCAATCGCTACAAATAATGAAGAAATGATAAAAAATATCCAGGAATTCGACAACAATCTGTATTTGGAAAATGTAAAAAAATTCTTGGAAGAAAAGGGCTGCTATGAAACAGGTCAAGCAGCAAAACTTGTGGTTGATAAGATTAAGGAGATTGTAGGAATTGACTAATTCAAAAGAAAAAAACGGAAAAATTGAATTTCTGCGCCTTGTCTTTTGTATTTGCGTCGTATGCTTCCATTACTATAAGTATGTGCTGGGCGGAGCAGACATGGATGAAGGGGGATTGCACCTTAGCTTTTTCCCCAATGGTGCTATTGCAGTTGAATTCTTTTTTATCGTTTCCGGCTTTTTAATGGGTAAGTCAATATATAAGTCAATTCAAAAGAAAGGCTCTCTCAGCAACGACAGACTTTTATCAAAAGATTATGTCCGATTTATGGGAAAAAAGATACTTGCTATTTTCCCATATCATATAGTAGGATTCATAATTGTGCTGGCTCTTAAATCAATGGAAGATATTGACCATTGGACTGTAATCGTGAAAAGAATCGTCAACAGTATTCCATGCTTTTTCCTACTGGATATGAGCGGAGTTAAATTTGCAAATCCCAATCTTGTTGAATGGTATATTTCCGCCATGCTCATATCTATGGCGATAATATATCCGATAGCACGCAAATGCTATTACCGTTTTACACGATATTGGGCTCCAATCATAGCTATACTTTTTTTAGGCAGCATGGTGATTCAGACAAAAAATATTGTAGGTGATGTTCATGAAGTTATGTTTGGCTCTATATATAAGGGTCTGATAAAAGCTTTTGCTGAAATATGCCTTGGCTTATTTGCTTTTGAACTTTGCAGATTTATTGACACATTTGAACTTAGAAAGTCATCAAAGCTTTTCCTGACTATGGTAGAGATATTAATGTTTATTATCACAATCATATTTACCATGATGACATTCGGCAACAATTATTGGATAGATTGCTTGTTTGCAGTCTTTGTTCTCATAGTATTGAGTTTCAGCTCACTTACATATGGCAGTAGGATATTCAATAATAAGTTTTTCTATTATCTGGGTTCCCTGTCATTACCTATATACCTTTGTCACTACGCAGGTATTTTGTTGCTTAATCTAAGTCCGTTTAACAGTTATGATGCTAATCTTAAATTCCTGAGTTATCTTTTATCTGTTGCCATATCAACAATTATAGTGAAAATAGTTGGGAAACAGATATATAAAATTAGTTTTGTTAAAGCAATTACAAAAAAATTGCAAAGTGATCAATAAGATAGATACCGGTTAAGAAAGGATTTGAACTTATGAATATTGCAATTATTTTCGCAGGCGGTTCCGGAGCGCGTATGGGTGCAGGTATACCTAAACAGTTTATCGAGGTTAATGGCAAGCCCATCATTATTCATACTTTGGATATCTTTGAAGACAACCCTTTGATTGATGAAATCTATGTTGCTTGTAAAGAAGATTGTATCAAGCAGCTTGATAAGTATTGCAAAAAATTCATGATAACCAAAGTTAAGAAAATTGTGCCCGGCGGAAAGACCGGACAGGATTCAATATATAATGCATTAACGGCCGCAAGGGAAAACAACAGCGACGACGCAATAGTCCTTATTCATGACGGCGTAAGACCTTGTATCACAAAAGAAACCATTGGCGCAAACATAGAGAGCGTTAAAGAATACGGTTCTGCAATTACGTGCACATCACTTTATGAAACTCCTGTACTCAGTGAAGACGGAAAATCCATAGATCAGGTTCCCGACAGATCAAAGTACTATACAGCACAGGCACCTCAGAGTTTCTATCTCGGAGATGTAATAAAAGCACATAATGAGATAAGAAAAATCAATCCCGAATACAACGGAATCGTAGATACATGTAATCTTATGAAATCTCTTGGTAAAGATGTAAGAATTGTGCCCGGACCCAGAGGGAATATAAAGGTAACCACACCTGAAGATATATTTACATTCAGAGCAATGATTGAATATAGGGAAAGCGTACAGACATTCGGATTTACAAGAAATGAAATTCCGAGCAAACTTGTCAAGGAAGAATAAATATTTGGAGAATACAAATGAAAGATGTTCTGATTAAGGATTTCAAGGAAATCAGCGAGAGCAATATTCCTTTTGAGGATTTTAAGAACAGTTCCTTCTTTATCACAGGCGCAACAGGGCTTGTCGGCTCACTGCTTGCTAAGGCTCTTCTTTTCTGCAACAAGGAAAAAGGCCTTAATATTAAGGTTAATGCGTTGGTAAGAAATCTCGAAAAAGCAAAAGCACTTTTTGCAGATGATTTAGATGACAATGCTTTATCGTTTGTAATAGCAGACCTGGAAAAAGATGAGATAGATTTTGAAGGATCATGTGACTATATTGTACATGCAGCAGCGATAACCACGTCAAAAACAATGGTATCAAACCCAGTTGAAACAATAATGACAGCTGTATATGGTACGGATAAAGTCCTTTCACTTGCAAAAAACAAAAGAAGTAAAAAGGTAGTATACATAAGCTCCATGGAAGTCTACGGACAACCTGACACAAGTGGAAAAACTACGGAAAATGATTTAGGATATATTGACATTACCAAAGTAAGAAGTTGCTATCCGGAAGGCAAAAGAATATGTGAATGCCTTTGCACGGCATATGCGAGTCAATATGATTTGGACATTTGTGTAGCGAGACTTGCCCAGACATTCGGTGCAGGAACATTACCCGGTGAAAACAGAGTCTTTGCTCAATTTGCGAGAAGCGCAATGGAAGGCAAGGATATTGTTCTGCATACAACAGGTGAGTCGGAGGGAAATTACGTATATACAGCTGATGCTGTGAAGGCAATCTTACTTTTGCTCCTTAAAGGCGAAAGAAATAAGTCATATAATGTTGTAAATGAAACAACACATACAACAATTAAAGCAATGGCTGAAATGGTAGCTGAAAAGATTGCAAACGGTAAAATAAAAGCTGTAATTGATATTCCGGAAGATGCTGCTAAACTTGGATATGCACCTCCCGTTAAGATGACCTTAAGCGGTGAAAGATTAAGAAACATTGGCTGGGATCCGATAGTAGACTTGCCGGAAGCATATGAAAGACTCATTCAGTGGCTAAAGTAAAAAGGTAATAATCAAATCAGAAAATAAAAGCACAGGAATTCACTTCAAAGGTGAGCCCCTGTGCTTTTAAGCTTTTGTCTAAATATTATTCACCATCAAGGTATGCTATATACTGCTCAAATACCATGCCCTTGCTGTTTATTTCCTTGGCAACGTCCACACCGACATAGCGGTAATGCCAAGGCTCATACATTATACCTGTTATATCTGTTTTACCTTTCGGATATCTCAGGATAAATCCATAATCTTCTGCATTTTCCTGCAGCCACTTAAATGTTTTGGTTTGATCAAACGATGTTGAAAGATAATAATTGCCTTCTTCCAAAATGTCAAATCCGAGACCGATATTATGTTCACTGGTTCCTGTAAAAGTGCGTGCATAGTTTGCCTTCTTTATTGCCTCTTCTTTCGAATAGCCCTGGCTTATGTATGAATTTACAGATCTTGCGAATAGTCTGTCTTGTAAATCAATACTTCTGTAAGCAGAAACAAGCTGGAGCGGAACTCCTGCTTTTTTAGCTGCAGCAAAAAGATTTTTCAAGGGTTGATATGCAGCTCTGTCTACTGCTTTAACGGAGTCATATGCCTGAGAATTTAAGCTGAGAGCATCAACAGGCTGACCGTTAGTCCAATATACCAAATCCCATTTGAAATCTTCAGGAAGTTCCCAGTCGTTATTGACCAGCATCAAAGTTCTGCCATGCTTAAAGACATCACATGTCTTGGCGTATGGGGAACGATATGTAACCCCTGCATAAAAAGAAGTTGAAGAAGTTGGCTTTGAAGTTGTGGATTCTATGATTTCTGCAACAGTTGTATCTGATAAAACTTCCTGCAGAGTTGTTGTTTCTTTCTTTTCGCTTGTTTCTTCAGCGTCCGCAGTTGTCTTTGCATCCTCATTATTTTTACTTGCTTGATTTGAAGATTCTGCCGAACTTGTTTCGGAATCAGTCAAATCCATCGCAACTGATTCTGTATCAGCACTCTTTTGCTTGTCGCTTTTGGCAAGTTTAGGCTGTATAGCGTATACAATAAGGACGATTAATGATATAGCTATAACTGTGATACAGGCATAAAGACATGTATATAAATATGACTTCTTAGGCTTTTTCTTTTTGTTTTTTGCCATTAGTGAATCCTCTCCATTGCTCATTTGTCGATATATATTATATCACAAAAAAATAAAAAACGATAACTAACAGCATAATTTTTTCAGAATATGATAAAAGTATATAGGGCTGTCGCTGACAGCCCTATATTGTCTATTTTGTTATCTTACACACTTAATGCTTGAACCTGTTGTATTATATCCGCTTGTATATGATTTAGCGTCTGAACTTATGCAACGAACCGTATAGTAGTAAGTGGTTCCTTTCTTTGCTGCCGTGTGTGTATATGAAGTTGATGTTGTATCAGCAAGTTTTGTCCATGATCCACTTGCAGATGTCTTATAGAATATTCTGTATTTAGCAGCTCCCGTGCAAGCACCCCATTTTATAACTACACCTTTTGAAGAATTTGTAAGTGAAGAAATCTTCGGTGCTGCTATGTACTTGATTGTTGCTCCGCCGGAATAGAAACTGCTGCAATAGCTTCCTGCAGAGTTTATACATCTGACTGTGAAAGTATATGATTTGCCGGCTGTAACAGATTTATATGTATAACTGCTTGCTGTTGTATCAGCGAGTTTTGCCCATCCACCGGAAGAATTCTTTATGAATACACGGTATTTTGCAGCGCCCTTGGATGCAGGCCAGGAAATCTTGACACCGCCATTTACATTGTCTGCAGTCGGTTTGGGTGCAGCAACGAAAGTTGTACTTATGCCTGTTGAATTGTATGATCCTGCATATGTGCCGGAGTTGTTCAAAGGACGAACTGTGTAATAATATGTCTTTCCAGAAGCAGCACCGGCATGAACATATGAAGTTGATGTTGTGTCAGCAAGTTTTGCCCAAGTTCCGCTTGCGGATGTCTTATAAAATACTCTGTATTTATCGGCAAATTTAACTGCTGACCAAGTAACTTTGACACCTGAGCATGTGTTCGTTGCTGAACCTAAAGTCGGAGCTGCAAGTCCGCTCGCATCAATTGCCTTTTGAGTTGCTGATATTTTCTCATTTGCGGTTGTATTTGAGGAGTAAATATTTTGTCCCATTGAAACGGTGATTCCGGAATTCTTAATCCATACTCCGTAATTCTTACAAGATGAAATAGTATTATATTGAATTTTAGATACAATTGCCGTTGATGTAACTTCAATACCATTGGTAGCACAGCTTTTAATTGTATTAGATGTGATGTTGGTGATCTTTGTGCCGTCACCGGTAATGAGGATTCCGTCACCTGATGCTGATGTTATTGTGTTGCTGCTGACATTTGTAATGAGTGATGCAGAAGTAACACGGATTCCGTAATATGTTCCGCTGATTGTGTTGCCGCTTATTGTTGTGGATTTTGCAGAACTTGCTACACAAACAGCACCTTTTGAACCTGCACTGGATATCTTAGTGTTGGATTTAATGTTTGTAGCTGTAGAGCCTGAGCCTGTAACATAAATAGCTGAAGCTTCTGTTGAACTGATATTTGTATTGTTGTTTATGTTGGTTACTACAGCCCCTGAAGTAATATTTATTGCATTATCTTTTGCGGTTATGGTGTTGCCGCTGATTGTTGTAATTTTAGTTCCTTTGGCAACATGAATAGCATATGAGGTATCTGAATTAATTATATTGTTTTTAATTGTAGCTATTGTTGTTGTATTGCTCTTACTTGAAGCAGATAATGCATCTGAACCGGTCGATTTAATTGTATTTCCAGAAATTTCTGTTATATTGCTTCCGTCGAAAACACTGAGCGCAACTATTTCGCCTTTGGCAGTAAGTGTATTATTCTTAACTGTTCCTGCTGTTACGACTTCGTCAGTTGTAGCCGTACTGTCTGCTGAGTTATAACTTGAACTTTTAGTAATATACAAAGGCTCATATGTTAAATTTGAAAGTGTATTAGATATAACATCGACAGAACCGCCGGATACATAGATACCGCTTGCATATTTGCCGGATATTGTATTGCCCTGAACAGTACTGTTATCAAAACCATAACACCAAATAGCTTTTTGAAGAGTAGAATATGCTACAGAGTTTGTGAATGTGTTATTTGTGATGGAAATATTTGAACTGTGAAGACCTACCACAGTGTGGTGGTTTCCGACACCTGCAGGATAATCCTGGAACTTACAGTTATCTACGGTAATATTTTGGCAAACAGTCGGGTTGCTTGAATCTGCCACATATACACCATTCCATTCTGTGCCGCCGCAGATATCAATCTGAACAGCTTCTTTAGGCTCTGATGCTGAAATTGTTCCTGTGTAGTCAGTGAATGTACAATTGCTTACGCTGACATCTTTACAACCTGAAAATTCAATCAAGTGACTTCTACATGTCTTGAATGTGACATTGTCTATAGTGATGTTGCTTGCATGGCCGAAGTTTGCAAGGTTTACAGCGCTTGACGAACCGCCTGACCCATCAAGTGTACCATTCTTAATTGTAAAGTTATATGTCATTGTATAGCCCGTGGTATCAGCTCTGTTGCCGGCAAAATCTTCGTTTTGGAAGAGATTTTCCATGGAGCCGGAACGAACCAAAGTTGAACCATTAAGGTCAAGTACTGTGTTTGAATGCATTCTGATTGCACTGCCGCCTCCACTGTCAATGGGGTAGACACCTGCATTCTCAACAGTAATAGTCGTTAAGTGTGTTGTGTCTGCTGATTCAATTGCAGTCATAATTTTAGTGAAGTTACCTGTTGCATCTGTTTCGCTCAAGCTGATTGTTTTTTCTTGAGCAGTCAGCGCAGACACCGAATATGAAAGTGCAATAACTGAAATCAGCATAGCTAAAGTCAGCACTAACGAAAGTGATTGCTTAAGGAATTTTCTCATGGTAAATCCTCCCTAACATTGTTTATATTTTAATATACCATTTAATATATAAAAAGTCAAAAAAATCAAATTGGCATATACAGAAAACTACACAAATATGGTATATTTTATTGACATTTTTAGTGAAATGTTGTAAATTAAATGTGTATATGAATTGAAAGGAGTTCATTCCCAATGGCAAAGAAAGAAAAGAAAACCTTAACACCTGAAGAATACAGCGCAAAATTAGAAAAAAAGAAGGACAGAAGATGCAGATTCAGCAAAGTCTTCTTTAAGGCACTTGCACTGTTCTTAGGATGTGCAATCGTATATAGTACCTCTGTAATTGCATTTACAAGGACAGGCATTTCAAAAGGCGGAGAAGTTGTAGCAAATAATGCAAATACATCAACTGATACATCCGGCTCATCTTCAGATGACATTTTCAATGATGACAATACAGCAGATAATACAGCTGACACATCATCAGATAATACAGCTGACACATCATCAGATAATACAGCTGACAATACAGATAGCGCTACGGATACAGCTACTCCTGCTGATACGTCTTCAAGTTCTTCATCAAGTTCTTCCGGTTCTTCAAACTCCTCATCTTCGAGCCAGGGCAACAGCAGTTCTTCAAGCAGTTCAAACAGCACGGAGTCAATTCTTAAAGAATTTAATGATGCAATCAATAAAGTAAAATCAACAGGAAAGATTACACGTGTAAGCGGCGGAACAAAGAATAACGGCGGCATCGATGAAAGTAGCCAGTTACCTGGTGTTCTTAAGTCAGTAGGAAACAGTGTTATTAATTCTGCACTTTCAAGCAATGGCGTTAAAGAAGATGGTTCACAAATCGAAGCATCCGCATTCCCGGTAGAAAATCAAAGCTATAGTTCAAAACTTACAACAGACGATATCGTTTCAGCACAAAAGAGCGGGAATAAGATCAGAATAGTTATTAAGGATGACGAACTCGGACAAGCAGATAATGGACATTGTGCTAAAGCTATGAATGTTATCAAGTCTTCAGTTATTATGGGAAATATTCCTTCTGTTGCATCATCCTTTGCAAGCGAAGCAAAGACATCTGCTAAGAACGGTACAATAATTGTAACACTTGACAACAGCGGACGTGTTGTTGCTGCAGATTACAGTTTCAACTGGGATATTGAAATCATAGGTAACAGCCTTGATGCAATTATCCATCTTGCCAGTGAGGATCATTACACAATAGCATATTAAAAAATCAAGGGGAGCAAAAATGCTCCCCATATTTTTTGTGTCTCCGCTTTTGCGGAGTTTTTTTATTTCATATACTTTCTTATTTCATTTGCAAGTTTATCTGTACAATTATCTGTGTTTTCTACATAATGTTTAATGAAGGAATTGAGTTTATCAAAATCATATTCTTTATCCAGATCTTCAGCAAGTTTTTGCGGATCCGGCTCTGTGTATCCCGGAACTGTCCTATAGTCAAGGTCAAATCCGCGTATATCGTTATAGTTTTCCATATCATAGTTATAGAAATAAAGGGAAACGCCTTTTATGCCTGCTTCATAGATAACACATGAATAGTCGCTTATAAACTTATCAGCTATAAAAATCATGTCAAAGGTTGAATATTTTTTATCATTAATAACATTGTTGTTTTCAATTTGAACTTTGCTCAGAGGGTGGAGCTTTACAATAAAGTTATATCTTTCAAAATCAATATATCTGACGAGATCATTCAGTTTGTCATTAAGTGATGATTCATCTTTTCTGAAGGTAGGAGCATATACAATATTCTTTTTATCTTTTAATTGAGGATAATCAGCATATATATCTGCCTTGATTTTTGTTTCATACGTATCATCTTTTAAAAGGTCTATTCTGGGCAAAGTAAAAATTTTCATTTTTTCAAGCGGAAGATTAAAACCTAACGCCAAAGTCTTAATTGTATCTTTGCTGGATCCACATGCAAAACTGTAATTGTTATGCATCTTCATAGCACGGGCAAGACGGTCGTCACTGCCTTCTTCCTTTGACAAAATGTTATATCCGAAAGATTTCATTGAACCTACAGAATGCCATATCTGTATTATTGTAAGTTCCTTCTTGTGCTTTAGGATGCTGACAGCAGGGCAGTAAGAATCCAGGATGCAGACTTTTGAACTTGCTAGATGATACATTTGCCTGAACATATGAAAACCGTATTTTATTTTGGATGCAAAGCTTGAATCTGCACCGTCATCCAATGTCTTGCAAAGATAAACCACCTCATATTCTTTAAGTGCTTCACCGAGCAGGCGGAAGTCATTATTGACATTATTGGACTGTCTGCTTATCATGACAATTTTATCTTTGCACGGAATAAGCTTGATAAAGAAATATATGATGTTCATCAAAAAAATAAATATCTTAATAACTATCATGATTTATCTCCGAAAATTGTCCCGGATATGATTTCCAGGCTGTTCTTCTTTCTTTCGCATATATTTTCAAATCTTTTTGATATATCTATATCTTTAACTTTATCCAAACTGTCCATCAAATCATCAAAGCTTGTTACTTCATATTGCTTTTCAGTAAACATATCAAGTGTGTGTGTAGGTCTTAAATATTCATATATGGTCTTGTCGTAGCGATAGAAAATAAGAGGTCTGTTAAAAAATGAAAATTCATAACAGCATGATGAGTAGTCAGTTATCATTATATCAGAAATATATATAAGGTCATTTATGTCATAGTCTGACAAATCAACGATATTTGGATAATCATCTATAGCCGGCTTTTCCGTGATAAAAGGATGCATCTTTATTATGAAAATAAAATCATTTGCAACGCAAAAATCATTAATTCTTTTGAAGTTCAGTTTTGAATAATCATAATATGAATTATATGAATGCGAACCTCTGAAAGTAGGGGAGAATAGTATTGTCTTTTTTCCCTGAAGATATGGAAGAGCCTTAAAAAGTGTGTTTACAGTTTCATCAATTTTGCTTTTGTTTGTATAATTTTCAAGCCTTGGCAAGCCGGAAACAGTGAATTTAGATTTATCAATACCAAATACTTCACTGTATATATCTATGAGACGGGCATCATCTACAAACACATAATCATATTGTCTATGCACTGAAACGAAGGGGTGCGGGCTGCCCGGTTTTCCGAACCTTGCATAACCTACTGATTTGAAACCCACACCTGCATGCCAGATCTGAATCAGAACCTGACTTTCAGGTATCTTAATTGCAGATAAAAAAGCTGCATAATTGTCTAAAATAATATATCTTGCTTTTGAGCATGCTAAAAGTTCCCAGAACCTGTATGCTCCTCTGCCTGCATTTATACTTTCTAAGTTGTGGTTAAAGGTGATAGTCTTATGCTCTTTTGAAATGTATTCATAGAGATTTTTGAAATTGTTGCTGAGATTATCGGAATTTTCCGATAAAAATAAAACAAGATTTCTGTTTTTGTTGAAGAAATATAAAAGATGATAAGCCAGATTAAGAAACTTAACGGCTATCATCTTCATAATTCCGGATATCTTTTTAGCAGGGGATGAGTGAAGCGCGGCCCTGAAACTTTTCTTGTATTTTTTATTCCGCATCATATAGTTTGCATCTATATAAAATTTAAGATCCTCATCCGTGGCAGGAATCAATAGCAAGGCAAAGTTATCGCTCGCATATTTCATTATTCTGGATTTATCATCCAGATCTTTAATTAATGCGGAATCCACAGTTAAATTTCGGAAACCTTCCCGGCTTTTTTCTTTTATCAGAATATACCAGCGGCCTTCTTCAATCATTCCTTCGTCTTTTAGATTGGTAAATGGTATGAATATGCGACCATCTTTGACATCCAGTGCAATCTGCTTCTTGTCAGAACTTAAAACAGCTTGCTCAATATTCGGCTCATTTATTTGAACTTCAAGGTTTGCTCTTGTCCATGACAAGTTGATTACTTCATACAAATCAATCACCCTCATTTGCCTTATTATACCAAAAAAATCTGATATAAACAACTAGAATTTACTATGGAAAAAATAAAACTGAATCTCGCCTATATCAAGTCAGAATTATTGACATTAAAGCTCTCTTTGTTTTATAATCAAAGTGTACATTTTAACAGTGAGGTGGGGTAGTTATGTCTACTAGAAAAACAGTCATGCTAACCGGTGCTTCCGGCAACATGGGATTTGCCGGATTCAAAGAGTTGCATGCAAAAAAAGACCAGTTTAACATTACAATTCTCTTAAGAGACAGCAAGAAAAACCGTGAAAAATTTGCTCCATATATGTACGATCCTACAGTTCGTATTGTATGGGGTGACCTTACAAAGTATGAAAGTGTACTTGATGCGGTTAACGGAGCTGACTATGTATTGCATGTAGGAGGAATGGTTTCCCCTGCAGCAGACTGGAAACCTTTCAGAACCCAGAAGACAAATATAGGAGCAGCAGAGAACATCTGCAAGGCTGTTTTATCTCAGCCTGATCCGGATGCAGTAAAAGTTTGCTATATAGGAACAGTTGCTGAAACCGGTGACAGAAACTATCCGATACATTGGGGCAGATGCGGAGACCCGATTAAAGTTTCTATTTATGACCACTATGCAGTATCCAAAGTAAGAGCAGAAGCTGTATTTGTTGAAAGCGGCATTAAAAACTGGGTCGTTATGCGTCAGTCCGGCATACTTTACCCCAACATCTTAAAAAATATGGACCCGATTATGTTCCATGTACCGATTAACGGAGTACTTGAATGGTGTACAGTTGAAGACTCAGGCAGACTCCTCGCAAATCTTTGTGAAGAAGATGCAAAAGGAAATCTCGGACCTGACTTCTGGAACCATTTCTATAATATAGGCTCGGGTAAAGAATACAGAATTTCAAACTATGAATTCGAAGTTCTTCTTTTAGGAACACTTGGCCTTGCAGGACCCGAAAAACTCTTTGAACCCAACTGGTTTATAACAAAGAACTTCCATGGTCAGTTTTATGCAGACGGCGATAAGCTTGAGGAATATCTCCACTTCCGTGAGAACCTTCCGATTAAGGAGTACTTTGAACGTCTGGCAAGTCAGGTTGAGTTCTATTTCAGAATTCCGAGACATCTTCCTAAAGGAGCAGTTGCAGCAGCAGCTAAGCCTTTCATGAAGAAACTTGCCAATACCAAAGATTTCGGCACACGTGACTGGGTTGCAAAGAACAACAAAGAAAGATTAAGCGCATATTTCGGATCAAAAGAAGAATGGGAAAAGATTCCTAAAAAATGGGAAGATTTCGAAATTATTAATTTTGATAAAGACAACAGCGCAGCAGAGCAATTTAAACTCGACCATGGTTATGATGAAAGCAAACCTGAATCAGAACTCGATATAGAGGATATGAAGCAGGCTGCAAAATTCAGAGGTGGCGAATGCTTATCTGATTCAATGACAAAGGGCGATCTTGCAACAAAGCTTAAGTGGAAATGCGGACACTGCGGAGCAGAATTTGAAGCAAGCCCAAGCCTTATATTACTTGGAGGACACTGGTGTCCTGAATGCTTTGTTCCTCATACATCATGGGATTATGATTCAATCGCAAAAACAAATCCATTCTTTGCCCAGGTTTGGTATCCAAATCATTCAAAGCGTGAACATAATAAATATGTCTTCAAGGATTTATTCCATATTAACGGGATTCCGTGGGATGACATTAAGAAAAAATAAGAAAGAAAATAGGCAGGTCAACCTTCTGACCTGCCTTTATATATGTCTGCTTATTCGCCCTTCATATCGAGAAGCTTAACTTTTCCGTCATATGCAGCCTGAGAAACTTTAATTGAATCTGTTATTGCTGCGTTGATATCTTCCTCTTCTGCGCTTAATTCAACGGCATACTTTTTATCAATGAAAAGATTGTAATCCATAATATCAGGAAGCTGCATCGGGTCCATACCGGAATCAATTCCTCTTTCCTTGTAATCCTTAACAATCTTTTTCATACCGATTTTCATCATCCAGGGAGCAACGGTAAGAACTTTTCTGCCATGCATGCCTCTTGCATCAAAAACGATAGCAAGGAACTCAGGCCATGTCATGTTATACATACCTATGGGAACTGCCTCAAAGCCTTTCTTTCCTGCTTTGTTTTCTGCAGCACCTGCAATAACCTGCCCTACCTGATGACATGTAAGCATTGAAGTGCCGCCCTTCGGATACATGGTGCAAGGCCATTTATCCATAAAAGCAATTTGTTCAATGAGAACGGTCCAAACAGGACGACGTCCGGGCTGTGTGCCGAAAATGTATGGAAGTTCAAGAACTATAGTTGAGAAGTTTTCATCAGATGCGTCTTCACAAACTTTTTCCTGCTGCATACGTGACTTCATATATGGGTTTCTCTCTTCAAGTTTCATTTCCGGTCTTATCTTGTTAAGATATGAGAAATATGAACCGAGAACAACTGCTCTCTTAATTCCCACTTTCTTACAAATGGGGAAGATTCTCTCCAAAGGAGCAATGTTATATTTATAATAATAATCAAGAACCGGAGCAGGAAACTCAACTCTTTCATCAACACCTGCGGCAAAGATAAAAACGTCAAAGCCTTTCAGCATTTCTTCGATTTCTTCATCTGTCTTTTTGTTTATGTCGCCGAAGATAATTTCCATTTCTTCCGGTATCGGAGCTCCTTCCGGAAGAGGCGGCAATGCAACACTCTTTACTTGATGACCTCTTTCAATAAGTGTTGTTGCAGCTTCACAGCCGAGAAGACCTGTTCCGCCAATCATAAAAACTTTCATCTTGTAATCCTCCGTTAGATAATATATATGATAAATGTGGAAATGCCGGAATCAATCCTTGAATACAGGATCAAAAAGAGGCAGTTTTGACATTTTCATTACTGTTGAGAAAAGACGGCCGCCTGTTACAGGCATAAGTCTTCCGAAATAGTTCATAAAGGCTGCATCAAATCCGTGAACACCGAGTGGTCTGCGAAGACGTATATCGGTCATTATCATTCTGACCATACGCTCACATGATGTGCTTACCATATTGAGCATCTTTTGACCTTTATCATCGCTGGCATCCTGATCTCTGAAAATATCAGTCTTTGTAAAGCCGGGACAGATAATTCCAACATAGCATTTGCCGCGAAGTTCTTCTCTTAAAGCCTCTGTAAGGGACTTAAGCGCAGCTTTTGATGCTGAGTAAACCGAAGTGCCTGCAAGTGTCATGAGAGCTGCCGAAGAGTCTACGTTTATAATCGCAGGTGACGAAGATTCCAAAAGCAAAGGCAAAAGCGCATGTATAGAATATACGGCAGAATAGAAGTTGATGTTCATAGCCTTTTCAATATATTCTATGGAATAGTTCTGGAACTTATCAAACTTTGGCAGAATACCTGCATTGTTCACAAGCACATCAGGCTGTATTTTGTTCTCTTTTAGGTAATCTACAAAATTAATCCAGTTTTCTTCAACTGATACATCAAATAACTGATAAGAAAACTTATCCGAGAAGGGGCCGAGTTCCTCGACTACCTTCTTCATTTTTTCCTCACTTCTGGCAATACCTATAACTGTACAGTCGTGATTCTTTATAAGGGTTTCGGCAATACCTTTGCCCATGCCTCCGGAAGCACCTGTTACAATTACGGTTTTACCGTTAATCCATTTAGTATCCATAGTACACCTCGCTCTAAAAACTACATATACAATTATATATCAAAAGCTACTGTATTTCAATATAAAGTTAACACGGAGTCAATAAGGCGGACAGAATGAATATTTCTTAATTTATAAAAAAATTTTTATCAAATTTTAAGGACTTGACAAGATTTTCAGTGTGAAAACACAAGTCCTTGTGGAAAAGGAAAAGAGACTTCCACAATATCTTCCAAAGGGGGAAAAAACAAATTCTTTTCGCAAAAAAATTTTTTGTATAAGTAAACAAAATTTGCGACAAATCTTTGTATAGTTATTTTTATTCTACGACTTTATTTTTGTTTTTTTTTGTGCTAATATTTATTCCACAATCAATCAGGAAAGGAAGGTAGGCATGGAGTTCAACGAGAAACTCAGAGAACTGAGAAACGCAAAAATACCGATTATAACTCAAAAAGATCTTGCAAATGCTCTCGGAATAACTCAGCGAAAAGTTTCTTTCATGGAAACAGGAACTACTGAACCTTCCCTCAGTGATTTGATGGCCCTGTGTAAATATTTCAATGTATCAGCTGATTATTTACTAGGCCTTCCCAAAAATATGAATTACCCGGAGTAATCTATGAGAAAAAAAGAACGTGCTGAGCTGCTTATACAGGCACTCAAGGAGAAGTATCCAAAAGCAATATGTTCTTTGACTGCCCAAACTCCATTCGAACTATTAGTTGCGACAAGATTGTCCGCGCAATGTACAGATGCCAGAGTGAATTTAGTCACTCCGGCTCTTTTTGATAACTACAGAAGTTTGGATGATTATTGCAATGCAGATGTCAGAGATATTGAAGCGATAATCAAGTCATGTGGATTTTATCATGCAAAAGCCAGGGACATCATTGAAATGGCAAAAGGGGTTAAGGAACGCTTTAACGGAATTGTACCTGACAATATAGAGGATCTTACAAGTTTGCAGGGAGTAGGCAGAAAAACTGCAAACCTTATCATAGGAGATGTCTACGGCAAACCTGCTGTTGTCGCTGACACACATCTTATCCGGATATCAAACAGAATGGGCCTTTGCGATAGCAAAGACCCAAAAAAAGTTGAGGAAGAACTTAAAAAGATACTTCCTCCGGATGAGAGCAATGATTTTTGCCACAGATGTGTATTGCACGGCAGGGAAACGTGTACGGCGCGCAAAGCAGATTGTGAAAATTGTGTCTGCAATGAATGGTGCAAGAAAATCATATAACTTGTAGAAATATTGTTTGTGTTGTATAATAAAGAAAATATCGCATATGGGAGTCATTTATGGAAACTATAAAAGTTGATTTCAAGGCTAAAAAAAGGAAAAAAGATAGCAGATTGTCTCAGTGTAGCACTCCGGTTAAGATTATTATATCCATTGTTTTAACGTTGATAATATCTGCAGTTTTATATTATTTAATGCTGCCGGCACTTAACCCGAAGGCAATTGAACTATATATATGGCTTGCCTTGTCACTGGTTGTTTTTATAGGTATATTCGGCATGGTTTCAAGAGCCTATTCCGTAGAAGAAAATATGGAATATGCAAAAAGCAAAGCCAAAGTTCCTATTATCCTTATTTTGATTATTATCGCTTTTGTTATAATAGGATATTTGACGGGTGCCGTAATATTCAGAGCAAAGTCATACAGAAATATTATCCAGGTTGAAAACGGAAACTTTGCAGAGGAAGTGGCTGAGATAGATTTCTCAAGCGTTCCGCGTCTTGACAAAGATTCTTCTGACATGCTCGCTACAAGAGCACTGGGTGACCTTTCCGACTATGTATCACAGTTTGTCGTTTCGGACTATTATTCAACTCAGATAAACTATAAAGGAACTCCGGTAAGAGTTCAGTCACTCGCATATGGTGATATATTCAAATGGCTGCGTAACACAGCCAACGGAATTCCCGCATATATTATTGTTGACATGACAACACAAAAAGCAGATGTTGTAAGACTTGAAGAAACTATAAAATATTCTCCTGCAGAACATTTCAACGAATTCTTACTCAGACATTGCAGATTTAAATATCCGACATTAATGTTTGACACTCCGTCATTTGAAATAGATGATACAGGAAGACCTTATTGGATTGTTCCCGTAATTGATAAAACAATAGGACTTTTCGGCGGTACTGATATAATCGGAGCCATAATATGCGATGCCGCAACAGGCGAAATGACACTGATTTCAACAAACCTTGAAGGTAAGACAAAACTTGATACAGATCTTTTCGTTACGGATGAAAACTATCAATGGCTCGATTGCATATATTCGGCACAACTGCTTAATGAACAGTTCAACTATTTCGGAAAATATGTAAACGGATTTTGGAATTCAATCATAGGTCAGAGTGAAGTTAAAATAACAAGTTCCGGATACAACTATCTTGCATTAAATGATGATGTATATATGTATACCGGAGTTACATCAATAAGTTCTGATGAGTCGATTATAGGATTTGTCCTTATAAACCAGAGAACCAAGGACGCCAGATATTATCAGGTATCAGGAGCCCTTGAAGATACAGCCAGAACTTCTGCGCAAGGTAAAGTTCAGCAATATAGTTACACAGCAACTTTCCCGTTGCTTCTTAACGTAAGCAGTGAGCCGACATACTTTATGGCACTTAAAGATGACAGTGCACTTGTAAAGATGTATGCAATGGTAAATGTCAAGCAATCAACAGTTGTCGGTGTAGGCTCAAGCCTTGCTGAGTGTATGGAAAACTATGCAAGCGAACTTGAAAAGAACGGAATTAACGTAAATATCGATATTGAAGATATATCCGAGGATGAAGATGTTGCAACCGAGAGCAAAGAGGTCGAGATAGAAACAATTTCAGGTAAAGTCGAAGACATAAGATCAGCTACGATTAACGGAGAAACATATTTCTATATCAAGGTTGAAGGTGACGAGAGCGCAAGATATTACAAAATATCTGCAGCAAAAGATGAAGAAGTCATTCGCCTGAATGTCGGAGATGAAGTTGTTATCAAAGTTGAACTTGTCAACAAGGACTTTGTAGAGATTGATGAGTTTGAATATCGCTCTGCTCATGAAAACAGATAAGATACAGGACTGAAAAAGTCTTGTTTCTCAAATTAAAATGATAAAAAACGGTACAGGAGTGTACCGTTTTTAAATTTTAGATTGTATTAAGAAAGCTGAGTTGTGAGGACAAAATAAAAGCGACAGAAGCCTAAAATCTTCTGTCGCTTTATGCTGGTGACCCGGACGAGATTTGAACTCGTGTTACCGCCGTGAAAGGGCGGTGTCTTAACCGCTTGACCAAGAGGTCGCATGGTGGTCGGGGTGACAGGATTCGAACCTGCGGCCCCATGCTCCCAAAGCACGTGCGCTACCAGACTGCGCTACACCCCGGTATTGCGTCGTCTGAAGTATGTCCTGCAGGCGACGATCCGTATCTTACACCGGATCCAGAATTTTGTCAACACCTCTTTTTGACTTTTTCTCAAAAAATTTTTCTCTCTGCCCTTTCCCCGCTTGGAATGCAACGATTTCTTGTCCTTCCGTTCTCCTGGTATTATACTCACTCCGACAGGAGGTATTTGCCATGCGCATTACGATTCTTCCCAATGCCATGAAAGCCCTGGAAGGTATTTATATGAAGAACGAAGGAATTCCTTCGATTCTTCTCAT
>CAKZZL010000028.1 GCA_937884995.1 uncultured Clostridia bacterium
GTACGAGATACCAAAGGATGATGAGATAGGCGCCGTATATGTCACAAAGGAATATGTGGAGGGCAGAGGCGGCCCCAGGGTTGTCATGCGCACAGACGCCATTCCCCAGAAGAGGGCGGCCGCCGCAGCGGGAGGCCTATGATAAATATTGAGATAACAAGCCAGAACGCATTCATGCAGCATCTTCTTAAAAAGGATACCTTTGATGAATATATCCTCACCAGCGCCATAATAAAGCGCGAGGTGTCGCTTACCCTTGAAAATAGTGCAGGTGAGGGCGATACAGAGCCGCTTTACAAAGATTACCGTGCTATAATATATGATTTCATAAAGGGAAGCGTGGCTCCAAAATACATGAAGCTGGTGTTAAAATCCAAGGATAACCCTAAGAATGTGTCGGGTCGTTTTATAAATATTATTTATAAGGATGGGACAATGTCCCTTACCACCGGAATAGCCTACGAGACCTTTGTGCTTGATAAAGAAAGCGAACGGGAGTGGGATGATTATATAAATAGGTTTATTGCTTTACTTTTTTAGCATGTTATGTTAAAGTGTAAAAGTTCAGTTTTTCCCTTTATGGGAGCAATACACACTGGAGGTACAGATACTAATGAGCAAAGGAACAGTGAAATGGTTTAGCAACAGAAAAGGCTATGGCTTTATATCCGATGAGGAGGGCAATGATGTATTCGTACACTACTCAGGAATTGTTACAGAGGGATTCAAGTCTCTCGATGAGGGTCAGCAGGTTGAGTTCGACGTTGTAAACGGCGAAAAGGGACCTCAGGCTACAAACGTAGTAAAGCTTTCATAACTCAATAATCCAGAGACATTTGTGCCTTTTATAATTTTAACATATATGTTTTTTATTATAATTAGCAAGTTGTGAACTGAGATTGTTAAGCCTCCGCTTCGGCGGAGGCTTTTCTGCTTTCCAAAACATTTAAAATAAGTCTTCACATTTGACTTGCACAGGCGCCCATCTGCTTCATCAAAATGTAAAGTTATTTATTCACTACTCCTAAGGAACTGTCGTGTACCTGACGGTACGCTCGACAGTGTGAGAGGTTAGGGAATTTGTCAAATTCTTTCCTACTCAATCTTTGTCATATATGGTGCAGGTGCGATATTTCCGGCTGTAAGAGCATTAACAAGTTGGTTTCTTGCATTCATTACAGCCTGATGGAGTGTTGCAAGAGTTGTTTCTGAACTTGAAGACTTGGAAAGAGCCTTTGATTCAGCACTCAGTGCTTTCTTATAAGCCTTAAGAAGTTTCTTTAATGATTTTTTTAAGCTGCTGTCTGTGATACTGTCAATTTTTGTTTCAAGTTCGTCTACATTTAAGTATTCTTCATTTTCATATTTTTTCTGAAGATCTGCGTGAGGTTCGGAAGTGTCTGCCGCCTTAACCTGAGCAGTCTGAGTTGTTTTAGGAGCCTGTGTATTTGCCGGAACTGCTGCAAATGTACTTGTGCCCATTGCTGCCATCATTATACCTGCAATTAAAATTGCTGCTGTTTTCTTCATAGTCATATTCTCCTCCATTCTGAAATTTCTCTTTGAAATTTCAATCAGATTTTATTCAGGGGGATTGATTTTTTTACCCTATCATTGTCATTAATTCCCCTGATATAAAATTACGGAGTGTTATATTGAAAATGGGTTCAAAAAGTTTGAACTATCTGTGAATTGCACTATTATATTGTAAACAAGTAAAAAGAAATTTAAAAAGAGGAAACCGCTTAAAGTTAACTTTAAGCGGTTATAAGGGGAGTATGAAAAAAGGGTTTTGTTAATGTATATCCAAAGCATTTATCCAACTGTGTACGATTGGATGTCCTCGCTTTTGATATATAGATAATAGCATTCGTGTGTGAACATTTTTAGGCGACCATATTAACAGGCTCTAAAAAGCTTATTAAGAATAGTTTATTTTTTTGTACACAGGACAAAATAAAGACTGTAAAAAATGTTGGGGTTACATGTTCGTAAAAGTTTAATTATACGAATATATAGCTTCATATCTTACCATTACGTCCACCCCACTTAATTAGCTCAATTTAAGACTTTTTGGCTTTAATATAAAAAAATATAATCTCTTACTGTCCGCCGTCCACGGTCTGGCAGGTATATTCTTGACCTTTTTTATGCATTTTTACCTTCGAGACCAATAGTATCCTCTGCGGCAAGTCTGATTCTTAAAATACTTTTTGAAACTGCCGGAACTAATAAAACGGCAACAGTTGCGAGCATTTCGGGAAGAATGTAGGTTGCATTATAGCCTAAAGTATAAATTATGGGATTCATGTTTTCAGGGGCATAGGACTTAAAGAATACATATCCGGAAATTACATGCATGATATATCTGGAAAAAGCACCAACGATATATCCCGGAATCAGTCCATTTTTCTTCTTTGCAAAAATTCCCGCAAATCCTAATGCACCAAAAGCAAGCGGATAATCAAAGAGCGCCTGTATCGGATGGTAAATATAGCCGCCGAAGGCCATTTGAAGCATTCCATAGGCAATACCTGCGGTAATTCCGACCTTAAGACCGTAGACATAGCCAATGAGACAGATAAAAAACATTGAAAACAGAGTTATTGAGCCACCAAATGGAAGTGATGCAAATTTTATAAAGGATGTAACATAGGCCAAAGCCATTGCGGCGGCGCAGAAGGTAAGCTCCTTTGCATTCATTTGCTGTGAATTGTCTTTGTGCAGTTTAATTATCAGGGCAAATACTGCAAGAGTAATGAGTATAAGCAGGAGATAACCTGCGATTGTTGGGGTGTAGGCATAGTCAGAATCCGACCAGTTGAAGAAAATAGACATAAAAAAACCTCCTTAAAATATTTTTAGGAGGGGAGCGCATAATAATACAAGTAACTGCCTTCCTACGCCGGTATTATCCGGTTCAGGTGTGAGGGTTTATGGCTGTAAAGGCCAAAATCTCAGCAAAAGCTCCCCTGGCATATATGATATTTACAAATAATTATTGTAGGTTCGTTAAGAGCCTTTGTCAATCCACTTTCAAAAAACATGTTTTTACGGTATGATAATGTGTGTTCTGACAAAAAAACTGTAGGAGTTTATCTTATGTATGAAATTTTTTCAAGCGAAAATCTTTTGGAAGCCTTGCTTTATGCGCTTATCAGCCCTGCATTACTGGTTCTGCTTGGACTTCTCATTCATTATATTGATCTTTTTATTACTAATGCTCTGGCCGGAATTACGAACAGGACTGCTGCATTTGTTTTTAGAAATTATCTGACATATCCCGGAACAGTTCATCATGAACTTGCACATGCCATTTTTGCGACAGTTACCGGAGCACGGGTTCAAAAAATCAATTTAATTCCTCGTGGAAACAGGCTTGGAAGTGTGGAGTTTATAACAAGAGGCAATATATTTTTCAGGGCGATTCAGCTTTCATTATCTGCCATTGCTCCTGTAATATGTGGAGCGACATCACTTATTGTTATGATTCGCTATTTTCTCCCGATGTGCACGCAAGCCTGGCATTATATAGTTTTCATTTATATTTTTATAAGCATTTTCTGTCATATGACAATGAGCACGCAGGACATAAAAAACTTTCTTAAGGGTTTTCCTGTCTGTATGCTCATTCTTTTTGTCATATTCCTTTTTATAAAGCCTGATTTACGTGCGATTATTAGAAACTGTTATGAAACAGGTTTTATTTATTTTATAGGAAACGCCTCTTAGGCTATGAGCTCATAATGCATAAGTGCATTGTATATTCCGTCATTATGAATGTCATCCGTTACGTATTCTGATGCTTCCTTGGCTTCTGCTGTTCCGTTCCCCATGGCTATTCCGTGCTTTACGTATTTAAGCATTTCCAAATCGTTAGGTCCGTCACCTATTGCATAGGTATTATCCAGAGAAATATTCAAAAAATTACAGGTATCTTCTATTCCGGTTGCCTTTGAGCTGCCTTTTGGTATGAATTCTATAGCCTTGTCAAAATGTACTATGAAATCCATTTCGTTTCTTAGGGCATCCATTGCAGCTTTTGGATTTGAATTGTCCATAATATCAGTAGTAAACTTATTAACTTTATCGCCTTCCTTTAATTCAATCAAAGGCTTAGCCTTAGCTCCCATCATATCCCAAAGAAGTTTTACAAATTCCCTCTGACCAAATCTTTTTGAATCAAACCAATGATATTCGGGACCCTCTGCAATTACCGGAAGTTTATACTTACTAAATAAATTGAGTGCCTTTGAAACCAGTCCGTCTGAAAGTAAATTTTCCTTAAGGATTTTCCCTTTCATTTCAATGTGGTTTCCACAGGCGGCAACAACTCCATCAAAGCCTATTTTTTCAATCATTTCATTAGCTACGTTTGCTCTTGCGCGACCGGTACAGATAAAGGCAAGATGACCGTTTTTATGGAGTTTACTTATTGCGTTTATTGTACTATCTGGTACAATCATATTCTCGTCCCAGGTAGTACGGTCAAGATCAAAAAACACTATTTTTTGCATAATATAGCTCCTGTATAACGAGGGCATGGACTTACAAAGTAATGTCGCTAACTTAAAAGGTTGTTACAGATAAAAGACACATCTGATAGTTAATATTCTGCTCCCTATTAAGAGGCCAGATAAGGGTTGCGGCATTATTGATTTTTAAAAGATGCTTTTCGTTCCTTTTATTTATATCTGCCATTGCCTGCAATGCACCTTCAACGCCACCTTTAACACCGGTTCTGCTCATTTCGCATCCAAGAAAAAATCCTCGCCTTACCAACATATTTATATCATCATTAAGTTTTTTTACCTGATATAAATCTTCTTTTTTTATTCTGTCTTCAACAGTCTTTTCTCTTTTCCCGATATTTGAAAGTCCTACTGACCATATCCAGACCAGCATATTAAGGAGTTGACTGTGAATGCCGATAGCCGTTGCATAGTCATACTGTTGTACACCTATATTGGCATTGTAATTTCTTGTTTTTTGAAAGATTTTTTCAAGCTTTTCAATCATTAAAGGAGCAACTTCTTCAAGGTCTGTATTTTTACCCTTTTTATTCATCTCGCTTATCATTAAATCAGCATATTCCTGGTAGTCTTCATCTGATATTCCAACAAAGTCCCTTACCTGTATATCGATATTCGAATCATTTTCGAGAGAATAACGCTTAAGTGCTTCCTCCATTGCATTTTCATCCCTGTCGAAAAGACTAATGAATGAAAAATGCTCCCTTAATTTTGCCAGATTCAGATCATTTGAACGTCCGGCACCCAAAATCGCAATTGACCGGTCGGCTTCCGAATGTTCTATTATATAGTCAGTTACTTTCTCACGATAATCGGACCATTCTTCATAAGCATCAGGAATTATTAATAAATCTGAAAGTTTACGGTAGAGTTCTTCCCCTGTCATTATTTCTTACCCTTTTTTGCTGCATTTTTACGGGTCAGAGCCGCAAGCTGCTGAGCCATTTTTTTATCATTGGCTTCTTTTGAACTTTTCTTTTTTCCTAATTTACTCATAACTTTATCCTTATCCTTATTAACTTATGGGAAACAAATTCATTCATTTTCCTGTTGCACATGCAATTATGCTAAATTAATCGTGTATTTTGTATTATATCACCTTTGACCCTTACATCATAACATTGATTTAATATTTTTTGAAAATCAGGCTTGAATTTTGTCCGCCAAATCCAAAAGCATTGCTCATTGCCGCATTAATATCTGCCTTGACAGCTGTTTCTTTAACAAATGGAAGATTATAGGCAGGATTTTTAAGATTAAGAGTAGGTGGAAGCATTCCGGTATTTATTGCAAGTATTGACGCAATTGCTTCTGTAAGCCCTCCGGCTCCCATCATGTGCCCGGTTGCACCCTTTGTTGAGCCTATAAACGGAAGATGCCCTTTAAAAATTCTGCCTACAGCACAGGCCTCATCCTTATCACCTTCTTTTGTAGCTGTTCCATGTGCATTTATATAACCTATTTCTTCCGGAGTCATGTTAGCCTTTTTAAGCGCCTCACTCATACATCGTCCGGCTCCTTCTCCATTAGGTGAGGGGGCTGTCATATGATAAGCATCTGCGGTATTTGCCCATCCTGCAAGTTCAGCATAAATTTTAAGCCCTCGGCTTACGGCATCTTTCTCTCTCATAAGTATAAGGGCACCGCCGCCTTCACCCATTACAAAACCGTTATGTCCTTCATCGAATGGTCTGCAAGCTTCTTTTGGAGTTTTATTTTCTCTTGATAGTGCTCTTGCACTGGCAAGTGATAACATAACAAGAGGGCAGATTGTTGATTCTGCCCCCACAGCAATTACAGCATCAGCTTCCTCGGCAAGTAGCAGTCTTGCAGCGGCACTTACTGCATCGCCTCCAGATGCGCAAGCAGTAGAAACCGTTACGCTCGGACCTTTAATTCCATGTGAAATGCTTATCTGGGTTGCAGCCATATTTCCAAGAATTCTTGGAACAAACCTGGGTTCTACCATTTTTTTCTCAGAAAGTGTTAATTTTTCCTGTGTTTCAGCAGTAGGACTTATTCCTGACATAGCCGTGCCAAGAACAATTCCCATTCGTTCTGCCGAAACCGGAAGACCATTCTTCAATGCCTCATTTGCTGCAATGTAGGCGAACTGCGAAAAACGATCAGTATTTCTGACCAGCTTTTTGTCCATATATTCCTCTGCCTTAAAATTTTTAATTTCGGCAGCTATTTGAACCGGCATTTCATCTGGGTTAAAAGCTTCTATTCTGGAAATTCCCGATTTGCCGGAAACAAGATTTTCCCAGTAATTATCTATTCCTATTCCTACGGGCGTGACAGCTCCCATCCCTGTAACAACAATTCTCTCTCTCATTTTATCCTCTTATCAGTAATCCTGCCTCTAAATCTTTTACAGCCTGTTCCTTCATTAAATAATGCATTTTTTTTCCGGTTGCCGTGTGTGGAAGTTCATCCACTATTCTGTACCAACGTGGGCACTTATAAGATGAAAGATGATTATTTTTTCGGCAAAATGCAGCAACATCCTTTTCAGTAAGACTCGTATCCTTAGCTTTTATATAGGCGACAACGGCCTCTCCCCTTATTTTATCAGGAACACAAGTAACAATCGAATCATCTATTTTGTCAAATGATGATAACACTTCTTCTATCTGCGCAGGATAAATATTTTCTCCGGAACAAACTATCATATCATCCTTACGTCCATTTACAGTAACATACCATTCACTGTTCCAACTGGCAATATCTCCTGTATACATCCAACCCTTATAGAATTTCTCCTTAGTCATTTCAGAATTTTCGTAATAACTATAGGTTGATTTTGCCGGAGACCAGATTATAACCTCACCTACGCTTTTTTCGTCAGTCGGAACCATATCATCCGGTTCAGCCTTCCTATCGGGATAAATATTGACAACCCTTACTTCATCATCAATGCAGCTTGCACCGACAGTTCCTGCCCCAGCAGGAAGGTCATATGGGCGCAGATAATTATTACAAAAGCTTTCCGTTGTTCCATAACCATTGTAAATATTAGGAGTAAGATATTTCATATAACGTCTGCAGGCTTCCTCTTCCAACGGAGCTCCCATACTTACCAGAGCATGAAGTGATGAAACATCGACAGTTTTTCGTTCCTGAATGCGGCAAAGCATTTCCATAGAGGCCGGTGCTCCTATTATATGACTTATTCCATATTTTTCCACCCATTTAAGGGCAGAATGTGGTGAAAAATTCCTCATAACAATTACAGCACCACCTGCATAAAGAGTAGGACATATTCCTCCGATATGTGAACCTCCCCTGTGAAACCAGGGTGTAAGATTCATTGACACACTCTTACGATTCATTTCAAAATGCATTATTATATCATGTGCAGTAAGAACCTCATTCAAATCGTTAATAGGAACACTTTTGGGAAGCGAAGTAGTTCCGCTTGTACACATGCGAATAACTTCATCATATATATGAGGCAGAAAATCCATCTCGGGTTGTTGGCTGTTCTTGCCACCCGTATAATCTTCATAACTTATATGGCTTTCAGGAATCGGAATTTTTTTTAGATTATCAGCTACTATAATTCTTGATGGCTTAAAACTGCTCATTTCAATAGCCTTTACGGCCATTTTTACAACTTCAGCCGAATATATAATGACCTTAGGTTTATTGTGTTCAATAAGAAGCGCCATTTCTCCTGCAGAAAGATTAAAATTTGTGGGATTATAGATTGCACCTACTTTTCTTGGTCCTATATAACTGAATACAAATTCCGGGCAATTCATAAGTATGCCCATAACAACGTCATTCTTTCCAACCCCGTCTTCCCTAAGGGCATTTGCGAAACGATTTGTTTCAGTATCAAGCTCGCTGTACGTCCAGCTTCTATCTGTTGCCGGGTCTATCATTGCGTAACTTTCAGCATAACGTCTTGCATTTCTTAAAAAACCATTGAGCCATGTATAGCCATGCTCAAAATTTTCCCGAAACATACTGTCATCATAAGTTCTTTCCATAAAAGTATCTTTTCCTTTTTAGTAATATTTATGATGTCAGGGTCAAAAGTCATTGCCCACGGCAAGCTTGCCTGCCGGTGGGCAAATGACTTTATGGTCCGACCCAATAAAACAAAAGGAGATCTGGACAATGATAAACTGGAATAACCTTGATACACTTTCGACCTTTGAAGAGCTTAAGAAAGTCAAGAAAGTTGATCTTAAGAAGGAAATGTCGGGAGAAAACGGAGCCGCAAGGGTAAAGAACTATTCTGTCCCCATGGCGGGAAATATGGCATTTAATTATGCAGCCAAAGAAGTAGACGATGCGGTTCTTGATGCATTAAAGAAACTCGCTGAAGAGGCACAGCTTTCCGAAAAATTCGAAGAACTTTATAACGGAGCAGTCATAAATACCGGGGAGAAGAGAATGGTGCTTCATCACCTGACAAGAGGTCAGCTCGGAAATAAGGTTGAGGCTGACGGAGTTGACAAGCGTGAGTTTTACATAAATGAGCAGAAGAGAATTGCTGATTTTGCTGATAAAGTTCATTCCGGAGAAATTACAAATGCATCCGGGGAGAAATTCACAACCGTAGTACAGATAGGTATCGGCGGAAGTGATTTGGGACCGCGTGCCATGTATCTTGCACTTGAGAACTGGGCGAAAAAGAACGGCAAATTCAAGATGGAGGCAAGATTCATCAGCAATGTTGACCCGGATGACGCATCTGCCGTGCTTAATTCCATCGATCTTGCACATTCGATATTCATTCTTGTTTCAAAGTCCGGAACAACTCTTGAGACACTTACAAACCAGTCATTCGTTATGAATGCGCTTAAAAAGGCAGATCTTGACCCGGCAAGGCACATGATCGCAGTTACTTCGGAAACCTCACCCCTTGCCCAGAGCGATGATTTTATTGAAGCTT
>CAKZZL010000029.1 GCA_937884995.1 uncultured Clostridia bacterium
GACGCAGGAATACTATATGTAGTATTTATTTCCGTTGAATCTATGGTAACAGGATTCGTCCATTTGAAGATTGCTGTTTTTGTATATGGATTATGATGAGGAGGCGAATAACCCTGATTTAAATTAGTGCCTGTCCCCATTACATCCCAAATTCCTGTGCCTAAATGATTATTAGAGTCTTCTATATCACGGGGATAAAAATCCGGTGCACCAAGTACATGTCCTAGTTCATGACATATTGTCCCGATAGATGTAATGTACGTTTCATTATTGCCCAATTTTTCAGGTGTCATTATAAAATCAGAAATATATTAAAATAGGAGGCAAATGTATGTCAAGATCCAAGAAAATAATCGGTCTTGTATTAGCAGTAGTGATGATATTAAGCACGCTGACTGTTGCTTTTGCTGAAGCATATAATCCAGATGATCTTACAGCTTCCATTACAATTGCAGCAACAGAGACAACTCTCGAACCGGGAGAAACAGCTACAATCACTGTTACAGCAACAACTAATTATTATGTTTCAACATTCCGTATTCCGGTATTTTATGATAATGCATATATTTCAGTTTCTAACATTACTGCTCCAATCACAGGCAGCGCAGGAACAACAGGAGACAGTTCATATTATACAGGAACGGGACTTAGTTCAACTGATACGGGTATAGTTGCAGTTAACTATGTCGCTGATTTCGGTGATTCACTTAGCATACTGAATAATACGACCGTTTTAACATTTACAATTACTGCTCTTTCCACAACAAACGTTACTGATGTTATCAGATGCGAATCTGGTTCAATAAAGACATCAACTAATCCTAACGGCGCTTTATATATCGGTGCTAATAGTAGCGGAAACGGCACAATGGACAGCACAGGACTTAATAACGAAAACATCGACATTTCTAATGCCAGTGTTACGATTACAATCCCCGGTGGCGGAACACCCGAACTTATTCTTACAGCTACTGGCACATCATACGGAACAGTAATTGACAGAGTATCAACATGTAATGCTGACGGTTTTGTTTATGGTATTCCGGTAGATGAAGGTGCAAGTATTGTCGATTATGTTACAACGGATTACGGTTCAGTTAATGTTGTAACTAATGGTCAGGGACTTGAATCTACTGGTGCAGAAATTCAGCTCATTGATACAGACGGATCAACAGTTCTTGAAACATATTATTTTGTAATGATAGGTGATGTTAACGGTGATGGATTTATAGATGCCGTTGACGCCAGTGCTGTTGATGCAGTTGGTTCATATTCCGACTTTTCGTTTGATGCAACTGACGGTAGTGCAGAAGGTTTAGCTGCAGATACCAATGGTGATGGATTTATAGACGCCGTTGACGCTAGTGCTGTTGAAGCAGTTGCTTCATATACAGACTTCCCGTCACAGCAAGACTTAGCTACAGCTGTTGCTGCCGGACGTGGCATTTAACAGTTAGGGCTCAAAGATATTTATTGGAGGAAAAAACATGAAGATGGCAAAAAAAATACTGTCAGTCGTTTTGATTGTTTCTTTGTTATGCTCAGTTTTTGCTCTTGTTTCTAGTGCATTAGATGTTCCGACTTATGCTCCAACTAACACAAGTGGTGACTGTAAAATTGTTGCTACTGCAAAGAACGCTTCAACTTCTGCAGCTATCACAACTGTTGCACCAGGAGATGTTATCGCTTTAAGCATGGAAATCCAGAGTTTAAACTATACAACAAATATGTATGCATTCCAGTTTGCTGTTCCGTATAACAATACTCAGCTTACTCCTTGCTCAAGCGATGGAACAATTACTTCACCGACAAACACACAGTTCAGAGTTTGGACTGGAGATTGCGTGAACTGGGCGAAAGAAACAGCTACAGTTAACTTTAACTATGCATTTGCAACTCAGTGCGCTAGTTACTTAACAAGCACTGAACAGACATACTACAACAAAGCAGCTTTGGTAATGGGCACATTGGCAGCTGACATGGGTCTTGATACAACTGCAAGATGGGATACTACGCAGGGAGCCTTCATTACAATGTATTTCAAAGTATTAGATACAGCAGTAGTAGGCGAAGACATTTGGGTAGGTATTCATGAAGCTGCATTCCTTAGACAAAGTGCTATGTTTAACTATGACAATGCAGGAAGAATTGCTGCAGCTGATTACGATTTTTCAAAATCAATGGTTAAACTTACAGTTGCTTCTGCAGCAACAATGGAAGTTAACCCAATAGAAAATGCTCTCCATGGCTATGGTAATATCAGATTCAAGACAAACGCTACAGGTACAGAAGTTGCTGATACATTTGATATTCGTGTTATGTCATCTATAACTAATGTTGCTGAGCTTTATGCTGATGAAAATGAATTCAAAAATGATATAGCAGATATCGGTTTTGTATTCTCAGCTTCAGAAATGACAGCAGAAACAGCAAAAACAGTAGCAGAAGGCGGAACAGAATCCGGCGTTACCAAGAAATCTCTTGATGATCAGTACCTGCAGAGAGTAACAGCAGGCAGCGAGTACAAGTTCTCTTGTATGATAACTGATATTAATTATAGTGATGTAGATAGCACACTTTATGCTTATGCGTATGTTCAGACTACAACAAATGGATATTTCTATTATCCTGCAGTTGTAAGTGTATCATACTCAACGCTCTACAACACATATGTTGATGCATTCAAAGCTGATCAAGGTATTGCTTAATTGAAAGGAGTAATAAAATATGCGTGAATATATAGCACCTGATTTTGATATCACAGTATATGAAATCGAAGATGTAATTACTGTTTCAATTGGCGATGGCGATCCGAACCCAGGCGGAGGCGGCTGGTACGGCGGCTGATAGATATCAGATAATTGTTTAATGAGACCCCGACTTTGTGTCGGGGTTTTCTTTATCCCTATTCTTGATTTTTTTGCTAAAATCGTTATTATATATATGTAAACAAATTACAACAACGGAGCTGATTTTCTTGGAGAACCTGGAATATATCATGCGCTATATCTTGTCGGCACTCGCTATTTCAGTTATATTGAACTGCGTTTGGTCGCTTATACGTGTTCGTCCGAAAAGAAAAGTTTATGCTGTTCTTGTGGATATGGCCAATAAAAGAGAATATCCCCTCACAATGTATGAAAACACTATCGGCAGGAAAAAATCCTCGGATATTGTATTCGACAACAACACTGTTTCGAGAGGTCATGCCGTAATTGCTCTGAGAAAAGACGGCTTTTATGTTTTTGACACAGAATCAAAATCAGGCGTATATGTTAATGGACAAAAAATTGAGTATAAGGCAAAGCTGAAAAATGAAGATGTGATCGCATTCGGTACAGCTATTATGAAACTGTATATTGCAGATGAGGCTGCCAACGATATTCGGGAAAAGAGGGACAAAAATGATGCCTTTACTCCCTGCCTCATAAACCAGGCAGACAATTCTGTTTTTGTTATAGATGGGGAATATATTACATTAGGGCGTGCAAAGGGAAGCAATGTTGAGATGTCAGCTTCATATGTTTCCAGAAAGCATGCAAGTATAGAAAAATTTGAAGATAAATGGGTACTCAAAGACTTTGGTTCTGTTGAGCCGACTTTGGTCAACGGCAAGAAGGTACCGGGACAGATTGTTCTTAAAGCCGGCGATATAATAAGCATCGGAGATTATAAATTTAAATTTGCGAAAAAATAAAAAAGAAGGGAGAGAGAAAATATGAAAAAGACAGGAAAGTATGTCAATCTTGCATTTGCACTTTTGGTTATTACTGTCTTTCAGCTTACATGTGCTTTGACTCTTCTCTCTCAGGCAGAAGCCGAATACAGAATGAATATAGCGATAACGTTTGGTATATATATTCTTGCAGAATATATTTACTTTATCGGCGCCCGCCTTATACTTAAAAGAAAAGGCTTTGAGGTCGAATTAATAGCGTTTCTTTTGACTTCTGTCGGCCTTTCCATTACTGCAAGTGTATATCCTTCTCTTTGCATAAAGCAGCTCATAGCTGTTCTCATAGGTGTAGCAGGATTTATTGTGCTACAGTGGATTTTAAGAGATTTAAAATTATGCATGGCATTAAGGATACCTGCTGCAATAGCAGCAATCGGCCTTTTAGCACTTACTTTGCTTCTTGCAAAAGTAACAAACGGTGCAAAGAACTGGCTGTATATAGGGGGGATATCAATTCAACCTTCTGAGATAGTAAAAGTCATATTTATATTTGTAGGCGCTGCAACACTGGAAAAACTGCAATCGAATAAGAGTCTTACTAAGTTCATTATCTTTTCTCTTGCTTGTGTGGGCTGCTTGTTTTTGATGTATGACTTCGGAACAGCTCTCATTTTCTTCTTTACATTCCTGCTTATTGCGTTTATGAGATCTGGAGATTTCCGGACAATATTGCTGCTCTCTGCCGGGGCTCTTATGGGAGCAATACTTATTCTCACGTTCAAGCCATATGTAGCAAAACGCTTTACTGCATACAGGCATGTTTGGGAATATTTCGATACGACCGGATATCAGCAAACAAGAGTCATGATTTATTCTGCTTCAGGAGGTCTTTTTGGTGTAGGCCTTGGAAACGGAAAACTGAGAGACGTATTTGCTGCTACCGAGGACCTGATATTTGGTGTAGTATCCGAAGAATTCGGATGGATAGTTGCTGCTATAATTTTGTTATCATATGTTGCTCTTTTGGTCTATTCAATACACCATTCAAGGTATGCAAGATCATCATTTTATGCAATAGCTGCATGCGCATCCGCCGCACTTATGCTTTTCCAGGCATCACTTAATGTCTTTGGTGTTAATGATCTTTTACCGCTTACAGGTGTTACTTTGCCTTTTGTAAGCAGAGGCGGTTCTTCGGTTATTGGCTGCTGGATGCTTCTCGCCTTTATTAAGGCGGTTGACAGGAGTACATACAGATACGGAGGTGTTCGCCAGTGAAAACGATATCAAGACGCGCACTTATCCTATATCTCCTCATAGCCGCATTCCTGGCCGGCATCGTTATTTTGTATTTTAATCTCATAAGTAATGCAAACAGCTGGGCAATGAACAAAGTTAATGCCCACCTTTACTCAAACGGTGCATTGTCAACGGCCGGAGATATATTAGACAGAGACGGTACCGTTCTTGCCACAAGCAAAGACGGAAAGAGAGTATATTGCGGGGACACCACAATGAGAAAGGCAGTGCTTCATACAGTAGGTGATGATGCAGGATATATTTCGAGTGGTGTACAGACATCTTTTAAGGATGAACTTACGGGATATACATTGCTTGATGGTGTATATAACCTGAAAAGATACGGCAAGGGCAACAGCCTCAGTCTGACAATAGATGCAGATTTATGTAAAACTGCATATGAGGCTCTGGGCAGTTACCATGGTCTTGTAGGTGTCATGAACTATAAGACGGGGGCGATAGTTGCTTTGGTGTCCACTCCAAGCTATGATGTCATTAATAAGCCAAATGATATTGATACGGATACAAGTGGCAAATATGAAGGAATATATATGAACCGTTTCTTTACAGGACTTTACACTCCCGGTTCAACTTTCAAGATCGTCACTGCCGCATCTGCTATTGAAAATATTTCTGATATTTATACAAGAACCTTCACTTGCAATGGTAAAATTCAGATTGGTAACGGATATGTCATATGCAACGGCGTTCACGGCGAACAAAGTTTTGAAAAGGCGCTTAATAACTCATGCAATTGTGCTTTTGCCGAAATAGCAAAAGAACTCGGGGGAGATAAACTCACGCAGACTGCAAATGAGATGGGCTTTAATAAAAAGATAGAAAATATAGACGGAAAAATCAAATGCAGTAAATCAAAGCTTGATTTATCAAATGCCGAAGAGCTTGATATAGGCTGGGCGGGAATAGGCCAATATACAACAGTTATTAATCCCTGCCAGATGCTGATGACCGTTTGCGGTATAGCAAACGGAGGCAAAGCCATGAAGCCTTACCTCATTAAAGAAATAAAGTCTCCGAAAGGCAGGACTATATCTACGACAGTGCCATCGGAATACGGGCAGATCCTTAATTATGAGACTGCAACAAAATTATCAGCTTTGTTAAGGTCAAATGTTGAAAATGAGTACGGTGACTGGCGCTTTTCCGGCCTTGAAATGTGCGGAAAGACAGGAACGGCAGAAGTCAGTGACAATGAAGGTGCCAGACCGAATGCTCTTTTTGTGGGATATTCAACTAACGAAAGTTATCCTTATGCAATAATTGTCGTTGTCGAGGATTCAACATATAGTATAAAAACGGCAGTGCCTATTGCTACAAAAGTGATGGCTGCCCTTAAAAACCAATAAATACAGTTAAAAAACAACTAAAGCCGATAGGGTTTTCCTACCGGCTTTTAACTTACTGTCACTTGTATATATAAAGGTATCTTATAAGTCTGAGTTTGATATTACTTTTTCAGGATTTTCAACTACACATTTATATACCATATTTTTGTCAATACCTTCAGGCAGTCTTGAGAACTTTTCTCTGAGTTCCAGGTTTCTGTGCCTTGGGTCATGTGCATCTGATGCTATAAACTGCGCATATCCACTTTCTACCAAATCCGAAGACATGCGCTGGGCGGACCTGCCGAGATTTCCTATAAGGCTGTCAATGTTGACCTGGAGATGGCATCCGAGATCCAGTATATCGTCGATTATCTCAGGATGGTCATGGAATTGATAATATCTTTCCGGATGGGCCAATATCGGCTCATATCCCCTTGAACAAAGCTCGTCAAGCATATATATAGATGAGTCAAAGTCGTAAGGACCCAGTGGGAATTCACATAGCATGTATCTTGAGTTGTTTATTGTAAGTCCGTCCAGGTCGCCTGCCGTGAAGACCTTTTTATTTAAATAGAGCTCGCATCCGCCGTATATTTTAACGTCAATCTTTTCTATTTCAAGTTCCTGCTGGATTTCCCCTATGCGGATATCACGCAATATTAAAAAGTCTTCCACTGACTCATATTTGTTAAAATGCGGAGTTGCAACGATTGCAGTGCAGCCGTTTTCATAAGCCTGACTGCAAAGTGCAACAGACTCTTCGATGCCGGATGCTCCGTCATCTATATCGAAGATTATATGGCTGTGTATATCAATCATTTCTTTGCCTTTATCTCCTTTTCCTCTTTTTTCGGATCTGTCTTGAAAATGTGTATAAAGCCTTCATCGTTTAAAAGTTTTATCATAACAAGAGTTATGGGAAGGATAAATATTCCGAGAACGCCGAAAATCTGTGAGCCAATATACATGGATATGATGGTCGCAAAGGCCGGAATTCCAAGCTGGTTTGCAACCAGTTTCGGCTCGATGATCTGCCGTATTATAGTTATAATCACGTACATGATGAGAATGCCGGCTGCAAGCCCGTAGTTGCCGCTGAAGAGTTGGTAAATGGCCCAGGGAACAAGAATCGTGCCTGTGCCCAGTATCGGTATTATATCTATAAGGGCGATTATGAAGGAGATGATGAATATGTAACCGCCTTTATACAGATGCATAAGCTTTAAGATTCCCAGTCCAAGTGACAATTCACAAAAAGTAATTGTGATTATGAGAAGGTAAGCTTTTGCCATTCTTCCGAGAGAGGGAACAAGAAGTTGTTTTGCGCGGATTATTGTATCTCTTGTATCGGGATTAAAGAGAGACAAGAATGAACTCCTTACTGTTTTGAAATCTGATGTCATGAAACAACATGCCACTATTGCCATAACTATAGCTATAAGGGTGGAGGGAATCTGCTTTGCTGTGTCCCAGAGACTGGAAAGTGGCGATGAAAGAAGGGTCGGCAAAGAGAAGGAAGATGCATCGCTGCGTTCACTTTCACCAAGGGCTGTGCTGAGTTTGTCGCTGATATAGCCGGTTATGCTTGACTCAAGGCTGTCAGGTAAAAACTTTAAGTGAGAACTGATGAAATTTTCCGCTTTTGTCAAAAAAGTCGGTATATCCTGAAGCTGGAGCATCAGATATTTCGCAAATCCCTTAACTTCGCTTCCCAGCCTTACAACAAGCAGGCTCGAAAGGAAGAGTAAGATTATCGTTGCGAGCATAACCATGAAAACGGAAACCGGGCCTCTTTTTAGGGGTGTCTTTTTGCAAATAAAGTTAACAGGATGCTGCAAAAGATAAGCAACAAAGAGTGCTATTACAAAGGGTAAAAGGAGACCGAATGCGTATTTCATGAAAAGATAAAAAAGAGCAATTACAATTGCGATGTATATTACATTTATTATGAACTTTCTTTTCTTTTCGGTTGGATTAAAAGTTGACATAGGATACCTCTGAAAATGTAAATATATATGGATATATTTTGTCTATATGTTAATATATTAACCTATTTTTCGGTCAACTACAACAAAATTTGCGAAATTATGTTAACTTTTCTAAATTTTGAGAAAAATTTCCCCCTTTTATATTGCTTATTGCCCCTTTTATACTCGCCTTTTATATGTTAAAATATATCGTATAAAAATATCATCGTTTGAGAGGAAAGACAATGTATCTTGCCGTAATGGGATACGGAACTGTAGGTTCCGGGGTAGTTGAAGTCTTAAATATGAATAAAACTCAGATAGCCCAAAGAAGCACTGTGGGTAAACTTGAGGTGAAACAAATCCTGGACTTAAGAGACTTCCCGGGAGACCCAAATGAGTCAAAGTTTACAAAGGACTTTAAGGATATATTAAGCGATGAAGATATAAAAATCGTTGTTGAGACGATGGGCGGACTTCATCCCGCATTTGAATTTGTGTCAGATTGCCTCAAAGCAGGAAAACATGTGGTTACATCAAACAAGGAACTTGTTGCAAAGAAAGGCTATGAACTCATAGAACTTGCAAAAAGCAATAATGTTAACTTCCTTTTTGAGGCTGCAGTAGGCGGAGGCATACCGGTTATACGCCCCATAGAGCAATGCCTTGCAGCCAATGATATAACTGAGATTGCAGGCATATTAAACGGAACTACAAATTTCATACTCACAATGATGATCGAAAAGAATATGACTTTTGATGATGCATTGAAACTTGCTCAGGAAAAAGGATATGCTGAAAAGGACCCAACTGCGGATATAGAGGGCTTTGACGCATGCAGAAAGATTTGCATACTTGCAACTTTAGCTTTCGGAAAACATATTTATCCTGAGAGTGTTTCAACTCAGGGAATCACAAAAATCAGTCTTAAAGATATAGCATATGTAAATGCATATGATTCCGTTATAAAGCTACTGGGAGTTGCCAAGAAAATTTCCGATAAAAAGACTTTTGTGGCTGTATATCCTGCGGTTATAAAAAACGGAAGTCAGCTTTCAAGCGTCAGTGATGTATTTAATGCAGTGCTCATAAGAGGCAACGCTGTGGGTGATGTCGTCTTTTACGGACAAGGCGCAGGAAAACTTCCGACTGCAAGCGCTGTTGTTGCCGATGTCATAGACTGTGCGAGAAATGATGAAAAGAGAAAGCCGATTTTCTGGGAAGATGCAGGAGAAGACGATCTTGTGATTTCAGAACTTTCAGAGACTGCAGTATATATAAGGGCTAAGCTTAAGGCAGAAAAAGATTCTGCAGTAGCTGAAATAGAAGAAAAGATCGGCAGGATAGAGCTTTTGACATATGACGGTGCTGAAAAAGATGAGATAGCATTTATAACAGAAAGAAAATCAGAGAAAGAACTTAAGGATGCAATAAACAGCATAGGTGAAATAGAGACTATATCTGTTATAAGAGTTACAGATTATTGAGACGGCAGGTGAAACTAATGGGACTTTATGTACAGAAATTCGGAGGCAGCTCCGTTCGTGATACAGAGAGAATCATGAATGTAGCTAAAATCATCACTGATACATATCGCCAAGGTAATGACGTAGTGGTTGTTGTATCCGCACAAGGCGATACAACGGATGACCTTATTGAAAAAGCAAAAGAAATAACGGAAAACCCTTCAAAGAGAGAACTTGATATGCTACTTGCATCAGGGGAACAGATTTCAATTTCTTTGCTTGCGATGGCCATAGAAAAGCTCGGCTGTCCCGCGGTATCATTATTAGGATGGCAGGCAGGTTTCAATACAAGTTCCGCATACGGAACGGCGCGCATAAAGGCTGTAAAGGCAGACAGAATACGCGCAGAGATAGACAGACATAATATAGTGGTTGTTGCAGGATTTCAGGGCATCAATAGGTATGATGATATCACCACTCTCGGCCGTGGCGGCTCGGATACAAGTGCTGTAGCGATTGCTGCTGCAATGCATGCCGAAAGATGCCAGATATATACTGATGTTGAAGGCGTATATACCGCAGACCCGAGGAAGATAGCAAATGCAAGAAAACTCAAAGAGATAACATATGACGAAATGCTCGAACTGGCTACACTGGGTGCACAGGTGCTCAACAACAGATCGGTTGAGATGGGTAAAAAATACAATGTGGAAATAGAAGTTCTGTCGAGCCTGAACAGAGTGCCCGGAACGATAGTCAAGGAGGTTGCTAAAATGGAAAAGATGCTCATAAGGGGTGTAACAAAAGATACAGATGTTGCCCGTATATCAATTACAAATATGCCGCACACACCCGGTGTTGCATTCAAACTCTTTTCAACACTGGCAAGTCATAAGATAAATGTTGATATCATACTTCAGTCAGTAGGACGCAGCAACACGAAGGATATAACATTCACGGTATCAAAGGGCAATGCACAGGAGGCAGTAGATTGCATTAAGGAGACATTTGATGTCGCAGATTCAGATATAACATGCGATACAAATGTAGCAAAAGTATCTGTCGTAGGAGCAGGAATGGAATCTCATCCGGGTACGGCTGCAAAGATGTTTGAAGCCTTGTTCGAGCATGATATAAACATTGAGATGATTTCAACAAGTGAAATCAAGATTTCTGTCCTTATAGAAGTGGAAAGTGCTGACAGGGCAGTTGCAGCAATACACAAGGCATTCTTCCCGGATGAATTAGCATAAAAGAAAAGAGGCGCAATATGTATAAAGACTTTATTGACACAATCGGATATCTGTCCCAATATGATCCAGAGCTCTCTTTTGCAATGAATGAAGAACTCGCAAGGCAAAGAAGAAATCTTGAACTCATAGCAAGTGAAAATCTGGTTTCACCTGCAGTTATGGCTGCAATGGGCAGCATTTTGACAAACAAATATGCGGAAGGATATCCCGCACATCGTTATTACGGTGGCTGCGAATTTGTTGATAATGTTGAAGAAATTGCGAGAGACAGACTCAAAAAACTCTTCGGAGCAGAATATACCAATGTTCAGCCCCACTCCGGCGCTCAGGCAAATATAGCAGCATACTTTGCACTTATTGAGCCAGGCGATACGGTTATGGGTATGAATCTTGCAGAAGGCGGACATCTTACACACGGATCCCCTGTCAATTTGTCCGGCCGTTATTATAACTTTATAGCTTATGGCGTTAATGAAGACGGATATATAGATTATGAGGACTTTGCAAAGAAAGTAAATGAAAACAAGCCAAAACTTGTTGTGGCAGGCGCATCTGCATACCCGAGAATCATAGACTTTGAAAAGATGGCAGAGATCGCTCATAATGCCGGCGCTTACCTTATGGTTGATATGGCGCATATTGCAGGATTAGTGGCTGCGGGTCTTCACCCGAGTCCGGTGCCCTATGCCGATGTTGTTACATCGACAACACATAAGACATTAAGAGGACCCAGAGGCGGCATCATAATCTGCAAGGATGCGGAATTCGGCAAAAGATTTGACAAAGCAATATTCCCGGGAACCCAGGGCGGTCCTCTTATGCACGTTATTGCTGCCAAGGCAGTATGCTTCGGAGAGGCATTAAAGCCGGAATTCAAGGAATATCAAAAGAGAGTTGTGGAGAATGCCGCAGTTCTTGCAAAAGGACTTAAGGACAGAGGCATAAATCTTGTGTCCGGCGGAACAGACAACCACCTGATGCTTGTGGATCTGAGAAGCCTCGGAATAACCGGCAAAGAGCTTGAGAAAAGACTTGACGAAGTCCATATCACTGCAAATAAGAATGCAATACCCAATGACCCTGAAAAGCCTTTCGTTACAAGTGGTCTCAGACTCGGCACCCCTGCAGTGACAACACGCGGACTTAATGCAGAAGACATGGATAAGATAGCAGAATTTATCTATCTTGCTGCAACAGATTATGAAAATAAAAAGGAAGAAATAAGTCAGGGTGTGGATGCAATCTGCGCCGGATACCCGCTTTATGAGTAATAAAATTCATCATATTCTTTTATGGAATATGATGAGTTTTGTTTTGAGGAAAAATTATGAAAATTAATGAAAATTTCTTAAAAATTCAAAGTTCATATCTTTTTTCAAATATTGCGAAAAAGGTAAATGCCTATGTTAAGGAAAATCCCGAAAGAACAGTTATACGACTGGGAATAGGTGATGTTACAAGACCTTTGGCTCCCGCAGTTATAAAGGCTATGGAAAAAGCCGTTTCGGAGATGGCAGATGAGAAGACATTCAGAGGTTATCCTCCGGAGTATGGCCATGACTGGCTTTTGACTGCCATAAACACAAATGATTATCTTTCCAGGGGAGTAAAGCTCGATAACTCGGAGATATTTGTATCCGATGGGGCAAAGTCTGATTGCGGCAATATAGGAGATATATTCTCTGTAGATAACAAAGTGGCTGTTTGCGACCCTGTATATCCCGTTTATGTTGATACGAATGTAATGAGTGGACGTGCGGGTGACTTTGAGAGCAATAGCTGGACCAATATAGTATACATGCCATGCACTGAAGAAAACGGATTCCTGCCGGAAATTCCAAAAGAAAAAGTTGATATCATATATCTTTGCTTCCCTAACAACCCAACAGGTATGGCAATTACAAAAGATGAACTTAAAAAATGGGTGGATTATGCAAATGCCAATGATTCGGTTATACTTTATGACTCTGCATATGAAGCATATATAACGGAAGATAATGTTCCTCATTCCATATATGAGATAGAAGGAGCAAAAACTTGCGCTATTGAATTCCGCAGTTTTTCAAAGACTGCAGGCTTTACGGGCGTCAGATGCGGATACACAGTAGTTCCCCATGAACTTGTGCGCGGCAATGTGGAAATTAATGCTCTCTGGGCAAGACGTCAGGCCACAAAGTTTAACGGTGTTTCATATATAACACAAAGAGGCGCCGAAGCTTGCTTTACAGAAGAGGGGAAAAAACAGATAAGAGAAATTATTGCATATTATCAAAAGAATGCAAGGACAATATATGAAGGCTTAAAAGACTGCGGCTTTACCGTATACGGAGCAAAAAACAGCCCTTATGTATGGCTGAAGACTCCGGAAAAAATGAGAAGCTGGGATTTCTTTGATCTGCTGCTTAATGAGATCCAGGTAGTGGGAACGCCCGGACAGGGCTTTGGCCCCAGTGGTGAGGGATATTTCAGACTGACAGCATTCGGCTCTGCAGAGAACACCGACAAAGCAGTTGCTAGAATCAAGGAATATTTTTGTAAATGAGGGAAGAAAAATGAGAGACAGCTATGAAAGCCCGCTTAACTCAAGATACTCAAGCAAAGAAATGAAATACATATTTTCTCCGGACTTTAAATTTAGAACATGGAGAAAATTGTGGGTTGCACTTGCCGAAAGTGAGATGGAACTCGGACTCAATATTACAAGAGAACAGGTTGATGAGCTCAAGAGCCATATGGAGGATATAAACTACGATGTGGCGGAAGCAAGAGAAAAAGAAGTACGTCATGATGTAATGAGCCATGTATATGCTTACGGACAGCAATGCCCGAAAGCAAAAGGCATAATACATCTGGGCGCAACTTCATGCTATGTAGGTGATAATACTGATGTTATCACTATGACAGAGGGCCTGAAACTTATTCATAAGAAGATGGTGAACCTTCTTGACAAACTCTCTGCATTTGCTCTTGAATACAAAGACATGCCATGCCTTGCATTTACGCATTTTCAGCCGGCTCAGCCGACAACTGTAGGTAAGAGAGCATCTCTTTGGCTGATGGACCTTGTTATGGATATGGAAAGTCTCGAATTTCAGCTTTCAAAGATGAGACTTCTGGGCTCCAAGGGTACAACCGGCACACAGGCAAGCTTCATGGAACTCTTCGACGGAGATGCAGATAAAGTCAAAGCGCTTGATAAAAAGATTGCTGAGAAAATGGGCTTTGATGAAGTCTTCCCCGTATCAGGACAGACATATCCGAGAAAGCTTGACTACCAGGTGCTTTCCGTTCTTTCATCCATAGCTCAGTCGGCATACAAGTTCTCAAATGATCTGAGACTTTTACAGCACTTGAAAGAGCTTGAAGAACCTTTTGAAAAAAATCAGATTGGTTCATCTGCCATGGCATACAAGAGAAACCCCATGAGAAGTGAAAGAATATCTTCTCTTGCCAGATATGTTATATCTGACAGCATAAATCCGGCAATCACTGCATCGACACAATGGTTTGAGAGAACACTTGATGACTCTGCCAACAAACGTATAAGTGTTGCCGAAGCTTTTCTTGCAGTAGATGCCATACTCGAGTTATATATAAATATAGTGAGCAATATAGTAGTATATCCGAAGATGATAGAGAACAGGCTTTTATCTGAACTTCCCTTCATGGCAACGGAAAACATTATGATGGCTGCAGTGAAAAAAGGCGGTGACCGTCAGGAACTGCATGAAAAAATCAGACAGCATTCTATGGCCGCAGGGAAAGTGGTTAAGGTTGAAGGAAAAGCAAACGATCTTGTTGAACGCATAGCACAAGACCCGGCTTTCGGACTCAGCAAAGAGGAAATACTGGCGGAGATGAAGGCTGAAAACTTCATCGGCAGAGCCCCTCAGCAAGTGGAAGAAATGATAAGGGATTATGTCAAACCCATAATTGATACAAACCACAATGAGTTGGGTATAAATGTCGAAATTAAAGTATAAATTTCTATATTTTGTGTTTACAAGAAAGCTTCTAAGTGATATAATTAAGAAAGTGAAGTTACCTTTAAATCGGTACGAGATACCGGCAAGGCAGAAAAGATATAAAATGATTGTGCCTTGCTGTATAAAGCAGGGCACATTTTTCTAAGGAGACATTTGGATGGACGGCAAAGTTATAGTAGATACACAAACAATGTACAAGACACTTGCACGTCTGTCACATGAGATAATAGAAAAGAATGCAGATTGTGAGAATGTGCTTCTCATAGGTATCAAAAGACGCGGTGTTTCACTTGCAAGGATTATAAAGGAAAATATCGAGAAATTTTCGCAAATGAAAGTAGACCTGCGCGAAATAGACATTACATTATACAGAGATGATCTCACTGAGAGATATAATTCGCCGAAGCTTAACAGAAAACCCGATGAAATGAGTGTAGACGGCAGAACTGTTGTCCTGGTCGATGATGTTATATACACGGGACGTACAGCAAGGGCTGCGATGGAAGCTATCATTAACATGGGTCGGCCTGCAACAATACAATTGGCTGTAATGATAGACAGAGGGCACAGAGAACTGCCCATAAATCCTAATTATGTCGGCAAAAATATTCCGACATCAAAAGAAGAACAGGTTAAAGTTAAAGTTGATGAATATGACGGCATAACCGAAGTTGTTCTCTCAAAAAAAGGAAATCAGGCGTAAGCCTTAAATATTAGGAGGATAAAAGAAATGAATCTCATCTATGGTATCAAAGACAAACCGAAATTCGGACAGATTATTGTGTTCGCATTTCAACAGTTGCTTGCAATCTTGGCAGCAACAATCGCAGTTCCCGCAATTATCGGTAATGGTATGAGTCAGTCTGCTGCTCTCTTCGGTGCAGGTGTAGGTACAATAGTTTACCTTCTCTTCACAAAATTCAGCAGCCCTGTTTTCCTTGGCTCTTCCTTTGCTTTCATCGGTTCTATGTTTGCTGCATTCGGCGGAGCAGTTTCTGCACAGGCTGGATATTTCGGCCTCATTTTAGGCGCAGCATTTGCAGGACTCGTATATGTAGCAATTGCAATTATCGTAAAACTGGCAGGCGTTAAATGGATAAACAAAATTATGCCCGCAGTTGTTATCGGACCTACAGTTTCCATAATCGGTCTTTCACTTGCTGGAAATGCAGTAGGCGATCTTAAAGGCTCAATGCTGAATGCAGCAGGCGAAGAAGTTGCAAATCCTTATTGCATTATTGCGGGACTTGTCACATTATTCGTAGTTATACTTGCTTCTGTATACGGCAAGAAGATGACAAAACTTATTCCTTTCATTATTGGAATACTTGCAGGATACATTGTAGCTACTATATTCACTCTTGTAGGCAGCAAAATCGGCAACGATGCAATGGTTCTTATTGACTTCTCAGTATTCAGCGGAATGAAAATTGTTGCACTTCCTGAATTTACTTTCATAGAGGCAGCAAAGGGAATTAAAGAAATTAATGCATCATATATTGCTACAATAGCAGTTGCATATATTCCTGTTGCTTTTGTTGTTTTTGCAGAACATATAGCAGACCATAAAAACCTTTCTTCTATCGTAGGTGTTGAACTCTTGGAAGACCCCGGACTTCACAGAACTCTTCTCGGTGACGGAATCGGATCATTCTGCGGCGCATTTTTCGGTGGTTGTCCGAACACAACATACGGTGAATCAGTAGGCTGCGTTGCTATTACAGGAAATGCTTCCATAGTTACAATATTTGCAACAGCAATAATGGCCCTTGTAATTTCCTTCTTCGGACCATTCGTTACATTCCTTTCTTCAATTCCTTCTTGTGTAATGGGTGGCGTTTGCATTACACTTTATGGATTTATCGCAGTAAGCGGTCTTAAGATGATCCAGAAAGTTGACCTTGGAAACAACAGAAATCTCTTCGTTGTAGCAGTTATCCTTATCTGCGGTATCGGTGGACTTACACTTACATTCGGTAAAGTAACATTAACAGAAGTTGCTTGCGCTCTCATCCTCGGTATTATTGTTAACGCTATTCTTCCAAAAGATAATACAGTTGAAGAAGAAGTTAAATAAAAACCAGGGCAAAAAAGTTTGAAAGAAATATAAAGATAGTTCTGCAGATTGCGCAGAACTATCTTTTCTTGACTTAGATAATCACTTTTGCTAAAATAACACAGAGTAAATATGCATGCCCACGTAGCTCAGTAGGATAGAGCGACCGCCTCCTAAGCGGTAGGCCGTTGGTTCGACTCCAATCGTGGGTGCCAAAAAAGCGTTGAAAAGCCTTTATTTAAGCCACTTTTCAGCGCTTTGATTTTTCTCCAAAGATTCAATGAAAAAACTGAAATTTTGTGGGAGAAGGAAAAACGAACTCGCTCACACGGATAAAATTAGCCTACTAATGAAAATGCTCATTTTGCTAATCGGAAAAATTTTTTGCAAAAATTCTTGCTAATTTCAGAGTCCGTGTAACTCGGTTTTAGGTCAAAATTGAATAGTAACGAACTGTATCGTTTTGTACAATGATAACGCATAACCAGCAGCTCAACGCGCTTCTGACATAAAACTAAAACAACCCTCGCAAAGCATTGTCGCTTTGGGAGGGCTCGTACTTAGTTAATTGGAAACCAGTGATTAGCATACTCAATAAGAAATGCATCGACTACACTTAAGAATATTTCTTTTTGCACCGTTTCAAAACCTAATTTGTATGCAAAATCCGTGTCGTCATCCTCATTGTTCCAAGAGATTTCAATGAAATCGCCTATAAACTGAAAATACGCATCTGCAATTATGCCGCCGTTACTGTGTGGATGCCATCTATGGCGTTTATTCCACTCGTCGAGTTTATCATAATATGCATCGAATTCATCGTCGTCGTTAGAATCAAACTCACGAGCGTTGATATCTTTTAACGCTGCATAATTACCGTCTGCCTCAACGGGATATGGGTCATCAACCGCGTTTTCTATCAGATTTCTTAACCATATAGCAATATCAGATAAATCCCATTTTGTGGTTAGCGTTTTGCCGTCACGTTCAAATTCAAGTATGTTTTTTCCATTAACATACATCGCTAACTCTGTTTGTTTGTTGTCATCAAAAAACGAATACTCGATTGCAAATGTTTCTTTGTTTCCTGTTAGCATTTACTTTTTCCCCTTTCTGAACTTATTATAGTCTGCTTTTGATATTTTGCAAAGGAAATTCTTAACCTTATTACAGGATAACAGCGGACCGATATATCTTGGTGAATACTATTACAGTTAATTCAAATAATAAGGGTTGATTTATATCTCAGATGTGGTATAATAAGCAAGAAAGCACGCAAGATAATAAGCAAGATGAAAGGGTGCTTCTTTATGGATAAATACACTCCTCCATTTGATATTACCAACAAAATGCTGACTTATGTCAGTAGCATTTCTGAAAAAATTGGTAATATCGATTATCAAAACAATTTGGAAAGTAAGCCGCATTTAAGGCGTAATAATAAAATACGTTCCATTCATTCCTCTTTAAGAATCGAAGCAAATTCACTTACGCTCGGTCAGGTTCGTGATGTCATTGACGGACATTTGGTGCTTGGCGAACAAAAGGAAATCCAAGAGGTCAAAAATGCGTATGAAGCTTATGAGCAAATCGGTAAGATAAACCCGTATAGCATTAACGACTTAATTTCTTTGCACGCTGTAATGACCAAATATCTCGTATACGAATCCGGCGTTTTTAGAAGTGGCGAAGAGGGTGTGTTTAACGGCGATGAGTGTATCTTTATGGCTCCGCCGGCACAGCTTGTCCCTGAACTTATGAAACAGCTTTTTGAATGGATGAACAGAGAGAAATACAATGTTCACCCGTTGATACTGTCTGCCGTTTTTCATTATGAATTTGTTTTCGTTCATCCCTATTCAGACGGAAACGGTAGAATGGCGAGATTGTGGCACACGGCGATTCTCTCAAAATGGAAACCGATATTTGAGTTTATACCGATTGAAAGTCAGATTGAGAAGTTTCAAGACGGATATTACGAGGCTATTGCAAAGTGTCATACAGATGGCAAGTCCAATTTATTTATAGAATTTATGTTGGAACAAATCGACAGCGTTCTTGATGAGATTATTAATCAGCTTAAAGCTAACACGGAGATGCTTTCTCCTTATGTTTCAAAAATGCTTGATGTAATGGAATATGGTATTCCTTATTCTGCAAATCAGATAATGGAAAAGCTGGGATTAAAGTCAAAAGAAACATTCAGAAAGAATTATATGAATCCTGCACTTGAAGTTGGAGTTGTCAAAATGACAATACCCGATAAGCCAAACAGTAAAAATCAAAGATATATCAAACAATAGTTGTTATTCACGAAATGGGTTGTAGAAATACAGCCCATTTTTCTTTTCAAAAACTATTTAAAATGAGGTAAACTATGTCAGACAACTGGGTAGTACAAAACCTTGAAAACGCCCTTGAAACTTGGAATAACAAGTTAAATGAAATCTGGTCTTTACTGACTGGGTCTCCACAAGACTTTAAAGGCGGAAGCATTTGGACAACAATCGTCAACATTAATGGCGCCTTGCAGGCTATCGGTCTTGCTCTGCTTGTACTGTTCTTCGTTGTAGGTATGGTTAAAACCTGCGGTTCCTTCGCAGAGGTTAAAAGCCTGAACACGCATTAAAGCTCTTTGTGCGTTTTGCGATTGCAAAAGGTATGGTAACCTACGGCATGGAGTTAATGCTCGCAATATTTAATATCATTCAGGGTGTAATATCAACCATTATGACAACATCGGGATTGTCCGGTGCTACTTCAACATCTTTGCCAAGCGAAATGGTAACGGCGATTGAGGATTGCAGTTTTCTTGAAAGTATACCACTGTGGGCAGTAACGCTTATCGGCGGTCTTTTAATTACTGTATTATCTTTTATCCTTATCCTTACCGTTTACGGCAGGTTCTTTAAGCTGTATATGTACACGGCGTTAGCACCGATTCCGCTTTCAACCTTTGCAGGAGAGCCGACACAGAACATCGGCAAATCGTTTCTTAAATCATATTGCGGCGTATTGCTTGAAGGTGCGGTAATCATACTTGCTTGCGTTATCTTTTCGCTTTATGCGTCAAGTCCTCCGCAGGTGGATGCAAATGCAGCAGCCGTTACAATGGTTTGGAAATATATCGGCGAGCTTGCCCTTAATATGCTTGTTCTGGTCGGTACGGTAAAGATGTCAGACAGAATTATCCACGAGATGATGGGGTTATAATTAAAAGTTATGGTAACTTACACCTAAGTTTTAACTCAAAAGGAGCAATTCTTAATTTTCACTAAAAAGATAATATTTTAGGACTGTGTTCCTAAAGGCCCAATCAAATGTTTGCTGGCGAATTTGTTGATTTCTACTGCAATTTTGACACTTATCTTGTAATATGCCTTGACATTTTCGTTTCTTGTTGTATAATAAGTATGGAAAATGCGGACACTAACTGCAAATACAATACTAAAAGTGGTGATAAATTGTGCAAAGAGATATTACTTTAGATTTGGTAAAATGGAAGAATCAAAAGAAGAGGAAGCCGTTAGTTGTAATGGGTGTTCGTCAATGCGGAAAGACCTATATCATTGATGATTTCGGTAAAAGTAATTATGATGAGATAGCTTCCTTTAATTTTGAGAAACAGGAAGCACTTGCCGGTATTTTTGAAAACGATTATGATACTGACAGAATCATTTTTGAACTTGGTTTGTTTTGGGGAAAGACAATAAAGCCTGAAAAAACTCTGATCTTCTTTGATGAGATTCAAGCGTGTTCACGGGCAATTACTTCCCTTAAATATTTTTGTGAGAACGCTCCGCAGTATCACATTGTTTGCGCGGGTTCTTTGCTTGGCGTTAAATTGAGTAAAGAATCTTCTTTTCCTGTAGGTAAGGTTGAATTTGTTACAATGTATCCAATGAGTTTTTCAGAGTTTGTAAGAGCAAACGGAGAGGAAATGCTGGCAGATTATATATCCGATTTTGACGTTTCAAAAACAATTCCCGAAGCTATCGGAAACAAACTTAACCATTTGTTGCGTCAGTATTATGTAACCGGCGGTATGCCTGAGGTTGTACAAGCATGGTGTGACACAAAGGATATTGAGCAAGTTGAGGCAAAACAACAGGAAATCATTGATGGTTATGAGTTTGACTTTGCCAAACACGCACCGATTAAGGATTTTCCAAAACTTACTGCAATATGGAAGTCTATTCCGATTCAGCTTGCAAGAGAGAATAACAAGTTCATTTTTGGTCATGTAAAAAAAGGTTGGCGTGCAAAAGATTTAGAGGATGCTTTGGAATGGCTGATTAATGCAGGTTTAGTGTATAAGGTATGTCAAATTGAAAAGCCGTTCTTGCCTCTTTCAGCTTATGAAAAGCCGACTGCCTTTAAATTGTATTTATGCGATATTGGTCTGCTTCGCAAGCTATCAGGCGTACCATATCAAGTCGTTCTTGACTGTTCAAGCATTTATACAGAGTTTAAAGGTGCGATGACAGAAAACTATGTTCTTGGAGAACTCGTAAAAAAGGTTTATGAAACACCATATTATTGGAACTCAGGTAATACAGCAGAAGTAGATTTTGTAATACAATCAGATTCGGAAATTGTACCTATTGAGGTTAAGGCGGAAAAGAATGTAAAGGCAAAATCACTTGCAGTTTATCGAAAAAAATACAGCCCCAACTATGCAGTAAAAACATCTATGAAAAATGATACAAATGGTAAAGAGATACTCAATATTCCACTATATATCATTTCTTCATTGAACAAATTCATCACAGACTAATTGTTATAATCGACTGATTAATCGACAGATTCAAATGATTCATAACGAAAAAACACAATAAACCCATCAAATCGCTATTTTTCCACCCGAAGAATAACGATTTATTTTTTATTAGGAGGTTAAAATGAGAGTTCAAATCAATAACGAGTTTCGTGATTACAGCGAAGCTTTATTCTTTGGGCTGAATATGCGTCAGCTCATTTTTTCTGCCCTCGCCTGCGGTGCAGCAGTCGACTCATATTTTCTTTTGAAAGAGCACTTCAGCCTTGAAACGCTTTCTTGGCTGTGTATCTTGATTGCTTCGCCCTTTGCGGCGCTGGGCTTTGTAAAATACAACGGAATGAACGCAGAGCAGATTGTTTGGGCGTGGATTAAATGCGATATTCTTATGCCCTACGAACTGAAATTCCGTAGTGAACCCGAAGCAAAGGATTTAGCACTTGCTCTTGAAATGTTTACAGAGGGTTCGCTCAATACCTTTGCACAGAATACCAATGTTGATGCAGGTCACAGACTGCTTAAAATCGGCAGTTCACTTGTTCCGTTTGAGAACAAGTTCCCGCACAACTCACTTTACGGATTGATGAGCACCAAGTTTGGTGAAACTTGACAAAAATAAGCTTTGCGGTTTATAATCGCAAAACTTATTGATTTTTTAGAAAATATCGGTTATAATAGACAACTAAGGAGATGGTACTATGATTTACAGACCACTTTATGTAGAAAATATAATAAAATTCTGCGATACTCCGTTTATCAAAATACTAACCGGTGTTCGTCGCTGTGGCAAATCCACTATTCTTAAAATGATTATGGATAAATTGCGAGAAAAAGGCATTTCAGACAATCAGATTATATCTTATCGTTTTGATTCAATGGAATATGATGATATGACGGCAAAGAAAATGTATTCCGAAATAAAAGGACATCTCGCTTCTGATAAACGCACTTATCTGTTTTTAGATGAGGTTCAGGAAATAGACGGATGGGAAAAGGTTGTAAATTCTTTGAATACGGATTTTGACATTGATATTTATATTACGGGTTCTAATTCAAGAATGATGTCATCTGAGATTGCTACCTATCTTACAGGGCGTTATGTTTCCTTCCGTATTTTTCCCCTTTCCTTTGAGGAGTATTTATCTTTCAAAAAGGAATATACAAATGTATCAAGTATTCATGAGGAATTGAACGGATATTTGGAATACGGAGGGTTTCCTGCTATTCATCTTGGAGAGATGTCGGCAGACGAAGCATATACAATTGTCAGAGATATATATAATTCAACAGTATTTTCTGATATTGTGCGCCGAAATCATATTCGTAAGCTTGACCAATTTGAACGAGTAGTAAAATTTGTTTTCAACAATGTTGGAAAAACCTTTTCAGCAACTTCTATATCCAGGTATTTGAAGTCTGAACACAGAGCGATTGATAATGAAACGGTATATAACTATCTGGAAATGCTTGAAAACGCTTATCTTATCTATCGTTGTTCAAGATATGATATCAACGGCAAGGAACTGTTAAAAACGCAAGAAAAGTTTTATCTTGCAGACAGCGCCTTCCAATATGCTGTTTTGGGATACGACTCAAGGAATACTGCTTCTATGCTTGAAAACATCGTTTATCTTGAATTGCTGCGCCGAGGTTATACCGTTAATATCGGCAAGCTTCAGGATACGGAAATAGACTTTATTGCTGCAAAAGAGAACGATAAGCTCTATGTTCAGGTAACAAAGGAAATTAACAAAGCTGAAACAGAAGTAAGAGAATATGACCGTTTACTTGAAATCAACGACAATTATCCAAAGTATGTTTTAAGAACGGATGCTTTTGCTAAAGGTAATCATCAGGGAATCAAGACAATGCATATTGCAAATTTCCTGTTGAGCAAAGATTTTTAAAATGCAATATACAAATACACTTTGCACTCGCTTTACCCGGCGAGTGCAATTTCTTTTAAGACCAGTTATAAAAAGTCAATAGGGAAAAGGAAAAACTTTAGGCAGAAAAATGCAAACAAGAAAAAGACCTTAGCAAAGCTAAAGCCAGAATAAAGAGTGATTGAATAATTAATTTTTATACATAGGCTGATAAGGTTCCCTATATAATATTGCTCGGTATAAATGTGTTTTCTCTGTCTATCGGGAAGGGCTCAGGATACATACAAATGATTCCGCCATTTGCCTTTTCAACAGTTGTTTTATCAAGCACATTATACTTCCTTATTTCTTTTCTGTCAGGATTGGCAGATTTTTTAATTTCAATAGGATGAATTCTTCCGTTTTCTTCAATGAAAACATCAATCTCCTTAGCATTATCGTCACGATAAAAGGTAAGTTTTGCCGTATGCCTTGAATAAGCGTAGTTTTTAACAAGCTCCATCACAACATAGTTTTCATAAAAGTGACCGCTTGCAGCCCCGTCACGCAAGGATTCCTTTGTCAACCACCTTGTAAGATAAGCACAAAGCCCTGTGTCACAAAAATACAACTTTGGCGTTTTAACAAGCCTTTGTAATTCGTTGTTGGAGTAAGGCTCTAAAAGATAGATAACATCCATATCCTGTAAGATGTCCAGCCATTTTTTGGCGGTTGCAACATTAATATCTGCCACTTCAGCAAGCATGTTGTAGTTTACCAAACTGCCTATGATAGCCGCACAGGCACGAAGAAATCTTTTGAAGCTCTGAACATTTTTTATTCCTTCGTCATTGACTGCGTCAGCGATAAGATAGTTGTCAATATACGATTGATAATAAGTCTGCATTTGTTCATCTGTTGCACTGATTACATCGGCATATCCGCCTCGCCAAATGTGCTCATAAACATCATTAATGTTATTTTTGCCCATAAGTGTTGCCCTGCTCTTTAACGAGGGCATTGAGAAGTCAAGTTCCTCCGGATCTAACACATTTTGTTTTTCCCGCTGAGATAATCCGTAGAGCTTTAATATACCCAATCTTCCCGCAAGACTATCCTGCGATTTTTCCATTAACTTTTTTCTTTGTGAGCCTGTCAGCCAAAAGCGACCACGCTCATCACTTTCGTCACACATTATTTTAATCTGTTCAAGAAGCTCCGGTGCCTTTTGAATTTCATCAATCAAAATAGGCGGTTGATAAGTCTGAAAAAACAACACTGGATCGCTTTTTGCAAGCTCACGGTCAAAATCGTTGTCCATCGTTACGATAGTTCTGTTTTGTTCTTTCGCGAGCTCCTTTAACATAGTGGATTTACCTACCTGTCTTGCGCCAATAACAAGAACCGCCTTAAAAAAGGAATCCATTTCCTTAAATTTTCTCTCTAATTCTCTGTGTATATATGCCATAGTTGCCTCCAAAAATAACGGTAATCTATTAGTGTGATATAATAATATCGTAAATTATCCCAATTGTCAAGATGCATATCGAATATATATTATTTCCATTTTAAGGACAAAACGCAGACTCTATTTTTACAGTATTGTCAAAATTACTCTAAAATAGTATAAATTCTTATTTAACAGGACACAGAGCCAGATAAACTCTGTATCCTATTTTTATGCTTTTTATTGCAATATCGGTCTTGCTTTGCGTTCCTAATTGTTGTCAACAAAATGCTAATAGGTGTCATTTTTTCAGTAGTTTATTGCATTTTTGATATGTATTTTGTGTTCTTATTTGAAAGTTGGGTAACAAGTTACTAAACTTTCAAATAATTTGTTGCTTTTTTATCCTTTCTTTGGTATAATCATTTTAAAGTTGAGTAACAATATACTAAAGTTTCAACTAAAAGGATGATGATTATGCCAAATGAAATTAAAAGAGATGCCTATTTAAGTCGTCTTATAGATAAAAAAGAAAATGGTCTGATTAAGGTCATTACAGGAATAAGAAGATGTGGTAAAAGCTATCTTCTTTTTAATCTTTATTATGATTATCTAATCAGCCAAGGTATTAAAGAAGAGCAGATAATTCAAATTCCGCTTGATGATGACCAATTTGTTCAATATCGTAACCCTGATGAATTATCACAGTATATCCGTAATCGAATCGTCAATAAGGGTATGTACTATATCTTTATCGATGAAGTACAGTATGCAATATCAAAGAAGGAGATTAGAAATCCTGAAGATATAAAGTTATACAATGTATTAAACGGGTTAATGCGACTTCGCAATGTGGATATTTATGTTACCGGCAGTAATTCAAAAATGCTTTCAAGCGATGTAAGAACTGCCTTCAGGGGCAGAGGCGATGAACTTGAAGTTCATCCGCTCTCCTTTAGGGAATATTATGACTTTGTCGGCGGTGATAAATCAGAAGCCTACGATAAATATGCAATGTATGGCGGAATGCCTCTTGCTGTTTTGAAGAAAAAGGAGAATGAAAAGGTAAAGTATTTACAAGGATTATTTGAGGAAACATATTTTAAAGACATAACAGAAAGATATGAGATAGAACTTACAGATGTTTTAGAAGAACTAACTGATGTATTATTCTCTTCGGTTGGTTCTCTGACGAATGCAACTAAAATAGCAAACACCTTGCAATCTGTTAAAAAAATTGATGTTTCTTCAACTACCATTTCCACTTATTTAGAATACCTTACGGAGTCGTTTTTGTTTAAGAAAGCAAGACGCTACGATGTCAAAGGAAAAAAGTATTTTGAATACCCGTATAAGTTCTATGCCAACGACATCGGACTTCGCAATGCAAGATTAAATTTCAGGCAGCAAGAAGAAACTCATATAATGGAAAACATTGTGTATAACGAATTGCTTTGCAGAGATTATACTGTTGATGTTGGTGTCGTTGATATTTCCGAAAGGAAAAACAAAAAGCTTGTCAAAAAGCAATGCGAAATCGACTTTATTGTTAATATCGGTTCCAAGAGGTATTATATCCAATCTGCATTTAAGGTATCTGATCCTGATAAAATGGCAACTGAAATCAGACCGTTAAAAAAAACCAATGATTTCTTTAAGAAAATCATTATTACCAAATCATCAATGAAGCCTTGGAACGACGAGGACGGCATCCTTCATTTAGGACTTTATGATTTTCTTCTCAATGAAAACTCATTGGATTTCTAATGGTAAAGAAATACTCTATATCCCACTATATATCATTTCTTCATTAAACAAATTTATCTCAGACTAATTGTTATAATCGGCTGATTAATCGACAGATTCAAACGATTTATAACGAAAAATACAAAAAACTCATCAAATCGTTATTTTCCCACCCGAAGAATAACGATTTACAGTTATTATGGAATTCAGGCTGGCGCTACTGTGTACGGATATTCAAGCAGCCAACACGGTCATATTGGTATTTATATCGGCAAGGATATGCTAGCACACAATGTCAGCAGCGAAAACCCAGATGAAATGAAAAAAGCAAAAGTGGCAGAATATGCTAAAAGCAGAATCATAAAACAGTAATTTTTTGTTAAACCGATTATGCAAAATCATTTTGTCAAAAAAATCCATAAAAACTTGACACTATCCTCCTTTCGCCGTTTGCTTGACATGTCCGGCATATAGTGGTAAAATTCATGTTAAGTTTTGAAAGGGAGTCTTTATTATGAGTAAATATCTTCTTTCTACAATTAAAGATTCCTATTATGCTTATCCTCGATTTTATGCGGGCTTTTGTTTTTGCGCACAAAATACAGAATCAAAGTGAGTGTAAGCATATATTAACTTACAATAAAAACAGCGGTTCTGTATATGCAGAATCGCTGTTATTTTTTTTGAAAGGAAGAACTATGGACAATCAGTTAAAAGAGGCCAGAGAGATAATAAAAAAGACAGACGAGAAGATCGCCGGGCTTTTTAAGGAACGTATGGCAGCTGTCAAACAGGTGGCAGCATACAAAAAAGAGCATGGACTGCCCATTTATGATGCAGCGCAGGAAGAAAGAGTTTTATCTGCTGCAAAGTCACAAATTGAAGATAAAGAGATAGGCGTTTATTATGTTGAACTTGTGGAAAGCATGATGGAGGTCTCAAAAAGATATCAATATAACTTAAACAAAGGAATGAGGGTAGCCTTCAACGGCACACAGGGCGCTTATGCTCAGATAGCTGCAAAATATATTTTTAAGCAGGCAACATCTATCTCATATCAATCTTTTACGGATGCATATGAAAGTGTTGAAAAGGGAGATTGTGATTGCGCAGTTTTACCGATAGAAAACAGCTATGCCGGCGAGGTAGGTCCCGTTATGGATCTGGCATTTTCCGGCAGCCTTCACGTTACAGGTATATACACACTGCCCATAATTCACAACTTACTTGCAACAACAGATAATATTGATGATATTAAGACCGTAATCAGCCATCCGCAGGCTCTCACTCAATGCGAAAAATATATAAAAAGCAAAGGCTGGAATACGGTGGCGGTGTCAAGCACTGCAGATGCTGCAAAACAGGTATCAGAGAAGAAAGATAAGACAGTCGCAGCTATAGCGAGCGAGGAAACATCGGAAACATTCGGATTGAAGATTCTGGATCATGATATAAATGACACAAGCGAGAACACTACAAAATTCGCAGTTTTTTCAAAGGCTGCCATTGATATGTCAGCTCAGAAAGACGATAACTTTATTCTGATGTTCACGGCAAACGATACAGCAGGATCACTGGCTAAGGCAATAAGTGTAATAAGTCATTACGGTTTCAACATGAAGGTCCTGAGAAGCAGATCAGTTAAAGAAAATGCATGGCAATATTATTTCTATACTGAAGTTGAGGGCGATGCAAATTCTGCCGAAGGGCAAAAGATGATTGATGCGCTCAAAAAACAATGCGATATAATAAAAGTAATAGGTCAATACAAGAAATTGGTTAATTTGAAAAAAGAGGACTGATTATGGTTATAAAAGCAATGTCCGGGGAAAAGGCATATGACATCATTATTGAGGAAGCCTCCCTCAGCAAAGCCTCGCAATATTTAAATCTTGACAGAAAAAGTCTTATAATCACCGACAACGGGGTACCGGTTGCTTATGCTCAGAATATTGCAAACCAATGTTTAGATGCGCATATATATACAATTGAGCAAGGTGAAAACAGCAAGAGCATGGAGAGTCTGAAAAGCATATTGTCAAAGATGCTGAATGAGAATTTCACAAGAGAAGATTGTGTCATTGCGGTCGGCGGAGGTGTATGCGGAGATCTGGCAGGATTTGCTGCATCGATATATATGAGAGGGATTGACTTTTATAACATTCCCACGACCGTTTTATCTCAGGTGGATTCTTCAATCGGCGGAAAGACTGCTATTAATTTCGAGAACACAAAAAATATTGTGGGCAGTTTTTACCAGCCTTCCAAAGTCATAATCGATCCTTTGGTTCTTGCAAGTCTTCCGCAAAGACAAATAAACAACGGACTTGCCGAAGCAGTTAAAATGGCGCTTTGCTTTAATGAAAAACTTTTTGAGTTTTTTGAAAACGAAAATCCATATGAAAGTCTTGAATACATAATAACTGAGTCACTTAAAATAAAAAATGATGTGGTTACACAGGATGAAAAGGAAAAGGGCCTGAGAAGGGTATTGAATTTCGGACATACCATAGGACATGCCATAGAAGTAAACACGGACTTTTATCATGGAGAGTGTGTTGCGATAGGAATGCTTCCTATGTGCAGTGATAAGGTAAGAGAAAGATTGCAAAAAGTACTCGAAAAACTTAATTTACCGACAAGCTGCAGTGCAGATGAGGGCAAAATAGTCATGGCAATGATGCATGATAAGAAAATGCTAAAGGACGGAATCAAGGCAGTCTTCGTTGAAGAAGTCGGAAAATATACAATGAAAACATTGACGGAAGATGAGTTAAAAGAGAAACTGAGTCATATTTTGGAAAGGTGAAGGGAATGAAAAATACATTCGGAAACAATATATCGATAACACTTTTCGGAGAGAGCCACGGTGCTGCAATAGGTGCTGTGATAGACGGCTTGCCGGCAGGCATCAAAATAGATGATGAATATATTCACAGTCAGCTTAAAAAGAGAAAGCCTGCAGGGAAACTCGGCACGGCAAGAAATGAAACGGATGATTATTCAATTCTGAGCGGAGTATTTGAAGGAAAGACATGCGGCACTCCTCTTTCTATCCTCATAAAAAATGAAAATACAAAGAGCTCGGATTATGATAAGACACGTTTTCTTGCAAGACCCGGGCATGTAGATTACACAGCATATTGCAAATATAAAGGTTTTGAAGATTACCGTGGCGGAGGTCATTTCAGCGGAAGAATCACTGCAGCCATTGTTGCGGCAGGAGCCTTGCTGACTCCGGCACTTAAAGAAAAAGGTATATATATAGGAAGTCACATAAAGTCTCTGGGAAAAGAATGTGACAGAGATTTTGATAACCTTAAAAAGGATATAGAGCAACTTGAAGGGCTGGATTTTGCCGTGCTTGATAACGACAAGGCTCAAAAGATGAAAGACCTTATCCTGGACGCAGGTCAAAAGAAGGATAGCGTGGGAGGAGTCCTCGAGACTGCAGTTATAGGTTTACCAGCAGGACTTGGAGAGCCGTGGTTTGACAGTGTTGAGAGCCTCATTTCCCATGCGGTATTCAGTATTCCTGCTGTTAAGGGAATTCAGTTCGGCGCAGCTTTTGATATGGTAAACAGCACTGGTAGCGTCTTTAATGATGAGTTTGAAATGAAAGACGGGAAAGTCGTTACAAAAACAAACCATAATGGTGGAGTTAACGGCGGCATAACAAACGGAATGCCCATTCTGTTCAGAACTGCAATTAAACCGACTCCGTCTATATATATGAAACAAGAGACAGTAAATTTCATGACAAAAGAAAATGCAGAAATCGAGATTCAGGGCAGACACGATCCCGCAATCATACATCGTGCAAGGGTCGTGATAGACAGCATGACAGCGCTTGTAATCGCTGATCTTCTGACAGGACGTTTCGGAGCAGATTATCTGGGTGGGAAAAATGAGATACGGGATTGAGAAATCAACCGCCAAAGGCAATATAAAGGCGCCACCGTCAAAAAGTATGGCTCACAGGCTTTTGATTTGTGCAGCACTTTCAAAAGAAAAATGCATAATAGAAAATCTTGACTTTTCGCAGGATATACTCGCAAGCATTGACTGCCTGAAAGCACTTGGATCGCAGTTTGAAATCAGCGATAAGAAACTGAGTTTTTGCGGCCGTCAGGAAACGCAGGATGAAATATGCTTAAATGTCAGGGAAAGCGGCAGTACACTTCGCTTTTTGATACCGATAGCTCTTCTGACGGGAAAGAAGATAAGCTTTAGCGGCAGTGAAAGGCTTATGCAAAGACCACTGGAGATATATAAAAAGATTTGTGATGAGCAGGGTATATCTTTTGACCTGTCAGAAAATACGCTGACGGTCCGGGGCAAGCTTCAGGCAGGAGAATATATATTGGATGGTTTCATCAGCAGTCAGTTCATATCCGGCCTTTTGTTTGCGCTTCCTCTGTTGGAGGAAGACAGCAAAATAAACATACGGCCTCCTTTCCAAAGCAAGCCGTATGTTCTTATGACCATAGATGCGCTCAGTAAATTCAATGTTCATGTTGAGTTGTCCGATAACGTTATATATATAAAAGGAAAGCAAAAATACAAAGGACAAGACATGGTTGTTGAAGGGGACTGGTCCAATGCAGCTTTCCTCGATGCCTTTAACCTTATAGGCGGGGATGTCAAAATAAGCGGACTTGATGAGAACTCGCTACAGGGAGACAAGGTATATAAAGAAATCTTTGAGCAGCTAAAAGTTGAAAATGCAAAAATAGATATTTCGGATTGCCCTGACCTCGGTCCCATTGCCATGGCAATGGCATACAAAGGCGGAGCTGTTTTCAGCGGAACATCAAGATTGAGACTTAAAGAGAGCGACAGATCTGCCGCAATGGCAGAAGAACTGAAAAAATTCGGCATAGAAACAGATATAAAAGAGGACACGATGACTGTGTATAAGGGTGAAATAAGAAAACCTGCCCTCGCAATTGACAGTCATAATGACCACAGAATAGCAATGGCGATGGCAGTTCTTTTAAGCACATGCGGAGGAGAACTGGATGGTGCAGAGGCAGTATCCAAAAGTCTTCCGTCGTTCTTTGATATGATAGAGAGTCTTGGCATAGAGGTAAAAAAAGATGGATTTGATTTATAGGAGAGAAATTCTCATAGTCGGCTTAGGCCTTATAGGGGGCAGTTATGCAAAAGCCCTTAAGAGACTGGGTTTTAGTATTGCAGCAATAGATGCAAAACAGTCCTCTATCGATTATGCACTTGAAAACGGAATGATTGATGAGGGATACAGCTATGTTAATGAAGAGATCGTATCGCGTGCGGATGTGATTATTTTTGCTCTATATCCGGATGTATTTAAATCATGGATAAATGATTATCAGGATCTCATCAAAGATGGTGCGGTAATCACAGATGTAACAGGCGTAAAGTCGTGTATCGTTTATGAGATTCAGGAAATCCTCAAGGAGGGAGTCGAGTTTATTGCCGCGCACCCAATGGCAGGACGGGAAGTTTACGGTGTTGAAAATGCAGACGATCGCATTTTCAGAGACGCAAACTATATCGTTGTTCCAACAGAAAAGAACACAAAAGAAGCTATTGAGTGGTGCAAAGAGTTAGGAAAACTTTTAGGCTTTGCCAATATCTCAGTGCTGGGACCCGAAGAGCATGACAGAATGATAGGCTTTTTGTCTCAACTTACTCATTGTATTGCAGTATCACTTATGACATGCAGTGACAATGAGCATCTTGCAGATTATACGGGTGACTCATTCAGAGACCTTACTAGAATCGCAAATATCAATGATGAGATGTGGAGCAGCCTCTTCCTTTTGAATAAAGATGTTCTCATAAAGGAAATGGATGTCTTTATACGTGAATTCGAGGAAATCAGAAATCTCTTAAATAAAGAAGACAGAGAAGGTTTGCGCGAAAAGATGAGATTGTCCACAAAGCGCAGAGCATACTTTGATAAATAGATTGGAGAAAATTCTTATGATGAATATGGATTTTGAAAAAAAACTCACCATCCCCATGGAAGCAAAAAAGTTATATCCGTTGACCGGTGAAATGCAAAAAGTCGTTGACAGGAGAAACGAAGAAATCAGGAAAATATTTACGGGTGAGTCAGACAAGTACCTGCTGATAATAGGGCCATGCTCAGCAGACAGAGAGGAAAGTGTCCTTGACTATATGTGCAGGCTTGCAGAAGTTCAGGAAAAGGTTAAAGATAAGATATATATCATACCAAGAGTATATACCAATAAGCCGAGAACCACAGGCTCCGGATACAAGGGTATGCTTCATCAGCCGGATCCGAACGAAAAGCCGGACCTATTTAAGGGAATTATTGCAATCAGGGAACTTCACATGAAGGTACTCAATGAAACCGGCTTTACATGCGCTGATGAAATGCTCTATACGGAAAATCACAAATATTTGGATGATATACTTTCATATGTTGCAGTCGGAGCGAGATCTGTTGAAGACCAGCAGCACAGACTTACTGCAAGCGGTGTGGCGGTACCGGTCGGAATGAAAAACCCGACCAGCGGAGATTTTGATATAGTTATAAACTCAATTACAGCGGCTCAGCAGGGACACAGCTTTATATACCGTGGATGGCAGGCACATTCAAAAGGAAATCCCCTGGCACATGCAATACTCAGAGGATATGTGAATAAGCATGGTCAGTCCCTTCCCAATTATCATTATGAGGATATTGTCAGACTTTTGGATAAGTATAAGAAGGCAAATCTGCAAAATCCATCTGTCATTATCGATACAAATCATGCGAATTCAGGTAAAAAATATCTGGAGCAGATAAGAATCTCAAAAGAGGTTATGAACAGCAGGAAATACAATCCTGAAATATCAAAGTTTGTTAAAGGCCTTATGATAGAAAGCTATATTGAGGACGGTTGTCAGAATATAAGCGAAGGACAATACGGCAAATCCATAACAGACCCCTGCCTTGGATGGGAGAAGAGTGAAAAGCTCATATTTGAATTGGCAGAGATGGCGTAAAATGAAGAGATATATAAAAGCCGGTGAGGGAGAACTTCCCCACCGGCTAAGTTTATTTAGCCAAGATCGTGCTTGTCACTTATTAATACTTCTCTTGATCTGCAGTTTTCCATTTCCAAAATGATAATTTCGTTATCTTCCTTCAGCAAGGGCCCCGGTATATACAGAGATTTTTGAGGTCCGACATTCCAATATCTTCCGAGATTAAAGCCGTTAACGAAGACATAGCCTTTGCTGAATGAGTCAAGATGAACAAAAGTATCTGACTTTGATTCAGCCTTAAAATGACCGCTTAGAAAAATCGGGTATTCATTTCTTTCTTTATCATCAAACGTCAGTTCAGAAAGCTTATCAAGAGGAATGGTATATATATCAAAGCCCGTAAGTCTTTGGATATCAAGATATATGTCGCTTATACCTTTTCTATCAAGCATTTCGGACCCGTAATTAACATGCCCCATAGTATCTACAAGAACAGAAATTTTACGACTTCCGCTGAAGGCGGGGAGATTTATCCCGTTCTTCTGATCATTTTTTCGGCTGTAAAGGGTACGGTCAACCTTCAAGCTGAGATTATCATCTATGTATAGATAAGCAAAGTCATGTACGTTCTTTAATTCCAGAAAACTGTCAGGATAATTGCCGTTTAAATAAGTCTCGTAATATATCATACCGAAATTTTGATCGAAATATTCCATGCTTTCCGGAACAGCATTTATATAATGCTTTCCGAGAATTGTCAGATTGTCAAAAAATGAAGCAGATTTATCAAGCTTTACTTTACCTATTTTTTGGCATTGAGGACGAGGTAAAAGAGGTGGCATGTCTATTGACTGTGCTTCACATAAAAGTTCTCTGACTGCATAATATGCCGGCGTGTAGTCCCCCCACTCGGTAAGAAGGGCGCAATAGTCATAGCTGGTTACGTCAGGCTCATATCCCTTGCCCGGATTTTGATTGGCACCCGCAGTAAAAGCAAAATTTGTACCTCCGTGGAACATATATATGTTAAAACTTGCATCTTTTTCTAAAAAGCCACGAATCTCATCAACAACTTCTTCGGGATCCCTTTTGTGGTGCGGGCCTCTCCAGAAATCAAACCAGCCGCACCAAAACTCACCGCACATATTCGGACCGAAGTGTTCAAAATCATTCAGTAGATCAAAGGCTTTTCTTGAGCCTGAGCCGAAGTTCAGGACTTTGTATACGCCCGGCAAAGAGCCTCCCGATATCATGTTTTTTGTGTTTCCGTCTGATGTGAAGAGCAAAGCTTCCTCAGGCATGAGCCCCTTTATATGCCTTAAGTAGTTTTTGTCATTGCCGTATGATCCATATTCGTTTTCTATCTGCATGGCTATAATATTGCCGCCGTTTGCATGAAGATGGGCTTTCAGACGCGGCATAATTTCAGCATAGTATCGATCAACTGCCTCTATAAATCCCGGGTAACTGCATCGTATTTGCATATTTTTATCCTTCAGCAGCCAGGCAGGCAAACCGCCGAAGTCCCATTCAGCACATATATACGGACCGGGTCTGACAATAGCATATATGCCAAGTCTTTCTGCTGTTTCAAGAAAGTTTTCTATGTCCAGCATTCCGGAGAAGTCAAAGCATCCGGGCTTTGGCTCATGAAGATTCCATGGCATGTATGTTTCAACCGTATTGAACCCTGCAGCTTTTAATTTTAAAAGCCGGTCTTTCCAGTATTCGGGGAATACACGAAAGTAGTGTATGGCACCGGAATAAATGTGAAAGGGTTTACCGTCCATATAAAAAGAGTCATTTTTTATTTCAAACATAGCCTTACCACGTTATACCTTTCTTTGGAAATCAAAAGAAAATGAGAAATTTTCCTATAAGTTATGGTTCAATTATAGACTTTTTGAAATATATTGTAAATCATTTTATCATAAGAGCGGCTGTATTAAATATTATTATCAGATATCAGCTCTATATATGTCCTTCTTATCAAAAAGAGAGCAATTATAAAAGTAAGAATATCCGATAAAGGCATAGAATATAAAACACCGTCAAGACCAAAGAATATTGGTAAAATCAGAGCAAAACCTACGCCGAAAACTATCTCACGAATCATGGAAAGAGCAGTCGACTGCGCCGCTTTTCCCATTGCCTGAAGGAAGATAAAGCAGGCTTTGTTCACGCAGGCAAATATCATCATGCAAAGATAGATACGGAAGGCTTTGATTGCAAAATCAGTATAGTATGAGCTTTCATTTGCCGCACCGAAGATATTAATAAGTCCTTGAGGGAAAATTTCCACAATAAGCAATGCCGCAAGCCCGACAGCAGCTTCTGCCAAAAGAAGCTTTGTGAAAAGTTTCTTGACACGATTTCGCTTTCCGGCTCCCATGTTAAATCCAACAACCGGAATGCATCCGGCTGCCATGCCAACAACGATTGAAATAACGATTTGGAAGAATTTCATGACAATACCGACAACTGCCATTGGTATCTGCGCATATTCTTCCTGACCGAAAACGGGGTCAAGTGCGCCATATTTGCGAATCATATTGTTGATTGCAGCCATTGCCGCAACCAAAGAGATCTGCGACAGAAAACTGGTAATACCAAGCACAAGAGTTTTCCGGCAGATGCCCATTTCCATCTTAAAATCTGCTACACAGGGCTTTACCAGCTTCATGTGGATTATATAACTGATTGTCAGAAGAGCAGTCACTATCTGTCCGAGAACGGTAGCAACGGCCGCACCCATCATGCCCCATTTAAAAGCAAATATAAAAACAGGATCAAGCACGATGTTTATTATGGCACCGGCAAGTGTGGATGCCATAGCAAACCTGGGACTGCCGTCTGCTCTGATGATGGGATTCATAGCCTGACCGAACATATAGAACGGAATTCCAAGAGAGATATAAAAGAAATACTCTTTTGAGTGCCTGAAAGTTTCTGCATTGACTGTGCCTCCGAAGAGAGCAATGATTTGATTGCTGAAAATCAAATAGACTGCAGAAAGAATCAAGCTCGAGACTATTACCATTATTATCGAATTGCCCACACTTTTTTTGGCTCTTTCGGTTTCTTTTTTGCCAAGGCTCAGGCTGACGAAAGCACAGCAGCCGTCACCGATCATTACCGCAATTGCCAAAGCAATGACCGTAAGAGGGAAAACCACCGTGTTAGCAGCATTACCATAAGATCCGAGATAAGCTGCATTAGCGATAAAAATCTGATCCACAATATTATATAAAGCACCGACTAAAAGAGATATAATACAGGGAATAGAATATTTCTTCATGAGTTTGCCGATTTTTTCTTCAGCTAAAAATTGATTTTGTTTTTCTTCCACAAAGATTAGTTCCTTTCATAAAAATAGCGTGTATCCATCAGCTGGTTTTACGCCAATGGCTACACGCGATTCAGTGTTATATTTTCGGATAATCACAAACGGAGAAGTATTTAAGACATAGCCGCCGTGATAGGTCCTTTCTTGATTTGCTTCGCTATTTTATCATATTTTTCAGTTGAAGACAATTGTAAATCTTTCACAAATTTGCTTGTGCTCAAAAGCAGTTTTCGTAGTTATTTTTCAACTAAACACTTTCTCCTTTTGATTATATATCACTTATCGATATATAAAATGCTATTTTCTGATGGTTCCGCCTCCTGCGATCCATCCATCCTTATATAGCACTACAGCCTGACCGGGAGTTGCTGCCCGTACAGGTTTATCAAAAATAACTTCTACATTGTCCTTATCGATATATTTTACTTTACAGGGAACTGAACTTTGTGAATAGCGTACTTTAGCAAGGTAGCTTTCTTCTTCCGAAAAAACTTCTTCTCCCATATAGCAGATAGTGTCAAAAGTAAGCCTGTCTTTGTATAAATCATCATCAGTACCCAGAGTGACATCCCCGGTTTTTAAGTCTATATCGCACACATAAACCCGTTTTCCTGCTGCTATGCCAAGTCCCTTTCTCTGACCTATCGTATAGTTGGCGGTTCCTTTGTGAGGACCCATAAGATTACCGTTCATATCCACAAAATTTCCCTGCGTTCCGAGAGTACCTCTTTCTTTTAAGACAAATGAAGCATAATCCCCGTCAGGAATAAAGCAAATATCCTGACTGTCCCTTTTACCTGCTACGGGCAGTCCCGCTTTTTTTGCTATTTCACGTATTTGGGGCTTTTGATAGGCACCCACGGGCATAAGCGTGTGGGCCAGTTGATCCTGTGTCAGATTATATAGAACATAAGTCTGGTCTTTTTCGGGAGTTGCTGATTTGCTTATTGTATATCTTCCCGAGGGAAGCTGTATAACCCCTGCATAATGACCTGTAGCGATGTAATCGGCGCCCAGCTTTTTACAACGCTCCAGAAATGCTCCCCACTTAATCAATTGGTTACAATAAATGCAGGGATTGGGGGTTCTTCCTTTCAAATATTCACCGGTAAAGCGGTCAATGACCTCTTTTTCAAATTCTTCCCGGAAATTCATTACATAATATGGGATTCCAAGACATTCAGCTACAGCTCTTGCATCCTCAACAGCAGAGGCGCCGCAGCAGCTGCCTTCTCTTTCAATGCTGCATTCCTCAGGCTGCCAAATCTGCATAGTAGCGCCTATAACTTCATATCCCTGCTCTTTAAGCAGGAGAGCGCAAACGGAGGAATCCACTCCGCCGGACATGCCAACTACTACTTTTTTCATCGGTGTTCCTCTTTTTCAATAAAAATTTCCTTCAACAGTTTTACTGTTTTCTCTATATTTTCGTCCGTGTTTTCTCTGCCCAGACTGAAACGTATTGTTCTTTTTGCTTCTTCGTTTGTGAGCCCCGCAGACAAAAGCACATGTGATGCTTCTATTGCTCCTGCACTGCAGGCACTCCCTGCTGATGCGCATATTCCGTTGCTGTCAAGCAATATAAGAAGGGGTTCGGCTTCAATTCCGGGGAAGGTCAGGTTAATTATTCCGGGAAGGCGGGCAGATGCTCCGCTGTTTATTTTAATTTTTGGGATATTGTTAATCAGAGCTTCCTCAAATTTATCTCTCAGTGCTGATTCCCTTTTAGCATCTTCTTCCATTCTATTGCTTGCTATTTCGACTGCCTTGGCAAATCCTATAATTGAAGAAACATTTTCAGTTCCCGGACGCAGCCCTTTTTCCTGTCTTCCTCCAAAGAGCATGGACCCGAATTTGATGCCGGGATTTATGTACAGAAGACCTATTCCCTTGGGACCATATAATTTATGAGCACTGGCGCTGAGAAGATCAATCCGGCATTTTTCAACATTAATCGGTATATGGCCAAAAGTTTGAACTGCATCTGTATGGAAGAGAACTCCTCTTTCCGCAGTAATTTCACCGATTTCTTCCAACGGCTCTATTGTGCCCAGCTCGTTATTTGCATGCATAATTGAAACAAGAACGGTATCATCGCGAATTACTTTTTTTAGGTCTTCTGCAGAGATGCTGCCATATTTATCAACCGGCAGTTTTGTAACTTCAAAGCCCTTTGTCTCCAGATATCTCATAGTGTTGCGCACAGCAGGATGTTCAACTGATGATGTGATTATATGCCTACCCTTTGCGGAATTTGCCTCAACGGCGCTGCGTATTGCCCAGTTATCTGATTCTGTCCCGCCGCTTGTAAAATAGATTCCTGCAGGATTTACATTTAAGAATCCTGCTATTTTCCGCCTTGCTTCATCAATCTTCATCCTGACCCTGACAGCAGGCTGGTAAAATGCAGACGGGTTCATATATAATTCAGTTTGCCATTTAGTCATTTCTTCGGCTACAGCAGGATCAGTTCTTGTCGTAGCTGCATGATCAAGGTATATCATTTTCTATCCTCTTGTTTTATATAGCATATTCTGTGTATTTCCGTTATATCCTTACTTTTTCGTACTTGCCGAGAAGCAGAATTTCAGTTCTTTGCTTGTGCTTCAGTTGTTCCCCGTATGTCAGGTTTAAGAGCTGACAGCCGCCGCATTTTTTGCATAAGGACATTTCTTTTCTGACATCAGTCCACTCTTCTGCCGTTTTTAATGGGTACGGTACCGAGCATAGGCAGCTTTATATATCCCTCGAATCTGTCTTTCTTTTCTCCTGTAAACTTAACGGATATTTCCGCATGTATACCACCCATAACTTTGATAGTAGCTTTACCTGAGAGAGAGTCTTCTCCCTCGACAATGTCATAAACGGAAAACTTGGGCAGTTTCTTCATGCCCTCAATCTCAACATCGAAAGCATATTCTCCGCCTTTGTCATAAATATCAACGGTTGCGCTGCCACTCATAACAGGGGTGTCAACCTCGCCTTTCCATTTGCCTAAACCAATCATAATTTAACTCCGCAACTAATAAATCTTATTTGAATTTTATCATTATTTATGCACAAAGTAAAGGCAGAGAGAGGCGTCTTTCGTTGACAAAGGTGTGTTTTTAGAGTAAAATATCTTTGCGTCGGAGGTGACATAAAGTGAACAAATTTTTCGGCGAAAGAAAACTCCAAAACATTTTATTCCTGTTAGCTGATATAGTTATAATTAATGGGTCATATTTTTTCTGCGTCTTTTTGCATGAAATTTTTTCGCTGACAAGACAGGAAGTCCAGTGGCTGTTCATAGGTACTCCCATTGCAACATTGATATATATATCCCTTTTCGCAACCCGCAAGTTATATCAGAACATGTGGAAATACATGGGCTTTTATGAAGTTGTAAATGTAGTATTTTGTGCAAGCTTAGGCACAGTCTTGACGTGGGCATTTCAAAAGTATGTTCTTGAAATGCTGATAATTAAAAACAGAGAAATATATCATCATCCTCAGTTTGCGGTATATATAGATGCGCTAATGATTATCACATTCCTTTGTGTTGGCTTCAGAACCGCATATACGCTTTTCAGAGCCTTTCGTTCTGACAGCAAAAGACGAAGGGGAGAAGCCAATAAGAGAATCATGATTATAGGGGCCGGAGATATGGGCTCTGCAATCTTACATGAAATGAGCCTGTCGGGATTTAAATTCGGAGCTCCGGTTGTAATTGTTGATGATGACGAGGCCAAGATCGGCTCATATATCCGCGGTGTTAAAGTCGGTGGCACAATTGAACAAATGCCTGCGCTTGTAAAAAAATATGATATCAATGAAATCATATTTTGCATACCATCCGCAGATGCTGCAAGAAAGAGAGAAATTCTTGAGATTGCGGTTAAGACGGGATGCAACCTGAAAACCGCTCCTAACATAGATGAGCTTACCGGAATTAATGATAAAATATCTGAGAGAATACGTAAAGTTGACGTTATTGACCTGCTCTCACGACCCGAAATAAAGCTCGATACCGAAGTTTGTAAATATCTTACCGGCCAGACCGTCCTCGTAACAGGCGGCGGCGGATCCATAGGATCAGAACTTTGCAGACAGATTGCAAGATATGCTCCGGAAAGAATAGTTGTCTTTGATATCTATGAAAATAATGCATTTACACTGAAACTGCAAATGGACAGAAGATATCACGGAGCACCTCAGATAGATATACGCATAGGTTCTGTAAGAGATATAGAACGACTCAGAGAAGTTTTTGAAGAATTTCATCCTTCTTCCGTCTTCCATGCAGCAGCTCATAAGCATGTGCCGATTATGGAAGATAATCCTTATGAGGCGGTCAAGAATAACGTGTTGGGCACATACAATACGGCGAAATGCGCAGATGAATATGGAGTTAAGAACTTTATATTGCTCTCAACGGACAAGGCAGTAAATCCCACGAATGTCATGGGTGCCACAAAGAGAGTTGCGGAACTTACGATTCAGCATTTCAGCAAGATATCAAAAGGCACGAAATTTGCTGCAGTAAGATTTGGCAATGTCTTGGGCTCAAACGGCAGTGTTATCCCGATATTCAAAGAGCAGCTTGAGCATGGCGGTCCGATAACAGTTACGCATCCGGATATAACCAGATACTTTATGACGATACCGGAAGCATCCCAATTAGTTGTCCAGGCAGGAGGCCTTGCAAAAGGCGGAGAAATATTTGTCCTTGATATGGGAGAGCCCGTAAGGATAATCGATCTGGCAGAAAACCTTATACGGCTTTCAGGCTTTGAACCATATAAGGATATAGAAATCCAGTTCACCGGACTAAGACCGGGAGAAAAACTTTATGAAGAGCTCTCTCTCGAGGAAGAACTGGATGGACGCAGGAAAACACAAAATGATAAAATCTTCGTAACTGCACCGCTTCGTATAGATGATGAAAGTTTGGAAAGAGAAATAAACTCAATTCCACAACTTAAACCTGAAGAGTGCAGAGAGTTCCTTAAGCGCCTGGTTCCAAATTGCAATTTCAGGAAAATGAATTAGTAAAAAGAGTCTTCTCAGTCTATATAAACGGGCTGAGAAGATTTTTGTTTTCCTTGTGAGGACAATGTTTTAGGGAGCCATATAAAGCTGTTGCCTTTGCATGCGATTAAGCAGGCAATCATTGTAATATCGTGGCTTTTATCGTATAATCACAATGATATGTTCATGGCTTTTTGTTGTAATATATCATAATATATGCTAAAATAAGTTAGTTATCTTTAGGGGGAAATGGCAATGATTAAAATATCACCTTCCATACTTTCATGTGATTACGGAATAATGGCGCAAGAGCTGAAATGTATGGAAGATTGCGGTGTTGAACTTATGCATATTGATGTCATGGACGGACACTTTGTTCCAAACATTACACTGGGTGCTCCGGTAGTTAAGTGCATAAAGAAATATACAACTGTCCCCTTTGATGTTCACCTTATGATCAGCAATCCCATTGAATACATTGAGGATTTTTCCAAGGCAGGCGCTGATTTAATCAGTTTTCATATTGAAAGTGATTCCCCGGTTAAAGAAACTATCCAAAAGATAAAAGAAAACGGAGTAAAAGCAGCAATAGCAATAAAACCCGGAACACCGGCATCGCTTTTGATGCCTTATCTTGATGAGCTCTCAATGGTTCTTGTCATGACAGTTGAGCCCGGATTCGGAGGACAGTCCTTTATGTGTGACATGATGGATAAAGTCAGAGAAATCAGAGAAGAGATAAGAAAACGATGCCTTGATATAGATATTGAGGTGGACGGAGGAATCAATGCGGAGACGATAGAGATTGCAGCAAAAGCCGGAGCAAATGTCTTTGTGTCGGGCAGTGCAATCTTCTCCAGTGATGACAGGAAAGCCACTGTAGCGCAATACAAGGAAAGAGCGGAAAGAAATTTCTGTAAGTAGGAGATATATTTTGGCAGAGTTTGATAAAATCCAAAAGCCGAAGGCATATATTGAAACAAAAGGCATAATGGTAGACTATATCATTATGCTTTTGGCAGTGTGCGCCAATGCCGTATATAACTATAGGATGAAGGCAGCTCTATTGATTGCAATCAGTGCCGCTACCTGCGTTATATCCAAATTTGTCTGCGAAAAGATCTTTGCCAGCGACTATCCGAAGAGGGATCTGTCCGCACTGGTTACAGGTCTGATGATAGCATTGCTTCTGCCGATAAATGCGACATGGTATATGGCCGTTATAAGTGCGGGATTTGCAATCTTCGTCTGTTATCTGCCTTTCGGAACTGCAAGGAATACACCTTTTGTGCCTGCTGCCGTAACAGCGTGCTTTTTGTCAATATGCTGGAAAGAAAGGATGTTCTCGTATCCTGAGCCGATATATGATTCATATTTTGAAACGCATGAAAGCGGACAATCCATTTCTCAGATGCTTACGCAAAAGATATCAATAGGAACAAATTCGTTAAAAATATTCGAAGTCCTTACAGGACAGATACCTTCTGCAATCGGTGCAGGCTGCAGCCTTATTCTTATAGGAGTCCTTTTGTATCTTACGATCAGAAGACCTAAAAACAGCATAGCGGCATGGACATATATACTTGCTGTCGCAATTATGGCTTTGCTGTTTCCGAGAATTGCATCTGACAGAATAGCTTCCCTTGTTATGGAGTTATGCGGAGGCTGGATTCTTTTTGCAGCTGTATTTTTTATGACATACCCATCTGTACAGCCAACAAGGACTTTTTCCAAGGTGCTTTGGGGATTTGCGGGTGGCGTAATTTGCATGGCACTGCGATATACAAGCAGTGCACAGGAAGCTACTATTTTCGGCATAATTATAATTGAGGCTCTTTCAAGCATGTTTGATGCATTGCCACTGCTCGGGTTTGAAAAGAAGGCCATAGTAAATGCAAGCGAAAATGAAACAGAAAGCGAAAAAGAGACAATAGTGCCCAAGGAGATATTGGATGAAATTCCGGATGCTCCCGTTGAGGATGATACAGAAGCATCATCTGAGGAGTCGGGAGGTGCGGAAAGTGAAGAATAAAGCGACAAATCAAAACATACGAAGAAATGCAATTACGATTAACCCACTGCTTTTAGAAGCAGTAGGACTTTGCCCCGTTGTCGCAATTGCGACAACTCTTAAATCTTCTGCAATCCTGGCAGTCATTACATTGATTCAACTCATTGTATCTGAACTTTTTACTTCCCTTTTCCTTAAAAAAATAAGAAGATATTGGCGTGTACCCATATACTTTATCTTGGGAATTGTTGTGGTATTCCCATTTGCTTTGATTATTTACAAGAGCAATGCAGAAATATATAACCAGTTCGGCATATTCCTGCCGCTTATGGCAATTAATTCTCTGATAGCTCTTCATTGTGAGAGAGTTGCAGTAAAAAATAATCCGCGAGACAGCTTCAATGATGCTCTTTTCGTAGGACTCGGATACGGCGTTATAGCGATAGTTGTCGGGATAATACGTGAAGTTCTCGGCAACGGCAGTTTCGCGGGAATAGAACTTAAGATGCCTCTTAAGTTCTCTACTATGCTATTACCTTTCGGAGGTATTATGCTGCTGGGATTTATGGCAGCAGGACTTAAAACTATAATATATAAATACTTCCCGAATGAGAATCCCGACAAAGGATTTGATACATCCGAGATACATCGTTCACTCAGAGGCTCCATAAGAGAAATGATGGCAGACGATTTTGAAATTGAAAACGGTGAAGACATAAGTCTTGCAGAACAGATTAAAGAAAAAGAAGTTAAAGTAAAAGAAAAGAAAGAGAAGAAAAAAGAAACAAAAAAGAAGAAAAGACAAGAAAAAGAAATCCCTTCCACACGTACCAGACCTGTCGAGGATCGGACTTATCTGGACGATTTCTTCGATATGCTTGAAGAACTTGAAAACACGAAAACAGAGACAAAAGAAAATGCGGATATGCAGGAACACGGAAAGGAAGGTGATGACTAATGTCAATCTTTCTGGAAATGATATCGGCGGCATTTTATGTGATGATTATACAGAATCTTATATTCAGCGGCGGCTACGGAATCAGTGAAGCCGTAAGGATGAGCGCAAAGCCCAGACAGCTTTTGCCGCTTGCAGTTTTCATCACCTACTTTACAACGATTGTATCCGCGATTTGTGTATTTTTGGAAAAGATTCCATTCATCCATAAATCTTCAGAACCCGCACACGGACTTATATTTGCACTTGTCCTTTTAACAGTTTACGCGATTACAATGCTATTTGTGCTTTTGCACGGAAAAACATCACCGAGAACCATAAGAAGAATAGGCATTGCAGCTTTTAATACACTTGTTATGGCTGTTCCCTTTATAAATTACAAATCGGCTTTCTCGGTTTTGGAGAGTATAGCATCCGGCATTGGCGCAGGCCTTGCTTTCGTTATCGCTGTTGTGCTGATAAATGAAGGCCTGAAAAGACTTGATATGAATGCATCTATACCGAAACCTTTTAAGGGAACACCTGCACTTTTGATTTACACGGCAATTTTATCATTGGCTTTTTCGGGCTTTGCCGCTAATGTATAGATAGGAAATAAGAATGAAAAATGATGAGCAGTCCAACAGAAAACTGAAAGGTTATTATAAGTTTTCTAAAAAGTATCCTACTGTCAGAGGTACAACCTATGCAATAGGAGAAAGCCGAAAAATGAAGAAAAAAGAGAGAAACAACAAGATAGTTATAGTTGTTTCTCTGGTTCTCATATTTGTGATTGCCTTTATAGTTGCTTCGATTTGCTTTAACCTTTCCAATCGTCCGATATCGGATGCTGCCGGGGAGCAGGAAAGGCGTTTATCTGCAGATAATATCGGGACAATAAGAGGAATTCTTTTGTCAAATGAAAGCATAAAAAGTGATACGGATTTGGAAATTGCTCTCGATGATGCGATAAAAAACGGACTGAATGCGGTTATGTTGGACTTTAAGGATAAAGATGGGGATATCCTTTACCCATCGGATTATGAAACTGAGTCGCCTGAGGGTAAAAACAAAATCAGCAAGGAAGTCATAAATAAAATCCATAACGAGAACCTTATCCTGGTAGCGAGAGTATATTGCTTTGAGGATTCAAAGGCTCCGCAGAAACTCGGAGCTTACGTTTATGCAGATACAGAAAAGACCACTATCTGGTTTGACAAGGCTCCTGCGCTTGGCGGAAGAGTGTGGCTGGATCCAAGCAATGAAAAGTCAACAAGCTATCTTTGCAAAATCATTTCCGAGATAAAAGATCTCGGAGTTGATGCCATATATCTGCAGTCTGTAAAATTCCCGGTTTCAAGCACAAATATGCCTGTCTTTGATGAGGATGTCAGCAAAAATGCAGTACTTTGTTCATTTATAGAGGCAGCTGTAGGAGCAGCAGATAACTGCCCCGTGGTAGTCGGAACCGATTTAGCTGGAATCAACGGCAGCGATGAGGACAGATACGGAGGAAGCCTTTTCGATACCGCGGCAGCGGCATGCTCTCCTCTTATGAAAAAAACAGATGACTATATAGAGGACGTAGAAAAGGAATATCTCAGTCTCAAAAGCAGTGCGGCCAACAACTTTACAACACTGAATGTCATAATGACAGTCCATGAGCTGAGCGAAGATACGGATTTTTATACAAATCTCTCCGATTCGGAAATCGGAAGTTATATAATTGTTCCGTGATTTTGGCAAAACACTTGAAATATACTTATCTTTATTGTAAAATAACTTTGAAAATGATAGAAGAAAACGGAGGAATAATCCAATGATTTCAGCAGGCGATTTCAGAAACGGAGTAACATTTGAGGAAGACGGACAAGTATTACAGGTTGTAGAATTCCAGCATGTTAAGCCGGGTAAAGGCGCTGCCTTTGTAAGAACAAAGACAAAGAATGTAATAACAGGTGCTGTTGTAGAAAAGAGTTACAACCCGACATCAAAATTCCCGACAGCTTTTATTGACAGAAAAGATATGCAATATTCATACAGCGATGGTGACATCTATTATTTCATGGATACAGAAACTTATGAAATGACACCTATCGCAGCTTCAGATCTGCCTGATTCATTCAAGTTTGTAAAGGAAGAAATGATTTGTAAAGTCCTTTCATACAAAGGAAACGTTTTCGGACTTGAACCACCAACTTTTGTAACATTAAAGGTTACAAAGACAGATCCCGGATTTGCAGGCAATACAGCAACCAATGCTACAAAACCCGCAACTCTTGAAACCGGAGCAGAGATTAATGTACCTCTCTTTATCGATGAGGGAGAGTTAATCAATATTGACACACGTACAGGCGAATATATGTCAAGAGCAAAATAAGGAGGTGCTTTTATGATGACAATCACTGAAAAGGTAGCTCACCTTAAAGGCTTTGTAGAAGGCCTGGAGCTTGAAGACAGCAAAGAAAGAAAAGTAATTGATGCTATCCTCGATATACTTGAGGATATGGCACTTACGGTAAGTGATCTGGATGATGAAGTAGGTCTTATGACAGATCAGCTTGATGAAGTTGATGAAGATCTCGGATATCTTGAAGATTTCATTTATGATGTTCTTGATGAAGATGAATGTGAATGTGGCCATGACCATAACTGCGAACTCTATGAGGTAGAATGTCCTAATTGCCACGAAACAGTTTGCTTCTCTGAGGAATCAATTCTTGACGGTGAGGCTGAATGTCCCAATTGCGGACAGGAATTGGAGTTTGACCTTTCTGATGATCAGGAGACAGACGAAGAAGAATAAGAATTAGAAAAGAAAAAATGAGCCTTCCGTCGGAGGGCTCATTCATTTTCTTTGTATATCATATATGCCAGTTCTTTGAGCTCGTCAAGGCTTGAAAGTTGACTTAAGGAATTTCTGTATTTTGAAGCTCCCCGAAGTCCCTTTGTATACCATGCGGCATGTTTTCTTGCCTCTCTGATACCTACATCCATACCTTTATATTCGCATAGTTTTTCGATATGTTTTATCATTACACGCATCTTTTCACTCACCGGCGGTGGCGGAATGATGCGTCCTACTTTGTAATATGCATTTATTCGTGAGAATATCCATGGGTTGCCAAGCGCTCCTCTGCCTATCATGAGCATGTCAGCGTTTGTCTTTTCAAGCATAAGCATTGCAGATTGCTCATCCGTTATATCACCGTTTGCAATTACAGGTATGGAAACGCTTCTTTTCACTTTTGCTATTGTCTCCGTATCAACCGGAGGCGCATACATCTGGGACTTGGTCCTGCCGTGCACGATAATGGCTGATGCACCTGCAGATTCTGCCATCTTTGCAAACTCCGGAGCGTTTATATTGTCCGGGTCCCAGCCCGTGCGTATTTTAACTGTCACCGGAACCGGGGAAGCTGCTGCAACGGATGATATAATCTTCTCGGAAAGAAGAGGCTCTTTCATAAGAGCAGCGCCGCTTCCGTGACCGGCAATTTTTGGGACAGGGCATCCCATATTTATATCTATGATATCAGGCTTAAAGTCAATAATCTTTGAGAGACTTGACGCCATTGTTTCCGGCTCGTTTCCAAAGATCTGAATTGCTGCGGGCCTTTCAGTATCAGACAAAAAAGCAAGCCTTTGCGACTTTCTGTCTCCCATCTCAAGCCCCTTTGAACTTATCATTTCGCTTTCCGTATATGCAGCACCGAACGAGGCACAAAGTTCACGGAAGGCTCTGTCTGTCACTCCGGCCATGGGTGCCAGTGCGGCAATGTTATTTATTTCAAGATTAGCGATTTTCAAATCAGACACCTACAAATTGTAAAAAGGGCACCGGTGATGCCCCCCCTTTATTTTCATGATTAGTTCGAAAGACCGAGATACTCTTCAAGACAGAGATTCTGCTCTTTCATGCTTATGGCAGCTTCGCTGCCGACATATCTCCAATGCCAGGGCTGATAGATCTTACCGGTTATATCGGTCTTGTCTTCAGGATAACGAAGTACGAATCCGTATTTATGGGCATTTTCTGCCAGCCATGCATATTCATTGGTTGATGCAAAACCGGAACTTGCGCTGATGATGTCAACTGCAATGCCGGCATTGTTTTCACTGCATCCTCCCGGATCGACACGTTTGAGTGCGCTTTCTGTAGCTTCTTCCTGATTCATACCCTGAACCATAAAGGAATTGACCTTGCTGTCAAAGTTGCTTTGCTGTTTTGCATAACTTGTATACGCTGAATAAGGAGTTAAGATAATATCATCAGATTGCGCAGCTTTATACATCTTTTCATATGCTTCGCTGACTCTTGAATCGGCGGTTATTGATGACCCGCTTATTAGCGGACTTAAGTTCGGTGAATAGGACTTTCCGACAGAATAGTTCTGATTTATGAGGGTCAAAGACCAGTTTTCTCCCTGAAGCTGCTCAAGAGCATCATAATTTGACCAATTGACCGACAAGGCAGGACTGCTTTCATCTTCGCCGCTTGTCTCTTCTTCCCCTTCTTCTGCTTCATTTGAATCGTTTTCTTCTTTCTCTGCCTTTTCTTCCTGAACAAGAGTAGTTGTTTCTATCGCATCTTTGCTTGCGATTTTAACTTCATTGTAACTGCCGTCATGGCATAAAATAAGATAGAGCAACCCGAAAATACCAAAGATTGCCGCCAATGCAATAAGGAGACGTGATTTAATTTTCAATTCTCTTCTTGTTACATGTATAGCCATAATATCTTCCTTACTCAAATTCACCTATAGTTTATATTCTTTTGACAAAAATGTCAATTAAAAGGGAAAATGTCTCCCTGCAAGTGGACAGTTGCCTTAGAATATGATAAAATAATATAGTTATTTCAAAAAAGGGAGGCATAAGAATGAAAGCAAGAGAAAGTCACCCTCATTATGACTCTAAAGTGAGAGAAAGCACAAATTTTGCGATAAGAGAAGTAAAGAAAGTCTGCAAGGAAATCGGGCCCAGGCCATCGGGCGAAGAAGGCGAACGCAAGGCCCAGGATTATCTTGAAAAGCTGATGACTCCGATAGCAGACAGTGTTGAAAGAGAAAAGTTTTACCTGCATCCGAAAGCATTTATGTCGTGGGTACCGATAGACGGAATATCGATGATAATCGCTTCTGTTCTCATGATATTAGCATTGACAGGCAGGTTCGGAGACAATCTTTCATTTGCTTTTAAGTGTATAGCTGCAGTTTTGACATTTGTCTCCATAGTTTTGCTGCTTGTAGAATTCCTTTTTTACAAAAAACTTTTAGATCCGCTTTTTCCAAAAAGGGAATCTTCGAATGTCATATGCAGGTATAAGGCGACGGGCAAGACTGAGAAAAGAATTATATTCGCAGGACATATGGATTCGGCATATGAGTGGTGGTATACACATAAAGGCGGCTCAAAGCTGCTTTTGTTCACAATAATATACGGTATAGGATCACTTGTCCTCTCAGCTGTGGTTGCGGCTATATCATTCAGTTCTCTGCCTTCATCTGATGTCATAAGAATAATTCTGATTGTTGCGCAGGCAATCATGCTACCCGCATTTATCATCATATTGAAATTTGTTAACTGGAAGCTTTGTGTAATGGGAGCAAATGACAATCTAACAGGCGTATTTGCTTCAATGGCAGTGATACAATATCTTAAATATAACGATATACGCTTTGAGCATACCGAAGTTGTCGCAATGGCCACAGGCTGTGAAGAGGCGGGTCTCAGGGGAGCGAAAGCTTTTGCCAAGGCTCATTCAGAAGAATTTGCTTCGGAAGATATTGAAACCATAATTGTTGCTGTTGACACCCTTCATGATTTCGAATACCTGGGTGTATATAACAAAGATATGACAGGAACGGTTAAACTTGACAAACAAGTCAGCAATATGACTAAAAGCGCTGCGGCAATGGCAGGCTACGAGATTCCTTATGCAACAGTAACATTCGGCTCATCAGATGCCGCCGCATTCCAACAAGGGAAAATCAGATCATGTGCTCTTGCGGCAATGGATCCGAGCCCTGCAAGATACTATCACACAAGAGAAGATCTGCCGGAGATTCTTGACATGAAAACGATGGAAGCCGGAGTAAAAATCATGATTGAGACTGCTTTCCTTTACGACGAGCAGGGCCTTAAAGATAACTATTAATCATCTATTTTGAAATGAGGGATTTAAAGGATGAAAAAACTGATATTTAAGCTGTCCGGAGTCTTGATTATCTTTGCGATGATGATTTCAATATTTGCAGGCTGCGCGGGCAGTGTTGTTGAAAATCCGGAAGCGGCTACTGTAAAAACTGACCTTAGAGATGCATATTTCACATTCAGCTACGGAGATTTGCGAAAAGTATTACCCGGCGACAAGCTGGCAAGCCTCTTTGAGTCAACAAACAAAAAGACAGATGACAAGACGGTCACGCTCTCATATTATGAGATCTGCACAAAGTTCGACGGTGAGGATCTGGAAGGTGTTCTTTCACTCATTACAGATGAAGAAAAGGCTGCGTTTATAGGCAATCAGGTGCCGGTGCTCAATTACTTCAACGATCTTATCAATGATATTAAGAAAACGGGCAAAGCCAATGTTGCATATGATGAGAATTTCTGGATAACTCATGACAGCAGAGTTGTCTTTAAGGACCTTAAAGGCAATGAACTTGAAGACCAGGATAAATTCAGAGCAGCTTTTAAGCTTTATGCAGACAAGTCTCTTCAGAATATAGACTCATATCTGCTTTACAGAGGTCAGGATGAGGCCACGCAGACAGGAGCCGATCTCAAAAACGAAATCTATCCTTTCGGAGAAGATTATGCATCAAAGCTTACCCTTGATGATCTTTATGCAAGCATAAAAGAAAACATATATCCCGTATATTCATCCTTGGTTCCCAGTCAGGAACATGCACTTGATGAAAATGGGGACAATGCCAAAGATGAAGACGGCGAATATATCTTTGTAAACACAGATTATACAAGAACCATAATCATCAATGTCAAGGGAGAAAGAGACAGTGTTGAAAAAGCATTCACGATAAGGGACACAGATGAAATCCTGAAGGAATTTGAATGTGCTTCAGCATATATGGATGTAAACTCCGTTGAAATCAATTTTGAGCCATGCAAGATAACAGCGACAATAAATGCTGTCAGCGATCAAATCGCATATTGCACATATGAGAAAAATATGATTGTAACGGCAAATCTGACATTCAAAGGACCTTTAAGCGAATACGGAAATGTTCTTGTAACATTCCCTTGCACATCATCCATAACATACTCGTTCGGATGGGAAACGGAAGAATAAAATTAGATACTGCAGCAGGTAATTGCTTTAGTTACCTGCTCTTTTCTTTTTTAAACCGGAGATGGCCGGACGTCAAACTTGCATTTAGAACCTGAATATAGTAAAATGGGAACATATAATGGTTAAGTTTGACCTAAATTTCAGACTTGTGAAAAAAGAGGCAGTTTATGTTTAACTCAATTCACAATTTCATATACTTTTTAGGCTTACAGACACTACGCTACAGCAAGAAATTTTTAAGGAAGCTGTCAGCGATGCTTTTGCGTCCCATAAGAGCAACAGGGACATTGATATTTACGGCTGCCATTGTTGCCGATAAGTTTCTGCTGCGCACATTCCATGAGTTCTCCGCAGATATTAAAGAACTCACTTTAAGAGCAAGAAGAGCTGTTGAAAAGTCAAAAAATGAGGATGACCTTAAAAAGAGCGAACGTCTGATGATTCACAGCAAAAAAGCATGGGAAGAGTACAGACATGTCTTTGCATATATAGGCAACTATCTGCTGCCCGTTATCGCCCTTATTATCATGATAAATGTCATAAATTTGTGGAAAAGTCAGAATTATGCGCTTGAAATCAATTATAACAATAAAGTTATAGGGTATGTTCAGAACGAAAAAGTCTTTAAGCAGGCAAGAGAACAGGCTGTTAACCGTTTGGATTTGTCAACGGTAACAAGTTCTGCCGATGAAAACAGCAGCCAGATTATGGGGAATGTCGAATATTGCCTCAAGACCGTAAAACTCAGTGAAGTGAACGATTCAGCCACAATATGCGATAATCTCATAGAAAACTCAAACACGGGAATAACAAATGCCTGCGGTATATATATTGATGACGAATTCCTTTGCGCCATAAAGAATGAGACAGATGCTGTCTCGGTATTCGACAGCTATTTAGCGGAGTATGAGACAGATGAAGACAATGCAACGGTCGGATTCGTGGAAGATATAACATATATGCAGGGACTTTACCCTGACAATAAAGACACAATATGGGATGCGTCACAGCTGAATGATGCAATCAGAGGGAAAAAGACAGATGCAATATATTACACGGTTGCTGCCGGAGATACGGTTTCACAGATTGCTCAAAAGTTTGATATGACAAGTTCGGAAGTCTTTGCACTTAATCCGCAGCTTAAAGAAAGCATATATGTCGGACAAAAAGTCCTGATACAAAAAGAGGTAAATCTCGTTCAGGTTAAGGTAACCAAGACAGAAGTGAGAACGGTTTCAATTCCATATAATGTCATCAGGGTGAAGACATCCAGCCTCTATGTCGGAGACAGTAAAGTAACCGTCAAGGGCGTTAACGGCGAACAAAAAGTAACCGAACTTGTAACTTATGTTGACGGAGTAAGAACAGCAGTCAAGGAAGTTTCAAGAGAAACCATCCGGGAAGCTGTGGATGAAACTGTTCAGGTGGGAACCAAGCAAAACAGCTATTCGGGTTATGGATACTCTTCAACTACAACATACTACAATACATATACAGGCAGACGCCTTGCATGGCCGGGTGTCGGGGCTACGGTTGTTTCATCAAGATACGGACGCAGATCCCTGAACGGATGGCATAACGGTATCGACCTTACAAGGCCCGGAGGATCACTGGGCGCACCGGTAGTAGCTGCAGAATCCGGAACGGTAGTTTCAACAAGCTATCAAAGTATGGGCGGATATGTCATACTTATTGACCACGGGAACGGCCTTTCAACGCTTTATGCTCACTTAAAGCCGGGCTCAATATTGGTAAGACCAGGTCAGTATGTATCAAGAGGTCAGCAAATCGCATCCATAGGAGCAACAGGATTTGTAACCGGACCTCACCTTCATTTTGAAGTCCGTGTTAACGGAAGCAGAGTTAATCCTGCACCATATATCGGAGCGTGACGATAATGTCTAAATATCTAATAGGCGGATTAAAAGTTGAATATGATGCCCGAGGAGATATTCTCAGGGAAAACTCAGAAAAATATCTGGATGATTTTGACGGACCTGCAGATATAAAATGTACAGTATCTGAGGAGTTTTTAAAAGAGAAACAAAAAGAAATTCCTCATCTGTCTCTTGCGGCGCACGAATATATGTGGACAGGAGCCGCGTTCGGACTTGAGGTTTTAAACCATGAGGGGATAATACTTCACTCATCCTGTGTCCAGAAAGACGGGAAGGCATATCTTTTTTCCGCAAGAAGCGGAACCGGGAAATCAACTCATACTCATCTATGGACCAAATATCTGGAAAACACAAGCATAATCAATGATGACAAACCACTTCTTATCAAAAAAGACGGCAATTGGTATGCATGCGGAAATCCTTTTTCCGGCAAGACCAATGAAAACACCGATACAGCAGCAGTTCTCAGAGCAATTGTCTTCTTGCAGAGAAGTGAAAAAAATCATATTGAGAAAATATCTCCCGGACAAGCGGTTTCTCTCTTTATAGAGCAGACAATCAACCCTTCGGACAAGGATAAATCAATTAAGATGCTTGAAAAAATAGATGATATTTTAACAAATGTTCCCGCATTCAGACTTTATTGCAATATGGAGCCTGATGCAGCAATAACAGCATTTAAAGGAATAGAGGAAGCAATAAAAAATGAAGATTAAAAGTGATTATGTAATAAAAAAAGTGGCAGGACAAAACATTGTACTGCCGACAGGCGAAGCAAAAGTTTCTTTCAACGGTGTAATGACTTTCAATGATGTCGGAGCAGAGCTGTTCCGGCTCCTTGACGGAAGTCATACACAGGAAGACCTGGTTAACTATCTTACGGAAAATTTTAAGATAGAACAGGATATAGCGAAAGCAGATGTTGAAAAATTCATAAACAAGCTTCGTGACAACGGACTTTTAGAGGAATAACATGAGTGACATCAGAGTGGTAAAGTGGATACGCAAAAACTGCGGAAATCGAGACGCAGAAGGTGTGGCATTAGTATTGCTTAACGCCCTTATTGCCATATGCACAACTTACTTTGCTGTCATCACAAGAGAGGTTGTAGATGCCGCGCAAAGCGGAGACAATGGTCTTCTCAAAAAGAAAGTCTTCATATTGCTTATGGCAATAATAATACAGATGCTGGCAAGAATATCGGATTATATAATTGCAGCGATAAGCCAGGGAAAAGCAGAAATTGCACTAAAGACATCTGTCTTTTCAAAAATCCTTTACGGAAAATATGCCGATATGACAAGATATCATTCGGGTGAACTTATGACAAGACTTACATCGGATGTCACACTTGTCAGTGAAACGACCATCAGCATAGTTCCTTCATTGACACTTAATATTGTAAAAATACTGACTTCCGCAATTGCACTTCTTCAAATCGACAAGATGTTTGCTATTGTGTTTATAGGTTGCGGTATTCTTTTCGGGCTTGTTGCGATATTTTTCAGAGGCCCTTTGAAAAAATATCATCGTGTTATACAGGAAAAAGACGGGAAAATCAGATCATTTATGCAGGAAACGATTGAGAATCTTTTTGCCGTAAAGGTCTTCGGAATAGAAGAGAGAATGATAAAAAGGTCCGGGAAAAGACAACTTGCCCATTATAAGGCAAAATTAAAGAGAAGAGTTTTCTCGGTAATTGCCGCAATAGGCTTTTCATTTGCATTTGCGATGGGCTTTCTGGCTGCTGTTGCATACGGCGCATACGGAATCAGCAAAGGCAGCATGACTTTCGGCGCAGTTATATCGATGGTTTTGCTTGTTAATCAGTTCCAGAGTCCGGTATTGGGCGTTGCCAATATAGTCCCGGCATTTTTCTCAATGACGGCTTCAGCCGGCAGACTTATGGAAATAACGGAAAATGAGTCAGCAGATATTCTTGAAAGCAATCTTTCGTATGATGACTTTAATTCCATCAAAGTCAGTGACCTTTGCTTCGGTTATGAAGATGAAAATGTTATCAATAATGCAAACTTTGTCATAAACAAGGGTGACTTTGTGGGAATTAAAGGTCCTTCCGGAGTCGGAAAGACGACACTTTTCAAACTTCTGACAGGTCTTTTCAAGCCTGACAGCGGTAAAATAGTGGTTCAGACAAAAAACGGTGACAAGGAAGCAAGTGCTTTAAGATCAGTTATTTCGTTTGTGCCTCAGGACAATCTCCTTTTCAGCGGCAGTATCAGGGAAAACCTTACATTGCTCAACAAGAATGCAGATGATGAGCAGATAGAAAGAGCGCTTAAAATATCATGCTCGGATGACTTTATAAAAGGGCTGCCGGACGGTATAGATACAGTGCTGGGAGAAAACGGCAGCGGTATATCTCAGGGACAGGCACAAAGAATAGCCGTAGCCAGAGCACTGATCAGCGGAAGAAAGCTACTTCTTTTTGATGAATCAACATCCGCTTTGGATGCTGAAACAGAAGGCGAGTTTATAAAAAGGCTTAAAGAGTGCGAAGACCTGACTGTATTGTTTATTTCACACAGAGAAGCTGTTACTGATGTCTGCGATAAAATAATAAATATAGGCTAGAAAAAGCCTTCTAAAAATATTGCAATATAAAATTTATTTTGATATAATCTATTGGATAATGATATAAGGAGATGCGTTATGGAATACAACCAGAGAAACAATTCTGCTGAGGATAACAACACAGTGACAATGAAAATCCTCGTCCAGTATTTGGTTCGAATAATGCAAAAATGGTGGCTTGTCTTGGTAGTTGCTGTTATTTGTGCAGCATCCGGATTCGGAATAGCAAAGCTTACATACACACCTCAATACAGTTGCACAATGAGATTTGCGGTTGACAACAAGAGCGAAAATACAGTTATAGGCGGACAGTCTTCATCTGATATCAGCGCAGGAATTAGCCTTGCAAGAAACTATCAGACAATCATGACTGAGAGTGCCACACTTATGACACTTGTTGCAAATGACTGCGGCTATGATGTGACACCACAGCAAGTACAGGCTATGATTAAATCAAACCTGGTTGAAGATACTTCTATTATTGCAATAACGATTACATCATCGGATAAGAAAGTAACTGAGGCTGTTGCCAAGAGTTATACAGAAAATTACAGCAAGGTAACAGAGGCAGCTTATGAATTCACAAGAGCTACTGCATTTGACAAGCCTTCAGAAGCAACCCTAAAACCGGACAATTCAGCACTAACTTATGCATTATTGGGCTTTGTCATAGGCGCAGCACTTGTAGTAGGCATTATTGTACTTCAGGTATTCATCAAGGATACAGTAAAAGATCCTGATGACATTACAAACAAGCTGAATCAGACTCTTATAGGTTCAGTTATCCATATGAAGGGCGCATACAAGAAAAATATACTTGTCACGGACAAACAGACCGGATTTATGTTTATTGAGTCCTTTAAGTTGATACGGACCAAGATAGAAAACCTGGCCAGAAGAAAGAACTATAAAGTATTTATGTTCTCTTCGGCATATGAAAATGAAGGTAAGACAACAATTGCAACCAATACAGCTTTGACACTTGCAAAGAACGGCAAATCAGTTCTCCTTATAGATGCCGACCTTCGTAAGCCTGCTGTATATAAGACACTCGGTGTGTCCGCAACAAATGAAATGGGGCTTACCGGAGTAATCAGAGGAGACAAGCAATTAAACGAGTCAATAAAGTATTTTGAAAAGTTTAATCTTTTCCTTCTCATAACAAGCCAGGCAGTTACAGATTCTTCAGAACTTCTCTCAACGGAAGCTATGGAAGAAATCATAGAATCTGTTAAAAATGAATTCGACTATATCATCATAGATACACCTCCCGGAGGCGTTGTAACAGATGCATCCATCATTGCTCAATATGCAGATGCTTCCATTATGGTAATCCGTTGCGACTTTGCTCCATCTAGAAAAATCAATAAGACATTTGATGATATTTCAAATGCGGGAGCAGAACTTGTAGGTTGTATCTTCAATGATGCAGATATAAACTCTGTAAGTAACGTAATGAGAATCAACAAGAGAAAACGTGGTTATGGTTACGGCTACGGAAAAGGCTATTTAAGAGGCTATGGCTACGGATATGGTTATGGCTACAGAGAACACAAAAAAGGCGATCAAAGCAACAAGTAATAAAACGCGACTCAGAGAGGAATGCAGGTACGTATTCCTCTCTTTTTGAAGGAAAAGGGGGTAAAAAGGATATGGAAGCATTAATGAGCAGCGCTTGGTTTATATGGCTTTTAATCGGAATATTTTTCCTGCTTATTGAGCTTGTGACTACTGCATTGGTATCAATATGGTTTGTTGCTGCAGCATTGCTTGTAGCAGTCGAGTCTCTCTTTATAAAGTCAGTCCCGATTCAGATCATGACCTTCCTGGTTTTGAGTTTAATCTTTTTGATACTTTTCAAGAAGATATATAACAAGAGGATCAGGAAAGATAAGGATGAGGTCAAGGCCGAAGAAAACTTAATCGGCAAAATAGCCCAGACGGCTGAGCCGACAAACGGTGACGGTGGCAGAGTCTTGGCGGGAGACATATATTGGAGAGCTGTTACAAAAAACAATGAAACAATAGAAAAAGATGAAAAAGTGGTAATTGTGGGTGTAAATGATACTACCCTGATTATAGAAAGAAAGTAAAGGAGATATTATTATGCCGTATATTATCGGAATAGTTCTTGTAATAGTTTTAGCAATAGTTGCCGCAAACGTACGTATAGTACCGCAGGCAGATGCCTTTGTAATTGAAAGGCTTGGTTCCTACAATACAACATGGGAAAACGGACTTCATGTTAAAGTTCCGATTATTGACAGAATCGCAAAAAAAGTCAGTTTAAAGGAAGCTGTTGTGGATTTCCCACCGCAGCCTGTTATCACCAAAGATAACGTTACAATGCAAATAGATACAGTTGTTTTCTTCCGCATCGTAAATCCTAAGCTTTATACTTACGGTGTTGAAAGACCGATGATGGCCATAGAAAATCTTACAGCCACCACATTAAGAAACATCATCGGTGATATGGAACTTGACTCAACCCTTACATCACGTGATGTAATCAATTCAAGAATCACGCAAGTGCTCGATGTTGCAACAGATGCATGGGGAATCAAAATCAATCGTGTTGAGTTAAAGAACATTATGCCTCCTAAAGAAATTCAGGATTCAATGGAGAAACAGATGAAGGCAGAACGCGAACGCCGTGAGAAGATTCTTCAGGCAGAGGGTGAAAAGAAATCTGCAATCCTTGTTGCAGAAGGCGAAAAAGAGTCAGCAATCCTTCGTGCAGAAGCTATCAGAGAATCCAAGATCAGAGAAGCTGAGGGTGAAGCTGAGGCAATTATCAAGATTCAACAGGCAACAGCTGAAGGTATCAGAATGATTAATGAATCAAATCCGACACAAGCAGTTATCAATCTTAAATCGCTTGAAGCATTTGCAAAGGCAGCAAACGGAAAGGCAACAAAAATCATTATTCCTTCTGAGATTCAGGGCATTGCAGGTCTTGCAACATCAATCGGTGAGATTGTAAAAGAAGAAAAAGAAGAATAAAATAAAAAACGACCTCCAAAAGTTTTTGCCTGACTTTTGGGGGTTAGTTTATACTTAAGTTTTTTTTGATATATGCTTTTCTCTTATCCCCTACTCAATTTTCCGTATATATGATATAATGTGAGCGGTGATAAGATTGGATAGATATATATGCTATACAATTGAAGAAAATTATGACGGCAAGAAGATAGAGTCATTCATGAGAAATGAGATGAAAGCATCCGCAAGGCTTATTCGCGGTCTGAAGCACTTGCCGGATGGGATTACCGTAAACGGGGTGCATGCACGCACGATAGATATTTTACACAAAGGCGACATATTGGGTTTTCATTTAAGTGAAAAAGATGACTTTGAATATGCTGAGCCCGTAAAGATGAGCCTGGAGATACTTTATGAGGATGATGATCTTTTAATTGTAAATAAGCCTGCGGGACTGGCTAACCATCCTTCGCATAACCACCAGGGAGATACACTTGCAAATGCTGTATCATATCACTTGAGTGAAAAAGGAAAAACAGGGACTTTCAGGTCGGTAGGAAGGCTTGATAAGGGAACATCCGGAATCGTTGTATGTGCTCTTAATAAGTTCTCCGCTGCTAAACTTTCCGGCAGGATATATAAAGAATATTATGCTGTTTGTGACGGGATATATGAGGGAGAAGGCGTTATTGACAGACCTATATATAGACCTGACCCCATTATTACAAAACGAGTGGTTGATGAACGAGGAGAAAAGGCGATTACACAGTGGCGTGCGCTGAAAAGCAAAAACGGCAGGACACTTCTTCGGATACATCTGCTTACCGGCAGGACTCATCAAATTCGGGTGCATTTTGCGAGTACGGGAACACCTCTTACAGGAGACAGCATGTACGGGATAAAGAGTGACATGATTTCTCATCAGGCACTGCATTGTGCATATATACGCTTAAATCATCCTGTGACAGAAAAAGAAATTGAAATTGAGTGTCCTATGCCTGAGGATATGGAAAAACTTATAAAATAGGGGGCCCCATGAGGGAGGCAGTTCATAAAGAAGGTTGCCTCCCTTGGTCTTTATAATCAGTCGATGTTTGATTCTAGTAACAGAAAACATAATCAATTAAGCATACGGAGGATTATATTATGAAAAAGTATATTACTGATGAGAAGAATGGACTTGACTATACGCTTATAAACGGTGTGTATTTGCCTAATCTCATTTCAAATGAAACTAATTATGAAATTGGTATTTGGGGTATGAGATATTATGATTATATCAAAGAACATCACCCTTCCTTCTGTACTTCGCTTAGAGTACAATGCAAATTGCTGTATTAAACAGAAAATCCGGAAAAAAATAATCCCCCAAACGTATTTGGGGAATATTTTTATACTTTTTATTTTGTTAACCAATCTGAAAAATCAATTATTTTAACTCCTTCATACTGATACATAGGATGTCGTGTTCTTGCTATCAGTATTTTTGGATAAGCATCTTGAATTGCGAGCAGAGGTGATACTTCACGCTGAAAGGTTTTTTCATCTGAAATATTATCAGACACTTGAATATAGATTTTCTCATCTCGCTTTATTGCAACAAAATCAATTTCTTTTTTATAGAGAACTCCGACATACACTTCATATCCTCTTCGCAAAAGCTCTATTGCAATAATATTTTCAAGTACCCTGCCATAATCCATATTCTTGGTGCCGAGCTTTGCATAACGAAACGAGTGGTCGCTCAAATAGTATTTAACTGTTGAGGAAAGATACTTTTTTCCTTTAATATCATATCTCGGAACTTTGTAAAACGCAAAAGCATTGCAAAGATACTGAATGTATGAACCAATTGTCTTATGATTGATTTTATCTTTATTGCTGTTAAAGGTGTCCGCTATTGTTCTTGCCGAAGTAAGATTTGAAATGTTATCCATCAGAAAATCTACAAGCCTGTCCATCAAAGCCATATTGCGAATTTTGTATTTTTTACGAATATCTCTCACTATCAGCGTGTTAAAAACATCCGCTATATAGTCATACTTTGATTCTTGCTCTTTATATACATATGAACCCGACATACCGCCTTCGTTTATATATCTGTCAAACGCAGAATACAAATCAGTGTATTCAAAATACTTTATATACTCTGCGAATGAGAAAGGATAAACCTTTATTTCAAATGTTCTTCCCGTAAAAAGTGTTGCAAGGTCTGAGCTTAAAAGAAATGCATTTGAACCGGTGATGTATATGTCATACTTTTCCGAAGCGTGTAAACCGTTTATTGCTTTTTCAAAGCCGTTACACATTTGTATTTCATCTATCATAACAAAATTATCTATGCCCTCTTTATATGCAGCGTTAATATAGTCATAAAGAGGTCTGTATTCTGTCAGGTTATCAAATTCAGGCAAATTGAAATTAATATGAATAATATTAGCGTTCGGTATATTTGAAACCACATAACTTCTGAATGCTTCAAGCAGCTTTGATTTTCCTGAGCGGCGCACGCCGGTAATAACCTTAATATCGGGCGTGCCGATTACACCAATTATTTTATCAAGATAATCATTTCTTTCAATCAATTTCATAAATCTTCATCTCCTGCTATATATTATGCCACACTTATTTCCCAAAATCAATATTTTTATAATTTTGGGAAATAAAACAAATTCTTCTTCGTTATGGCGGGAAGACTTAATAAATTTAAGAAAAATATAATCTTTGCAGTTATCGTTACGTCTTTGTTGCTTGCAGAGTGCTTCTGGCCCGTTAAGATTCCGGACGTTGAGGCTGACGCACTTTTCTTCCTTGACCGCTCGCTGCCTGTCTTTATGTGGCTAACGACTATGAGTAGCTATAAAGAGCATACCCAAGCAGGTCTTACGGATAAATAGAAAAACAAAATTCAGGAACACAGAAAGAGATTGCCACCGGAAGAATTTGAAAAACGCTTCCAAAACGGCAAATTCAAAAAACCAAAGCTAATTGTTGAAGAAATTGAAGAAAAAGAAAAACGGCATAGCCGTTGCTATACCGTGATTTCTTACTAAAGACGATGCCTTCTGAGTGTACCTTCTTTATGACGGACACCCCGATTTTTTGTATTAGCCTTATTCGGATACTGTAAAGCCTTCCTTGCTTCTCTTCTCCTGAAGTTGCTGCTGCATTTCTTTTTTGTTTTTGCCTGAAAGTTTATAGAAGAACATCGGTATTGCACAAAGGAGCATACTCAGACCCGGAATTATGGATACGAGTGAGAACATAGCGAAGTTCTGTCCTCTTGTAAGCTCAGTAGCAGCTGTGATAACTTCGGAGTTAAGCATCTGGTCCGGTTCGAAACCGATTACCATATACATGATAATGATGCCACATGTTGAAAAAGCAGAACCGAATTTGTTGATAAATCCCTGGCAGGCAGAACCAAGAGCGTTGTCTCTGTGACCTGTCGTAAGTTCCATATAGTCAAGGCAGTCATAGATCATTGCAATTGAAAGAGTGTTGATGACACCCAGAGGAATGCATTGAACTAGCACGAAAGGTATGCATGCATAAAGATTGTTTGTAAACCAAGCAATAAGAGTTGTGCCTATACTTGCTACAAAACCGGCAATGCATGTTGTTATGAGCAACTTCTTGTAATCAAACTTCTTCATAAGAGAAGGCATAAGTATTGTTGCACCGAACATACCTACTACAGCGCAAAGCTGGAAGATAGATTTAACTGTTGAAACTGACTGCGATATTGCTGCGGTTTTTTCTTCAAGTGTCATATTGCTGTAATCCGGTCCGATATAGAAAGCATATCTTGCAACATGAATTGCAGCAGCTTGTACCATATAACGTCCGCTTGAAAGAATCCCCATTATTATTACAAGAATGAGAGGCTTGCAATGGAAAATTCTTGATAATGTGGAAGGTTCTCCTTCAACCTTTTTCGTCGGTGGAGGAACAGCTCTTTCCTTTATATGGAAATATGAGTTTATATAGAGCGCCATACCAATGGCAACTACTGTTATTGAAATAATGCGGTAGAGATTCTTGTTGTATTTTTCCGGATCACTTGAATCGATGATTTTGGGAAGAAGCATTCCGAATGCGAAGAAAAAGATTTCCGGAAGTGCGGAACCGACACTGTTCCATATCTTTGCAAAAGAAACAACATGGCTTCTTTCCTCGGAATTTGGCGTTATTACATTTGGAAAACTCCAGAAAGGAACATCCGCCATAGTGTAGCACATGCCCCAAAGGACATATACAAAAGCGGAGAATATCATAAGAGACTTAATGCTCATGTTCGGGCTGATGTACATCAAAACAGTAAGAACCGTAACCGGAAGAGCTGCAAACAAAATATATGGCTTAAGTTTACCCCATTTTGTTTCATGACGGTCAACGATAATGCCCATAAGTGGGTCATTTATGGCATCCCATACACGTGCCAATAACATTAAGAGAAGTACGAACATGAGAGGCAGGTGAAGAATGTTTACATAATAGTCGCTGATGTAGCTTGACATCATAGCATAAACCATTCCTTGTCCGAGTCCGCCTATTGAGAACATCCAAAGTTCTTTTTTTCCTACATATTTTTTGCCTAAAACTTCGCTCATAATTGATCTCCTTTTGCAGATAGATTTATTGTAAAGCTGTGGTTTGCTATATTTTCCGGAGTGAAAATTTTCTCTCCGAAAACCCGCGACCTGACTTCTATTTTGTCATTATATACATTAAAAATCAAGCCCTGAGTATACTTTTTAAATGGTCCGTGATTTATAACGCCGACTGTGGGAGCGCTTATTGCCTTAAATAATCCGCAGTCTTCATAGCTGTACTCACTTGTGCAATAATGAAGATGACCTGTTATATATACAACATTATTGTATTTTTCAAAAACTGATCTCAATTTATCGGAATCCCAGCCTACAGATCCCCTCCATTTGCCGCGGCCGAGGAATGTCTTCGGAAGTCCGTTTGTACGCTTGAGCGGCTGGTGGTTAAATACGAAAACAGGTTTATTTGGATCTGAGCAGCTAAGCTCGCTATCAAGCCAGTCAAGCTGCTTCCTGCTTATATATGAAGCTTCAAAACTGCTTCTGTCAGACCCCATCATGATGAACTTATATCCATTAACTTCTTTTGAGAAATAATATTTGTCAAGAGGGTTTGGGACAGCATTTTCAAGGCCTGAAAGGAATGAAGAGAACTTTTTGACTTGAGAACGATAATTTCTCAGACGTATGTCGTGATTGCCCGGAACAGCAAATATGTTCTTAAATTTGCTGCAAATGGGAGAAAGAAGATAAGAAAGCATTTCGTATTCATCATTTCTGCCGTATTCCGTAAGATCGCCTACAATAACTAAAGCATCAAATAGACCCTCATAGTCCTTAACATCTTCTACAGCATAATTTACTCTGGCTGCCCGCAAGGGAGATAATCTGGAAATCTGGGGGTCTCCCCAGACTACGAAGGATAAAGGAACATCCGTCGGTATAACTGCCTGTGGCTCTTTGGATACAGTTACTATCTTTTGATTTTTGAGAGTAGCATCCAGTGCCGAATTCATCTTTTCAAACATTTTCATCACCATATTATTCCGATAAGTGCAAAAGGTCGCAAAAAAGTTTCACGTATACGAAATAAGAGGGAATGTGCGCCGTTGGGAGCAGATACGGGTGTATAGTTTACTCCCGCTTTTTTCATTATCTTTTTGCAACGCCATATGTGAAACTTATTCGTGATAAAGGAAACAGATGCATCTTTTCCGAGAAGGCTTGCAGTGTTTTTGAAATTCTGCAAAGTGGTCATAGCCTTGTCTTCTAAAATAATCCTGTTTTCATCTATCCCGTGACTTATAAGTTCATTTTTCATTATCTGCGCTTCTGAGAGAGTAGAAGTCTTAGATGTTTCCCCGCCTGAAACCACAATCCTCAGATCTTTGCCAGAATTCAGTAGCTTTACGGCAGTTTCTATTCTCCGAAGAACTATATCACTTGCCTTGTTATTTTCAATCGGACCGCCCAAAAGCAGTAAATACTCATCTTTCATAGGCGACCTCCTGAATTTAATATGCCTTATTATATCATTTTATGTCTTTTTTAACAATATAGTAAAAGCAAAAGTTTATCTCAAAAAAAGCAGTAATAATGAAACTGAATCGATTTTGTTCTTTTCCCGCTGACAGAATCAATACCAAGAAGTACAATTTATATAGAATACATTGTAGAACGAGGTATAGCTTATGCGACACAGTAAAGAACTTTTAACAGGGACTACAAGTTTGTTGTTGCTTAGTGTACTTAACGGAGACGATCTCTACGGATACAGAATTATACGCGAACTTGAAATCAGAAGTGAGAATGCTTTTGAAATGAGTGAGGGTACCCTTTATCCAATTCTCCATGCACTTGAAAAGGAAAAGTTACTTGAATCCTATTGGCAGGAAGTTGACGGCAGAAACAGGAAGTATTATCACATTACAAAAAAGGCATCAAGGAGTTAGAGAGTAAAAAGCAGGATTTTGAAGAGTTTCCATCTTCTGTTTTTCATGTCATAAATTTTGCGTAATATCTTTGGGTGATAAGCTATGAAAAAAGAGGAATACATATCTGAGGTTGTCTCTGGTATCAATGATAAATATGTGCGGCAGCAAATTGAAAAGGAACTTTAGGTTTGTTAATGTTGATAAGAAGATTAACGGCATTTGCTAATTATATGAAAAAAGCCCGAAGCATTGAGACTCCGGGCTTTTCAATGAAGCTTGTAATTGGACTTGAAACGATGACCTGCGCATTACAAAAAAAGTACAGATGTTTTTCAGACAGTATTGTTTAACGACTTTTAGATCTTTTTCACTTTTTGATTTTTGTGTTATTCATTTGGTACTCTTTTTTATTATGACTTTCTGTCCATAAATGGTTGTTAAGCGGTTGTTGGCAGTTTTTTGAAAGATTTATCCTGAGGATTTTGTCCTGAGAGTTTTCTCTGTCAAGAATGCTAATTGAAAATTTTTGATATTTCAGTTTCAATTTTTACCAAATTTAAAGCCATTTATTATTTCAATTATCTATTTGAGAACAACTGTTGCTACAACATATGCAGTATAGCCTGTCATAAGAAATATACCTTGCCAGCGATGAAGCTTCTTAGTGATTATTGTCGGGAATACAACAATAGTTGTTGCAATAAGGCAAACGAGCATATCTATTGTTACAGAAGAAACAGAGAGTGCAAGTGCCTCGTTTCCCTGGCCCAGTGTTATGAAGGAACATATGGGTAATATAAGGGTAAGGTCTATAATGTTTGCACCGAGAATGTTACCTACAGATAGGTCGCCCTCTTTCTTTCTGAGAGCAGTAATCGTTGTAACAAGTTCCGGAAGGGATGTACCGATTGCAACAGCCAGCACACTGATGATTCTCTGCGGAACATGTATATCCTCTGCAAGTTTGGTACCCGAGTTAACAAGAATTTCAGCCCCTATAACAGTGCCGAAGGCACCCAGTAAAAACATAAGTATATATTTAACCCACTGAGCCGGACTAGCCTTCTCTTTTTTTACTTCATCATCATAAACTATGGCTATGGTATCCGGTGTAGTGGTTATTTGGCGGTCATGGCTCTTCATGGCAATAAAGTTCTCAATGAAGAAAACAAAGAATATCAGAATAAGGAAAATTGTGCCATAGGTTGAAAGAGAATAATATTCATTTGTTTCTCCCTCAAAGGTGAGTGTCCTTTTTGCCGTAAAGATACTGCCGGCAATCAGACCTGCAGATGCGAGAAATACGAAAATGCCTTTGGGGGCAAATTCTTTTCTCTCAATAGCAAAAGGCATGAATATCAAAAAGATAGCCAATATCATTGCTGTGTTTGCCGTTACTGAACCTATAGCATTTCCTGCTGCCATATCAAGATTTCCCTTGATGGTTGCAGTTATTGATACTATCATTTCGGGCAAAGTGGTTGCTATTGACACAATGGTTGCGCCGATTACAAATTTAGGCACACCAAGTTCTTCTGCAATCCAACTTGCGGCATCCACAAACCAGTCACCACCCTTTATAATGAGGATAAGTCCTACTATAAAGTAAACAAGAATAAGATAAGTAGGTCCGGTTGAAAAGAAATTTTCAAAAGTTTCCATGAAATCACCTTGTGTAATTATATTGGTGCTTTATTGTACTCTCAGCAGAGTCTTTTGTCAACAAAGAGAAAAGGACCCCGGCTTGTTCTCCGGGGTCATAGATTGAGCTAAAAATTATTTAAGGAACTTAAGGCTTCTAACAATTGCAGGCTCAACTGCTTTTCCTGAACAAATTTGGAAGAAGCAAATGATTCTTATAACTACAAGAATAACAAGGCAAATAGCTGCTGCAATCGGTACTATAATTGTGAAGCTGAGAATTGAAGCAGCAAGAGCAAGAAGAATGGTTACAACTTCAATTTTGATTGCCTGACGAAGATGGAACTTAATATAAGGTGAATCTTTGCTTGCTAAAAGAGCGATAATGATTCCTATAATACTCATAAGGTAGATGAGCATAGCATAGCATTTGTTTTCAGAAATATCAGTTTCATCAAACTCGGCAGTATGATCATAAGGGTCTACTGCTTGAACAGCTGCGTATTGAGGAGCCGGTTGAGCGTAAACAGGGGCTCCCTGCTGTTCATTTGCTTCTGCTGCAATCGGAGTACCGCATGCTGAGCAGAATGTTGCATCATCTTGTAATTGAGTGTTACATGCTGGACAAGTTTTCATGATATATTATCCTTTCGTTTTTTATTGTTCTTCGGAACATGTAAATTATATTACTTTTAACCGCTTTAAGTCAATAAGCAAGATACGTCTTGTTAAAAATATTATGAGTATTTTTCAATGATTTCTTCGGCTACGATTTTCTTTGAAACGCATCGGTCCATTGCTTCTTTTTCAATCCTTTTATGAGCCTCGGATTCCTCTATGTGTTCAACACTTATAAGAAGCCATTTTGCTTTGTTAACTGTGCGGATTTCCTGCATTTTGTCTTCAATGGACGTTGTACGTTTTTCAATCTTGTTAAGACGGCATCTCGCAGTTTTCATCCACCTGAGTGCAGTGAGCATACCTTGTCTTGAGATCGGTTTTATGAGGGTAAAGACTCCGTATGGCATCAGTTTTTCGGATATTTCTTCATGGTGTTCACTTTTTACAAGCTGCAGAACAATGGAGTAACCGTTTTGGTTGCAGTCTATTGAAAAACCTGTGCCGAAGTCATCGCTCAAAGGAGAGTTGATAATTATAAGGTCATATTGCCTTTGTGCTATCATTCTGCGTGCGGCGCTTATGCTCGTTGAGAAAGAGATAGGTGAATATACGGCCTTTGAGAGCATACGGTCCATGTCATTGTTGAATTTTTCAGATGATGAAACTATCAATACACTGTATTGATTTTCTTCAAGTCCCAATATGCTCACCCCTTTCCCTTAAAGTTAAAACTGTCTTATCTCAGGACATCAAGTATTTTTTCCGGAATATGTTTCTTTATAAAGTCGCTGTTTAAGGCGATCTCTTTTGCTTCCTTTAATGACTCAGGTAATTTTTCAAACTTTGCCAATGTTTCTCTGTCGGCAGTATAGAGATTAAAGTCTGCGACAAACGGAAGCTCAAGATTGTTTTCCAAGCCATATAAGCAGGCATAGATTATCAATGAAAAAGCAATATATGGATTGACAGCCGGATCTGCCGATCGAAGTTCGGCTCTCTTGTATTCACCGTAAGCCGCAGGTATTCTTACAAGCTGAGAACGGTTTTCACTCGACCAGGAAACATATCTTGGAGCTTTGTTTGTCCCGAGACGATCATAAGATCTCTCAGTCGGATTCAGGAATGCCGTCATCTCAACGGCTTTTGAAAGGACTCCGGCTATAGCGCTTGGCATAGCATTTTCTTTGTCTGCGGATGAAACAGAGAAATTGATATGAAAACCGTTTCCGGGTTTGGTGTCCAGTGGCTTCGGTGAAAAATCGGCGCAAAGGCCATTTTTATTGGCAACCGTATTCACTATTGTTTGTAATGTTAAAACATTGTCTGCAGCTGTTAGGGGATCTGAGTATACAAAGTCTATCTCATTTTGTCCGGGTCCTTCTTCATGATGTGAGCTCTCCGGCTTTATACCCATTTGCTCAAGAGTCAGACAAATTTCACGACGTATGTTTTCACCTTTGTCCTGGGGAGCAAGATCCATATATCCTGCATTATCATACGGCTCTTTTGTTACCTCTCCGTTGTCATCCAACTTGAAAAGGTAAAACTCCTGCTCGGCTCCGAATTTAAAATCATAACCTGCCTGCTTTGCGGCATCCAAAGCCTTTATGAGCAATGTCCTTGTATCACATTCAAAGGGTCTGCCGTCAGGATATGTTATCGAGCAAAACATTCTGACAACCTTTCCCTGTTCGGGTCTCCAGGGGAGAATGCAAAGTGTATCACAATCAGGATGAAGCAATAAATCCGAATGCACATCGGTACCAAACCCGTCTATTGCGGATCCATCTATTGTTATGCCGTATTCGAAAGCACGTGTCAGTTCATCAGCGAGGATTGATATATTCTTTTGCTTGCCGAAAGCATCGCAAAAAGCCAGTCTGACAAATTTGACATCTTCCTCTTCAACAAACTGTAAGACTTCCTGCTCAGTATATTTCATCTTTATAACCTCTTTCATATTAATAATGCGCCCATTAATGCAAAAATTCTTTGCATTTAATGAACGCCGTTGCCCATATATACTATACATTATATATACACTTTGTGTCAAGAAAAAAGCCAAGAAAAAACTATTGACAAATTTGCATAAAAGTTATAGCATAGTAACGTTAGTTAATAAAGAAAAGGCAAGGGCGTCTTTAGTTTTTAAACTAAAATTGCGCCCTTTTTTTATTTTAGAAGGAGAGTAGATCATATGTCATATATTGACGAAGTAATGGAATTTTTGAGAAAGCGCGACGGAAATGAGACGGAGTTTTTACAGGCAGTTCAGGAAGTGTTTGATTCACTTCGTCCCGTTATTGAAGAAAACGAGGAAAAATACAGAAAGCTCGCTTTGCTTGAAAGACTTGTTGAGCCGGAAAGAATATTCAGGTTCCGTGTCCCGTGGATTGATGATAACGGACAGGTTCATGTTAACAGAGCATACCGTGTTCAGTTCAACTCAGCAATCGGTCCTTACAAGGGCGGTTTGAGACTTCACCCGAGTGTTACACTTTCAGTTATTAAATTCCTTGGATTTGAGCAGATATTCAAGAACTCACTTACAGGTCTGCCGATAGGCGGCGGTAAGGGCGGATCCGATTTTGACCCAAAAGGCAAGAGTGACAGAGAGATAATGATGTTCTGCCAGAGCTTCATGACAGAACTTTGCAAAGTAATCGGTGAAAATACAGACGTTCCTGCAGGCGATATAGGAACGGGGGCAAGAGAAATCGGTTACATGTTCGGACAATATAAGAGAATTCAGAAGAGATATGAAGGCGTTCTCACAGGTAAAGGCCTTTCATTCGGCGGTTCACTTACAAGAACAGAAGCTACAGGATACGGACTTTTGTATATTACAGAGGAAATGCTTAAGTGCCATAACATAGATATCGCAGGTAAGACCATTGTTGTTTCAGGTTCCGGTAACGTTGCTATTTATGCAGTTGAAAAAGCACAGCAGCTTGGCGCAAAAGTTGTTACTGTTTCCGATTCAACAGGCTGGATTTACGATCCCGAGGGAATTGATGTTGCACTCTTAAAAGATATTAAGGAAGTTAAGAGAGCAAGACTTACTGAATATGCAGCAGCCAGACCTTCAGCTCAATATCATGAGGGCAGAGGCGTATGGTCCGTTAAATGTGATATAGCTCTTCCGTGTGCTACTCAGAATGAACTTCATCTTGAAGATGCCAAGCAGCTTGTTGCAAACGGAGTAATCGCAGTTTGTGAAGGCGCAAATATGCCTACAACAAGAGAAGCTACAGAGTATCTTATGGATAATAAAGTTCTTTTCCTGCCCGGCAAGGCAGCCAATGCAGGCGGTGTTGCAACATCAGCACTTGAAATGAGCCAGAACTCTGAGAGAGTTTATTGGTCATTTGAAAAGGTTGACAACAAATTGAAGGAAATAATGATCAATATCTACCACAACATAGATGAGGCATCCAAAAAATACAATCTTGAAGGAGACTATATAGCAGGTGCAAACATTGCAGGTTTCCAGAAGGTTGCAGATGCTATGATAGCTCAGGGTGTTGTATAAAAAAGAATAATATGGCAAGGGTGTCATTGATGGAAACATCGATGATGCCCTTTACTCTTTTTATGACATTTTATGGGGGTTAGAGAAAGTTATGACAAAATATATTTTCGTTACAGGCGGTGTTGTTTCGGGCCTGGGCAAAGGCATTACTGCAGCATCACTGGGTCGTCTTCTCAAGTCCAGAGGACTTAAGGTCGCTGCTCAAAAACTGGATCCGTATATCAACGTTGACCCGGGAACAATGAGCCCTTTCCAGCACGGAGAGGTTTATGTCACCGAAGATGGCGCTGAAACTGACCTTGACCTGGGACATTACGAAAGATTTATTGATGAAGACTTAAACAAATACTCAAACCTTACAACAGGTAAGGTATATTGGAATGTTCTGAACAAAGAAAGACGCGGCGAATATCTGGGCTCTACCGTTCAGGTTATTCCGCATATTACGAATGAAATAAAAGAGTTTGTATATTCTGTGGGTAAAACAACGGATGCAGATGTCGTTATAACGGAAATCGGCGGAACAATAGGTGATATTGAATCACAGCCGTTTATTGAGGCTGTAAGACAGATATCACTTGAGGTGGGCAAGGAAAACAGCTTGTTTGTACATGTTACTTTGGTGCCTTATCTCAGTGGCTCAGATGAGCATAAATCAAAACCCACGCAGCACTCAGTCAAAGAATTACAGGGAATGGGGATAAATCCCGACATAATAGTTCTGAGATGTGATAAGCATCTTGAAAAATCAATTTTTGACAAAATAGCTCTGTTTTGCAATGTTAAAAATGATTGTGTAATTGAAAATATCACTTTGCCAAACCTTTACGAAGCACCGTTGATGCTTGAAAGTTCAAACTTCTCGGAAATAGTCTGCAGGGCCTTGAAACTTGATGCGCCTAAAGCGGATTTAAGAGAGTGGACGAATCTGGTTGAAAAAATCAAAGCGGAAAGAAAGGAAGTTAAGATCGGACTGGTAGGCAAATATATTGAACTACATGATGCATATCTTTCCGTTGCCGAAGCGCTGCGTCATGCGGGCTATTATCATGATGCAAAAGTAAAGATAAGCTGGATTGATTCTGAAAACATAAATGATAATAACAGTGAAGAAATCCTGGGCGGACTCGATGGAATAATCGTACCCGGCGGATTCGGAAGCAGAGGCATTGAAGGTATGATTTCAACCGCAAAATATGCAAGAGAGAATAAAATACCGTATTTCGGCATATGTCTCGGTATGCAGGTTGCAGTTATAGAGTTCGCAAGAAATGTAGCGGGAATCAAAGATGCAAACTCCGGCGAATTTGATGAGATTTGCAAGAATAAGGTTATAGATTTCATGCCCGGCCAATATGAGGACATCGCCAAAGGAGGAACACTCCGACTCGGCGCATATCCATGCAATTTGCAGGAAGGCACTAAGATAGCTGACTTCTATGAAAGTTCAGAGATAAGTGAACGTCACCGCCATCGGTATGAGTTTAATAATGATTACAGAGATATACTTAAGGAAAACGGCTTGTGCCTGAGCGGAATATCACCGGACGGAAAACTCATCGAGACAGTTGAGCTTTCAGACAAGGATTTCTATATAGGAGTTCAATATCATCCTGAATTCAAGAGCAGGCCAAACAGACCTCACCCGCTATTCAAAGGCTTTATAGGCGCTGCGCTAAAAAAAGAGTAAAAATGCCCTCTCCGCATATCATATACGCGTTCAAATATCATATAGCAGGAGAGGATACATAGATATCTGCAGTGAATGAATCGTTCACTGCAGAGAATAAAGATAAAATGACATCTGTTTTCTTGAAATGGATGTCATTTTTGGTATAATAGGAATATATTGAATATTTATGGAGTAAATTATGGATAAGATACTGGTTTTGGATTTCGGCGGACAATATAATCAACTTATAGCAAGACGTGTAAGGGATAACCGAGTCTATGCGGAAATACTTCCTTATACGACTGATATTGAAGTTATAAAAGAGAAAAAATATAAAGGGATAATATTCACGGGCGGTCCGAACAGCGTTTATGATATGACATCGCCTCATTATGATAAAAGCATTCTCAGTCTCGGAATACCGGTGCTTGGCATATGTTACGGCTGTCAACTCATAGCTTGGATGGAAGGCGGCAAAGTTAGCACAGCACCTGTTTCAGAGTATGGAAAGATTGAACTTACCGCAAAAAGTTCCCCTCTCTTTGAAAATGTTCCTGAAAAATCTATCGTTTGGATGAGTCATACGGATTATATATCCCAGATGAGTGATGAATACAAATCCATAGCATCTACAGCTGACTGCCCCTATGCTGCGATGGAAAACAAGAAGAAAGGAATATATGCAGTCCAGTTCCATCCGGAAGTGACTCATACTGAATACGGAAATCAGGTCTTATATAACTTCCTTTACAACATATGTGAATGTAAAGGCGATTGGGAAATGGACAGCTTTATTGAAAAAACGATTACAAAACTGAGAGAAACAATAAAAGACAGGAATGTTATATTGGGCCTTTCAGGCGGTGTTGACAGCTCTGTTGCAGCCGCACTCCTTTCACGTGCGGTCGGGAAACAATTGACATGTATTTTTGTTGACCAGGGTCTTATGCGGAAAAACGAAGGAGACTTTGTTGAAAATGCTTTTAAAAATACATTTGAGATGAACTTCATAAGGCTGAACTGCCAGGATGAATTTTTGGCAAAGCTTAAAGGAGTCAGCGATCCGGAAGAAAAGAGGAAAATTATAGGCAGCGAGTTCTTTGAAGCATTCTGGAATGAAATAAGAAAACAAAATGAAACAGCATTCTTCGCTCAGGGAACCATTTATCCGGATTGTATTGAGTCCGGTAAAGGAGATGCAGCAACTATAAAGACACATCACAATCGGGTAAGAACCCCTGATGATGTGAAATTCCTCGGGATAATAGAACCATTAGCGGAACTTTTTAAGGACGAGGTCAGAAAAGTAGGCGAAAAACTGGGACTGCCAGAGTCACTTGTGTGGAGACAGCCTTTCCCGGGCCCCGGACTCGGTGTCAGGGTAATTGGCGAAATTACAAAAGAGAGAGTCTCATTGCTTCAGGAGGCAGATGCTATACTTTGTGATGAGATGAACCGAAATGGATATGAAAATAAAATGTCGCAGTTCTTCTGTGTCTTGCCCGGAGTAAAAACAGTCGGTGTCATGGGAGATCACAGGACATATGACGATCTGGTTATAATACGCGCTGTGACTACGGATGATTTTATGACTGCCGACTGGGCAAAAATACCATATGATATATTGGCAAAAGTTTCCAATCGAATTACCAATGAATGCAAAGGCATAAACAGAGTAGCTTATGATATAACATCAAAACCACCGGCAACAGTGGAATGGGAGTAATTATCCCAAGTCCTGAAGGCGCATAAACACTCACTTTTTTGTAATATGAAACGCCTCGTGGCAACAAAATGGCAACATTGGTGAAATTATCCTAAATACACATTACAAAAGGGGCTGTTTTTTACAGCCCCTCGTTTTGACGTTTTGAAACCAAGTATTCATGCGTGTTTAAGAACCCCTAAATGCTTACTTTATAAACCTATTATTAATTGTTTCCAATATCATTTTGTAATAGAACTAAATGTATTATTGCAAAAAATCAGCAAATAATTATAAGTGTAGTTGCAATTTTTGTTGACAATTATTAAAAGTATAGTTATAATAATCTTGAGGTGATACAATGGCGATTACATCAAAAGAAAGCATTTTAAAAGTATTAAATGCTTATAATCCATGGTGGAAAACTGGAACAACTAATCCAACATTAACTAAAACATACAAACGATTTGCATATTATGATGCGATGAATAAATTGGATAATACCGACATTAGAAGAACCGTTGTTCTAACTGGAACAAGACGTGTCGGCAAGACAACAATACAATATCAGATGATTGATGAGTTGTTAAAAAGAGGTATTCCTGCAAGGAAGATACTGTTTGTATCTTTAGACCATCCAATGTTAAAATTAAGCGCTTTTGATGATGTGTTGGAATGCTATCATGAGAATATTTATGCAGATAATGATGTTTATTACTTTTTCGATGAAATTCAATATGCACAGGATTGGGACAGATGGCTGAAAACTATATACGATATGAATCCTGAAACAAAAATTGTTGCAACGGGTTCGGCAAGTCCTGCGTTGATGAAGGGTAGCACAGAAAGTGGGGCTGGCAGATGGTCTGTTATTAGTGTTCCCACTTTGTCATTTTACGAGTATTGCGAATTAATAGGTGTTAACAAACCAGATTTTGATAACAAACTTAAAATAACGTCATTTTTATATATGAGCAGACAAGAACAAACAAACACTATGCTGAAACTGTCTGATATACAAAAGCATTTTAATCGCTATTTGCAGGTCGGTGGCTTCCCTGAACTTGCATTATCTGATAATGATGTAATGGCGCAACAGGTAATGAGAGAAGATGTAGTTGACAAAGTTCTTAAAAGGGACTTGCCATCGCTTTATAATATTAGAAATTCTACTGAACTAGAAAGAATTTTCCTATATTTGTGCAATGTGTCTTCTGAAGTTGTATCTATTGATGCGTTGGCAAAGGAACTTAATGGTGTTTCAAGACCGACGGTTGAAAACTATATTCGCTATTTAGAAAGTGCAAATCTAATTTATCAAAGTTGGCCGGTAAATATGGCTGGCAAAAAAGTACTGAAGGCAAAACCCAAGATTTATATTGCAGACGCCGCAATTAGAAACGCTGTGTTAATGGATGACGATATGCTGACAAATCCAACTGAAATGGGTAAGATTGTTGAAACAGCAGTATACAAACATTTAGCATCATTCTATTACCAGAAGTCAACTTCAGTTGGTTACTACAGAGGTGGAAAGAAAGATAAAGAAATAGATGTTGTTGTAGAATATCCCAATACAAACAACTTGCTTGTTGAAGTTAAATACAGAGAAGAAGCTCCAGTTCCAGACGATAGTGCAATTTGTGAACTTTGCTCAAAAGCATCTGCAGCAATTATAGTTACAAAAAGACCTGATGATTATGGAATTCATAATGCACCAGATGGCACAAAGATGATAAGAATTCCTGCCTATGCGTTTTTGTATTTGTTAGGACATGCAGAGAAATCTGGCTTCAATGTATAGAACTAGTTGAACATTTCTATGACAAGAGTTATAATAGTGGCAACAATATGGCAACAGAAAATTTTGCAGCCTATGTGTTTAGGATAATGCAAATAATCAGGATAACTGAAGCAACATAGACAAATGTCTTCATGAAGAGTTGCAACCGCAACTCCTTTTTAGTTATCATTTGACATATGTTATCATATATGATAACATATGGTGAATAATATTAAGGAGGTGAGAGATTTGACTGACGACAATATTATTAGAATGCGGCAGAGTATTATATCAAAGCTGACGCAGGCACGACTTGAAAAAGGAATATCGCAGGCGCAGTTGGCGGAAATGATCGGAACGCAGCGTTCCAACATTTGCAGAATTGAAAGTGGCGCGCAAAATCTCTCGCTGGATATGTTAATTAAGATTTCTCAGGCGCTTGACAAGGACATCAGCGTAATTTTAGACGAAAGGAGTGATACCGTGAATAATAACTACATTTTGAAGTTATACGATGAGCCGCTTATAGAGTTTTCGCTCGAAACCAAACCGCTTGAAGGTTTGAAAGCAACTATTACAAGCGTTAATGAAAGCAAAAAAGCTCTGTTCCCAATTGACTTAAAACTCACCGATGAAGGCATAGTTAAATGGCTGGAACACAGAGTTATTCCTAAAAATCGTCAGTTTGTTGACGAGATTCTCAAATCCTTTGGACTCAGCGTTAATAACACAAAGGGTATTATTGACGTATGTATGGGCTTATCGCTTAACGATAGCTACTGGGTTGTCAAGAACGATTTTGACGGTAAATATGCCGATTATAATCTCTTTGAAAATCGTTTTTCCGAGGCGCTTTCGCTTGTCGCTTACACCGGTGTTGGTACGGGCAACGAGGCGTTTTCAACCTCGCCTGAGTTTACAACTAACGGTATGCTCCGTAAGGCTTGGCGTTTCGTTGAGGACGATGGTATCTATCTTTACAAAGGCGGAACCGAAGGTGCTGCGAATGCCGGTAACGAGCCGTACAGCGAGTATTATGCTTCTCAGATTGCCGAAGCGATGGGCTTAAACGCTGTTCATTATGACCTTGAAAACTGGAGGGGCATTCTTGCTTCAAAGTGCAAAATCTTTACCGATATTGATACCGCTTTTGTGCCTATCGGAAGGCTGATGAAAGAGGGAACCCTCAAAGCTGCACTTGACATCTACGGTGAATACGGAAAGGATTTTCGCGAGCAGGTTAACAGCATGCTAGTGTTTGACGCACTGATTTATAACGAGGACAGACATTTCGGCAACTTCGGTCTGCTGCGCGACAACCACAGCGGTAAAGTAATTGCGCCTGCCCCAATTTTTGATAACGGATTGTCCCTTTTCAATTACGGTATGCCTGACGATTTCAAAAACCTTTCAGAATACGCAAAAACCAGAACCACTCCATACAGGATTTCTTTTGAAGATGTCTGCAGAGAAGTTATGGGAACGAAGCAGCGCAATCAGCTCAGAAAGATAGTTGATTTCAAATTCACAAGACACCCGTCAATCAATTTTCCCGAAGGGCGTCTGACTGCAATTGAAGACTATATCAATGTCCGCGCACGTGAATTACTGTCGTTACCTAAATTGAAATAATCAAACGCAAAACAACGAGGAGTTGCAATCGCAACTCCTCGTTTTGTTCTATTCAAGTATTTCATAATTAGAATAATGGTATTTATGTACCAACTCTTCAAAAGTGTCTTTACTTGTATTTAACTTAACAAGAAAATTTACTTTTGTTCCGGTATCTTCTACATCTACTGAATACTCAATGTGCTCCCAATGAGCCATTTTTAGGTATCTTTCAAGTGCTGAAGGACTTTTCACTCTGATTGTCAGCATTGCAATTTCTCCTTTCTAATAAGATAGCACGATGTACTTCATATTAGAATTGGTAAAAATAGCGAAGAAAAAGAGGAGATAAAGCCCCTCTTAACTTTCGTGACCAGAGTCACAAGAGTTTTTCCCGACGCCGCATTCAGGAGAAGACGGATCGGCAGAATCGCGGTGAACGGCGAAAAAGAGTAAAAATGAGCAAAAATCAGCCCGAACATCACTGTTGACTGGAATAAAACCTATCGGGCTTACTGCTCAGGCCGTTCATGTGGATAAAGTCTGTTTCAGACGCGTTTTTGCCTCCATAAGCTCTGCAGGAAGAGCATACAACGGGCAATATCTTACGGGCAAGACCATAATGGCTGTGCCCGCATTTTTCATAGTAACTCATATATCATAAAAATTTATCAGTTATATCCTATAGCAACGCCCAAAAGCATAAAGAATACCGAAATGATAGCTTCAATAAGGAAAAGCTTACTTGTCCATTTGAGCCATTTGCGGTAGGATATGCCTACCATGCCTATAGCTATTATCATAAGTCCGCTTGTGGGATAAAGCATATTTGTAAATCCGTCTGCAAAGCAGAAGGTTATTACAAGCATCTGTCTGTGAAGTCCGGTCAAATCACAAAGTATTGAGAGCATGGGGACTATAAGGAAAGCCTTCGCAGTACCACTGCTTACAAAGAACTCTAAAAGGGCAGTAAAGAAGAACATAAGAAGAATTACTCCATAAGGTGACACCCCGTCGAGAGCATTGTTAAGAGCATTAAGAACCGTATGCATAATCATTCCTTCATCAAGGACATAAGTTATAGCAAGAATGAAAATGATAACCGGAATTACGGGAAGAATTGTTTTAACTCCGCTTCCGAAGGCTGAAAAAAGTTTCTTGCCTCTGAGCCCGGATACATGACCTGCAAGAAATCCTCCTATGGGGAAGAATACGGCCATGGATCCCATGGAAGCATAGCTTCCCAGATTTGCCATTAATTCATTTCCTGTTTTGCTTCCCACCATGCTGAAAACAAAGGAGGCAATGGTTCCGCCCAAAACACATATAAGGGAGATAAGAAATACATTTGTTGCCTTAGCGATTTTTTCATCCTTCAGTGTCTCACGGCAAAGTTCAATAGGATAACGGCCCCTTATTTTTTTATCGCTTTCATATGCTGGAGATTTAGCAGGATTCCTTTCAATCTTTTTCGCATAGCTTATTAAAAACATTGTAAGGGAGATATATACAGCTATGAATACTAAAATTCTGAGCCAAAGACCTGACAAAACAGGTATACCGGCAAGTTTCTGAACCGTTATTACATTAAAAGGATTAAATGTTGCTGCAGTAAAGCCGAAGGCTACTGCTACAAAACTCATGCCTATCCCGGTAAGAGAATCCCACCCCATGGCCAAGGAAATGGCCACTGCTATGGGAACCAGTGTCAGGCTTTCTTCCAAAATACCGGCAGTGGAACTTAAAAACATGCCGAAGAGAACCATTACGGCTATAAGCATATAACGTTTGCTCTCGTATCTGTTTACTATTGAAGCCATCATATATTTCAAAACGCCGATTTTGTCAAGAATAAGGAAAGTTCCTCCCACCAATACTATGATTGCAATAATTGCAAGTCCTACCGAAGCTTTTGAACTTGTAAAAGCAAGTATCGGAGAAGCAGCTATCTTCCATATCGGAAGTTTGTATTCTTCATTTTCCGTATACGTTCCTGCAATTACAGAGCCGTTTTCGTCCAAGCGGAATTCTCCGCGGGGCAGAATCTGCGTCAACGCCCCTACCAAAATCAGAATCACAAGGAGGAGTCCAGCAATCCCGAGCAATGTCTTTTTGTCAATGTTCAGGCCTTCTGAGTCCTTTTGCGTTTCTTTTTCGCTCATTCTTTCTTACCTGCCATATATCTATATATTTTTTCTTCTTTCAGAATAAATATATTATGCCATAGACGTGCAGTTATTGCAAGAAAAAGGCCTTGGTTAAGACTAAATTCCAGAAAATTCTGAGTCATATGTCCTTCGGCATTTTGCTCTTAAAAATATTTTGGCTTTAGGTATAATTTAGGTTCGGAGGGTATAGTAAAAATGAACTTAAGGCAAGGCCTTAAAAAATTCAGTTATAAAAAAACGGAGGCATATATATGAAAAAAGCAATTATATCAATATTTTTGGTAATAGCGCTGATATCAAGTTTAGTAGTTACTGCATTTGCAGAGGGAGGCCCCGGTGGAACACCGCCCGGAGATCCGCCAGGTGGCGGTCAGGGAGGCAGCATGGGACGCTCAAGCTCAAGCTCAGTAACTTATTCAGGAAATAGCAGCATAAGCTCATCGGAAACTCAAAGCGATATGACATACAGTTCTGATACTGCGGATGAAAATGCTCTCCTTATTGACACGTCAGATGAGGTTACAATTTCAAATCCTACAGTCACAAAATCAGGTGATTCAGACGGAGGAGACAATTGTAACTTCTATGGTATAAACTCAGGTATTATGGTTAAGGGCGGCACAACGACATATATAAACGGAGGAAGCATTGAAACAACAGCAACCGGCGCAAATGGTGTATTCTCCTATGGCGGAAACGGCGGACAAAACGGAGCTGAGGGAGACGGAACTACCGTGGTTATCCAAGATACTGTTATCACTACAAGCGGAGATAACGCAGGTGGCATTATGACAACCGGCGGTGGAGTTACTCAGGCAGAAAACCTGACAATTAACACATCAGGTCGTTCGTCTGCAGCAATAAGAACAGACAGAGGTGGCGGAACAGTTACAGTAACTGGCGGAAACTATACAACAAGCGGGCTCGGCTCTCCTGCAATTTATTCCACTGCGGACATAACCGTAAATGATGCAACTCTTGTATCAAATTTATCCGAGGGTGTTTGCATAGAAGGTAAAAACAGTGTAACAATTAACAACAGTGATTTAACCGCAAGCAATACACAGACAAACGGAAATGCAACGTTTTTGGATACCATTATGATATACCAGTCAATGTCCGGAGATGCAGACAGCGGTACATCATCATTTAGCATGACAGGCGGCAGCCTTACAAGCAAGAGCGGACATGTATTCCATGTAACCAATACCAATGCAGTAATAAACCTGACAGGAGTTACAATCAATAATGAAGACGACGAGAATATACTTCTTTCAGTATCTGATGACGGATGGAGCGGATCTTCAAATATCGCAACACTAAATGCATCAGGTCAGATATTAAGCGGAACAATCTTAGTAGGAGATAACTCAAGCTTAACTCTTAACCTTACGGATTCTTCAGCATTTACCGGCAGCATAAGCGGTGAAATAACAAATGCAAAGGGAGATACAGTTTCAACGGAAGTCGGAACAGTAAGTGTAACACTTGATGACAGCAGCAAATGGTTTCTTACGGCAGATACATATATCAGCGAATTCAACGGAAATCCTGCTAACGTTATAAACAACGGATATACACTTTATGTAAACGGTGTAGCTTTGGAAGGTACATCGGATTCAGGCGAACTTCCGACTGCAACAAATACAGATACATCTTCTGTAAGTGAGACTGTAGCCGGCGCAGAAGAAACAGAAACAGCAAATGAAAGCAACAACACGGTTTTGTATATTCTGATCGGAATCGCAGGCATAGCAGTAATTGCAGTAATTGCTTTTGCCGTTACAAAGAGAAAAAAGACTTCTCAAGCCGAAAATGCAACGGAAACAGATAATCAACAGAGAAATGAGTAAAAAAGAAAATTAGCAAATAACTCCTGCAGAAGGAAGGAAACTCCTGCAGGAGTTTGACTTTTTAAAGAAATGGGAGTGGGATTTCCAGATCTTTACATGCGAGAAAAGCTCCCGTTTTTGCCATATATTTTATTGATTTGAAACTGCTAAAGTGTTAAAATTATACTGTATAATTTTAAGGGACGGTGTTATCTTATGCATGACCATCATATAAGAGAGGAAGCAAGCAAAGAAGAATTGATAGCAATGCTGGAATATATGTCAGTACATAACAGTTCACACTCTGCTCAGCTCACGGAACTTGGACAAAAACTGAAAGAATTGGGCTTTGGTGATCTTGCATCTACAATAGAAGATGCCGTGGGGAAATACTCAGAAGGAAATGCAATTCTTGACAATGCAGTCAAGAGCTTGAAAATAAAGGCAGATGAGGGGATAGGATGAAGGATTTAAAGTATTTATATGAATTTGAAAACCTCCTACAGGAGGCAAATAACGAACTTGTTCAGCAGGCAAAAAAAGATGGCAAACTTTGTCTGGCATACACATGCTATCATATACCGGAAGTATTGCTTAATTTACCGGGTTGTTTTTCAACAAGACTTCGTGCGCCCAGAACAGGATCACTGGATATATCCACATATTACCTCAGTTCATTTCTTTGCGGCTATTCCAAAGCACTTGTTGAAAGAGGTATAGAAGGCGGATATCAGCATCTGGATGCGCTTTTCGGTTCTGAGACATGTTCGCAAATGAACAGAGCATATGAACATTTTGAGCTTTTGCATCTGGTTGATAATGAAAAATTCTTTGTTACAATTTCAGATGTGCCTTTCAAGATTATGCCTCACACAGTTAAGCACTACAAGCGTCAGATGCAGGAAAAAGTACTTGATAAACTGCATGATGTTTATGGTGTGGATATCAGCGATAACTCTCTGAAAAAAGCAGTTGAGGAACACAACGAAGTCTGCCGACTCATAACTGAAATCGGAGAATACAGGAAAGAGGACAATCCCCGTATAACGGGTTATGAGTATCACATACTCAACCTCATAACATATTGCTGTCCCAAGTATCTCATTATTGATAAACTCAGAGAGACAGCAGAAGAGCTAAAGAAAAGGACTCCTGATAAGAAGAAAAACTACAGAGCAAAGATAGTCGTTGTAGGTTCAGAGATGGACGACCCGGACTTTACAAAACTTATCGAGGAATCCGGAGCTTTGGTCGTGGCAGACAGGTTCTGTTTCGGAGCTCTTCCGGGAAGAGAAGAAATTAAGCTTAATGATAATGAAGATATACTGGAACAAATCATTCTCCATTATATGAGAACAAGCCAGTGCCCGAGATATATGTCACAGGACAAGGTCGAAGGCAGACGCGAATATGTACGTGAGCTTGTAAATGATTATCATGCTGACGGAGTTCTTTATGAACAGCTTAAGTTCTGCGAATACTGGGGATACGAGAGAGCTCTTGCCTCTCACGTTGTGACAAATGATTTCGGAATTCCTTCCGTATGTGTTGACAGACAATATACAGCAAGTGCGTCGGGACAACTCAGAACAAGAGTCCAGGCCTTTGTTGAAAGCCTGGAAATCAAGAAGATTCAAAAAGAAAAGGAGGCAGAAAAATGAGTATAAAATCGAAACTGAAAAATCTATGGAGAAATCAGCCGTCGAATCTCGGACTCCTTCATGAAGATAAAACAGGCATCCTAAAACACAGAGAGTGGCGTGGCATAGCAGATACATCATATGACTATTATCGCTGGCTGATAACCTGGAAAGATATTATTCTTATGTCAGCAAAAGCCCCTGTATCAACGGTAAAGGGAATATATAACTACCGGTGGATGGCAAGTTATTTGAGCGCGCCAGCCTGGGTTGACAGACATACTGAGGGCTTAAGAGGACCTCAGCTTAAAATGACACATCTTCATTTTAATATGCTTGTTAAACCCACTACAGATTTGATTAATTTCCTGCTCGCAAATGACAGACATTTCCACGAAAAATCAAAATGGGCAGACAGGACCGTAAATGTTGATGAAATCTTTTCATCTGAGTTTATAGCCGGATTCCCAAATCTGAGAGATAATCATGTCACGACCATTCCGATATTCTTAACATCAATGGTTGATCAAAACATAACTCCACCATATCTGGATATTACTGAAGGCTATGGTGTTCCCGCGGATGTATGTCCCCTTCCGTCTGCAGAGGCCGGCGTTGCAATTAATGATGACTATCCTCTTGTGGGTGTTTGTTCATTGACATGCAACATGCCTTGTGATGGCTCGATAATGAACTCTTCATATATTGACAGAAGATTCAATCTTCCCACACAGGTTATAAATGTTCCACTCAGATACAACGGAGAAGATGTCCAGGAATATGCGGTAGATGAGATAAAATCTGCTATTGCTTTCGTTGAGGAACAGACCGGAGAAAAGTGGGACTGGGATGCCTTCTTCTCGGCAATGAAAATCTACAATAAGCAGACTGAGTATGAAATTCAGAAATGGGAAGTCAACAAGACTGACTATCCTCAAATGACAGGCGCAACATTCTGGCTATACAGACTCTTTTACTTCCACATTTCCGGAGGTATGGATAAACGTTTTCTGAAAACTGATGAAAAAGTTAACCGTATAATGTTGAAAGCTTATGAGAATAAGGTTCCGTGTTCAAAGGAAATGAGACACAGAGCAATTGTTTGGTCTTGTCCTGCAAACTATTACACAAGTCTTGCAAACTGGCTTGAAAATTGCTGGGGTGTAAATGTAGTAATGGATATGGAAACAATGATTTCATATTATATGTATGATACCGAGGATCCGGAAAAGGCTCTCGGCACACTTGCAAAGACACTTCAGAGAACAACCATGAGAAAGCATACAAAAGGCGGATATCAAAATGTTGTTGATGAGCTCTGGAGAATAGTTGAAGAGTTTAATGCAGACATGGTAATAATGTATGACCAGATATCATGCAAGGGTATGGACGGTCTGAACGGAATCTTTGATGACCAGGCAAGAGAACACAATGTCAGCTTTATATGGGTTCCCCAGGATCTTATGGATCCCCGCACGATTTCAAGAAGAGATATGCGTGAGCATATAAACAAATATATGACAACAGTTCTGCAGGAAGAACCTGTGGATCCGACACTGGTGGATTTTGATGACAGTCTTTCATGGTAATAATTTTTGAGGAGAATATCTTATGAAATATTTTGGCGGTTGCGATGTAGGTTCTACCTACACTAAGTGCGTTATAGTTGACGAAGATGGAAAAATGGTTGCTGATGTTACAAACAGAAGCAAAATCAATCCTGTCCAGTCCGCAGAGATTGCGCTGAAGGAAGCAGTAGATCAGGTAAAAGATCTTAAATCTGCAAAGGATCTCTCCTATCTTGTAGGAACAGGATACGGAAGAAACAAAGTGCCTTTTGCAGATGAAAATATCAGTGAGATTTCCTGCCATGCTATGGGTGTCCATGTTACAAATCCGAACGTTAAGGCAATAATCGATATAGGCGGACAGGATGTAAAGGGTATAGCCATAGATACAGACGGTACAGTTAAGAATTTTGCAATGAATGATAAGTGTGCAGCAGGAACAGGACGTTTCTATGAAGCCATGGCAAATGCATTTGAGATGACATTGCCGGAGTTTTCAAAACTTTCACTTACTGCAAAAAACACAATCCCGATTACTGCCCAATGCACGGTTTTTGCTGAGTCTGAGGTTATATCTCTTGTCGGTGAAGGAAAACCGATGGATGAAATTGCAGCAGGAATTCAGCTTGCAGTCGCAAAACGTTGCTTTGTAATGGCGAAAAAGGCCGGAGCAACAGACAGCATTACACTTACAGGCGGATGTGCTAAAAATGACGGACTGAAGCAGGCAATTGAAAAAGTATTGAAAATCAAAGTTGTTGAACTTAAAACAGATCCTCAGCTTATGGGTGCTCTCGGAGCAGCAGAATATGCAAGACAAAAGGGTATGGCAAAATAGGGAGAAATAAAAAATGGCAATAGTTAAATTTTTACTAAGAACAATTGCAGCAGTTTTCGCTTTCGTTGCAATTACATTCCCGATTTACTATTTTAACGGTGACATGAAACTTGTCAGGAAGATATATGACAAACTTCAGCCACATTATGACAGTCTGCAAAAGGACAGAAAGCTTTAATAATATGTGTTTATCAACAGTATATACAAATGAAATATCCGATGATAAAGTCATAATGAAAAATGTTATGACTGTCGAGTGCTGTGATGGGCAGGTTACATTGACAGATTTAATGGGCCGTAAACTTACAATTGACGGCAGCCTTCTCAAAGCAGAACTTACAGACGGTTATGTTATCTTAAAAACGGAGTAAAATCAATGGCAGCAAACAAACCGGCAATAATTGCACTTGCAGGTAAAGGCGGAGTAGGGAAAACATCCCTGTCTGCCTTGTTTGTGCGTATTCTTTCGGAAACTTATACGGACAAAAAAATATTGGCGATTGATGCAGACCCGGCTATAGGTCTTTCAACGGCGCTGGGGATTGAAATTTTCTCCACGGTCGATGATATACGCAAATCCTTTATTTCCACTGTGGAAGAAGAAAATACCAAGGCAGCAGTGGAACTGCTTGGAGAAGCAAAGTTCCAGATGCTGGATGCCCTCATTGAAAAAGATAATATATCATTTCTTGCAATCGGCAGACCTGAAACGGCCGGCTGCTATTGTAAGGTAAATGCTTACTTGAAAGAAATTATATCAATGTTTTCCGACAATTATGATTATGTGGTTATAGACGGAGAAGCGGGAATCGAGCAAGTGAACAGAAGAGTAATGGAAAAAGTTACAGATCTTGTGCTTGTATCTGATTGCAGTAAAAAAGGTATTCAGGTTATACAGACAATACATAAGGTTGCAAAAGACCTTGTCATGTTTGATAGAGCAGCAGCCGTTATTAACCGAGTGCCGGAAAATCTGTCTTTTGATAATCCGGATTTGAATGACCTCCCCGTTATATCCCTGATATCAGATGATAAAGACATGCTCATGACTGATATTAACGGAGATAACATATTCGGTCTCAAAAGAGAGTCGGCAATCTATAAGGGAGCAAGAGAAGCTCTTAAAAATCTCGAAATGATATGAAAATATATGATGAATGCTTTTTAGGGATAGACAAAATCCTGGAAGAATATGACCCCCAAAAACTTGATATAGACCGGAAAGAAAAATGGAAGGATATGGGAAAAAATCAAATTATCTTCCAAAATGATATGGCTTATGAGCTGGGAAAAGGAACCCTTCCTGGCGTCAGCAGTATCGCAATTACAGACAGTGCAAAGTTTGTTCCTGAAGATGAGGTCCTTCTCATAGGTAATGACTTGCCGGATATAAATGGGGATATGCCCTTTGCCAGGATTGCACTCATCAGGGTTAATGAAGAAGAAATGGGCAGCGGCGATGATCTGTATAAGGCAATAAGAAAAATTGAATTTGCAAGATATCACATACAGCCTGAAGGATATATGATGCGAATATCCGCATTTACACATCGTGAAGGAGTCAGAATAAGCAAAAAATCGCTTTCAAAGGGACTGGATTTTGCGAAAGTAGGCAGACTCTTTATAGATGAATACAAAAAATGCACACAGGTAAAGGCAGTCAAAATTCTTTTTGTGACCGATCCGACTTTTCCATATGAGAAATTACAGAGCATTATGGAAAAATCAGAACAAATAACAGCGGCGTTGGATCACATTATGAAGGATATAAAGATGGACTGCGACAGTTGTAATTTAAAGACCGTATGCGAAGAGGTTGAAGCATTGCGCAAGAAAGATTTCAAAAAAGACAAATAAAAATTATACTCTAAAAAAGAGAAGGGGCGTGAACCTCAGTAGGTGCATTCTACTGTTTTTCATAGCCCCTTAGTTGGTATGAGAGTGGGTTACCCTTTTCTGATATCGCATAGTTTTTCAACAACTTTGCGATTTTAAGGTTAGCGGGCTTCGATTCACAGGGCAGTTATCACTAATTTCGGAAGGCATATTTTCGTCTATAAAGTTCAGACAGATACTGTAAAGTTTTATGGAATTTTTGTTGACAAAACTGAATAAAAATGTTACTTTATATTAAAGTTAGCACTCGCTAACTCATAGAAACAAAAAAGGGGCGGTTACCCCTTTTAATGTTGACTGCTCTCAGACTCTGGCTAAATAGGGATGACTGCCTTAAGACAAAGCATTGAGCAGTTGATGGTTGAGGCGTAAGGAGATAAAAATATGGCTTTTATAAAAAAGTTTTTTAACAACACAAGAAAGCCCGAGGGAATGCTCGGTAAAATAATGGTAAACGGTATGAACGGAAACAGCCACGGCGCGCTTGCCGAATGGGGCTTTGACTTTTTAGATACCGACACTTCCTTTGTTGCGCTTGACTGCGGATGCGGAGGCGGAGCAAATGTCAAAAGACTGCTTGAAAGATGCGACAAGGCATACGGAATTGATTATTCTCCCGTAAGTGTTGAAAAGTCAAAACAGGTTAATGCAGAAACGATAAAAAACGGCAGATGTGAAATTCAACAATGCGATGTGTGCTACCTTCCGTTTGAAAATGAAAGCTTTGATATAGTAACAGCCTTTGAAACTATATATTTCTGGCAGGAAATCGACAAGGCGTTTGCAGAGGTTTACAGGGTGCTAAAAAAAGGCGGAACATTTGCGATAACAAATGAGTCCACAGGTACGGACAAAACGTCGGTAAAGTTCTCACAGATTATTGATGGTATGAATCTCTATACAGGTGAACGATTAAAGGAATTGCTTGAAAACGCAGGCTTCGGGAAAGTTGAAATCCACACTCACTCTCAAAAACCATGGATAAATGTAGTTGCAAGGAAGTAACAGAAAAAGAGTAAAAAAGAGAAAAATGACTTTACAAGATGATCGGAGAAATACAAAGATTTGTGTAGAAAGGCAGAAAATGTATTTCTTGCTTATAGGAATCAAATAGCATAAGAATGTGTGAAAGATGCTCGATATAATCTAAAAAATATCACATCAGCAAAGCAAATTGTACACTTTGTTGCAGCTCATGTGCACTTTTCGTACCGAAACAGACAAGGTTTGACATAGGATGAAATGTGTGCGGATTTAAGTAACCGGGCAGGAATACAACTGAATACTACTAAATACGATAAAAAAGCAGGACTGAAATGACTTTCAATCCTGCTTTTTGGTGCGAGACTGGGGTATTATCATACTATCTCACTTAGTGTTTACGGCGTTTGTGATAAAAATGGTTGATCAGCGATTGTGCTTGGGAGTCCTTTGAGATTTTTGAATAATGGTATTAATTAATATGTTTCATTACTTTTGAGAATATTCAGCCAATATTGATATATTGTCAATGGAAAATTATTACGTGATGAAAGGCATTTTGCAATTCATCACGTTGGTACTTACATATTCACCGCCAAACCAACCTGATTCAGATAACTGTCTACCTGTTCAATACTTATGGATTGAGCAGGCTGCGCAGCTCCAAAAAGAAATAGAAAAGGAAGCGCACCGTCAGTTAAGAGAGGAAAAGAAGGCTGACTACAAGCAGAGAATGTGAAAAACATTACCTGCCGTTATTTTTTAGTTGAATTTCGGTAAAAAGCTTCCGTGAGCTTCAATTA
>CAKZZL010000030.1 GCA_937884995.1 uncultured Clostridia bacterium
TGATGTACAAGGAATGACTTGATGAAAATTAAAACTTCTGCTATGATGATGTCAGAAGTTGGAAATGATAGCATTTATTCTGCCATATACAGGTAGGAAAACTACCATATAAAAGCTCGATTTTGATCGGGCTTTTTTCTTAGCTTAAGGTTTTTTTGAAGATGCGTTTTGAAAAAAAGCTGCGAAGAACAACTACTGAACTTCACAGCTCTATATTTATATCAGCCTTTTTCCGTATGGTGTTTTGGGAAGAGGCGGTCCCTCAAGCTCTCTGTTAATATTTGTTACGTAATCATCACTGACTGATGACAAAATCTCAATAAACTTTTTATCCAGTTCAGTAAATTGATAATTCTTACGATATATTAATGCATCTTTATATTCTTTCTTATTATCCGGACAGTTAATCTGCACAAGCCCAAGTTTTTCTGCCATTCTCGGAGACATGGGATCAGACCAGATGAATGTTTCGGGGTTGTCATTTAAGATTTCCATCTGACTTGCCCTGTCATAAACAATAATCTGTTTTTCGGTTTTGATAGGTACTTCCGAAGATGAAGTTGACTGGAAAGAACTCAAGGTAGGCATAAATGGTGCGCCATGCAATATTATTATCTTATCCTTTAAATCTTCGTAATGAATTTCCAGTTTATTTGCCAATGGACTGTTCTTACCTACCATAATTACATTTCTGAAATTGGAAACATATTCCATCTTAAGCCCTTTTTCACTGAGAACACTTTTATAATAACGGCTGTACTGAGTATCAAAGCGTACGATACCGAGTCTGAAGTTACCATTAAGTATGGTACGAATGGCACCTTGATTATCAGTTTCTCTGTATACTGTGTCACATTGCTCAAGATCTATGAGGCTGGAGGTAAACTTGGAAAAAGCATCCGATATATAGTTAGCTCTCGGGACAGAAATAGAAAAGACTTTTTTCTTTGCTTCCCCGAACTTATATATATTCTCTACTTCTTCAATTTCACTTAAGACTTTCTCGGCATCAAGTATGAACTTCTCCCCTTCCGGTGTTAAATCCATGCCTTTTTTTGTACGATTAAAAATCGTTATACCAAGATATTCTTCAAGTTCCTTCATAGCACGGCTTAGATTCGGCTGAGCTACCATAAGTTTTTCGGCAGCCTTATTTAAGGTTCCTGATTTTGCTATTTCAACGGCATATCTGACATGCATTATATTCAGCATGGCAAAGCCTCCTTATATACTTAGTGATATAGATTATATGATTTATTATATAAAATGTCAAGTTGTACCCTATATTTATCAATAGTTTTTATCTAATATTAACATATATATTTTGATATGCTACCTTTCAAATTATATAATTGATTAAAGATTGTTAATATGTTAACATAAAGTTAGAAAATTTAAGAAAAGAGGAACATTCATATGAAAAACTATTTTGACTTAAGCGGTCAGGTTGCAATCGTAACAGGTTGCTCAACAGGTCTCGGTGTACAGATGGCAAAAGCACTCGCAAATCAAGGGTGTAATATTGTTGCTGTTGCACGTCGTCAGAACCTCATTGATGAAGTAGCTGAAGAACTCAAAGCTACATATGGTGTTGAAGCAATCGGTATCGCAGCTGACATTACAGACACAGATGCAGTAAATACTTGCGTTGACAAAGTTATGGAAAAGTTCGGAAGAATCGATATACTTATCAATAACGCAGGTACAGGCGGAGTTGAGCCGGCTGAAGAAATGGCTGACGAAACATTCCTCAGAGAAGTAAACATTGACTTGATTGGTACTTTCAAATTTTCTCGTGCAGTTGCAAAGAAAGCAATGATCCCTGCTAAATACGGCAGAATCATCAATATCGCATCAATGTACGGTCTTGTTGGTAACAAGATTGCTCCTTCATCAGCATATCATGCTGCAAAGGGCGGCGTTGTTAACTACACACGTGCACTTGCATCTGAATGGGGACAAAAAGGCATCAACGTTAACGCTATATGCCCGGGTTATTTCTACACACCACTTACTGTGGATACACTTAATTCCGATTTCTTCAAAAAGTATGCAGAAACAATGATTCCTCTTTCACGTTACGGCAATGAAGGCGAACTTGATACAGCTGCAATTTTCCTTTCATCACCTGCTTCTTCATACGTAAACGGTGTTATCCTTCCTGTAGACGGCGGATACACAAGCATGTAATATATATTATCAATCCTTTAAATACGGTTTTCATTTGAAAACCGTATTTTTTATTTTTATTTTTTATATTTATTTACTATTGTATTGACAAGTTGTCGACATAATGCTAATATACTATATATAGATATTAAGGAGGATTTAGAAATGGCTTTTTGCACAAAATGTGGTACACAGCTTGATGATAATGTTGTTTATTGTACAGTCTGCGGTACTCCAACTGGTAATCAGCAGCAAAATTATCAACAGCCTACATATCAGCAACCTGTTTATCAGCAGCCATATAACGGTTATCAATATGAAAATCCGAATGACTCAGGCAGTATAGGCTGGGCATTTTTAGGTTACTTTATTCCGATTGTAGGTTTGATTCTCTTTATAACCTGGAATAAAGAAAAGCCGAAATGTGCAAAGAAAGCAGGCATAGGCGCCTTAATAGGTGTAATCGTTAACTTTGTAGTTCTTCCTATAATATTTGCTATTGTTGTATCTCTTTTAGGTATCGGTCTTGCATCTTCAGAATATTATGATTTTATTTCAAGCTTATTTATGAATTTTTAAAGGAGAAAGGTTATGGCTTATTGTAGAAACTGCGGTGCTGAATTAGTTGACGAAGCCACATTTTGTGCTTCATGCGGCACACCGGTAGAAGCACAGGCTGCTCCCGAGCAGAATTCATATCAGGCACAATATCAAAATCCGTATCAAACTCCATATCAAGCTACTGCACCTAAATCAAAAATGGTAGCAGGCCTTTTGGGAATATTCCTCGGATCACTTGGTATTCATAATTTTTATTTGGGATATACTTCCAGAGGATTGATTCAGTTGCTTGTTTCCATATTTCTTTCCTGGACATTCGTTGCTCCTGTTGCAATGGGCATTTGGGGACTTATTGAAGGGATTTTCTATCTCACGGGTAAGGAAAACTACAGAACTGATGCAAATGGTGTATACTTAGCAGAATGATGATTTTTTCATACTTTAATTTTTTCTTCTAAATAGTGTAAGCACTCACAATCGGTGAGTGCTTACACTTTTATTTTTATTTTTTTTGCATGCAAATATTATTCTCAATTAATCCAAAGACATTACTGCATCATATGCTGTAGATGTGGCATTATGAATTCTGCCAATTTTTTGAGAATCACCTATAGTCATAAGATTGGATATGCCTGCGTTTTTAAGTTCATCAAAAAGATTTTCCTCAGGCTTTGAGCCCATAGACAATACCAAAGCATCTATATATGTTTCAGTTCTTGCTCCTGTTTTGGTATTTTCAGATATAATCTTGTTATCATAAACTTCTATGAGTTCCTCATTAGTCTTAAATCTTGTAGACTTTGCTTTTAATCTCGGCATAATATCATCTATATGCTGCATCCATGTATTGGGAGCAATGCTATCTGCCATTTCAAACACAGTTACCCTGTTATTCCTTTCAGTCAGATATTCACTGGTTTCAAGTCCGGTCATTCCGGATCCTATAACTGCGACATTTGAATCTACAATATCAGTCTTGCCGGTCAGAATATCCTCAAAAGTGTATATTTTACTTTCATCATAATTACCTTTGAATTTAGGCTTTATCGGTTTACTGCCGACTGCATATATGACTGCTATTGGGTCATACGATTTAATAAGTTCTGCGTTTGCTTCTTTGTTATATATAATCTCAACATTATTTTCCTTGCAAAGACCGAGCAAGTCCTCTATCAGCCAGGAGATTTTTGCTTTATGCGGAGGTGCAGCAGCGAGATTTAATTGTCCGCCTGCTTTATCGCTTTTTTCTAAAACAGTGACACTGAACTTTCTCATTGCAAGAAGATATGCCGCCGTAAGTCCTGCAGCACCGGCACCTATAACAATAACTTTTCTGCCGTCACCGTTTTGCTTAAAGTCATCCCCTTCTTTACCGACAAAAGGATTGACAGCGCAAGTACCGTGAGAACCTATGAATGCATTATTTTGCATTGATTCAATACAATTAAGGCAGCAAATACATCTTCTGACCTGCTTCCCCTCTTTTACATTATTCGCCCAATGAGGATCAGCTATATGAGGTCTTCCCAAAGAAACAAAGTCCTGTATTCCTTCATTTATTTGCTGTGCAGCCTGCTCTGGTGAACGGATAAGGTTAGCAGCAAGCACAGGAATATTCACCTGGGATTTTATCTCTTTAGCCATATATTTTCTCCAGCCCGGTTCAAAAGAAACAGGCTCAAGCCAATAATTAAAAGTATCATAGCCAGCGCTGGATACATCAATAGCATCTATGCCGAGGGACTCAAGATATTTAGCTATCTTTACGCCTTCTTCCAGTTTGTATCCTTTATTAGGCTGTCCAAGATATGAATAACACTCATCTGCCGTAAGACGTACTATAAGGGGAAAATCGTTGCCGCATTTTTCCCTTATTCCTTCTATTATGTTTGTAATAAAGCGGCATCTGTTTTCAAACGAGCCACCATATTCATCAGTCCTTTGGTTTGTATAAGGACTGAAAAATTGTTGTAAAAGATAGCCATGAGCTGCATGAAGTTCCACTCCGTCGCAGCCTGATTTTTTTACTCTGACAGCAGCATTTATAAAATCCTGCTCCAGGCCGAGAATTTCTCTATGACTAAGTGCACGAACTCTGCCGCCTGCGAAATATGCAGGAGGACATTTAGATGGGGCAACGGAACTAGGCACAATATTTTTATTCAAAAGTTTCGGGCCGACTTTTGGCACAATCTTGTACAGCATCCTACTATATGCACCTCGAGTCAGTTTCTCCGATGCAATGCTGAGAGGTACAGTACCTACAAGAAGTCCGACATTTTGTCTTCCTGGATGATGAAGCTGAACAAATATCTTTGCTCCGTGTTTATGAATCCTGTCAGCAAGTTCTCTGAAAGGTACTATACATTTATCCGAACTCGCGGAAAGCTGCGCAAATGCCCCTGCACCTGTCATATCATTAACTCTTGTAATTTCTGTCATGATAAGACCGGCGCCGCCCTTTGCTCTCTCTTCATAATAGTCCATAAGTTTTTGCGTAGGAAAGCCCTGAAAATCAGAAAAGCCCATAAGCATAGGCGGCATAACAATGCGGTTTTTAATTTCGCAATTTCCTATCTTCATAGGTGTAAATAAGATACTCTCATTCATCCCATTTTACTCCTGTTCCGTTTTTCATATTTTCCATAAATTCAATAAACTTTCTCTTTTCAAGAGCCCAGTATATCGTTCTGACAGGCGGACAAACTGCCATGAGCACTTTTGAAAGTCCGAACAAAGCGCACGGGCTCACTTTCTTTTTGCCTTTTTCTATGCCCTTCATCATCTTTTTTGCAACATCCTGAGGCTTTTGCACCGGAAAAGGCTTCTTAAAACGAATAGGTGCCGCAGCAGGAAAGAAACCTGTATCCGTAGCTACCGGATAAAGGCATGTAAGTTGTAAATTGTCAGGTTTTTCCAGCCTTACAGCTTGCTGGAATCCGTTCATAGCAAATTTTGATGAAGAATAAATGGTAAATCCCGGCATAGCCATTTCACCAATAGCGGAAATAGTTATAGCCATTATTCCTTTGCGTCCGCCTAAATATGATAGATATTTTTGATAAGAATAGATTGGAGAGAATACATTGGTATTAAACATATTCTCGATTCTCTCCCAATCGCAATAATTCATCTCCTCATAATACGGATATCCGGCATTAGCATAGAAAATATCAATGAATGAAAATATTTTTTCTGCTTTTTCAAAAACTCTGTCCACAGCTTCTTTAGTAGAAACATCCTCTTTCAATATGTACAGATTATCATTATTGATTTTTTCAAGCCGGTCAGTATTCTTATCAACACAAAGAACTTTATTATCTCCCTCTATAAGAAGTTTCAAAAACTCAAGACCTATACCGGAATTACAGCCTGTAAGAACAATATTCTTACCATTAATCATATTCACTTAACCTCTGCATTGTTTTTCTTAATTTGTCCATAGTATGCATTTACTCCGTGCTTACGAAGATAATGCTTATCAAGAAGTTCCTTCTGCATCCTTGATAGATCGGGATTAAGAGCCAAATCATGCCATGCCATAAACGCAATTTCCTCAAGTACTACTGCATTATGTACAGCATTAAAAGGATCTGTTCCCCAGCAGAACGGTCCATGCGAATGTACCAGACATGCGGGCATGTCACCAGGATTCAAAGAGTCAAATGTCTCCTTAATCACAAGGCCCGTCTCGTATTCATATCTGCCTGCGATTTCTTTTTCTGTCATTTTACGTGTACATGGAATATCGCCGTAAAAATAGTCAGCATGAGTCGTGCCGAGCGCAGGAATATCCCTGCCAGCTTGAGCAAATACAGTGGCCCATCTTGAATGTGTGTGCACAATTCCCTTTATATTCTTAAAACTGTTATATAGAACAAGATGAGTATCTGTGTCCGATGACGGATTTAATTCTCCTTCGACCTTTTTCCCTGTCGCCAGATCAACAACGACCATGTCAGATGCCTTCATATTGTCATATTCAACACCTGAAGGTTTTATGACCATGAGATTCTTTTCTCGGTCTACTCCAGATACATTTCCCCACGTAAAGGTAACAAGCTTGTATTCAGGGAGCAATAAATTGGCTTTGCACACCTGCTCTTTCAATGATTCAAGCATCAGTCTTTCTCCTTATCTGTTCTTCCAAACAAAGTCAGAAATCAAAAGTTGATATTCGAGTTCTTCAGGTTTTGTATCTTTTGTAATATGGACAAATTCGATATCCATCATATTGGCAAAATCTTTCATTTGCTCTGCAGTGACATCATGTGTAAGAACCGTATGATGAGAGCCACCTGCAGTTATCCAGCACTCAAGTCCTAGCTCAAGTGAAGGCATAGCTTCCCACATAACTCTTGCAACAGGAAGATTTGGCATCGGAAGTATAGGCTTAATGCAGTTAATATCCTGAACGATAAGTCTGAGTCTTCCGCCCACATCAATAAGGCTGATAACTATAGCAGGTCCTGCCTTGCCTTCAAATACAAGTCTTGCAGGATCTTTTTCATTCATGCCAATTCCCAAGTAATGAGTTTCGATTTTAGGTTTGGCAGCAGCAAGAGAGGGGCATACCTCAAGCATATGAGCGCCTAGGCTGTATTTGCCGTCTTCAGAAAAATGATATGTATAATCTTCCATAAAGCTTGTGCCGCCGGCTTTACCTTCTCCCATAGCTTTTACTATAGCTGTCATAGCAGATACCTTCCAGTCTCCCTCACCGCCGTAGCCGTAGCCCTGAGCCATAAGGTGCTGGGAAGCAAGACCTGGAAGCTGTTCCATTCCATACAAATCCTGGAATGTATTTGCAAAAGCCTTGCAAGATTCTCTGTCCATCATTCTCTTGATGGCAATCTCTTCTCTTGCCTGATATCGAATTGCATCGATATCGTCTGTATTAAGCTCATATATTGACATGTATTCGTTATATAACTTGTCTATCTCCTGCTCTGTAACCATGCCCATTTCCTTAACAAGGTCTCCTACAGCCCAGGTATTAACCTGCCATCCGAGTTTAGCCTGTACTTCAACTTTATCGCCTTCAGTAACTGCAACTTCTCTCATGTTATCACCAAAGCGCATAACGGAAAGTGACTTAGAGAAAGCAACGCCTACTGCGGCTCTCATCCAGTCTCCGAGTTTTCTTCTTACAGACTCTGCTTTCCAATATCCTGCAATAATTTTTCTCGGCATACGAAGTCTCGCAGCTATAAAGCCGTGTTCTCTGTCACCATGAGCTGCCTGATTTAAGTTCATGAAATCCATATCGATTTCTTCATTTGGTATTGTCTTGTTATATTGAGTTGCAAAGTGACAATATGGCTTTTGTAAATCAACAAAGCCGTTTATCCACATCTTACTGGGAGAAAACGTATGACACCATGTAATAATACCAGCGCATTTTGTATCATAATTTGCTTCTCTTACAATATCGGATATTTCCTTATTTGTTTTTGCTGTCAGCTTGTAAACCACTTTGCAGGGCAAAAGGCCGCATGCATTGAGTTCATCAGTCATTTCCTGCGCGCGTGCAGCGACAGTCTCCAATGTCTCCGGGCCATAGAGATATTGACTTCCTACAAGAAACCAAAATTCATAATCTTTTAATGCCATATATATTTCTCCTTACCTTATTCTTTCCGTTGCTGCTTTCTCACATGCAAGCCCGGAAATATAATTTTGCATATATTTGTTAAATCCTTCAATGTCATCTATATCGGGATCGATAACCGTCTTTTCTGCATCCTTAAATACCTTTTCCTGAAGGAAGGAAGCAAGGTCCAAGCATTGACAATTTGCCGCATAGAGCGCGAGTACTGCAATACCCCATGCCCCGCCTTCCGCAGCAGTCTTCATAACTGCAATAGGAGCTCTCATTGCTGCAGCCATGAGTTTCTGACCGACAAGCGGAGTCTTGAATAAACCGCCATGACCTGTAAGACAGTCAATCTTAATATTTTCTTTATCATGAAGTATATCATTGCCGTATTTAAGCGTTGCCATTGCAGAGAAAACAGTAGTTCTCATGAAATTGGCAAGATTGAATTTTGCATCCGGCAGTCTTACCATAAGCGGTCTTCCTTCATCAAGGTCGGTTACAGGCTCACCTGATAAGTAGTTATATGTATATATTCCTCCGCAGTCTTTATCACCTTCGAGTGCTTTTTCATAAAGAAGGTCATAAAGTTTTGCCTTTGATATGTCAAAGCCCATCATCTTGTTGTATTCGGCAAAAATTTTTACCCATGCATCTATTTCAGAAGTGCAGTTGTTACAATGAACCATTGCAACAGGTGCGCCTGAAGGAGTTGTCACCATATCAATTTTGCTGTATACATTTTCCAAAGCTTTATCAAGTACAACCATAGAGAAAATGGAGGTACCTGCAGATATGTTACCTGTTCTCGGAGTAACACTGTTCGTAGCTACCATACCTGTTCCAGCATCACCTTCAGGCGGACATACAACAGCCCCGGCGCGGAGAGTGCCTGTAGGGTCAAGAAGGATTGCACCTTGCTCAGTCAGATGTGATGAAGAATCTCCGGCTATAAGAACTTTTGGCAAAATATCACGTATATTCCAGGGCATTTGCGAAATTTTGTCTATCGATGAGAACTTATCAAGCATAGTCTTGTCATAATCGCAAATATTACTGTCTATCGGGAACATTCCTGATGCTTCACCGACACCAAGGACTTTATCACCCGTAAGTTTCCAATGAACATATCCCGCCAAAGTTGTAATAAATGAAATCTTATCTATATGATCTTCATCATTGAGTACAGCCTGATAGAGATGAGCAATACTCCATCTCTGAGGAATATTGAATTCAAAAAGATTTGTAAGCTTTTGAGCAGCCTCTGCTGTTATGGTATTTCTCCATGTTCTGAAAGGCGTCAGAAGATTGTCATCCTTATCAAAAGGAAGATAGCCATGCATCATAGCTGAAAAGCCTGCAGATTTCAAAACTTTAATATCTGTATCATATTTTTCCTTTACTTCCTTTGCCAAAGATGCATAAGCATCTCTGAGACCTGACCATACATCATCAAGAGAATATGTCCAGATACCGTTCTCTAGCCTGTTTTCCCAAGTATGTTCACCTGATGCATATACTGAAAAATCAGGGCCTATGAGCACTGCTTTTATTCTTGTTGAACCAAGTTCTATACCAAGACAACTCTCGCCTGAATCAATAACCTTTTTTATATCTGTTTTTTCCATGAAATCACTCCAAACTATATCAATATATATCTTACTATATCCACAAGCCTAATTCAATCTACAAGATATCCAAAAATTATGCTGTATTTTTGGATACATGTAAGGGAGAAAGCAAAGCAGCCTTCTCCCCGAAATTCTTTATTCTTTTTTACATGCAAAGCAAAGCCAATCCCCGTCCTGATTTTTCATCACTATCTTAAAGCCGTTATCATTTAAGGCTTTATGTACGTCATATTCACGCGATGAAATAATGCCGGATACAATAAAGACAGAATCATCATATATATAGTCTTTTACCTGGCTCGCAAAGAGAATAATTATATCAGCGACAATATTAGCTACAACTATATTGAATTTGCCTTCAACCTTATCCGCAAGATTACCTTCCATTATTGAAAGTTTCGGATAATCAAATCTGTTTATTCTCCCGTTTTCTCTGGCTGTCTTTACTGCAAGTTCATCTATATCGACTCCGCAGGCAGACTCTGCCCCCAGAAGCAGTCCTGCAATGGCAAGAATACCACTTCCGCATCCGCAGTCAAGAAGTCTGTCCCCTTTTTTAATATATTTTTCCATAGTCTCAAGGCAAAGCCTTGTTGTATTATGTGTTCCGGAGCCGAATGCAAGGCCCGGTTCTATCGATAAAACCTTTCGGCCCTCGGGATCAAAGTCATCTATCCACAAAGGTCTTATGAGGAGCTTTTTTCCGACTTTCATGGGCTTAAAATACTCTTTCCAGTTATTTTCCCAGTCTTCATTTTTACATAAGCTTTCATCAATATCATATTCTATCTTTTCAGCATCAAATCTCTCACGCAGGAAAGATACAGCTTCATTGGCATTTTCTTCCGCCGGCAGATAGATATGAATATATCCTGTTGATTTGTCTTTTGAGAGAAGGTCATCATCAATAAGGTCAATATTGGCAATTTCCCATGTCTCCTCCTCAAGTGTACGATAATCTTCAATATATATGCCGTATGGCACTGTCATATTTGCAATATCAGCAGCCTTGTCAATTGAGTCTGCTTTGATCTTTATGATTATCTCCGTCCAGTCAGCCATAAATATCACCTGTCCTTATTAACAAAAAACAGAGGCATTGAAACCTCTGCTTTCTTTTGCATTTGTTTAAGCTTAGATCTTTTCCTTAACCTTAGCAGCCTTACCAACTCTGTCACGTAAGTAATAGAGCTTGTTTCTGCGTACACGACCGTGTCTTACGGTCTCAACTTTAGCTACGTTAGGTGAATTAACAGGGAATACTCTTTCAACACCAACACCGTAAGAAACGCGACGAACAGTAAATGTCTTTGAAATGCCGCTTCCTTTGATAGCAATGATCGTGCCTTCGAATACCTGAATCCTTTCTCTTTCGCCTTCTTTGATTCTAACGTGTACTTTTACAACGTCACCGATACGGATTGCAGGATTTTCTTCCTTAATCTGATCCTGAGTCAAGGTCTTAATTGCGTCAACTGTATTCATAACTTACCTCCACAATTTTCCAAACGTTCGTGCAAAAAATATATTACAGAGGACCGTCCGAGAGTTTTTGTTATCAGTGGTTTTCCCACAAATGCCTATATATATTAACATAAGCAAAATCAAAATGCAAGTAATTTATTGAAATATCTGCATATTTTCGAGAAATGTCTCTTTCTTTATTATATCCGCCTTATCCATATCATATGTCATATCAGAAGTCAGACTTTTAAGAAGCGAGATGGGATTAACATTATTCTGCATGCCGGAAGTCAAAATGATATTTAATGTATATGGATTCTCATCATCCGGGCTGCAAGACTTTATATTATCTTTGATATTTACAAGTTTTACAAGTCTTTCTCTGCCCTTTTTCACTTTCTTTGTTATATATATTTCATCATCTTTAAACTTGTTGATAATATATAAAAAATCATTATCTTCAATTTCATTAAATATTATTTCATATTTTGAAAAAGCTATATCACTCGCCTTATATACAGGCTTATCAATATATTTTATATGAATATCTTCCGGCAGAGCTTCATCAAGTATTTTGCAAAGAATATCAAAATCGCACTCTTCTGTCAGACGGATATCACAAGTTTCGCAAAAACTTTCTACCCCAAGAGGCAAAGGAGCGCTGAAAGATAAAAATGCTCTCGGATTAAAGCCTTCAGTATACCAGACAGGAATTCTTGCTCTTTTTATGGCACGCGAAAAAGTCTGCATAATATCAAGATGAGAAATATACTTTGCCATAGACTTTTTTTCATAAAAGATACGCGCTTCCTGAGCCCACTTAAACACTTCTGCCATCGCATTTACCTCCGTTAAGTCTGCTTGCACCGCAGGCAGAACATTTTTGTCTGCAATTGGCTGTGAGCTCACTTTTATGTGCTTTCTTATTTTCATCAATAAGGAAATCTTTTCTTATGCCGTAATCAAGAACATCCCATGGGAATATCTCATCATATTCCCTTTTTCTGTTAGCGTAAAAGGCAGGGTCAAGTCCGCATTCGTCAAAAGATTCTTTCCAGTAATCAAAATTGAAAAACTCATCCCATGAATCAAATTTTGCTCCTTTTTGCCATGCTTTGTATATAACCTCAGAAAGTCTTCTGTCTCCCCTTGCAAGCACACCTTCCAAAAGAGATGCATCCGATTGATGATAACTTATTGATATCTTTTTACTTTTAGTTGATGAAAGCAAGTATTTTTGCTTTTCAATGAGACTTTCAGCAGTATCCTGAGGTTCCCATTGGAAAGGTGTAAAAGGCTTGGGCACAAAGGAAGAACATGAAACAGATACAGAAACCGACTTACCTTTATTTCTGTCAGGATTTTTATAGAAGAGATCGACAACAGTCTGAGCTGTATCCGCAATCCCTTTTATGTCATCCATTGTCTCAGTGGGAAGGCCCATCATAAAGTAAAGTTTTAAATTAGTCCATCCGCCCGACCAGGCCTTGTTAGCCGTATTAAGAATATTGTCCATTGTTACATTCTTATTTATAGCATCTCTGAGTCTTTGTGTTCCTGCCTCAGGTGCAAAAGTAAGGCCACTGCGGCGTATTTGTTTTAACTTTTCGAGTAAAGAATCCGAAAAGTTATCAACTCTGAGTGACGGCAGTGCGACATTGATTTTTTCAGGCAAAGTCCATTCAAAAAGATTATTTATGAGCTCCTCGAGCTGAGTATAATCACTGGTTGAAAGAGAGCAAAGAGAAAGTTCATCATAGCCTGTGGCATCGCTTATTTTATGGCATTGCTCATCAATCACATCTGTGTTTTTTTCACGGATGGGTCTGTATATGAAGCCGGCCTGACAAAATCTGCATCCTCTTATGCAGCCTCTGAAAACTTCGCCTACTGTTCTGTCCTGAACGACATCAATATACGGCACCACAAATTTATCAGGATAATATGAGCTATTTAAGTCCTTTATTATCCTTTTCTTTACACTTTTGGGTGCTGTCTCTTTGTTTATATACTCTTTTATTGTTCCGTCATTCTTATATTCAACATCATAAAACTCAGGAACATATATGCCTTCTATTTTTGCCGCATCTCTTAAAAAATCAAGACGGTCGGAACCCATGATCTTATGTTTAAGATATAGGTCTATAAGGTCATTCGTAACCTCTTCGCCTTCACCGGGCATAAAAAGATCTATAAAGTCAGCCATAGGCTCGGCGTTACATACGCAAGGACCTCCCGCAACAATAAGTGGAGATAAATCTTTTCTGTCTTTTTTCAGGGGGCTTATCCCGGCCAAATCGAGCATATTAAGGACATTTGTATATGAAAGCTCATATTGTAAAGTAAAACCGATTATATCAAAATCCTTGATACAGTCCCCGCTTTCGAGAGCAAAGAGAGGAATATTCTCTGCACGCATAAGTTTTTCCATATCAGGCCAGGGCGCGAAAACTCTTTCGCACCAGCAGTCTTCTCTTTCGTTAACCAAAGAATAAAGGATCTTCATGCCAAGATGTGACATTCCGATTTCATAATTATCCGGAAAACAAAATGCGTATCTTAAATTTACATTTTCTTTGTACTTAATTACCGAATTAAGTTCGCCGCCTGTATATCTTGCAGGCTTTTGAACTTTTTTCAATAAGGGTTCAACTTCCCTTTTTACCAAAACTTAAACCTCTCTATTCCTTACTTGTTATAAGTTCTACTATCCTGTCTTTAGTTTCGGCATCAATAGCTATATTGCCTTTAGTATTAACTATATATGAGACCAACTGGTTTTCATCTTTTATACAACAAATCATATTATTTTGATCCCAGTCACTTTCCATTGCCATATTGGGGTCTGCAAAATATACAATCGGGAAAAGCTGAGCACTGATGCCACTGTCAGAGAGACACTGCGTAAGCATATTCACTTGTTTTAATGACTGCTTTATCGGATTCTTTATCTTTTTAGTATATGTTTTGTTTCCTCTTTCTTTGATCTGAGTCCACTCATCATCATCGCATCTGCCCCTTATGATACCTTTATAGTTTTTAGTTTCAACTATATATACGGCATCAGAGCATATGAGGACAAAATCAAGTTCCGTCTTTTTTCCCCTGTTATATATAACGGGATTGGTAAGGAGTGTATAGTTTTCTGAAAGTTTGCTTAAAATCTTGTATGTACGGTTTTCACCTTTTACGCCGGATTTCAAAATGGAATATTGCTTTTTGAAATATATAAAAAAAGCGAAAACAATAAGGCAGACAACAAAGAGTACCAAAGGAACAAGTAAAGATATGTCTGCATCCTTGAAAATGATATTAAAAGCAAGTATAAGGGAAAAAGCAAGGAAAATAAGTGCAAAAGCGATAGCTATAACAGTCGCCCAAAACATCTTATTCATATTTTCCTTAAGCTTCGATTTTGTTTTTACAAGATTAGCCATAACAAGACCTCTTTCTGTGAATTTAAAGCAGCAGAAGATACTGCTGCCTTAAATTAAAATTATTCATTATCTGTCTTTTCAGTTTCTTCATCAGTTTTTTTCGGGTTTTCAGCTATTTTCTCTGTCTCAGGCAGATCTTCTGATTCAGCATCATTCAAAGTCTTCTCTTCAGGCAAAGAGCCAGTTTCCATTATAGACTTAAACTGTACACCTGTTATCTTTTCAAGACTTATGAGGCTTTCTGCAACAGCGCTGAGCTTATCAAAGTGCTCATTCAGGATAGATTGAGTCTTTTCATAAGCTTCCGACATAATAGCTTCAACTTCTTCATCTATCTGAGCTGCAACTTTCTCTGAGTAATTACGTATATGGTTATAGTCCTTACCAAGGAAGACTTCATCATTGCTTGAGCCGAATGTAATAGGACCGAGTTTCTCACTCATGCCGTATTTTGTGATCATATCACGCGCAATCTCACTTGCTCTTTGAATATCATTCGAAGCGCCTGTTGAAACGTCACCGTCATTAATGATCTTTTCAGCAACACGTCCGCCGAGAAGAGAAACGATATCCTCGAACATTTCATTCTTATACCTATATGATTTATCTTCCATAGGTACATATAAGGTGTAGCCGCCTGCGCCGCCGCGCGGAATGATAGAAACTTCCTGAACCGGATCCTGAGTTTCGAGATAATAACTTGAAACAGCATGTCCTGCTTCATGATAAGCTGTCATGCGCTTTTCCTTATCAGTCATCTTATGGGACTTCTTTTCTGAGCCCACAACAACCTTAATTGTTGCTTCCTGAATTTCCTTCATGGTTATAGCCATAAGTTTTTTCTTGGCTGCAAGAAGGGCTGCTTCATTCAAAAGGTTTTCAAGATCTGCGCCTGTAAAGCCTGCAGTAGTTGCAGCAATTACATGAAGGTCAACATCGGGGCCGAGAGGCTTTTTCCTTGAATGAACCTTAAGAATTGCTTCTCTGCCTTTGACATCCGGATAACCTACAGTTACTCTTCTGTCAAATCTGCCCGGTCTTAAAAGTGCAGGATCCAATATATCAGGACGGTTTGTGGCTGCAATTATGATTATGCCAGAGTTAACGGCAAAGCCGTCCATCTCAACCAAAAGCTGGTTAAGGGTCTGCTCACGTTCGTCATGGCCGCCGCCCATACCTGCGCCCCTATGGCGTCCTACAGCATCAATCTCATCTATGAATATGATAGAAGGTGAATTCTTTTTAGCTTCCGCAAAAAGATCTCTGACTCTCGATGCACCTACGCCGACATACATTTCGACGAAATCAGAACCTGAAATTGAAAGGAATGGAGCATCAGCCTCGCCTGCGACAGCTTTGGCCAAAAGCGTTTTTCCTGTACCGGGAGGGCCTACTAAAAGCACACCCTTCGGAATACGGGCACCCAGTTTGTTAAAGCCTTCAGGGTCTTTAAGGAACTCAACGATTTCCTTGAGTTCTTCTTTTTCTTCATCGGCACCTGCAACATCATCAAAAGTAACTTTATCTGTATCATTGCCGTGACGTACTCTTGCTTTACCGAAGTTAATGGCACGGTTATTTTCACTCGTAATCGTGTTATTGGTCTTTTTTATCATAAGATAAGTAAATATACCAAGAGCCAGCATTATAATCGCGGTCGGCAATACACTTACAATCCATGAACTTGACGCACCTGCTACATAGTTCACCTTAATGGGGCTGTCAGGATGCTCCTTATTATACTCATGAACAGCATCATGTGTATCTTCAAGGAAAAGATTTACATTAGGCACACTGTACTTATATGTCGTTTTATCTCCTTCCAGCTTATATATAAGTGAACCACTTGAAAGTGTAAGTTCATACTCAGTAACTTTGCCTTCATCAAAGAGTTCAATTATTTCATAATATTGGCTCTTCGTTGTTTCTGCGCTTTTGTTTATATATGCATAAGTAAAAGCAACAAAGCAAAGTGGAATAAGTATATATGGGATAATAAATTTCCAACTTCTTTTTTTCAACGTCTCTTATCTCCTCTTATTCATAGATTTCTCTTTTTAATATGCCTATATATGGTAAATTTCTGTATTTTTCATCATAATCAAGGCCATAACCTACAACGAACTCGTCCGGAACCTGTTTGCCTACATAATCAGGTATTACATCTGACTTCCTTCTCTCGGGTTTATCAAGAAGCGTGCATATCCTTAAGCTCTTTGGGTTTCTTACACTCAGCATTTGTGAAAGATGAGATAAAGTAACTCCCGTATCAAGTATATCTTCAATAAGGATAACATTCTTTCCTGCTATATCCTGAGATAAATCCTTGATTATCTTCACAGCTCCTGATGAACGTGTGTCGCTTCCGTAACTTGAGACACACATAAAATCAATTGAGCACGGAATTGTGATTTTTCTCATAATATCTGCCATAAATACGACAGAGCCTTTCAAAATACCGCAAAGGAGAAGTTCTTCGCCTTCATAATCTTTTGAAATCTTTTTACCCAGTCTGCTTGTAATCTCGTCAAGTTCATCAACGCTTACAAGTATCTTATCTATATCTTCTCTCATCATAAGTCCTCCGACCTTGAAATATATATGTAGTTTTTGCTTGAATCAGTAACTGACGCTCTTGCATCAGCGCCGAATTTTTCAAGCATTATTAAGCCATCATCATCTGCTATAAGGAAAAGCTTTTGCCTTTCTCTTATAGGGATCTTCTTTTCATTAAAAAGCTGTTTTAATGTCTTGGTTCCCCTTTTGGGAAGCTTTATGCAGTCCCCCGGTATTCTGTTCCGAAGACTTAAACTTCCATTTATCTTATCACAATCAATCATGTATTTAATTGACTGTTTATTAAGATTTTGTAAATCCTCAGATTTATATTTCTTTATATATATCCTGCCCAGCGGAGAATCTACATATTCATCATCAATATTTATCCTGATTTCAAAATCTGTTATCTCTTCTTTTTTTCCAAATGTCATAATATCGCGGTCGACATTTACTCTCAAGCCGCACACATCGGCAGAGCCGCCCTTATCGGCAATATGAGATACAGCCCAGATATGTTCCCTGATAATATTCATAGCACCGTTTTCTTTTAATATCTTCTTATATACCTGATTTTTAATTACAGGGTCGGCGTCTTTTATTTTAGAAATATCATATCCGTCTTCAAGTTCTGCATTTTCTATAAGAACGGATGCTGTTTTATCTATATACGCATTTGTCATATTAAGCGATGTTATGCATTTATGAAAAGACTTATCAAAAGCAGGATTTAATTCATAAAATCTCGGCAATATATTATGCCTTATTTTATTTCTTGTATAATCATCCTGAAGATTTGTTGAATCAGTAACAAAGCTAAGTCCGTTTTCAAGAATATATTTTTCTATTTCTTCTCTTGAAATATCCAAAAGCGGACGAATAACTTTCCCACGTTTATATGGAATGCCGCAAAGGCCGGAAAGCGAAGCACCTCTTGTAAGATTAAAAAAGAATGTCTCAATATTATCATTCAGGTTATGCGCTGTTGCAATTTTATCACAATCAAGGCTTTCAAAGATTTGATAACGAAGCCTTCTTGCGCACTCTTCGCATCCTTCACCTGTCTTTTCAGCTTCAGAGGGCACATCTATATGATAAATCAAGCAATCTATTCCGAGTGATTTACAAAAGTCTTTTGAAAAATCTTCATCTCTTTTTGCTTCCTCACCGCGGATTCCGTGATTTATATGCACGGCGCTTAAACTGATGCCGAGCTCATCTTTTGACATAAAAAGCAAATGCAAAAGACTGACTGAGTCAGCGCCCCCTGAAAGGCCGACGCACACTCTGTCTCCTTCTTTTAACATCTCATGTGCTTTAAGACTAGTCAAGAATTTATTGATCATCTCTGAACCTTTCAAGTGTTGAGAAAAGTGTAAGTTCCTTATTCCATACAACTTTAACAATTCCGGTTTCACCATGACGGTTCTTAGCTACATTAATTTCTGCAATGTCAATAAGCTTTTCCTCATCAGGTATTTCATCCTCATCTTGCGGAGTGTTGTTATAATACTCATCCCTGTGAATAAGCAGAACGATATCGGCATCCTGCTCTATAGAGCCTGATTCACGAAGGTCAGTAAGCTGAGGACGGTGGTTTGTCTTACGACTGCTTTCGTTTGGTCCTTTATTGCCCTTTGCAGATTCACGGTTGATCTGAGAACATGCAATAACAGGAATATTTAAGTCCTTTGCCATCATCTTCATGGTTCTTGTAATTTCAGAGACCTCGTTAACACGGTTTTCCATAAAATGTTTTCCACTTGCATGCATAAGTCCTATATAGTCAATGACTACGCAATCGACATCTTTAAGTCTGCGTACTCTCGCTTTAATCTCAGGGACAGTAATTGCAGCCGTATCATCAAAAAACAGATTAATATTGCATAGAGCATCAGAAGCAGTACCTATCTTTGTCCACTCTTCTATACCGAACTCACCTGACATAAGAGTTTTGCCGACTATTCTTGTCTCAGTTGAAAGAAGTCTCTGAGCCAATTGATCTTTTGGCATTTCGAGTGAGAAAAATACAACCTTCTTCCCCGAAAAAGCAATATTCCTTGCTATATTGAGTGCAAGGGCGGTTTTACCCATAGCAGGTCTTGCGCCTATGACTATAAAGTCAGATTTACGAAAACCACCTGCAAGTTTTTTATCAATTTCAGAAAAGCCTGTAGGTATTGCCTTTAATTCTTCCTTGCGGGCAACCATTTCCGGGTCTGCGCCTGGTTGATTCTCATCATATTGTAAAGCCTGATATTTGGGATAAAGTTCATTAATGACGATATCCGTTACGCGCGTAGGACCTTTTGCTGTCCTGTCACGGCGTATATCATAAATTTCCTGTTCAGCAAGTTCAATTAAAGTATCTGTATCTTCTGTGACATTTTGTGCCGAATCAAGAATACTTTGCATTGTATTTATGAGAGAACGGCGGTATGAATAATCCACAAGCAAGTTGCAATATTCCGTGACATTTCGGGTTGTCGGAACGGAAGACGCGAGTTCAAAAAGATATTTCTTACCTGATTCATCATCCATTATGTCTTCCTTTTTCAGGCTTTCCAGTACAACAAGAGCATCTATCTTGCCTTGTCCGCCCAAAGTGTCAAGACTTATTATAGCCTCATAAATCGATTTATGAAGCGGTAAATAGAAATGATCGGCCTTTAAGATCTGCTGTACTTCCACAAGGCATGCAGGATCCTTTAATATAGACCCTAAAACTGCTCTTTCAGCATTAATGTTATACGGTTCATTCACTCCGTTAACATTTACAAATGAATCTGCCATAAATATACTCCAATATTATTCGACAACCATTAATGTCATCTTAGCATTAATATTTTGATATAACTTGATTTCAATTTCATAAGCGCCGAATGTCTTTATATCATCCATGCTTATTTTTCTTTTATCTATGGATATGCCATATTGATTTTCGATTGCGGCAGCAGCATCTTTGGCTGTAACGGAGCCGAAAAGTCTGCCGTTGGTTCCGCCCTTTGCCTTAATCTCAAGGCTCTTGCCCTCAAGTTTTTCTTTTGACTCATTTGCTGCAGCAACATCCATGTCTATTTTATGCTGATTTGACTGTTCACGGTTTCTCATCTCTGTAAGTGACTGAGCATTTGCCTCAACAGCCAGGCCTTTAGGGAAAAGGTAATTTCTTGCATATCCGTCGCTTGCTTTAACCTTTTCATCTTTTTTTCCAAGACCTTTTACATCTGCTTTTAATATAACTTCCATAATCTTGCCTTTCTGTCTATATTATCATAATCATCGGGATAATAATGGGACTTCTCTTTGTTTTGTCATATACAAGTCTTCCAAGATCATCCACCAGATGGTTTCTTATGATGTTAACATCAATATATTTTGCTGAAATATTGTCATTGATGCTTTTCTGCGCAACTTTTTTAGCCTCATTGAGAAGACTTTCCGAGTCACGTACGAAAATAAATCCCCTGCTTGAGATATCAGGTCCGGAAATTATCTCACCGTATTCCTTGTCAATTACAACACTTACGGCTATAACTCCGTCTTCAGAAAGTCTCTTACGTTCACGTATAACGGCATTACGTATATCTCCTACACCGGAGCCGTCAACATAAACCTGACCTGCGGTAACATTTTCAACCTGGCTGAGTTTTCTCTTTCTAATCTCAACCTGTCTTCCGTTGTCGCCGATATATATGTTCTTTGTCTTTATTCCCATGCTTTCAGCAAGCTGTGCATGACTTTTAAGATGCTTTTGCTCACCATGAACGGGAATGAAAAACTTAGGCTTTGTAAGACTTAGCATGATTTTAAGTTCTTCCTGACAAGCGTGTCCGGATACATGCACATCATACATTCTCTCATATATAACCTCAGCGCCGAGCTTTAAGAGCTCATCAACTACTTTTGCTACTGTCTTTTCATTACCGGGTATGGGAGTTGCAGAAATGATAACATAATCACCACTGCCTATCTCTACACTTTTATGTTCCGAAAATGCCATTCTGTAGAGAGCCGACATTGGTTCACCCTGGCTGCCTGTTGTGATTATAACAAGTTTATCATTGGGATATCGTGATATTTGATTCAAGTCTATAAGCAAATCATCCGGAACCGAAAGATAGCCGAGCTCAGAAGCAGTTGCAACAACATTTTCAAGACTGCGTCCCGAAAGAGCAACTTTTCTTCCGTTATTTTTTGCCACATCCATGATTTGCTGAACTCTGTGTATATTGGATGCGAAAGTAGCAACAATAAGTCTCTTGCCGTCAGCTTTTGCAAAAAGTCTCTCAAATGACTCACCCACAGTTCTTTCACTCGGTGTAAAGCCGGGCTTTTGGGCATTGGTTGAATCTGAAAGAAGACACAAAACGCCTTTGTCTCCGAGTGCAGCCAGACGTGCCATATCAATTACTTCTCCGTCTATTGGAGTTGTATCTATCTTAAAGTCCCCTGTTTGTACAATGATACCCGCAGGACTTTCGATTGCAAATGCAATTGAATCCGGTATAGAGTGATTTACATGTATAGCTTCAACTTCGAATTGTCCTGCTTGTATCTTGTCACCCGGTTTAATAACATGAATTTTAACCTTGTTCTCAAGATTATGTTCTTTGAGTTTGTATTTTATGAGACCGGCCGTAAGTTTTGTAGCATATACCGGCATTTTAAATTTATCAAGAAGATAAGGCAGTCCGCCTATATGGTCCTCATGTCCGTGTGTTATGAATATTCCCTTAATTTTATCTATATTCTTTTCAACATAATTGAAATCCGGAATAACGGAATCAACGCCGAGCATCTCGGGTTCCGGAAATGCAAGTCCGCAGTCAACAATAATCATGTCATCTTCATATTGATATAAGGTCATGTTCTTGCCGACTTCGTTAAGTCCGCCTAAAAATGCAATTCTTACGGGTGAAGGATATTTTCCTTCTTGCTTTTCTTCATTATATGATCTCATGGATTTTTGAACCGGTTTGTTATTTATAATCTTTTTATTCTGCTTATTTAAGTTATATCTTCTTCTTAGACTTAAATTTTCAGTCGATTTCTTAGCAGAATTCATATCGGATTTTTTCCTTGAATATTTCTTTTTTTCCATCTCTTACCTCCTTATTCAAGTATTTTCATATATATAACGATAAAATCCCATAATAATACATTATATAATCTTTTTTATATTACTCTCTTTCGGCTATAATGTCAAGGAAAAAGACCCCTTTTCCGTATTGAAAAAAGACCTTGAAAATGGTAGAATATATAAGATATTTCGAATTGGAGAAAAGATATGTATCTCAGTGAAGTAAGCATCTATACAGACGGCGCTTGTTCGGGTAATCCCGGTCCCGGAGGATGGGCCTGCATTTTAAGATATGAAGGCCATGAAAAGGAATTATCTGGTGGTGAAGAGAGCACCACAAATAACAGGATGGAACTCCTGGCTCTCATAAATGCACTTAAGGCACTTAAAAGAAAATGCAAATTAACAATATATTCAGATTCTCAATATGTCATAAACGGCATAACAAAGGGCTGGGCTCAAAGCTGGAAAGAGAACAACTGGATAAAGAAAGATAAAAAGAAAGCACTGAATCCCGAACTTTGGGATGAACTTTTAACACTTCTTTCAGAACATGAATATGAATTTGTTTGGGTTAAAGGACATGACGGCCATCCCGAAAACGAACGATGTGACAAGATGGCAGTCGAAGAGTCCAAAAAATATTGATTAACCAACGCTATTATGGTAAAATATATGAGTTATCTTTTATAGGATGTGATCTCTTGAGTGAAAAAGATGCTGTGCTTGTAGAAGGCACAGGACAGACACAGGAACAAATTGATGAAGAGCTCCAGCAGCTCTCCACATCCGACAGAAAATATGTAAGGCCGCGTGAAATAGTCGCCTTCCTTCTTACTTCTTTCGGACAAAAGAACTTAAGTCAATATGTTAATTCCTTCCGTCAGTTCTTCATAATCAGTTTCCTCGGAATGTCAGGAAGCACTTACGGAATCATCATGTTCATAGAATCCATCTATGATGCAGTGGACGACTCCATTTCAGGTCTCATTATTGACAGAACAAGAACACGCTGGGGCAGGCTTCGCCCCTGGCTTGTTATACCCACTCCCTTCTGGGCTATAGCAAATATCATGCTCTTTACTGCGCCTGCATTTTTGGTTGCAGACTGGCAGAAGATTGTATGGGTTGTTTTTGCTATATTCGTATATAACCTGGGTATGTCATATTTCGGCGCATGGAATATTATGACATATAACATAACGCCGAATACTAACGAAAGAGATTCTCTTATAGCTACATCAAAGTTTATGGACCTTTTCGGTACATGGCTTCCTTCAATAGCAACCGTTTGCGTATCCTTTATTCCTTCCCTTACAAAGAACAAAGTCGGAATGCAGGATGTATATACAGGCTTTGCAGTAGTACTCGCAGCTATTGCCGCAATTACCGCAATCTACGGATTCAAGAATATGCGTGAGCGTGTGCCACTTGCTTCACGTGAGCAGATGCAGGAAGTCGGCGTAATAGATTCATTCAAAAACGTATTCAAAAACAGACCTATGTTTGTCCTTGTACTTTCAGGTTTCTTTGCAGGCTTCAAGAGTGTCGGTGTTGCGAGCGAGTCATTCTACTGGATGCACAGTTCAAAAAAACTTTACCACGCTACAATAGCAAGTCTTTTTACAGGAATTCCGGCATATATCATGACTCCCCTTGCTCCGAAGCTTATACGTAAATTCGGTGCAAGAAACGTTGCAGTAGCATCCGGCTTATTTGCAGGTTTTGCATATCTTGCGACCTTCATAATAGGGCTTTTCGGCAACAACGGCAAAGGATTCCTTGTTGACTGGAGCGGATGCAATACAGTAGTAAATCTTGCAGTTATAGCACTCCTTCTTACAATATGCGGCCTTCCTAATGCTCTTTTGAATGTTGCAGGCGGTGTTCTCCAGGGCGACGTTTATGACTACAGCGAATGGAAGACAGGCGTAAGAAACGAAGCTTTGGTACAAACAGTTCAGAATTACTTCGGTAAAGTTGCAAACTCAGTTATACAGCTTCTTTCCGGTGTTGTTATTTCAGCCGTAGGATATGTTGCACATAAAGATGAATTCGGCAATATCATCCCCGAATCAAACCATAAAGTCCTTTTAGGATTCTGGGCAGTCTTTTGTCTTCTTCCTGCAATTGCAAGATTCCTTTACGGTATTACACTTCTCTTCTTCAATGTAACAGGAAAGGTTAAAGAGCAAATGCTTCACGATCTTGAAATATCAAGAAGAGAAAGAATGGAACAGCTTGAAGAAAAAGAAGAACAGTTATTGGCAGAAGAAGAAATTTCTACAGAAGAATAAAGCAATGGATGAAGATTATTTTCTTCATCCATATTTATATATACATATATTTATGGAGAGACTTTTGTCTCTCCATTTTTCACCTATTCAGCATTATTTGTAACGACAATGTCGACTCCGGTATCAAGGATATTCTTTATTGCAGTATCCCCTATTTTAACCGGAGCTTTGACAAATGCAGCATTTATTTCTTTCATGCAGTCAAACATCATACCCTTCGGTATCGGGCCGGATGATTTAACGGGAACTACCGGCTCCCTGCCGCCCTCAAGCTTAATTGTGCTTGTAAGGGAGCGGGTCGGGAAAGTGCATTCACTGCGCGCATAAGCATCTCCGCGTTTGCATGTGTTGCCTGTTACATCTAAAACTTCGCCGTTATCATCAAGGCTTACTGTTATCTGGCAGCCTATGGGGCATGCAATACAAGTGAGTTCTCTTTTAGTCATATCTTACGCCTCCACTCTGACATTAATAACTGAATCTGCAGGAAGATTGTTTAAGACATCCTTCTTGATGATTACATATTCCATCTCGCCTGGAGCGAGTTTTCTTTTTTTCTTTGATATGATTTCCTGACCGTCAGCCTCAACAACTAGTTTTGCATCCTTAAAGACTGCGCCGACACGGAAATACAGCTTAACATCAGTGTCTGTGTTGCAGTTTATCTTCTGCGGCACGATATATCTTACGCCATTTGTACCTTTAGTGCTTATCTTATCAGCGTCAGAAAGTTCGCCTTTTATGTATTTGGCAGCACCAAGTCCGGCTATCTGAGACTCTTCTGTTACATAATCAACAAGGTCATGAACCTGAAGTACATTACCGCAGGCAAATACTCCTTTGTGCTGAGTTTGTCTGTACTCATCAACTATAGGGCCGTTTGTTATCATATCAAGTCCTATGCCCGCGTTCTTTGAAAGTTCGTTTTCAGGAATAAGACCGACTGAAAGCATCAATGTATCGCATGGGACATATTCTTCAGTTCCCGGAATAGGCTGGAGTTTTTCATCAACTTTTGCGATCTTAACACCCTCAAGTCTCTCTTTACCATATGTTTCCACAACAGTTGTGGAAAGTTTAAGAGGGATATTAAAGTCCTCAAGACATTGAACGATATTTCTTTGAAGACCTCCGGAATATGGCATAAGTTCGCATACCATCTTAACTTTTGCGCCCTCCAAAGTCATTCTTCTTGCCATTATGAGCCCTATATCACCAGAGCCGAGTATTACTACTTCATGGCCGGGCATATATCCGTCAATATTTACATACTTCTGAGCAGTACCGGCAGTCATAATACCTGAGCAACGTGAACCTGCTATTGAAAGAGCGCCTCTGGGCCTTTCACGGCATCCCATTGCAAGAACAACTGCTTTTGTCTCAATTTTCAAAAGGCCGTCTTCATTATTGACTGCAGTAACGGTATTATCCTCAGCTATATCAAGAACCATTGTATCAGTCTTTATTGTAACATTTGTATTCTTGATAAGGTCAATAAATCTGCCTGCATATTCAGGTCCCGATAACTCTTCACCGAAATAATGAAGCCCAAAACCTGTATGGATGCATTGTTCAAGAATACCGCCCAGTGTCTGGGCACGTTCAAGCACAATGATTTTCTCTATGCCGTTTTCATGAGCTTTAAGTGCGGCTGCCATGCCTGCAGGACCGCCGCCGACAACAACTAAATCATAAGTTAACACAGCAGACACCTCACTTCGTTCTCTCATATATAATCTTGGAATCCCCGCCGAACTTTGTGATCTCATTCATGGGAAGGCCGAGTTCTCTTGCAAGAATTTCAACTACTTTACTGCCGCAAAAACCGGATTGACATCTGCCCATGCCGGCACGTGTACGACGTTTAACTCCGTCCATATCACGTGCGCCTGCCGGAGCCTTGATAGCGTCTATAATCTCACCTTCGGTGATTGTCTCGCAGCGGCAGATTATACGTCCATATGCGGGATTTTTCTTAATAAGCTCTGCTCTTTCTTCATCATTCATATGACGGAATCTTACCGGAGCAGGTCTTTCTTCTCTGTATGAATTCTTTTCAGAAAGGTTGACTTTCTGAGCAAGTATATTTTTAACATAAAGAGCAATTGCCGGAGCTGCGGAAAGTCCGGGAGACTCAATGCCTGCAACATTTAAGAGTCGATCGCTCTTTGAAGACCAGTCAATAATAAAGTCATCATTTACCGGGTGGGCACGAACTCCTGCAAAAGATGTAATTGCATTTCTTGTGGAAACTGAAGGAATGCTCTTTTGAACGGAATCAATAATCTTTTTAAGGCCCTGCGGTGTTGTAGTTATATCATCTTTATCTTCTACATCAAGTGCTGTGGGTCCTATCAGAATGTTTCCGTCAACTGTAGGAGTTATGAGGATACCTTTACCCATTTCATTCGGGCATTGGAAAATCGTATGGCTGACAATATCTCCCACTGTTTTATCAAGGAGATAATATTCACCTTTTCTTGCAACAAGTTTAATCGAATCATCACCGAGCATATTTGCGACATTGTCTGCAAAGTTCCCGGCAGCATTGATTATGTACTTAGTTTCGAACTCTCCTGCAGTCGTTTTTAAGAGATAATTGTCCCCTTTGTCTTCTATTGACAAAACTTCACAATTGCGAATAAATTCTGTACCGTTTACACATGCATTTTCAGTGGATGCAATTGTCAGTTCATAAGGACAGACAATTCCTGCACTTTCACAATAAAGTGCTGCAAGAGCATCATCGGAAATGTTCTTTTCAAGTTTTTTAAGTTCTTCCTTTTCTATGATGGAAAGACCTTTTGCGCCGTTAGCTATTCCCCTGTCATAAAGGACTTTAAGTGTATCCTTTTCAGCATCGGTAAATGCAACAACCAATGCGCCTTTTCTTTTGAACGGCACATTAAGTTTGGCACAGATATCCCCCATCATATCCGTACCTTCAACATTCAGTTTTGCCTTAAGAGTTCCTGTCTTAGCATCAAATCCGCCATGAACAAGTGCTGAGTTCGCTTTAGTAGTACCCATCGCAACATCATTCATCTTTTCAAGCAAAGCAATGGATATATCATATTTGCTGAGCTCATTGGCAATCATTGCTCCTATTACACCGGCACCGATAATCACAAGATCATACATTCCTTAGCCATCCCCCTTAATTCTTCTCATATAATCTTCCAGAATTATCACTGCGGAAACAGCATCGACTGTTTCCTTTCTCTTTTTTCCTCTTACATTGTTTTCATTTAAGTAATTATGCGCAGAGACCGTTGTCAGTCTCTCATCCTGATAATCAAGCGGAAGATTTGACTTTTCCTTTAATTTGTCTCCGAGATTTCTGCAAGCCTCAGAGCGAAAACCATATGAGCCATCCATATTTCTGGGAAGGCCCAATACAATTCTTTCTGCATTCTTTTCTTTTGCTATCTCGCAAATCTTATCGACAAGATTATCTATGTCTTTTTCCTTTACAACGGATACAGGAGAAGCAAGCATCTGGAGTTTGTCACATACAGCAATGCCGGTCCTAACGTCTCCGTAATCAACACTGAGTATAACCATTAACCGTCACCGTATTCACCGTATGCGCCGGAATCTTCGCTTGCCGGAACTTCGGGTTCAACAGCAGGAGGATCGGTCTCGGGTACAGTGGGAGCAGCAGTTGTTGTTTCGGCTCTCGTTACCTCTTCAGCCTTTGTTGTTTTCTCCTCTTCAGCCTTTTTCTTCTTTGTAGTCTCCTCTTCCTCTGCCTTTTTCTTCTTTGTGGTCTCCTCTTCTTCCTCTAGGTCGTCATCATGTTTTGCACCGGGCACATAACAAGCACCGTTACAAACTCCTGGAAGTTTGGATACTCTGTACCAGCCGTATCCTGTTGAGTCACAATTGGATCCTGCTAAAAGTCCACTGCCCTTGCAATATGATCTTGCAACTGCAGTATCTGAATAATTTTCAAAATCTTTATCTGCAAGTCCTTCATGGATTTTATCCATTATCTGTTTGAAAATAGCACCTGCAGGGTTACCTGTTGCACCGATTTGAATATTGTAATCATATCCAAACCATACAGCAGCAAGATAATACGGCGTTCCGCCTACACACCAACGGTCAAAGTTGTTACTTGTTGTACCTGTCTTACCATAGGTTACAAAGTTCTTTACTTTATATTGAACAGCAGTACCCGACGATGAGTTATATACAGTTCTAAGGAGCTGATTCATAACATATGCCGTATCCGCGGAAATTGCCTGTTCATAATCTTCACTGTGCTGAAGTATTACTTCCTCACCCGTTGAATCTGTAATCTTGTAATAGCAATATGGCTTATAGTACTTACCGCCGTTACCGAAAGTACAAAATGCAGCAGCCATCTCAAGTGTTGTAACACCGCCGCTTGTACCGCCTGTTGCAAGCGATGAAGGAGCATATGCGTCTATATCGGGATTAAGTGTTGAAATATGGAATCTGTTTGTTACATAATCCCAGCTTGTGTCAAATCCCATCATCATGAGTATCTGAGCAGGAACCGTGTTATATGATATGGAAAGAGCATATTGTACGGAAACATATGAATTGGGCGAGCCTGCATTGCCACCGTAGTTTTTCGGCCATACTGAGCCGTTCCATGTAATACCGTAGTTTTTGATCATTGAGCCCCATGTAATGATTCCTTCTTCAATGCCGGGCGCATAAATTGTCAGAGGCTTGATTGAAGAACCAGGCTGTCTGACAGCAGATGTTGCGCGGTTGTTGGACCTGTTTTCAGTCTTTTCTCCTACACCGCCGCAAATAGCTACAACTCTGCCCTCATAATCCATAAGGGTAATTGCTGATTGATATCCGTCAACCTTATCATTTACAACGCCCTGAGGAATTCCTTTTTTGTTTACATAGATATCCTCAACCATTGCCTGTATTTTTGTATCTACTGCAGAATAAATACGAAGTCCGCCTGAATAGACCATTCTGGTTGCTTCATAATTTGAATAACCACTCTTTTTAAGATCAGAGATAACGGAAGAAATTACATAATCAACATAATAGCTCCAGATTTCATTCTTTTCGGTCTTATCTTCATCTTTGTCTGTCTTATCTTCCACATACTCATCACTGTTTGTAAATATGAGTTTATAATCAAGAGCTTCTTTGTATTCAGCATCTGTGAGCATGCCTTGCTCATGCATATACCAAAGACAAAGTTCCTGTCTTTTCTTGTTTTCCTTAATGTTATAGAAAGGATCATACGTGGCGGGCTCCTGCGTGATTGCCGCAAGAGAAGCTGCTTCTGCCGCATTGAGTTCCGATACATCTTTACCGAAATATTTTTCCGAAGCTGTTTTAACGCCATAACAGCCCTGGCTTAAATAAATCGTGTTTAAGTATGCTTCAAGTATTGTATCTTTGCTGTAATACTTTTCGGTATTGAGTGCCGAAAGTATCTCGTTATATTTTCTGTTGATTGTACGTCCGTTTTCACCTGTAAGGTTCTTTATGAGCTGTTGTGTGATAGTGGAGCCGCCCTGCTTGAACTTTGATTTGATAACACCGCCTATGGTTCTTACCCAGTCAACACCGTGATGTTCCTCAAATCTCTTATCTTCCAGAGCAATAAAGGCCTTGCCTATCCAGGGACTCATGTCCTTATTGTCAACCCATACTCTGTTTTCTTCACCGTGGACCGAAACAAGTTCCACAGGTTCATTTTCCTCATTGTATGCATAGATAATAGTCGTCTGATCCTGATTTTGCTTATAGAAATCAAGATCTATTATTCTGTCACCGTTTACTGACTTTACGCAGTTAATAATAATATATGAAAAACAAATAACTGCTACCAGAACTGCAATAAGGAGAATGGAAAGTATTATGGTGCGTATTCTTTTTTGTTTCGGCGTTAAAGGTTTTTTTGCCTTTTTCGTCTGACTACCCTTTTTTCTCATTTAATCCTCCGCATAGAAAGAAAAGTATCATTCGACATCTATCATTTAATTATAGCACAAATATATACTATTTTATAGATTTTTTAAATAAAAACTTATTTTATTTCGATTTTCCCCTCTTTTATATCCCCATTCAGCTTAATTTCAAGACAGCTTTTGTCTCTTAATATGAAATCAATCTCTTCACCGCAGAGCAACACTTTGTATTTTTCATCTCTTTCTTTCATTGTGACAAGAATCGTAAAATCGTTTTTGCCATAGTGGCAAAATGAAAACTTAGCCGATTCAAAACCAGTTTCAAAAGAAATATTTTTTGTCATTGTATCAAAGCCTGTTGAAACAGTTCCCGGGACATAATATGCATGTGCCCATAGGTTTACAGGAGTTGAAAGGCCGCCGAAATTGTGGAACCAACCGCCGCGCCCACTTTTAATATTAAACATCTCAAAAGTATAATATGAATACTCAACTTCCCTTTTCCAGGTCTTAAGGGCTGTATCCGCAATTTTGTAAGCAAAATCATTTTCGGAAATATCCAGCATTGTCTTCCAGATAAACCACTGATGCGACATCCATACATTACCGTTCCAATAGCCGTTGTCTATATAGTATGAAGCAGTTCTGTCGACAGCGCTTATGCCTACAGGAGTGAAGAGTTCATCATCGGATTTAAGATGTGAAAGGATTATATTTTTTTCTTTATCATTTACTGCGCCTGCAATTAAAGGATATATTCCGTCAATACCCTTATTTAGGTTTTCGCCATTTGAGTTTTTGAATTTGCAAATATAATCTCCGTTTTCATCATGAAGGACATATGAGAAATATCCGGATTCCTCATCCCATGAATATTTTTGAAGCGCATCAGTTCTCAAAGATATATCGTTTAGATAAGCATCTTTATCATCTTCAACGCCGTAATAATCAGCAAGGATATACAAGATCTTGGCGCAGCGTATAAGCTGGGAGGTCGAAATACACGGAGCCATATGCATCTGAAGGGACTGCTCATACATAGCTTTTTGTGCAGGCAAATCATCCATGCCACTGCAGTTATAGAAATAATCAAAAGTAGTTGTAAGTCCTGTATTAAACTTATCTGTTTTTGAGCCTCTTATCTTTCCCGAAAGAAAATCATAGAAATGTTTTGCTTTCGGATAATACACCTTTAAGGATTCTTTATCATCTCTCTTGCAGAAAAGTTCAAAAAGCTGATATATGTGGGTCGGCACAGGTGAGCCGTGAAGAAGGAATGCATAATCCGGATTTGCCTCATCCGATAAATATGTATCCAATATATCAAGAGAAAGACTTGGAGCAAAAAGTGCCATATCAAGTCCTATAAATCCGGAATCCCATGTATAGAAAGAATCCCATCTTTTGCCCGGTGTCAGATGCGCAATATATTCTCCATGATGATATACAGGATAGACAAGATTTTGAAAGACTGTAGCTTTTAATATCTCATTTGAAAGTGCATAAGTTCTGCCCTCCCCGTTATATTCATCCTTCGGAAGGCTTGAAAGCTTTTCTAAATATATTTTTTCATAAGAATCTGTATCGAGATATTGCGTTTCACCGAAAGAAGCAACGACATACTCTGTATGGCTTGAATTCGGCTTTATATATATTGAATGAAGCGCGGTATTGTGATAAAAACCTGGATCTGATTTTTTCTCAGAAAAAGAATTTGAAAAAGGCTCAAGTATGTTATTAAAACTCGGGTCAGACTGGGATATACGCGAGGACGGGCAGTCTTCGATACAGCCTGTATTTATGTTGCGATATCTTGTGGATTTATTAAATGTACGAAGGCATATTTTATCATCCACTCCGTCATAAAAATATGAGACAAGTTTCCCGTCATCAAAATCTGTATATTCTATTATCGGGTTATATTTATTTTCTTCATAACTTACAGATACATCACTGTCTTCTTCGCAGACAGCCAAAAAGTCAAGCTCTATACCGCCTTCTCCGAGAGATAAAAAGTGAAGAGTATCTGTATTATCTATTAAAAACTTTTCAATGCGCAGATTATCAGAATGCGGAAAGATGACTTTCTTATCATTTAGGAGAAATACGGCGTCCTTTTGTGAAACAGTCCTGTATCGCACAAAAAGAGCAGGCTTTTTAAAAGAAGTCTTCTCAAAGACATATCTAACTTCATCATTCTTACTTTCACCAAAAGCCTTAAATTTCGGGAGAATATATCTGTTGTCATCTCTGTCGCCCAGTCCCTTCTGGCAAGTGAAATTTTCATCCAAAAACTCACCTTTTTTAAGCGCGTCCATTGTTTGCATATCCCAGGGACGGCTATCAGCAAAATTAAATAAATCATATGAAAGAGCATCAATATATATACTGTTTTCAGGCAAAGTAGGCTGAGCCCTTTTAATAAAAGGAAATTCAATTGCAGAAAAAAGATTGAGAATGCATATTTGATTTAATTCACTATTATTAAAAAACTGTGTTCTTATGAGGACACTGTCTTTTGACAGTCTTGCAAAAGAGATATCTGCATAGACTTTATCTTTCCATTCAAGGTCAAACCTATATGAATAAAAAGAATAATCAGGGCTGCATAGCCATGGATGTACACCTGAAGGCACAGTAACATTCGGAGCTTTTGCATCAGAATTTTCAATAGCAGGCGCAACTGCTATATCAAATCTTACTCCCTTCTCATCACGATGATTGATTATGCGTGATATGCCATGATATTTTTTTGAATAAGGAGCCCAAAGCCCTATATTTTCAAGCATTTTGTCCATCAGTGCAGACATCCTTGCACCTCCCCTTGAAGATATATTCAATTATATCAAAAAGATAGTGCCATTGCAATTATAAAAGGGAAACTCTCTGCCACTGTTGCAGCAGAGAGTCCGTCCGGGTTTTCCTTTCCATATGCGTGAAATGGAAAAGTCATTAGTCGCATTAATTCTTTTACCCTTGACTTAATTGTACACAAAGAATGTATCATAATATCAACATAATTGTGAACAAATTGTGAATTTTATTCACGTTTTATGTACGTTTTGCACAATCATTATTTTTCAATATATTGTAAATTACGCAAAAAAGGATTCTTAAAGTATTTTAAAGCAAAAATTAAATCACGACTATTCAGCCGTGATTTAAGATTTTATTTATTCGTATTTTCCCCATATAAATGATCCAGACATAAGGCTTACTTTATCTTCGGACACTATCAAAAGTCCGCCTTTTGTATGCCCTATTTTTTCGGATTCATCCGGAAGTGTTACATATACGTCGCATTCTTTAACACTTGTGGTGAAAGGAACATGCTTTGCCATTATGGCCAGATCCCCTTCTATTCCCCTTAAAGATATATCCACAGCCTCATCATTAAATAGATTGCCCTCGGGTGACGCAATCACAAGGTTAAATGTTGTCATTGCGCATTCCTCTCAGCTTTTTCGACTGCTTCATCAATTGTACCTACAAAGAGGAAAGCAGATTCAGGAAGATCATCATGTTTGCCTTCTATGATTTCCTTAAATCCTCTTATTGTTTCCTTAAGAGGTACATAAGTCCCCACAAGTCCAGTATAGTTTTCAGATACATGGAAAGGCTGGGAAAGGAATCTTTGAATCTTACGTGCTCTTGCAACAAGAAGCTTGTCATCATCGGAAAGTTCATCCATACCCATAATAGCGATAATATCCGTAAGTTCGTTATATCTTTGAAGGATACGTTGAACTTCTCTTGCAACTGTATAATGTTCAAGTCCTACAAGATCAGGTGATAGAATACGGCTTGTGGATTCAAGAGGATCAACAGCCGGATATATGCCCTGGGAAGCTATGCTGCGGGCAAGAACCGTTGTAGCGTCAAGATGGGCAAATGTTGTTGCCGGAGCCGGGTCAGTTAAGTCATCGGCAGGCACATATACAGCCTGTACAGATGTAATAGAGCCTTTCTTTGTCGATGTGATTCTCTCCTGCAAAGCGCCCATTTCATTTGCAAGTGTAGGCTGATAGCCGACTGCGGAAGGCATACGCCCCAAAAGGGCCGAAACTTCCGAACCTGCCTGTGTGAAACGGAATATATTATCAATGAAAAGAAGAACGTCTTGTTTTTCTTTATCTCTGAAATATTCTGCCATAGTAAGTCCAGAAAGACCTACTCTCATACGTGCTCCCGGAGGCTCGTTCATCTGTCCGTAAACAAGAGCAGTATTTGAAAGAACGCCTGACTCTTTCATCTCGTTATACAGGTCATTGCCTTCACGAGTTCTTTCACCGACACCTGTGAATACTGAAAGTCCGCCGTGCTCTTTTGCAATATTGTTAATGAGCTCCATAATGAGGACAGTCTTACCTACGCCTGCGCCTCCGAAAAGTCCGATCTTACCGCCTTTGGAATATGGGCAGATAAGGTCTATTACTTTTATACCTGTCTCAAGTATCTCAGTAGATGTTGACAAATCTTCAAATGAAGGAGCCGGACGATGTATATTCCATCTTTCTTCGGTTTCCGGAGCTTCCATATTATCAACAACGTCACCCAGGACATTGAAGATTCTGCCGAGTGTCTGCCTGCCTACGGGCACACTTATTGACTTGCCTGTATCAATAACTTCGGTTCCGCGGCTGAGTCCGTCCGTAGAAGCCATTGCAATACAGCGGGCCGTATTGTCACCTATATGCTGGGCAACCTCGACTGTAAGTTTCTTATCACCGATCATCATTGTCAGTGCGTTATATATAGCGGGGAGCCGACCTTCTTCAAAAGATACGTCAACAACCGGTCCCATAACCTGGGAAACGATTCCCATTGATTTTTCCTGCATGGATTTCACTCCTCTCAATCGCCGCCTCCGGCAACGATTTCCGTTATCTCCTGAGTAATGGCACCCTGACGTGCCCTGTTATATTGAAGTCTCAGATCATCAATCATTGTCTGAGCGTTCTTACCTGCCGAATCCATTGCTGTTCTGCGGGCTGCGACTTCCGATGCAAAGCTTTCTTTTAAGGTTGCTATGAGCATAGCAGTAATATACTCAGGTATTGCATCATTTAATATTGTCAGTTCATCAGGCTCGAATATCATGCTCCTTGTCACACTGTCGGGATTTTCTTCAAGAGGCAAAAGCCATGTAACTTTTGCAACCTGTGACATCATTGAAACATATTCGGTGCTGACAATACCCAGTTTATCAAATTCACCATCTGCAAATTCTTTGCAAAGTTTTTCACTCAAAGCACGGGCTTCTTCATATGAAAAGTGTTCCGAGGAATTAACTTCTCCGCCGAATCTTTCACATGCCCTTTTTCCTATTGCTATAACCTCAGCATCAGGATATGAAGACATTAATCTGAAGACATTCGCGTTATATCCGCCTGCAAGTCCCCTGTCACCTGCAATGACAATAAGCTTTGTCCTGCCTGTATCTCTGTATTGCATATACGGGCTTTTTTTGCATTCATTGACAGATGCCAGAATATCTACCATATCTCTGATTGCCATGGCATAGTCCCTGCTTTTGGTCATAGCCAGCATTGATTTGCGGATTTTGGATGAAGCCACAAGACCCATGGCCTTAGTAAGATGCAAAGTGGAATCAACACTTTTGATTCGTGTCCGCAGTGCTTTTATATCTGCTCCCACTTAAATCACCTCTGCATCTCGCCCAATGCTTTCTTCAGCATTTCAACATCACTGTCTTCATACTGACCTGTTTCAAACCTGTCAAGCAATGAGCCGTATTTATTCTCAAGTCTCTCATAAAGGGCTGTCTCATATTCATGCACTTTATCAACCGGAACACCGTCAAGATATCCGTTGATAACCGCATAAACTATAGCAACCTGGCAGCCTACCCTTACGGGAGCGTTTTTGTTTTGTTTGAGCACTTCAACTATTCTTGCGCCGAGTGCAAGTCTTGCTTTTGTATCGGCATCAAGGTCACTTCCGAACTGAGCAAATGCCTGAAGTTCCCTGTATTGTGAATAGAGAAGTTTAAGTTCTCCGGATACCTTCTTCATAGCCTTAAGCTGTGCGGCTCCGCCGACACGGGATACAGATATACCCGGGTTTATAGCCGGCATGATACCTGCATGGAAAAGTTCCGTCTCAAGGAATATCTGTCCGTCTGTAATGGATATTACATTTGTCGGGATATATGCAGATACATCGCCTGCCTGAGTCTCAATAATGGGAAGTGCAGTAATTGAACCTCCGCCGTATTCAGGAGCTACGCAGGCAGCGCGTTCCAAAAGTCTTGAGTGAAGATAGAATACATCACCGGGATATGCCTCACGTCCCGGAGGACGTCTTATGAGCAAGGAGAGTGCGCGGTATGCTACTGCGTGTTTTGAAAGATCATCATATATGATAAGTACATCCTTACCCTGCTCTCTGAAATATTCAGCAAGAGCACATCCTGAATAAGGAGCAATATATTGCAAAGGAGCACTTTCGGATGCAGAAGCAGATACGATTGTCGTATATTCCATGGCACCTGCCTTGTTGAGTTCCTGGGCAAGCTGGACAACAGAAGTTGACTTTTGTCCTATTGCAACATAAATGCAATATACGCCTTGTCCTTTCTGGTTGATTATAGTGTCAACGGCTATAGTCGTTTTACCTGTCTGTCTGTCGCCTATGATAAGCTCACGTTGGCCGCGTCCGATAGGAATCATACTGTCTATAGCCTTAAAGCCTGTCTGAAGAGGAACAGATACTGACTTTCTCTCTATGATACCGGGTGCCTCAGATTCAACAGGACGTGTGTTTGCAGCCTCAATAGGACCTTTGCCGTCTATCGGATCTCCGAGTGCATTAACAACTCTGCCTAAGAAGTTTTCGCCTACGGGAACAGAGAGTACTTTACCTGTTCTGTTTACTACAGTTCCCTCACGTATGTTGTTTCTGTCCGAAAGAATAGCTACGGAAACAGTTTCTTCCTCAAGGTTCTGAGCCATACCGAAACTTCCGTCATCAAATTCAAGAAGTTCATTTGCCATACAATTACGAAGTCCGTAAACTCTGGCGATACCGTCACCTACAACGATAACACTACCTGTCTCGGTCATCTCTATCTTAGATTCGTATCTTTGAATTTCTTCTTTCAGAATGCTGCTTATTTCGTCGCTTTTCTGACTCATTTATTCATCACTTCCTTTATGGTCTGAAGGCGGGTCTTAAGACTTCCGTCAATCTTGCTGTCATCAAACTCAACAACAATCCCGCCCAGAAGTGTTTCATCAACAGAGCAAGATAGTATTACTTCATGCCCTTTTTGTTTAGTTAAGTTGGCTTTAAGTTTTTCTTTTTGCTCATCGGTTAAAGGCACAGCACTTTTTACCCTTGCAATCAAAACTTGTCTTCTCTCTCTGTAGAGTTTGTCAAACTCATTGAATATCTCATTATATGAAGCTATTCTTTTATTCTCCGTGAGCACTGACAAAAAATTTAGTGTATCATCACAAACTTTGCCGTTAAAGGCATCACGCAAAGATGATACTCTTTCTCTTTTAGGGACATTGGGCGAGAGTAAAAATGATATATATCCTTTGTTACTGTCAAAGACTTCCTCAATAAAGTCAATATCTTTATCGATATCATCCAGTGTCCCGTTTTCAAGTCCTACGGTAAAGATTGCCAAACTGTATTCTCTGTTAACGTTACTCATTTTTGTCACCTATATTGTCTATAAATGAATCAATGAGTTCTTTATGATCTTCAGCATTAATCTCACGTGAAAGCATTTTCTCAGTAAGTTTTGTCGAAAGATCAATAATATCGTCCTTAATATCCTGTTCGGCTTTTCTGCGCTCAAGCTGTGCCTCAGTCTCGGCATCCTTTATGATATCGGATGCTTTGGCTTTGGCATTTGCAACTATCTCATCGCCACGCGTGCTTGCCGTATCCGCAGCCTCTTTGATAATCAAATCAGCCTTAGTTTCAGCCTGCGACATCTTTTCTTCCCAAATGGCTTTGTTTTCATCAGCATTTTTTTGAGCATTTGTTGCATCTTCATATTGCTTTTCAACAGCATCCTGACGATTTTTCAAAAGCTTTTTTACAGGCTTATACAGGAATTTTCTAATAATTAAAAAGAGAATAAGCAGGTTTGCAAGAGAAATCACTATTTGCCATATATTAACCGAAATGATTTCCAGATTCTGCATTTTATCTTCTCCAATTAGCGTCCGATAATATCAACAAGAATATTTACAAGCATCTTAGGTGCAACGAATAAGAGAAGAAGGCCTGTGACAAATCCGTAAAGACCTGTTGTCTCTGCGATAGCGCAACCTAAAATCATTGTGGAAGTAACATCACTCTTAGCTTCAGGCTGGCGGCCTATAGCCTCGCAAGCCTTTGCAACTGCGTTACCTTCACCGATACCGGGGCCTATACCTGCGATAAGAGCAAGTCCGGCGCCTACAGCACATCCTGCTAAAATAATACCGATAGCAAGTTCAAACATTTTAATTACCTCCGCGTAATATTATTTAACTGTTTTGACTTTGTCTTCTTGCCAGCTTTGCAAGCCTTTTGGCTTGTCTTTTTTGATAATCTTCATAATCAAAGGCACTTGAGACGTTCAGCATTGTAAGCATTGCGAAAATGAAAGCCTGAATGCAGCCACTGAAGACATCAAAATATATTGAAAATACAGCCGGCAGTCCGATTCTGAAAAACGGGAACTCCCCGAGTTTACCCGGCAGCCATCCGAAGACCGCATTTGAAAGAATCTTAAGTGCGGCAGCAAGCAATGCCGAAATGACTGTACCTGATACGATATTGCCGTAATGACGGAATGTCATAGACAATGGTGTGGAGAATTCGCCGAGTATATTAAAAGGCGTAAATACGGGTATAGGCTGTGTAAAGCCCTTTAGGTAATTTAAGAAACCGCATTTAAGCTTATAATATGTGATGAGAATAAAGACAAGTATTGCCCAGCCTGCGATAACATTCAAATCCGATGTAGGCGGGAAAAGTCCGAAGAGTGTCATAAGGCTGGAAAAAGCAGATAAAGCCATCATTGCGATTATAAAGGGAGCATATCCCATAAAATGATTGCCCATATTATCCTGCACAAGTTTGTCGACTTTCTCTATAATCCATTCTGCAAGATGCTGTCTTTTAAGCGGCGTCTTTTCATTTAATCCATGTGTCATAAAAAGACATAAAAAGAAAATAGAAATGATAACAAGCCAGGAGTTAACCTGAGCTTCAGTTATGGGTAAATCCCATTTTAGGCCCAGTTTTGAGAGGGGTATCTCAAAGAATATCAAAGCACCTGTGATGGAAATACTGTCCTCACTTTGCGGTGTAAACAACACTTTGATTACTATCCCCGTAACTATCGGCAATATCATTCCTGCTATAAGCAATATATCTTCAATTTTGAAACGACGGCTCTTTGTCATGCCTTTGTCACCTTCAAAAATCAATCATCATCTATATCAGAAGAATCCACATCTTCATCTGTATCAGAAGAATCTATATCTTCGGATTCTTCATTGTCTTCTTCATCATCTTCGTCTGTATCTTCATCATCTTCATCGTCTGTATCGTTATATGAATTTTCAGTCTCTCTTTCAGGGCTCTCGTCTTTAAGCATTTTGTATCTTACCATAATTGCAAATCTCGGGAAAAATGCAGGAAGAAAGAGTGCAATTATATTTGGGAGAAGTTCAAGAAGTCCATTCTTAGACTGCATATGTATGAGGACTCCGCCCACAATTACAACTGCCATCATGAGATTTCTGAGCATTTGTGAAACTTTCATCATGGATGCAGCCTGTTGTTCACTTTTATTTACGGCTTTTTGAACCGTAAGTCCCATAATGAAAAAGTTCAAGACAGAAAAAGCAGCCGTAACCAGATTGTCAAGCAGGATAACCGGAGTCCATCTCCTGCAGACAAGAAATACAGCTTGCAATATAACGGATAAAATAGCAACCCATAATGCAACATAGCCCGTCTCTTTATATACAGCACTGCTAATTTTTTTCATATGGGTCACCGTCTCTTTCATGAGCATATTAGCTAATATGCAAATGCTAAATTATTATATCAAATCAAAGTTAGTAAATCAATGAAAAAGAAACAAAAATATGAATAAGTCCGAAAAAAACGGACTTATTCTCAAATTCCATCAAAAAGGTATGATTCTATCTCAAAAATGCTGTCAAAACTTATCTCTCCTTTTTCTTCCAAAAGGATGATTCTTTCAAAAGCTTTTATCTTTTTGACTTTATCTTCCAAAGATATATAGGCCCCTCCGGCTTTGTACGGGTCGGGTCTGAAATATGTTATTTTTATTTTCTCTCCTATGCCCTTTTCTTCGAGAATTTTTAACTTTCTTGCAATCTCGTCTATTGTCTCATCATCGAGCAACATTTGATTTTCCGTAAGTCTTGCTTTTTCTTCTATCGCAGAATCAAATCCTGTCAGTGCCGCAAAAGGTGAAAACTGGACAGCCCTGTCATGAGGACTCATATGTGCCCTCTTCTTTGAGACATGATGCGGCATCTCTATTATATCTTTATATTTTTCTCTTGCATCTGCCATAAATCCCACACAGGCTTTAAGCCTTATGTCCTCCGACTTGTTTGTTTCTTTCTCTTGCAGTGGCGCCCTTTTCGTAATTCATACCTTTAAGTATTGAATTCTTGCCATACTTGTCTTTTATTGAAATCATAGCTTTTTGAAGTTCTTTTTCTTTTTCGAGTTTTTCCATATCTTTCTCATGCTTTTGATCATCATTTGCATCTTCGGAAAAGAGATTCAATTGTTCAACTTTATCATTTTGCGGAACATCTCTTTCTCTTATGACATGGTTTGCAACAACATACATCCTGCGCACAGATAGGTTTTTATCGACTATCTCCTCATAAAGCTCCATAACGGCATCCGTAATGAGTTTGGTGGATGAAGTATAAAACTTTAAGTTTTTAGAGCCATGGGCAGACTTCGGAACTGCCCTGCCGTAATGGTCTTTTTCTACATTACCCATATATGAGGAGCCGAGATTGGATATATCATATCCTACAGTTAAAACCATATGATTTGTAACAAGACCTTTTTTTACTATATCAAGAACAAGCATATCAGTCATTTCCCTGCATATGAGCTTACCGCCTTCAAAATCATATGCTCTTGACAATACCTGACCCTGACTTAAAGAGTTATTTTCAGGAACATATCCCTTAATATCCTTTATCTCGCAAGGTTCCCACCCCCATGCATGATCTATCAAAAGCTCGGCATTTATCCCGAACAATTTATATAACTTATCTTCATTAAGGACAGAACATCTTGCGATATCCCCCATTGTATACATACCGTTATCCTGAAGTTTTTTGGAATATCCCCTTCCCACTCTCCAGAAATCTGTCAATGGTTTATGATCCCAGAGTTTTTCTCTGTATGACATTTCATCAAGCTCTGCAATACGCACTCCGTCTTTATCTGCAGGAATATGCTTTGCAACAATATCCATTGCAATCTTGCAAAGATACATATTACTACCTATACCCGCAGTTGCGGTTATACCTGTTTTTCCAAGCACTTCCTTAACAAGCTTCATTGCAAAATCATGTGCTGTCAGTTTATATAGCCGGAGATAATCAGTCGCATCTATAAAGACTTCATCAACTGAATAAACATGTATATCCTCCAGATCGGAAGAGCGTCGTGTAGGGAA
>CAKZZL010000031.1 GCA_937884995.1 uncultured Clostridia bacterium
TCAGGTATTCGGATTTATCTGATGGGGACTGCTGCCATGACATCATCATGGACAAGAGAAGGATAAAGGACTGACAATTCCAGTTTGTCGGGATGCTCGGCAATAGTGTTAAAACATAATGAATTGTTAGGAGATAGTGCTCTCATGCGTGATAATATTCAGTTATGGTGTAATGCTTAGAAAGGAGGAAACCGATGAAAGACAATTTCAGATATATGCTGGAAAACTGGTTGAAATGGGATAAAAAGAGCCTCAAATTCTTTTTTCTGTGGGTTCCAGCATTGGTGTTGCAACCGCTGGTGACGGCCTACATACCGAAAGCAATGATTGACGCTATCAATAAAGGCGTTACTGTTAAAAATATGACGGTTATCGTTGCACTTTTGAGCCTTCTGCTAACGCTGACAATTTGGCTGGATCCGTTTATGAAGGAGCTGGTCAGAGGCGGTGCAAGAATTGTTAGAATGCGTTATGCCGTTATGGCGTTTCGCAAAACGCTTTCCACCGATTATGTGAACATAGAAAGCCTTGAAGGCAGAGAAAAGCAGAAAAGAGCAGAAGCGTTCTATAACGCAAGGTTTTCTTCCGGCGCTGCGTTTGTGGAGCAGTGCGCTCATTTTCTTGTTTGCCTTATTGGTGTTATCGCCTCCTCCATACTCATTTACAAAATCAATATCCTTATGATTTTGTTGATTCTTATCACCTGCGCCTGCGAGTTTTTCCTTTTGAAATTCCTAAAAACAAAGCAGGTCGAAACGACGGATAACTATTCAAAGCTGTCGGGTAAATTTGAGTATTTCTATAAGTTGTCCAAAAACGCAGAAGCCTCAAAAGATATAAAACTATATAGCTTTTCGGATTATCTTATAAAGATCGCAGCAGATTTCGTTTATCAAATTGAGCGTATTAATGCCAAATACACCAAACAGAGCGCTGCAATCAGTGGTGTAAGAGCACTGCTCAATCTTGTTCGTGAGTTGGTTGCTTACGCATATTTGATATACTTGGTGCTTAAAAACCGTCTCTCCGTTTCCGATTTCATTTTCTATTTTGGTATTATCACGGGATTTTCAAACTGGATAATGAACCTCGTTTTTAGCTATATGGAAATTTCCCGCTGCTGTACGGACTGCACTTTGTACCGTGCTTTTGTGGAAGAAGAAAACGAAAGTGAGGGCAAGCCGGAGGTTGATTTCAGCGAAGTTAATTCGATAGAATTCAGAGGAGTTTCCTTTACCTATCCTGCAAGCGATACTGAAACGATACGGAATATGTCCTTTAAGGTCAACAAGGGTGAAAATATCGCTATCGTAGGCGAAAACGGTGCAGGCAAAACAACGGCAATTAAACTCCTTTGCGGATTATACTATCCGAGCAAGGGCGATATTTTGATTAATGGCTCAAGCTGTAGAGAATTTTCTACGGATAGCTACTTCAATCTATTCTCCGCTGTTTTTCAGGATTACTGCTTTATGCCAATGACGGTAGCTGAAAACATCACCGCTGAGCAGGCGTATGATAAAGAACGTCTGTATGCTGCATTTGATAAGGCAGGTATTACAGACAAAATCAATTCGCTAACCGACCAAGAAAACACCTTAATGGTGAAAGAGGTATATAAAAACGCCGCTGATTTCTCCGGCGGTGAAAAGCAAAAGCTGTTACTTGCAAAAGCGATTTACAAGAACGCTCCCGTGCTTATTCTTGATGAGCCGACTGCGGCGCTTGACCCGATAAGCGAGAATGAACTGTATCTCAAATACAACGAACTGACGGAGGATAAAATCTCATTCTTCATTTCTCACCGCCTTTCCTCAACCCGTTTTTGCGACAGAATACTGTTTATTAAGGACGGTGCCATTGCGGAAAGCGGTACGCACGAGGAACTGATGGCGTTAAAAGGCGCTTATTACAGAATGTACCAAACCCAGAGTATGTATTATAAGGAAATGGGGGTGGCTGTAAATGAGTAAAGCAAAGCTAATAAAAAGAATGTATCATGAGGTTCACTCCCTTGACCGCCGCCTTCTTCCAACTACTGCTGTTCAGGCGGTGATTGACAGCATTAAGCCGTTTATCAATATTTACTTTTCGGCAAAGTTGATTACGCTGCTGACTCAAAAAGCGGATACAAAAGTGATTATCACCAATATTGCGTTGGTACTCGGCATTAATGTTATTATCTTCTTTTTAGCATCCTTCCTGAACAATTATAACGAAAATCATCGTATGATGCTGCTTGACCTTGAGAACAAGAAGGTCGAGGAAAAGCTGTATAATGCGGATTATGCACTGCTGAATGACAGCGAATTTAAGGAGCTTTTGCATCGTCACGAGGAAGCGGGCAAGAGTCGCTGGGCGAGGCTGCCATACTTTATGTGGACAACGCTGCAATTCACAAGAGGCGTGTTGACCACGATTATCTCGTTTATTATCATTATCCCTCTGCTGAAAGTAGGCTTTGTCAGAACGGGCAACACCTTCTTTGAAAGACCGCTGTTTATCATTACCATAGTCGCAGCGATTGCAGTTATGGCAGTGGTAATACTGATTGTTGCTTCAAAGATAAACAAGTCCTATCTTGAAGCGAACGAGAAGTACGCCGAGCTTGACCGTATTTTCTATTCCTTTATCGACATTTTAGGTGACTACAAAACGGGTAAGGAAATAAGACTTTACAAAGAGCAGAGCTTAATTGACAGTATTGCAACGCAAAAGATACTGACGGACGGAGAGATAACGCTACGCAAGATTTCAATGAGAACGGCGAAATCAAGCTCGTTTATCGCAATTCTCGGTGCATTAGTCGGTTTCGGCGTGTACCTATTCATCGGCGTTAAGGGATTGTTCGGATTGTTCGGTATTGGCTCGCTCGTATTGTACTGCGGCTCGTTTATGCAGATTATCAGCGGTATTATGATGTTCGCTAATACACTTGGCAAACTGAAAGAGATATTACCGCTTGCAAGGGATTATTTCAAAATTTTGGAAGCCGAAAGCACAATGATTTACGGCAACCGTGAGTTTGATTTAACCAATGGCTTTGAGATTGAGTTCAACAATGTTTCATTCAAGTATCCGAAAAGCAATAACTATGCCTTGCAGAATATCAATCTAAAGATTAATAACGGCGAAAAGTTGGCGGTTGTCGGTAGAAACGGCAGCGGTAAAACTACTTTTATCAAGTTGCTTTGTCGCCTCTATGATGTTGATGAGGGCGAAATACTCATTAACGGTATCAACATAAAAGAATATACTCGGGGTAGTCTGAACACTCTTTACTCTGTTGTGTTCCAAGATTACAAGATTCTGTCATTGACAGTTGCAGATAACATTTCTGCAAGCGACGAGTGCGACAAATCCAAATTATATTCAGTACTTGAAAAAGCCAATATTAAGGATAGGATTGAAGCGATGCCGCAAAAAGAAAGGGCTTATCTATATAAGGATTTAGACAAGTCCGGTGTTGAAATATCGGGCGGCGAAGCACAGAAGTTGGCGCTTGCCAGAGCGTTATACAAGGATTCACTGATTGTAATTCTTGACGAGCCGACAGCAGCGCTCGACCCGATTGCAGAAAATGAAATATACTCCCGTTTCAATTCCTTTGTGGAAAATAAAACGGCAATCTATATTTCGCACAGGCTTTCAAGCTGTGCCTTCTGCGACAGAATTGCTGTATTTGATAATGCCGAGCTTATTGAAACAGGAACGCATAATGAACTTGTTTCAGCAAATGGCAAGTACGCAGAACTTTGGAACGCGCAGGCAAGTTATTATTTAGAATAAGCATTTAGAAGCTGATTTTTGAGGGTAGCAATGATATATCATTGCTACCCTCATTTTGACATCTTGAAACGCAGTATTCATGCAGTTTCCAGAACCTTAAAATGCTGACCTTTCAAGTCGAAATATAAAATTTTTAGAACAATGCAGAAAGTGTTAATTCGCATATGAATCATCTAAAATGTTCTCCAGCATTTTGTTTTTAAAAAATCTATAATATTTACCGTGTCCTTATCCTCATAATAAGCGACAAGTAATCTTTTAAATTCGGGAACATTATCTTCGGGAATAGCTATAATGCCTTCGCCATTAGAAATCAGATAATGGTTTGCAAAAATAACGGCGGCACGCTTATTGCCATCATTGAAAATCTGTGTTTTCATTGTGTAAAGGCATAAAGCGATAGCGTTATCAATGGGTTTTTCGTTACGTTTGATTATCTCGTTAATAGTTTCCATTACACTCGTTTCAATCGGTAGCGGAGGTATATAACTTGTTCCGCCAATGGTTACGGGTACACCTCTAATTCGTCCGCCTTCGCTATAGAAGCCTTCGTTTACAAGCTTAGCAATGTGGCAAAGGATATGATAATTGCTTTCACATTGAATTACATCATTGTCGAGAATGAATTCCCAAGCGTGTTTTAGATTTAATATTTTTTGCACATCTGAAGCAGTAACACCGTTAACCTTTCCGCCCTCAATGATTTCTTCAGTCTGAGGGAAGGATGTTGCTACACCTTCCAATACAGCCTGAGAATAAATGTTAGACTTCATATTTGCTCGTGCAAAATCGAGATTGAGAATTACTCTTTCGGGTAGTTTGCCGGATGAAAAACCAAGTTCAGCTAATTGTTTGTCTGTCTTACGAATGCTTTTTCGTAAATCTTTTGCTTCTCTGTTGCTACGAAGCATGAGTTGATAGAGCTCATAAGAATATATATCAACATAGGTTGATGCTACTCTGCTTCCGATTCTTTTTCTAACGTACAAATACTTTTTACCATTGACCTCTTTGATTTCCGGAGTTCCATCATACGCAATCAGTTTTAATCTTGCTTGGAAGTCCGCTTTTTCTCTGAGTAATTCCTGAATTTTTTCAAAATTATTATCCATAATAGACTCCTTAGGGAACATTTGTAAGTCAATTATATATTATTGTTCCCTAAATTGCAACATTTATGTTGCTTTATTGTATGAAAACTTTTATAATGAACTTGTCAACAGATTGTGGAATATTGTCGCTGTTATCAAGGTTGATAACAAAATGATAACGGTACATCAGTAACGATGGATAATATGGATACATCAAATAATCAGGTAAAAAACGATATGATTTCTAAACAAAAAAGTTTATATTCAAAGCATAATTGCAGAATTGATCGTGAAGACAGGAAAATCACGACACACAATTACCAGTGTTTTGGCTTCGCACAAAGGAAAGGGCCTAATTGACGTATTGTTTCCAATAATACTGGATAATGTCAGGTAAAATAATCTTTCATATATTTCGACATTTTGGAAGTCTTCGAAAAAAATAATAGGTGTTCAGCTTGTTAGGCAGAACACCTATCTTTATTTTCAGGTTATTATAATATGCCGCCGATTTTAAGGAATATCGGAGCAAATACAAGAGAAACTATAGTCATAAGTTTAATAAGGATGTTTATTGATGGTCCGGATGTATCCTTAAAAGGATCACCTACAGTATCACCTACAACAGCAGCCTTATGTGCATCTGATCCTTTACCACCATTAGCGCCATCTTCTATATACTTTTTAGCATTATCCCATGCACCGCCTGAGTTTGACATAAATATAGCAAGTAAAACGCCTGTAACCAAAGCGCCTGCAAGCATACCTCCCAGAGCTTCAACACCAAGAAGAATACCTACACAAATAGGAACTATAACAGCCATAATACCGGGGATAAGCATTTCTCTTACTGCAGCAACTGTAGATATTGAAACACAAGCTTTATAGTCCGGCTTATTTCTGCCTTCCATAATTCCGGGTATTGTCTTGAACTGATGACGGACTTCTTCAATCATTTCATTTGCAGCCTTTGATACAGAATCCATTGTCAAAGCTGAGAAAATAAATGGCAGCATACCGCCTATCAGAAGTCCAATAGTAACTCTGTAATCAAGTATACTCATTCCGCCGGATAATGAATCTGAACTAAAGTTTATATTAACAGCCTGAGAGTAACTAAAGAAGAGTGCCAAAGCAGTAAGAGCCGCAGAGCCTATGGCAAATCCTTTACCCATAGCAGCAGTTGTATTACCAACAGCGTCAAGCTTATCCGTTATTTTTCTTACTGATTCATCAAGACCACTCATCTCAGCAATACCGCCTGCATTATCAGCAATCGGTCCATATGCATCAACAGCAACAGTTATGCCTGTTGTTGAAAGCATACCTACTGCTGCTAAAGCAATACCAAAAAGTCCGCAGCAACGATATGATACAAATATGCCTATTCCTATAAGTAAAATCGGAATAACTGTAGATCTCATTCCGACAGCTATACCACTTATAATGGTGGTGGCAGAGCCTGTCTCTGCAGAACGTGCAATCTTTTTAACACTCTTGTAATCACTTGAAGTGTAAATCTCAGTAATAATTCCAATAACAAGACCTACAACAAGACCTGTTATAACTGCAATAGACTGATAGAAGCCGTTAAAGAAAAGTTTTCCGAGTACTAATGCAGATACAGCAACAAGAATTGCAGAAATATATGAGCCGGCTTTCAAAGCACTATGTGGATTTGAATCATCTTTGCCTCTAACAAAGAAAGTAGCTATTATTGCAGCAAATATTCCGCAAGCTGCAAGTACAAGCGGATATATAGAGCCTGCACCTTCGAAAGTTCCTTTGGCAGCTATACCTAAAGTTAATGCAGAAACCAATGCGCCTACATAGCTTTCAAAAAGGTCAGCACCCATACCTGCCACATCGCCAACATTATCGCCTACGTTGTCAGCTATAACGGCAGGATTTCTCGGATCATCCTCAGGAATACCGGCTTCAACTTTACCAACAAGGTCTGCTCCTACATCAGCCGCTTTGGTATATATACCGCCGCCTACTCTTGCAAAAAGTGCAATTGAAGAAGCACCAAGAGAAAATCCGGTTAATATCTCAGCATCATGTGAGATTATATAAATTACAGAACAGCCTAAAAGACCAAGTCCGACAACGCTCATCCCCATTACAGAACCGCCTGAAAAAGCTATTGCCAAAGCTTTATTCATACCACCGGTTCTGGCTGCATTAGCAGTACGTACATTTGCTTTTGTTGCGACATTCATACCAAGATAACCGGCCAGTACTGAGAACAAAGCGCCCACTAAAAAACATACAGCTGTTTTCCAACTGATAAAGACACCTATCATCAGACAAAGAATAGCAACAAAAATAGCAAGTATTTTATACTCCTGAATCAGGAATGCTTTTGCGCCATCCGCAATATCTTTTGATATTTCCTTCATTCTGTCAGTGCCGGGATCAGCTTTTGAAACCTTAAATATCTTTGCCATTGCGAAAACAAGTGCAAAAATAGCTAAAATCGGAGCTAACCATATAAGCTTTTCCATCTTTCCACTCTCCTCAAATTAGTGCTTTTTTAGTAAATTTTATTATATAACATTTAAAAATAAAAAGCAAATATTTTGTTAAAAAATTATCAAAATATTTGCCTTATATTATTTTCAAGAGAATATCACTCTGCTTTTTCCCTTCTTGCTTTAAGTTCCTGTTCAACTTGTCGTCTTTGTTCAGGCGTATAATGGATGAACAAAAGCGGTATGATATATAAAAGGGAAGCAAGAGCCGGTGTCAGAATTACAAGCGGCCAAATCCATTTGTCAAAAGCAGCAGTTTGTGTTCCGACATAGACTGCGCCCTGTACATCTTCAACTGCATTATATTTAAGTATATGAAGAGTCAAAGTAGCAAGTCCGGCAGTAACACCGCTTGTAATCTTTGTGAAAGATGTTTGCATTGAGAATGTAATACCTTCGGTTCTCTTTCCTGTCTTGTATTCCATATAATCTATACTGTCGCAGAAAATTGAAGTTTGTGCTATGGATACTGCACCCATAGGGATGCATCCTATGCCTATCACGAGCATTGAAAGCCAAAGCATTTTGCCCTGATAACCTATAAAATATGCTATTATTCTGAAAACTATATTCAATACTTGCATAAGGATGAGGGCATTCACATATCCCTTGCACATTTTTTTAAGTTTGTCCGCAAAGATCATTCCTATAAAACCGGGCACGGAAGTTATTGCGTAGTATATTGTAGTGAGACCAAGTGCACCGATAAGTCCGAATATACCTTCGTTCCCAATAAAATCAGATGGAATTTCATACTTAAAGAAATATGTTATGAGGTTACCGCCAAAGCCCAGTGCACCAAAAAGGTTTGCCAATGTAACAAGCAACATCATCTTATTCTTAAATAAAAGAGAGAAACTCTCAGCCATCGATTCCTGCTTTGTTTCCTGTGCAACATGAATTCTCTCTTGGGCTGCATAGGATCTGTAGCTGAGCATTGCACCGCCGAGTCCGAATATAATTGCGAAAACAAGTACCATAAGTTTGACAGATGAGCCTGATGCATTCGCAATCATTTCAAGTCCCATGGGTATAAGAGTTGAGAATATACCATAGACAATTGAGCCAACGGTTCTTGCGCCCTGAACAAACCTGTCTCTCTCGTCCCCATTCGGAGATACGCTTGAAGTGATTCCCCAAATAGAAACATCCTGAACAGTATATACAAGATCCCAGCATATATACATTATAACAAAATATGCTATTCTTAACCAAAGAAGTTCTTCTTTTGTCGAAAAGACAATAAAAAGTAATACAGTAAATACTCCTACCGGCAAAGGTGTATATTTAAGAAACGGTCTTAATTTTTCACCGTTCTTAAATGTATGCTTATCAATAAATGAACCGACAATCGGATCATTTATGCCATCCCAGATTTTCATTATGATAAGCAATACCGAAACCACAATAGCCGGAAACATGGCAATATCTGTCATAAAGTATGTAAAGAAAGATGCGCCAATGAGAGAATATACAATATTCTGACCACTGAGTCCTGCATAGTAATTAATTTTTTCTTTGCGAGAAATATAATTCATACTGTCTTTTCCCCTCCTTTTTCTTTATCTATAGGGATTAAATGTGTTCTTAACAACAATTCCATAATTGCAGGAATTAGTATGAGCTGAATAACGATTCCCAGAACTGAATTTACAAAAGCCTCCATAATAAAAAACTTAAATGTAAAATCATTATTGCCCATCATATATGTCATAACCAAATATTTTGGCAATGCCCACACAATACGTCCGGTCAGCATAGCAACAATCAGGCTTATATAAACAGTAAGCAAATGCTTCTTTGTTTTTTTTAGCATTAGCATATATACAATGCCTATCGCAACTCCGTAAGTAAAAAGTTCTACACTCATGGGAATTGCAGTTGTAAGTTTAGGCATCTGGAAAAGCAAGCATCTCAAAAGAGGAAGGAAAGCGCCGATGATACCTCCATAAATCGGACCGCATATCATCCCGCATAAAAGGACTGGAAAATGCATCGGTAAGAGCATATTTGCAACTGCCGGGATCTGCCCTGTTATAAAAGGTAAAACTAATCCTATTGCCATAAACATGGCGGCCATTGTTATCTTAGTAATTTGCTCTTTTTTCATAAAACCACCGTATCATCTAAATGATAATTTCATTATACAAAAATCACAGCTAATATACAAGAAAAATTATTGACAAAGAATTTATTGTATGCTATTATACATAGGCATCAAGTATGCGGGTGTAGTTCAATGGTAGAATCCCAGCCTTCCAAGCTGGTCGTGTGAGTTCGATTCTCATCACCCGCTCCATTTTTTTAACTATGCGCTGATAGCTCAGCTGGATAGAGCATCTGCCTTCTAAGCAGAGGGTCGGGGGTTCGAGTCCCTTTCAGCGCGCCATTATGGTGGGTATAGCTTAGTTGGTTAAAGCGCCAGTTTGTGGCACTGGAGACCATCGGTTCGAATCCGATTATCCACCCCAAAAGCTCCGCCGCAAAGATTGAGCGGAGCATTTTAAAAACAATGGGGAGTCGTCAAGCGGTAAGACACAGCACTTTGACTGCTGCATGCGTGAGTTCGAATCTCGCCTCCCCAGCCATGAGTAATTCTGTCCGAACTTTTCGAACTTAATATAATATAAATATATAACATTCATCATCATGTATAATTAATATATTAAATATAGTACATAGTGATGTACAAGGAATGACTTGATGAAAATTAAAACTTCTGCTATGATGATGTCAG
>CAKZZL010000032.1 GCA_937884995.1 uncultured Clostridia bacterium
CTCTTCGCTCGACCATAAAGGATAAGGAATATAAGATGACAATCGTTCCTGAAACGATTTATGAGGCCTATGATAAGGATCTTCTTCCTAAGTCCGGTAAGAAAGTTTCTTATGAGTGCTATGTATCAGGTGAGAAGATTCTTGATAATGACGTAGCAAGTTCCCATGGTCTTGAGCATACTGTTGCTGTTAAGATTAAGAACGGAACTGTTAAGGCTGTATACTACCTTGATACTACTGATTACTGTGAGTCAATAAGACTTCAGAATGGCTCGACTATTACGGCTCAGCCGGCTCCGAAGAATACTTTCTATCAGGGATATGTAGGAAAATATAAGCTTCAGTATAAGACAATTGCCAAGAAGTTCTGGTCAGCAACTACTTCCGGAAATAACATTATTCTTAAAATTGATGGAACAAGCTCAAAAGATAATTACGCAGTGTCAGCGAATCTGATTGTAAAGACGAGTAAATAATAAAAGATAATGGTGCATGGTCTATGCCATGCACCATTATTTTTCTACCTGTACGGTTGCCATCCGAAACCGATATTATCAGGCGTTTTTTGCTTGAATAATATCGGTTTTGGATGAGCAACCTACCCTTAAATGAGCAAAACGATTTGCGAAGCAAATCTTTAAGCACGCGAAGCGGGCGGTTTTGCGAATTGAAGGGTGAGGATGAAAATCAAAGATTTTCATCCGTACAGGTAGAAAAATTTTGAAAAAAGCATTGACATATCGATAAATATAGATATAATGAAATTATACAGAAAACAAAAGAGCTGTTCCAAGGGGGCAGCTCAAAAAAATAATCATACATATCGATAAATAGCGATATATGAAACGAATGAATTTCTGAAAAGGAGCGATGAGCTATGTTGGATTTTGAGTATAACGGCACTGTCTACAGACCACCGATGGAAGCAAACACCTTTTTGCTTCCGGTAACTGAAGGATGTACGCATAATTCCTGCCGCTTCTGCAATATGTATAAGGGCATTCCTTTTCGCATATTGCCGATAGAACAGATAGAAAGCATTATGAAGG
>CAKZZL010000033.1 GCA_937884995.1 uncultured Clostridia bacterium
CTCTTCCGATCTTTTTAATTGATAATAACGGAAAAATTTATTTTGGATCACATTCTCCGGAAGATAACTTAAATTGTTATGACGGAAATTATGCGGCTCATTGTGGCGGTGGTAATACTGGGTGCATTGGAATTTCTGCCTGTGCTATGGTCGGATTCACAGAGAAATTAAAACAAACAAAATGCCCCTTAACTCAAAAACAAATAGAGTCTATGTGTTGTCTTGTCGGATATTTAAGTAATAAATACGGTATTTTGATTACTGAAAATTCCGTATTTACTCATTATGAGTTTGACCGCAAAAAACAAAAACCACAGGGCAAAATTGATATAATTTATCTTCCGTATTTACCTAATCTCCAAACAAACAGAATAGGAAGTTATTTAAGAAATAAGGCGGAATGGTACAAAAAGAAGATTAAAGACGGAAAGTACAAACTGGAAAAGAAAGGAAATACCTATGAATTTGTTAGCGTTTATTAAAAATTGGAAAGATTTTAGTCTTATTTGGGCTTTAATTCAACCTTTTGTTAAAAAATTACTTGAAAAAAATGTGCCAAATACCATAACAAAATTATATGAAAATTTTATTGTTTTTTATTTTCAGTTTTTATATAATATATTTATCAATTTACGGGGGTGTTATTATGAGGGATCTTGAAGAGAGAATCAAAAAAGACGGCAAAGTCTTTGAAGGTAACATTCTGAAAGTTGACAGCTTCTTAAATCATCAGATTGATATTGATTTGCTTTCTGCCATTGCGGATGATTTTTATTCAAAATTCGCAGGTTGCAATATCAATAAGATTTTAACTATAGAAGCATCAGGTATTGCTATGGCTGCAATTGTTGCAGAGCGTTTTGCCTGTCCCCTTGTCTTTGCAAAGAAAAGTAAAACATCAAACTTAAAAAGTGATGTATATTCATGCAAAGTTGATTCATTTACCCACAATTGTAAATTTGATGTAATGGTGTCCAAGGATTATTTATGCCCCGAGGACACTGTTTTAATTATTGATGATTTTCTTGCTCTTGGAAATGCCTTAAAGGGACTTATTGATATAGTTAAACAATCCGGCGCTTCTCTTGCCGGCTGCGGAATCGCCATTGAGAAAGGATACCAGGGTGGCGGTGATGCTTTAAGAGAGCAGGGATACAGAATTGAATCCATGGCAATTGTTGAATCCATGGATCCGGCAACGGGATCAATCGTTTTCAGAAATCAGGTCTAAACAGCTAAAAGCTGAAAATTATAAAGACAAAAGGAGAAAGAAACATGAAAAACGTAAAGAAAATTTTAGCAGTTCTCATGGCACTTGCACTTATCGTCGGATGCTTCGCTGCTTGCGGCAGCAAAGAAGAAACTGAACCGGCTAAGAAAGAGACAAAGCTTAAAGTTGGTTTCATCTTCCTTCATGATGAAAACTCAACTTATGACCTTAACTTCCTTAACGGTGCAAAAGCTGCATGCGAAAAACTCGGGGTTGAATATGTTATAAAGACAAACATTCCTGAAACAAACGAATGCTACGAAGCTGCTGCTGACCTTGCTGACCAAGGCTGTAACATTGTTTTTGCTGACTCTTTCGGTCATGAATCATTCATGATCCAGGCTGCAAAAGAATATCCTGACGTTGAATTCTGTCATGCTACAGGTACAAGAGCTCATACAGAAGGCCTTGATAACTACCATAATGCATTTGCTTCAATCTATGAAGGCAGATATCTTGCAGGTGTTGCTGCAGGTCTCAAACTCAACGAAATGATTGAAAACGGCACTGAAATCAACGGCACAGTAGTTACTGCTGACAATGCTAAAATCGGTTATGTAGGTGCTTATACATACGCAGAAGTTATTTCCGGTTATACATCATTCTTCCTTGGCGCTCGTTCAATATGCCCAACAGTTACAATGGAAGTTCAGTTCACAGGTTCATGGTATGATGAAACAGCTGAAAAAGAAGCTGCTACTCTTCTCATAAACAAGGGTTGTAACCTTATCAGCCAGCACGCTGACTCAATGGGTGCTCCTACTGCTTGTGAAACTGCAGGTGTTCCTGATGTTTCTTACAACGGCAGCACTGTTGAACAATGCCCGAACACGTTCATCGTTTCTTCAAGAATCGACTGGGAGCCTTACTTCGAATATATTATAGCTTGTGTAACAGACGACAAAGCTATTGATACAGACTGGACAGGAACAATCGCTACAGGTTCTGTTGTTCTTACAGATGTAAACGAAGCTGCTGCTGCTAAAGATACACAAGCTAAGCTTGACGAAGTTAAAGCTGAAATCGAAGCAGGTAAAATTAAAGTATTTGACACATCAACATTCACAGTTGACGGCAAAGAAGTTACAAGCTACACAGCTGACGTTGATACTGATGAAAATTATGAAGGCGACACAGAAGTTATAAGTGATGGTGCTTTCCTCGAGTCCAACTTCCGTTCAGCTCCTTACTTTGATTTAAGAATTGATGGTATTACTCTTCTTAACGAAAAGTATTAATTTCTGAGACATTTTAATATGGCGGGGCACCTGGTTGCCCCGCTATGTATCTTTTTACTGAGGATTTATTAATGAGTTTTAGCAATTAAATCTTGTTAATAAATATTTAGTTTTTCAGGAGGAATGTTTATGCCCGTACCTTCAATAGAACTCAAGGGTATCACCAAAACCTTTGGCCATATTGTAGCTAACGAGAATATAAACTTATCCGTTAATCGCGGTGAGATACTGGCAATTCTCGGCGAAAACGGCAGTGGTAAAACTACATTAATGAACATGATTGCCGGAATATATTATCCTGATGAAGGACATATATATATTGACGGCAAGGAAGTTAATATCAACTCCCCTAAGGATGCGCTGGATTTGAAAATCGGCATGATTCATCAGCACTTTAAGCTTGTTGATGTTTTTAATGCAACAGAAAACATTATTCTCGGTCTTCAAGAGGATAAATATGATATTAAGGCTGCATCAAAGAAAATTCAGGACACATGTCAAAGATACGGTTTTGAAATAGACATGAATAAAAAGATATATGAAATGTCAGTTTCAGAAAAGCAGACTGTAGAAATTGTCAAGACTATATACAAAGGTGCTGACATACTTATTCTGGATGAACCTACTGCAGTTCTAACACCCCAGGAAACTCAAAAGCTTTTTGCGGTTTTACGTAAAATGCGTGAAGATGACAAAACAATCATCATTATCACTCATAAACTTCATGAGGTACTTGAGATTTCCGACCGTGTATCAGTTTTGAGAAAAGGTAAATACATAGGTACAATCAATACTGCAGATGCCAATGAGTCTCTCCTCACAGAGATGATGGTCGGTGAAAAAATAAGTCTTGATATAGAAAGAACGGATCCGAAGAATACTGCAGACAGACTTATTGTCAAAGGTGTTGATTTATATAACAAAGAAGGCGTTCAAGTTCTTCATGATGTTACATTTACTGCAAAATCAGGAGAAATTCTCGGTATTGCAGGTATATCCGGAAGTGGACAAAGGGAACTTCTTGAAGCCATTGCCGGACTAAAAAAAATCAGTGGCGGCGAGATTTTATATAACAATCCCAGCACTAATGAAACTGAAAATTTGAAAGACAAGACACCGCTTCAGATAAGGAATTTAGGCGTAAGGCTTTCATTTGTGCCTGAAGACAGACTTGGTATGGGACTTGTCGGAAATATGGATATTATAGACAATATGATGCTCAGATCATACAGAAAAGGTAAATCCGTATTCCTTGAACGTAAAAAGCCAAAAGAACTTGCAAATAGGATAATTAATGATCTTCAGGTTGTTACACCGGATGCGAAAACACCAGTAAGACGTTTATCAGGCGGGAATGTACAAAAGGTACTTGTAGGTCGTGAGATAGCCTCATCACCTACCGTTTTAATGGCTGCTTATCCCGTTAGAGGTCTTGATATCAATTCTTCATATATGATATATAACCTCTTAAATCAGCAAAAAGAAAACGGAGTCGCAGTAATTTTTGTCGGTGAGGATCTTGATGTATTAATTGAACTTTGTGACAGAATATTGGTCGTTTGCGCAGGAAGAGTTACAGGTATAGTTGAAGGAAGAACAGCCAAAAAAGAAGAAATCGGTCTTCTTATGACTAAAATGAAGGTAAAGGAGGATAAGGATAATGGCTAAGGAAAAAACAAAAGAATCTCTTATCCACATTACCAAACGGGATACTCTGCCGCAATGGAAATCATGGCTTATACGTATAATTTCAATAGTTGTTGCTCTTATATTTTGTGCTTTGATCATAGTCCTGCTGACAGGTGAAAATCCAATAAGGATTTATGCGACAATGATTCAGGGCGCTATAGGTACAAGCAGACGTGTCTGGGGCCTTTTGCAAAATGTTGCAATGCTTCTTTGCGTTTCACTTGCAGTTACTCCCGCATTCAGGATGCGTTTTTGGAATATAGGCGCAGAAGGGCAAGTCCTTATAGGCGGTTTGGCAACAACAGCCTGCATGATTTTACTCGGCAACAGTCTTCCCACCTATTTGCTCATTCCTTTGATATTTATAACATCTATTCTGGCAGGCGCTATTTGGGCTTTAATACCGGCCATATTTAAGGCAATATGGAATACAAATGAAACGCTCTTTACTCTTATGATGAACTATATAGCAATGCAGATCGTTTCATATTTTGCATATGTATGGTCAGTACCGAAAGGTTCAGGCGCTATCGGTGTCATAAACGGAAGCAGTCAGGCAGGATGGCTTCCCACAATCTTCGGACAGAAATATTTCCTCAATATACTTATTGTTGCAATACTTACTATTGTTGTATATATCTATTTAAAATACAGCAAACACGGATATGAAATTTCAGTTGTCGGTGAAAGTGAAAATACTGCAAAATACATTGGAATCAATGTTAGAAAAGTAATTATACGGACTATGCTGGTTTCCGGTGCTTTGTGCGGTATTGCCGGAGTACTTCTTGTATCGGGTACAGACCACACACTGACAAAGGATACGGCTGCAGGCAGAGGATTTACTGCAATAATTGTTTCCTGGCTTGCAAAGTTCAATCCTATATATATGGTTTTAACTTCACTTTTGATAGTATTCCTTCAAAAAGGAGCTATTGAAATAGCATCAGTTTTTGAACTGAATGACTCTTTCTCGGATATAATAACAGGAATTATCATTTTCTTTATTATAGGCAGTGAATTCTTTATAAACTACAAGATAAACTTTAACAAGAAGGAGGAAGACAAATAATGTTAGTTCAATTCATTCATCGTGCAGTTATGCAAGGCATTCCCCTTCTTTATGGTTCGACAGGTGAAATCATTACCGAAAAATCAGGTAACTTAAATCTCGGTATTCCGGGTATTATGTATGTCGGCGGCATATCAGGTGTCATTGGAGCTTTCCTTTACGAAAATTCATTAGAGGATAGGAGTAAAGCAAATGCATTCCTTGCAATCATCATTCCCCTTCTGGCATGCATATTAGGCTCTCTTATTATGGGACTTATATATTCGTTCCTTACAACAACATTAAGAGCTAACCAAAATGTTACAGGTCTTGCCCTTACAACATTCGGCATAGGATTTGGTAACTTCTTCGGCGGTTCCCTTATAAAGATAACAGGTTCTGCTGTCCCCTCAATCACACTTACAATAACAAGTAACTTTTATTCAAAGACTTTACCGATAGCATCAAAGCTAGGTTGGTTCGGAGATATATTCCTTCGTTACAGCTTTTTGGCATATCTTGCGATAATAAGCGCAATCATTGTCACCCTTATATTAAACAAAACAAGAGTCGGCTTAAGTCTGAGGGCAGTCGGTGAGAACCCGGCTACTGCAGATGCCGCAGGTATCAATGTCAGCAAGTATAAATATATGGCAACATGTATAGGAAGCGTTATCGCAGGCCTCGGCGGTCTCTATTATGTTATGGACTATGCAACCGGTATCTGGTCGAACAATGCATTCGGTGACAGAGGATGGCTTGCAATAGCACTTGTAATATTCACTGTATGGCGTCCCAATCTCAGCATATTCGGTTCAATCCTTTTCGGCGGCTTATATATTGTCCACAACTACTTAAACGATATAGTACCGAATATGACAATGAGCAAGCAGGAAATCATCAAAATCGCTCCTTACTTAGTAACAATTATCGTTTTGATAATAGTAAGTGCCAGAAAGAAGAGAGAAGATCTTCCCCCTGCATCACTTGGACTCTCATATTTCAGAGAAGACAGATAATAATTTGAGGGACTGATTTTTCAGTCCCTTTTTTAAGGTTGATATGTTAATAAACTTAAAAAATATTTCGAAAAGCTTCTTAGACAAAACGATATTATCAGATATATCCTTATCAATAAATGATAAGGATAGAATCGGTTTGCTCGGAGTTAACGGAGCGGGTAAATCAACACTTCTTAATATCATTGCGGGTATACTGGAATATGACTTTGGAGAAATATCATATAAGAAGAATCTGACAATCGGCTACTTAAAGCAAAATGACAAACTGAATGAAGATTTGTCACTCAGGGAAGAAATTAATGATTCATTAAAAGAAATATACCAGATAAGAGAAGAAATTAAAGAATTATCAGAAGAAATTGCAAAAGACTCATCCAATAAAATTTTGCTGGATAAATATGATGAACTTATGGATATATATTTATCATATGACGGAGATAATGCAGAACTTAGAATAAAAACAGTCTTGCAGGGAATGGGTTTTGCTGATTTTGATTTATCATCAAATGTAAAAAATCTTTCCGGAGGAGAAAAGACACGTTTTGCAATATCTAAAATTCTTGTAAAAAATCCTGAGTTACTTCTTTTGGATGAACCGACAAACCATCTGGATTTTGAGATGCTTACCTGGCTTGAAAAATACTTATCCACATATAAAGGAGCCGTATTGGTTGTTTCTCATGACAGATATTTTCTTGACAATGTATCAACAGATATTTGTGAAATTGAAAATTGCAAACTAAGAAAATATAAAGGCGGATACTCTTCATTTATTATACAAAAAGAAGAACTTGTTAAAAGCCAAATAAAAGAGTATGAAAAGCAGCAAAAAGAATTAAATAAACTCAAAGAATATGTTGATAAGAATTTAGCACGTTCCAGCAGTGCAAACAGTGTTGGCTCAAGGGTTAAAGCTCTTGAAAAAGCTGAAATCAGGGCTTTGCCCAAGATAACACAAACAGAGCTTAAAATATCTTTCAACTACGAAATTGAGCCATACAGCACCGTTTTAGAGTGTAAAGATCTTTCTTTATTTGTTGGAACCGGAGATAAACGTAAAAGACTCCTTTCTAATTTGAATTTAACAGTTGAAAGAGGACAAAAGATTGCCATTATAGGGAAAAACGGCATAGGTAAATCTTCCCTACTAAAAGCAATTCTTAACAAACTTCCCTATGAGGGCAAAATAAAATTCGGCGGAAATGTAAAAACTTCATATTTTGAACAAGAGATGGCTTCATATGATATGAATATGACAGCCTTTGTAACAGTACATAGAAAGTTCCCCTTAAAGACAGATTTTGAAATACGTTCAATGCTTGCAAGATTTTTGATTACAGGTGATGATGTATTCAAAAGACTGAGTGAACTTTCAGGAGCGAACAAGGCTAAAGTTGCTCTTGCAATAATAGCCTTTGAAAATTCAAATCTTTTGATTCTCGATGAACCGACTAACCACTTGGATTATTCTGCAAAAGAAAGTCTGGAAAAATCATTAAGTGAATATACAGGCACTATAATCCTGGTATCCCATGACAGATATCTGCTTTCAAAGCTTCCGGATAAAATAATCGAGCTTACCGAAAACGGTATCAATGAATATATCGGAAATTATGATTATTATATAAATCATAAAGTTGAATCCCAGCCTTTGCAAAAGGAGAAAGGAAAAAATCCTGACAATAGTTATGCCATAAATAAAAAGAATAAGGCAGAGCAAAGAAAAGCACGCGCTTATCTTATGAATCTTGAGAGAAATATAGAAAATACGGAAGAAGAAATAAAAATCCTGGAGGCGGAAATTAACAAACCTGAAATCTCAAGCGATTATGTTAAACTCAATGAACTGATTTCAGAAATAAAGCTTAAAAAAGATAAATTAAATTCAATGGAAAATGAATGGCTCAAAATATCAGAATAAGCTAAATCGGGCAAAATTAAACGATGGCGATTATGTATCACCATCGTTTTTATTTTTTATCTCATTCAGTTTCCGAAAAGCATAATAAAGTATATAGCTGGAAATGGTCGCTTGCATATACTCCGTCATAAGTTTTGTTCAAGACTTTATACTCCAGAACTTCAAATCCTGTTTTTGAGATCATGAAGTAATCAATACAGTCATTGTCAAGTTCCTTGCCGAAATTTTGATATGTACAACAGGTCATTGTATTCTCGGTCTGGTATTTTGCATCAAGGAAGTTTTCCGTAACACTCTTATATGTCTCTGTGTCCTCTTCTGCATTAAAATCTCCCATTATAACGGAAGGTAAATCTCCAAACTGCTTAATCTTTTCAAGCACTAGATTGATACCGTTAATTCTCGCAGGTTCACTTATATGGTCAAGATGTGTATTGAAAATTACGAACTGGTTTCCTGTTACTTTGTCTTCCAGTATAACATATGTGCAAATTCTGTAGCATGCAGCACCCCATCCTTTACTCATCTCATCAGGAGTATCTGAAAGCCAAAATGAATCATCTTCAATGAGTGTATATGAGTCTTTTCTGTAAAAGACAGGACATCCTTCTGAATTAAATGCTTTATCACGGTAAGTGATAATTGAATCATATTGAGCAAGTGAATACGTAAGATATGAATATTGCCATTTTGTCACTTCCTGGAAGCCAATAATGCCGGGTGCTTGTTCTTTTATGCCTTCCATAAACTTGTCAGCTCTGTAAAACCAGCTTTTCCTGCCTTTGTCCATGGGATTTAAGCATCTGACATTACAGCTCATGATTCTCAATTTACCCTCATTTTCTTTTACATCATAATCAATATTTATGACTTTCTTATGTGATTTGTAATATGGATAATACATGCAAATCGACACTCCTTGAACTATGACAATCACTAAAATAACTGCAATGACTGCAAGAATAATATGCTTTATTTTAATTCTCTTTTTAGTTTCTGACATTTTTTCATCTCCTTTTTCAAACCTTCATATATATATTTTAACTTTTTATATATCTTAAATCAATAAAAAAAATAAGAAGTCCTGATAAACAAGACTTCTTATATGGTCCGAGTGGCGAGACTTGAACTCACGGCCCCTTGACCCCCAGTCAAGTGCGCTACCAGCTGCGCCACACCCGGATACCACGATTGATATAATAACATAAAACAAAGCATAATGCAATGCCTTAATCATTAACTTTTTTCAAAACTCCCATATTTGCCATAATCTTTTTTGTACCGACTTTATCAAAAGCTACTTCAAGAAGTGCATCATTTCCCATCGGTCTTATAGAAAGAATCATTCCTTGGCCGAATGCCTTGTGATTAACCTGCTCACCAACCATAAATTCTTCTTTGACGGTTTCTCTCTTTAATCCTACATGCAACTTATCGGAATAATCAGTTTTCTTTTTGCCAAAATCACTGAAGTCTCTTCTTGGACTTGCAGGTTTTGCAAGATTATTCACACATTCCTGAGGGATTTCATTCAAAAATCTTGATGGAATAGAAAATTGAGTTTTACCATATAACATACGGGAACGTGTGTTTAAAAGATATAATCTTTCTTTTGCTCTTGTAATGCCGACATATGCAAGGCGTCTTTCCTCTTCAACTTCCTCAGGCATAAAGGACAATGCGCTCGGAAAGATGCCCTCCTCCATTCCGGTAATAAATACAATCGGAAATTCAAGACCTTTCGCAGAATGTATAGTCATAAGGACTACGGCATCAGAGTCGGTATTGTAGTTATCGATATCGGTCAAAAGTGAAACTTCTTCAAGAAAATTTTGTAAGTTTGCTTCAGAGTTTTCTTCATAGAATCTTACAATATTGTTGTTAAGTTCCTCGATATTCTGACGTCTCTCCTCGCCTTTTTCCTTGTCTTCATTTATATATTGTATGTATCCGACATTTTCCATAAGCTCCATAAAGACATCGGATGCAGACTCAGTATCCAGCCTGTATGAAAAGTCCTCTATCATCTTCGTAAATGATATAAGTTTAGAAGAAGAACGATATAACTTTTCATATTGATCGGAAGTCTTGAAGACCTCAAAAAGGCTTATACCGAGACCTTCTGCAATCTCTTTGGCATAATTGATAGTTTGCGCGCCTATGCCGCGTTTAGGAACATTTATAACCCTTTCAAGCCTTATTGAGTCATTCGGATTAACCAAAAGTGTGAGATAAGCAATAGCATCTTTAACTTCCATTCTGTCATAGAACTTATGGCCGCCTATAATACGATAAGGAATGCCACTTCTTACTAAAGAACGCTCTATGGTATTTGACATTGCATTTATACGGTAAAGAACTGCAAAATCGGAAAAAGTCTTACCTTTTGAGACTAAATCTGTCACTATATCGCAGATATAATCCCCTTCGCCGTATTCATCATATAAAGTATTTAGGATTACTTTCTCACCTTGTCCGTTATCGGTCCATAGATTTTTACCTTTTCTTTGTCTGTTATTTGCTATTACCGCATTTGCGCAGTCAAGTATGTTTTGTGATGATCTGTAATTTTGCTCAAGACGTATAACGACTGCATCATTATAGTTTTTTTCAAAGCTCAGGATGTTTTCTATGGTTGCTCCCCTGAATTTATATATACTTTGGTCATCATCACCGACAACTGTTAAATTATTGTATCCGCCTGCAAGCAAGCTTATTAACACAAACTGAGCATGGTTTGTGTCCTGATACTCATCGACCAGTACGTATTTGAATTTTCTTTGATAATATGACCTTACATCATCAAAGTTTTGCAAAAGATAAACTGTATTTGTTATCAAATCATCAAAGTCCATTGCATCGGATTTTTTTAATAATTCCTGATATTTTGAATAACAATTATATAGTATTTCATCCTTGTATTCTCCGCTTGAACTTTTCTTAAACTCCTCAGGAAACATAAGAGAATCTTTTAAATTAGAAATATCATCCAGTATGGTTTTAGGCTTAATGAATCTTTCATCAATTTCGAGTAATGACAAACATTCTTTCATAAGTTTTTTACTGTCATCGGTGTCATAAATAGTAAAATGCTGTGAGTAGCCTAAATAGCCTCCGAATTTTCTTAAAATCCTAACACATAATGAATGGAATGTCCCAGCCCATATTCCGTTTGCAGGGTCCCCTATTTTTGAAATAAGTCTTTCCTTTAATTCATTGGCTGCTTTGTTTGTAAAAGTAAAAGCGAGTATTTCCCATGGATTTGGCGCATCTACAGCAAGCAAGTCTTTAATCTGAGGATAAAGCGTATTATCCCCTTCATAATATCTTTCGAGAAGTTCTAAGGATGTCTTTTCGTCATAAAAGCTGTCTGCTGTTTCAGACATATATGCATGTCCGTACTTGATTAAATAGGCAATACGATTAACAAGCACAGTAGTCTTTCCACTTCCTGCGCCTGCTAAAATAAGCAACGGGCCGTCTGGAGACAAGACGGCTTTTAGTTGCATATTATTCATTCTGTTAAAATCTTTAATTATTATTTTATCTCTGAGTTCAGATATATTTGTCATTTTATCCTCATTTATTAAAAAGATTTCCGCCCTTTGAGTCTATTCCCACTATCAATGGAAAATCCTTAAATACAATTCTTTTAACCGATTCACATCCCAAGTCATCAAAAGCAATAACTTCGCATTCAATTATAGACTGAGATGCTATTGCACCTGCTCCGCCTATAGCGCAAAAATATACTGCTTTATTCCTTTTTATTGCTTCTACTACTTCTGCATTCCTGGGGCCTTTGCCTATCATTGCAATTAAACCCTCATCAAGAAATTCAGGCGCATACTTATCCATACGGCTTGATGTAGTCGGACCGCAGGAGCCTATTGCAAGGCCTTCAGGTGTCGGAGTCGGGCCTGCATAATATATTACTGCTCCGTCCATGTCAAAGGGTAACTTATTACCATTATCCATTAAAGCTTTTATTCTTTTATGGGCAGCATCACGTGAAGTATATACAATCCCGGAAAGAAGTACACGGTCACCTGCAGATAATTTAATTGCAAATTCTTTTAACTGATTTGTATTTAAGCTATACTCATTCATTTTTATCCTCATTATTCATAAATGAATCAGGTTGAATATTCAAATCTTCATTGAATTCCGAATTCGGTTCATATGAAATAAAGGTTAAGCCACTTCCGTCATTTGTTTCTTCAATAGCAATAGCGTCAGGCATTTCCTTTGCTATATCTTCAGGTATTTCTGTTTTATGCTCCGGACTTACTACACTTTCCTGAAAATTTTCAGCATTCTCATCTGATTTAATGTCTGTATCTGTATCTTCAGAAACAGTCTCATACACGTTATATTTTTGAGCAAGTTTTGAAACATCAACATTATCTATTTCAGCATTTTCATTTTTCCCTTTTTCATTATCTTCAGCATTTACATCTGTATTAATGTTTTCGGAGTTATTGTCATTATCATCATATATAGTAGGAGTATCAAGTGCAGGAAGTTCCGTATGAAGATTCAAAAGAGATGATGCAGATGAGTTAAGTTTGGTGCTCAAGGCATAAACATCTTTATGAAGCTGTTCAAGAGATGTATTGAACTTTTTAGATACTGCATCAACATCTCTTAAAAGCTGCTCGATTTCATTTGCCTGATGTTTAACATCCTGAGAAGCAATTGCGCCTACATCCTTGGCTTTGGATTTCGCATTTTCAATAATCTCATCGGAAAATCTTCTTGCCTCTATATATGCAGCACCTATCTGTCTTTCTGCATTATTTAATCTCTCACTTTTGGACTGAAGTTCAAGCATTTGTTCTTTGTATGAGAGACATTCCTTTTTGGCTTCCGTAAGTTCGTTATTGAGTTTTCCTATTTCTTCATCTTTTTTTGAAAGTTCACCCAAAAGACCTGATAATTCATTAACTTTAGAACTGAGGCTGTTTATCTCTTTTCTTAAATCCAAAGACTCTTTTCTCTTAAGCTCAAGCTGTGCACTTATTTCTGCAGTCTCTGTTTGAAGTTTTTCAATGTATGAAAGCACATCGCTTTTCTTGAAACCGCCAAAGAGAGAAGTCTTCATTTCATTTCCGTTATATGACATGTATATCCTCCGAAAAAAGTTATATGATATTATACCAAAATATCATATATATGACAAGAAAATATTTAATTTTAAAAAATAATAGACTTTTTAAAAAGAAAAGAGTAAAATAAATTTTAAAGGAGTGATAATATGAATGAAAAAGGAAAAAAATTAGCTAAAGCTATTGCTATTGCAGGCGCAGCTACATCTGCTACTTACCTGCTTGTAGGTAACCTTTTTTATCTTGTAACATTAACAAGAAAAGGTATTGAAAGTCCTCTTGCAGATATGTATGCAAAAACAACTGATGACGGCGACGAGTGGAAGAAACATCTTGATGACATGATTGATGATGGCAAGAAGTGGTTTGAAGAACAAGCTAAAAAAGAAAAGATTGTTATTCGCCCTGATACAACGATGATTGTCGTTCATAAAAAATAACTAATTAATGGGGCTGTTGAAAAACCTAAAAGGTGAATGACAGCTCCTTTTATTTTGCTGTGTTAACCTTCAAATGCAATAATTATATATTATCAACAATAAAATATTGTTGAAAAACCTACTTATTGTAATAATTATTTTGTATGGCATTAAATATTTTTTTCACCTTTCTTGGCAAGTCTTTTCCAACTGGGGATTTTAAATTTCTCTCTTTTAAGATTATCAGGTGCGACCCAATATTTATTTAGAGTTTTCCTGTTTCATAAAAGCGAATAAGTTTCGCTATATTTAATCCAAGAGTGGTCAACATAATTTCTGTCGATACCTTATCAATGCCTCTTCTTCTAATATTGAAAACTTCTTAGTGAAAGCATGTAGTGTCCCTCAAGATACAATTGGTACCATTCGTGATATCATGCTTGAAGACTAATAAATAACAAAACCAAAACCATAGGCATAAGAGAAATCTTGTGCCTTTTTTTGATTTTCAATCGTTATTATTGAAAATAAATAACAATTGTATGTATAATAGTCCCGGTCATATTAAAGGAGAAAATTTAAATGGCAAAAATTATTTATGTCCATGGTAGAGAAGTATTAGACTCCCGTGGCAATCCAACAGTTGAAGTTGAAGTTAAATTAGATGATGGCACACGTGCTTCCGCCATCGTTCCATCAGGTGCTTCTACAGGTGAAAGTGAAGCTCTTGAATTAAGAGATGGTGACAAATCCAGATATTTAGGCAAAGGCGTTTTAAAAGCCGTTAAGAATGTTAACGAAGTTATCGCTCCAGCTGTTATCGGTTTAGAAGCTACTGAACAAAACAAATTAGATGCTTGTTTATTAAAGATCGGAAGAGCGTCGTGTAGGGA
>CAKZZL010000034.1 GCA_937884995.1 uncultured Clostridia bacterium
AATGATGCCGAATATGAGTATAAATATTATCTTGCCGTTGATGTTCCCGATGATATAGTAACGGATGATGTTGACGAAAGCAATGTGAATTGTATGGTAACAATCGGTACAAATAGTCACGGTGATTCACTAAAACCCTCACAGAGAGGTTTTAATAAATCTTTTTCGTCAAAAGACGAAATGCTTGAAACTTATCGCTGGACTACCGATGATTACCGTGCGGCTTTGGCGTATATTCAGATAAAAAAAGAAAACCTCGGCTGGTTTCAGACCTTTTTCAGTTTTGTGGGTGAACAGGCTTTAAAGCATGAAGCGACCGATTTGCATAAGCTGACCTATGGACACACGATAGTTGTTAAGGACAAAAACGGCGAAACAGGCGAAGTTACTTATGATTTCAAAACGCCTATTTATTCCAAAACATACAGGGATGACGATTATCATTACTATGTTTATTATGGCAGAAAATACAGCGTAAAATATCTTATCGACAATGACATGGTAAGATTTTCGGATGACGATATCGAAAACAATTCTTTAAAAGAACAGTTCTACAACACTTATAAATACGGCAATTTTGCAGTTGGCAATCTCGATTTTCCTTTGGAGCTGGAGGACGGTGAGAAAATAAGCGACCGAATATCCAAACATTTCGGCAAGCAGTTGTATCTTGTGTATGATCCTCCAAATCCGCCAAGCGATCCGACCGATGATGTTTATGGGACTGTAAAAAGCAAAACGGGTTATCATTACGCCAACGACCTTTCGGCAGATGCAGGCGATATATTTTATGCCCCGATAGACGGACTTTGCATCGTTAAACAGCGTGACGGGCGAGGCTTTGAATTTACAATATCCACGGCATACAACGGCAATACAATAGACTATACCAAAGACGGTTATCTTGTGAAAATGTCATGCACAAGCAGTTCTTTTATTCCGGCGAACACACCAACGCTTGTTCACAAAGGCGATGCTCTCGGAAAGGTCTGCGGCAATGTTTGGGTAAATAACAATATCCCCGATAATGATAATGACAGCGAGAATGAAGATATATTTGCCGACAAGCTGTTTCCGTGCTGCACCGCAACGGCATATCATACCATAGGTGCAAATGAATATGAAGTTCCCGAACCCGAAGAGGATCATCTGCATATCGAAATGTATAAGCTGCCGTGTGATTTTTCAAGTAAAAGCAGCATAGAGGATAATGTCCTCGCTCCCGAATTATTCTTTGATTATTCAAATGAAGTTGATGAATAGGAAAAACTTTTAATCGGGAGGGGGTGATAAATTGACGGAGGAACAGAGAAAAAATGTTGAACAGCTCAACACTTATGACCGCAAAATAAAACAGCTTGCCGAACAGCAAAAAAAGCTGGTGTCAAAAAGAGATAGTCTGTATGCAAGAGTTATTCTCGGTGTTGTGAGAAAATATGACTGGTCTGTCGAGCAGTTCTTGGATATAACCGAGGACAGCGGTAGACGGTTTGTTGAGGGCAGGCTTCACACTTTAAACAAAACTAATCAGCCGCATAACAATAGCTGATTTTGATCTATAAATGTTGACAATATGCTGTTTTTATACTAAAATATAGTTAGAACGATACGGAGGATAAGTTATGGCAGGATTGAACAGCTCACTTGTACATCTTGAGGAAGTCGGAAAACTTGATAATATCTGCAAAAGCATTTTATCAAAGAAACAGGTGCTTGCAAGGATACTCAAAGGTACAATAGAAGCGTATGAGAACTATTCGGCAGAAGAAATAGCCGAGAAATTCATTGAGGGTGAACCGAAAGTAAACAAAGTGCCTGTGCATCGTGATGAGATAACCGGAATGAATACGGAAGATAATTCCGAGACCGAGGGCGAAGTCAGATATGATGTTCTTTTTAAGGCGAAAGTTCCCGATTCCGACAAGGACGAAGAATATATTGTCAATGTAGAATCGCAGGGTGATTATTACACAAAGTATCCGCTGCTTTCGAGAGCGGTTTATTACTGCGGCAGACTTTTATCGGCGCAGAAGGATAAAGAGTTTTCAAACGATAATTATCAGGATATTCGCAAGGTACATTCTATCTGGGTGTGTTTGAACGGCAACGATAAAACAAGCAAGGCAAATGAAAACACTATTGCAAGTTATGTTTTTGCAAAGAAAGACATATACGGTAAACAGCAGTTCAAGAGAACCGACTATGATCTTGTCGAAATAATAATGATCTGTCTCGGTGATGAGGAAGAAGTAGATAACGAGCTGCTTGCTTGTCTTGGCACTTTCTTTTCATCAAAGAAAGATGCCGAAACAAAAAAGCGTATTTTACACGATGAACACGGGATAATATTTGACAGTGATATTGAACGGGAGGTGGACAATATGTGTAACTATGGTGAATATGTATTGGAAAAAGGCGAAGAAAACGCTACTGTAAAGTTATTGAAAAATATTATGAAAAACTTAAATTTGCCCATTGACAAGGCTCTCGTTGTGGCGGAAGTTCCCGAAGATAAATGGGCAATGTATAAGCAGCTTGTTTTGGGATAAAATTTAAAATCTAAACCACACAAAGGCATTTAAGACGTAAAAAATCTTGAATGCCTTATTTTTATGCAAAAAATAAGGGAGGAATTTACAAATGAAGTTAGTTATAGCAGAGAAACCGTCACAGGGAGTAGCTTTTTCAAAGGTTTTAGGTGCAAATAAGCGCGGCAAAGGATATTATGAGGGGAACGGCTATATTGTAAGCTGGTGTATCGGGCATCTTGTGGGGCTTGCACTTCCCGAAGTGTATTCGGAGGAATACAAGAAGTGGGATAATCTTCCCGTTATCCCCGACAAGTGGATATATACGGTCAACAAGTCTACGGCAGACCAGTTTGGTGTTGTAAAGAGACTTATGAACGATAAAAAGGTAACATCTATCGTATGTGCGACTGATTCCGGGAGAGAGGGCGAGCTTATTTTCCGCCTTGTTTATGAGTATGTCGGCTGCAAAAAGCCTGTTGAAAGATTATGGATCTCGTCACTTGAAGATGAAGCTATCCGCAAGGGCTTTGAAAACCTCAGACCAAGTAAAGAATACGACAAACTTTATGCTTCCGCTTTATGCCGTGAGCGTGCAGACTGGCTTATCGGCATTAACGGTACAAGATATTTTACCGTACATAATAATAACGAGCTTATAAGTGTCGGCAGGGTTCAGACACCTACGCTTGCTATGATCGTGCAGCGTGACCGTGAAATATCTTCTTTTGTGAAGCAGAAATATTATACCGTTGAGATCGACTGCGGCGAATACATTGCCGAGAGCGAGCGTATTGACGATTACGAAAAGGCGAGACTTATCGCTATGGACTGCGAAACGGCAAGCGCAAAGGTAACGGCGGTAACAACAAAGAATAAATACACATCGGAGCCTAAGCTGTTCGACCTTACGGCATTACAGCGTGAAGCAAACAAGTTATTTGGTTTTACCGCAAAAGAAACGCTTGATACTGCACAGAAACTTTATGAAATGAAGCTGATAACCTATCCCCGCACCGACAGCAGATACCTCACGGATGATATGGACGATACGGCAAGCAAGGTCATAGGTCTCATAAAAAAGCATATTCCTTTTGCGGGATATATTGATTTTAAGCCTTTTCTGCCGCCTATACTTGACAGCGGCAAGGTGAGCGACCACCATGCTGTCATACCTACGGTAAACATAGCTGATGTTGGCGATCTTTCGGATAATGAAACAAAAATACTGTATCTTATCTGTGCAAGACTGCTTGAAGCAACGGCAGGCAAATATGCTTATAAGTCAACAAATGTTGAGGTCGAGTGCAACGGCCGTATATTCAAGGCAAACGGCACGGCACTTATCGAACCGGGATATAAGGCGATAACGCAGAATTTCAGACAGTCTGTGGGCTTAAGATTTTCGGATGAGGTTGAACAGATACTGCCCGATGATATTTCGGAGGCGAAAGCGTACACGGTAACTGCCGCACTGCGTGAACATTATACAATGCCGCCCAAAGCCTATACGGAAGATACGCTCCTGCTTGCAATGGAAAATGCGGGAAAAGAACAGCTTGAAATAAAAGATGTCGAGCGTGTCGGCATAGGAACACCGGCAACGAGGGCGGCTATAATCGAAGCACTTGTCAAGCGCGGCTATGTTATAAGGAAAGGCAGGATGCTCTGCTCCACCGATATGGGAAAGAAGATAGTTGATACAGTTCCCGATGTGTTAAAATCTGCTGATATGACAGCGGATTGGGAAAATATGCTTGCTCTTATAACAAAGGGCGAAAATTCGGATAAAGCGTTTATGCAGGATATAAAAACTCTTGTAAACCGCATTGTAAGCGGCGAGGAGAGTTAAGATGTATCCTGCTTTTTAAATTGCCGAGAAAGGACTCCATTTGGAGGACTTTCTTTAAATTCTGCGGAAGTTTATCTTCCGAAGAATTTAAAATTGCTATGCAATTTGGCAATTTATGAGTATGTAGGAATATTGGTTTACCAATATTTCGGAATACGAATAGCATTATCGTTGGAAATGCGATAGGAATATTTATGGGTTTTGTTTTGTGCATAAATGTTTTCGGAGGTGATTAAAAACAAGGTCTGCCGTTTACCTATAAAAACGGTAAATATATGAAAGGAGATACGGGCAGCATCAAATATCGGTGCTGCCTTTTTTATTTGGAGGAAATGATGAGAAAATTTATTACTTGCCTTCTTTTGGTTTCTTCCCTTTTTGTAAACAGCGCATACTGCGCCGAAGATAAAGGGGTGATGCTGAAAGACAGGGTGCATAAGACCATTGAAAATCGTGAAGAGTATGTTGATTTAAGGGATATACAGCTCACAGACGATGAAGCTGTAATGTTTATGCGTGAATACTTTGCAGAGTATTCCGATGCGGGATTTATCGAAAACACTCTTTCGTTTTTTGATGAAGATGAAAACAGCTCAAACGATGCTATTCAGCTTAAATACCGATATTCGGAAGAAGAAACGGCACAGATATTAAAGGATATCGAGAAAAAGGAAACAGCACTTGCAAGGTATGTTGGCGGTAAACCCAACGAGGAAAAAGTACAGATCGTTTACTCTTATTTTTGTCGAAATTTCAGCTATGATGATGAGCTGAACTATGACTTAAAGCATCTTTACGAAGAAAAAACGGGTACCTGCTGTTCTTTTTCACTTGCGTTCAAGGCTGTGATGGACAGGCTCGATATACCGTGCAAGGTAGTTGTCAGCGATGATCTCACCCACGAATGGAACAAAGTTTTTATAAACAATGAATGGCTGAATGTGGATATTACGGATGGCATACGCCTTTATCAGACGGGTTTTCCGAACGCGCATTTACGCACTTTTCTTATGAGTGATGATGTTTATAAATCACGCGGCTACAAAGAAAGCAACGGGTGACATTATGAGTACAGATAAAGAAAAAATTGCAATAGAAAGACTTAAAACGGCTTCCGATATGTCACTTGCGACCTATGGGGAGCCTTTAATTATAGCATACTCGGCAGGTAAGGATAATGGAAAGTAATATAAAATGAAAAGAAACACACCGAATTCACATTATTAATAGCTTATAAAAGCAAGAAAGAATCTTGAACGTTATCAAGATTCTTTCCATAATATTTTTAGCTTTTTCCACACATACCAATAAGCATAGCCATCAATGATTTATCCTCGTTCCAATCCGGTAAATCGGAATTAATAGTGATTTGTGCTGCTTCAAGTTTTTTTCGGCTTAATTCAATATCCGTTTTTGCATATATTTCTGTTGTATCAACATGCTCATGGCCAAGAAAATCTCGTATATCTGTTAGAGGAACATTGGCTCTGAGCAAATGCATGGCTTTTGAATGCCTAAAGATATGCGGCGAAATTTTTGATGGTAATTCGGGATGTTTTTCTTTTGCCTTGCTATAATGCTTTTTTAGAATATATGTAACACCAGCTCTAGTAAGGGGATTCCCGTTATGATTAGAAAACAAAGGGTAAGATGCTTTTTCGTTATCATATAGATTGTTTTCAATAATGTATTTTTTTAATAACTCAATTGTATTATGCATAAGTGGAACACATCGAGTTTTTTGACCTTTGCCTGTCAATTTAACGATATAAGGTTTTTTAACCCTTACATCAACTACCCTTAAATCACATATTTCTTGTACGCGAGCAGCCGAATCATATAATAACGAAAGCAGAGTTAAATCCCTTCTGTTGTAAACGGTTATTGTTGGGACTGCTTCAAGAATACTTTTTATTTCTTCCGGTGAAAGATGTATTAATTCCGGCTTTGGGCATCTTTTTCTTCGCATATCCAGTATTTTTTGTAATTCAAACATAAATTCCGGATATTTTGTTCTGACATATTTAGAAAATGCTCTTATAGCTGCTAATCTCTGGTTGCGTGTTGAAATGCTGTTGTTTTTTTCTGTTTCAAGCCAAGATAAAAATTCTTCTATGAGATCAACATTAAAATCAGAAAGAGTCATTTTATCAGGGTTTTTATGTTTAACATTCTCAATGAAGTAAAGTATTTGTATAAATGTATCCCTATATGCCATAATGGTGTTTTCGGATAATCCAATTTGACCAGGCAAATATATTTTCAAATATGTTTCAAGACAATATGCAAAATCAGTTTTTTTCATTTTGGCAACGCTCCAATCTGGGAATAATAAACCCGTAATTACGATTCATAAGTTCGGAAAACTCAGGATAAATTTCAGCAGTCAAGCGTAAATATTGTTCCGTTGCTGTAAAATCGTGATGTCCCATATATGCCGATAGCCGGGGAAGTGCTGTTGTTAAATCTTCATTATCGGATACCCATTTTTGTAGACAATGCACTGCAAAAGTATGCCTTAAGTCATGTAAACGAGGACCTTTTCCCTTCCCGTGATGTGATATACCCGCTTTCCATAGGTATTCTCTAAATATTGAATAGATGCCTCTTGTATCATAATACCCTCCATCCGGAGCTGCAAAGAACCAATCGATTCCTGTTTTGTTCACAAGACGAGTTGCGTTGTACTCAATACACTTAAGTGTCATTTGCTTTGACATTGGAACATATCTTGTATTTCCGAATTTGCTATTTTGAATAGTTAGGATTCCATTATCAAGGTCAACATTTTCTCCTTTCAATTTAGCAGCTTCCGAAACACGCAAACCGCAGCAATAAAGAAGTCTAAATAATACAGGAAAAATATATTTTCTTCTTGGTGCACCCGAATTAGGCGGCGTTTCCATAGTGTCTAATGCCGAAAGAAACAATTTTATTTCTTCGTGAGTAAATATATATGGAATAAATGTTTTATGAATTTTCCCTACATCGGTTTTATCGGGGATATAAGCGGAGTATCCTTGGCGTGACATATATTTTGCAAATTGACTTATTATAGAGAAGCGAGAATAGCAAGTTTTGTCAGCTTCTGTCACTTTTTTGGATATCCATGCCCTGACAACTTCTTCAGAGAGAACATTTTCAGCTACTTTATAATTAAGCGAGAATTCTGAAAAATTTCTTAACAGTTTTGCTTCTGAATTGTATATATACCCAATAGATCGTTTTTCTGAAACGAAATCCGCTATATGATTTGCCAACATACCTGAAAATTCATAATTCTTGTACTTATATTCATCGTGCATACTTTACACCTCCTCTATGGAAAGCGCACATACACGCATTCCCTCTATATCGGTTTTTAAATATGGAGAAGATGAAGCATAGCTTGTGTGTCCCATTATATCTGCTACAGTATACAAAGATGTATTATTTGCTAACAACCGACGTGCAAGAGCGTGTCTAAGTGAGTGCATACCGCAGGTTACTCCACTTTTTTTCTTAAGACCGGCATATAATCTTCGTCTGTATAATATATACCCGACAGATGCTCGCTGTAGCTTGTCATAAGGTGCATTTATTTTCACAAAAACATAAGGATTATCAATTTTAATATCTTCTCGTGCTCTAAGGTAGTCCGCTATTGCCCAGCCAACTTCTTTTAAAAGCGGATATACTGTTCTTTTTCTGTTCTTATGTTGGATAATAACGATCTCGTTGTGTTCCCATTTGAGATTATTAAGTTTTAGTTCGGCTATATCTGTTACTCTAAGACCAAGTTGTAGTGCAAGTAGAATAACCGCATAATCACGTTTCCCTGCAATATTACCACGATCAATAGAATTTAAAAGTTTTTCAATATCCTCTTTTTCCCATAATTCAGGGACATTGAGATTTGTACACGCTTTCACGCGGGGAACTAAATATGACCAGTCGTTTGATAAAAAGCCGGATTTGTATAAAAAACGAAAATAATTACGCAGTGTTGCTAAAATATGTTTGGTAAATGTCAATGAATATATTTCTAATGTTTTAATGAATGTACTTATATGTTCAGGTAAAATATTTTTTGTACTTTCTACATCGTGACTAATTAAAAACATATAGAATTTACAAATATGTGAGGTGCGTATTATTTTTGTGTTTTCACTATTGTCTGCGGTTTGCATAGCTTCAATATATTTTTCAACATAATGGACATCGTTTGCAGCCCAAGCCGCTATACTTACAGGCTCTTTTTTCTTTACATTAAAAACTGTTTGATACTGCTGATATTCTAACAATCTGCGGATACACCTAATATACCGGCCTTCTTTTGATGTTAATGGTCTTTTTTCATCAAATGGATAATCTATGCTTTCTTTCAAATACATAAAACAAATTTCATTATTTAATGAATCAGTTCCTTGTTTTTGAAGAGCATACTTATGAAATTTTAAGCAATCCCATTTAAAATTTTGTATAGTTGTTTTAGAATACCTATAATTTTCTAAAACCGCTATCGTTCCCTCAAGTGCCTCTTTGATAGTTAAGATTTCTTTCATAATCTTCCTCCTAAAATATATTCCACAGATTTTCTATGGTAGTCTTATTATAAAAGATTATGTAAAGTTATTCTACATAATAAAGCCTAATAGCAGAGTTTTTAAGCTTAACTTTTCATTTTGTATTACTTTCCATTATCCTTGCCCCCGCTGTATGTAAGCATAAGGGGCTTGTTATAGCAGCTTTCCGACATTTCCGCTGCTGTTTTTAATCTTTCGATAGCGATTTTTTCTTTATCCATATTTGTTTCCTTTCAATAAAAAAAGAGCCGAATTATAAAAACTCGGCTCCGTAACGTGTTATATTCAGTTTTAGTTTGTAAGGTATGCTCGCCAGTATGCACCCGCATATCCTGTTCCGTAAAGTCTGATGCCCTCTGTTATATCAATGCTGCGCCATTCGTTATTGATAAACACCTGATTCCATTCGTGTGTCATATCATCCGATATGATTATTTTGCAGGGAATATCAAGTTTATCCATTATGTTTTTGAACGCGATAGAAAAAGAAGCACAAGTGCCGCTTTTTTCTTTGTATAAATGATAAAGGTCATAGTTAAGTTCATCATCATATACAAAATTTTTGCAGAAATAGGCATATACAAGTTTTGATTGTTCTTCGGGAACAAGTCCGTTTGTATGTGCTATTATCTTATCTTCCGCACGGTCTATCTGCCTGTTGATAATGCTGTTCATTTTTTCGGAATAGCGGTAATCGGGCTTGATAACATCATAAAGCCCGTTTTCGTCCTCATCATATGCCTGCAAGGTGCAGTCTATAAGTCCTGCACTCGAATACTTTGCAAAGTATTCTGTCATAACTGCTACAAACTCATCATCGTTAAGCTGATTATCGCTTATGTCGATATACTCATCATAGTTATTGACCGCCGTATCGACACGCTCAATCAGCGGAGTATCGGCAGCATAAACGCTGTTTACAAACATCATAGTTACCATTAAACAAGTTATAATAATTTTTCTCATTCTGTTTTT
>CAKZZL010000035.1 GCA_937884995.1 uncultured Clostridia bacterium
ATATTATTTCATTTAAGTCTTCGTCCGGCTTTTTTGCATTCCTGCGCGCATTGAACTTCCCGATGCCCAGATAAACAGCATCTGCACCGCTTAAAACAGCGGCTCTGAGACTTTTGGAACTGCCGACAGGTGCCAGAATTTCAGCTTTATTCATCAATATCTTCTGTGCTTCTTTTTGCAAATAAATCTATTTGGTCATTTTTGAAAGTTTGCTGAGTCTTTAATGTCTCAAGCTCCCTTTTATATTTATCTCTTTCGTTTTTTGCTTTTGTAGCCTCATCAAGATACTCGGCAATTTGTGTGCGGAAATTATCGTCTGCGCTTTTGCTCTTTTCAAGTTCATCAGCCAGTTCCAAAGCCGTAAGTACTGCTGCCTGGTTCATGGTTATAAAGGAAGAACTTGTAAGAAGAGCTGTTACACGCTTGTCAACTATCTCACCGAGTTTTTTTGTATATTCTTCACTCTCTTCTGTATTAATGAAATAATTTATGCCTGCAATTGTGATTTTTACACGATTTTTCTTCATTGTTTAACACCCCGTTTTCTTAAGTTTATACTACCATAAAAGTCCTTTATTTTCAATATTATTTTGTCTGCTCATACTCATCCTTTTTATCAGGCGTTTGAACTTTTTGGTTTTTCCTGTATTCCAATCCTATCCACACAAACGACAGCCACCATGCAAGTATTAAAGCAATGAAAAAGTCAATCCGTCCGTAAGGGAAAATTGTGACTATTGAGAAAAATAAAGCTGCGTCAATATCATTTATGAGCAAATACCACTCTGCAACAACAATCAGCCTTGCAAATGGCATTGCGGTGGAAACGGAAAAGCAAAGACAGGCAATCTGCGGAGCCCAGTATTTCGGAAGCTTTGTCATGCCGGGACTTCTTTTTTCAGGGTCTCCATAGGTTATGTCTGCTAAAAAACGCCTGAGATCATTTTTCTCAGCAGAAACCGGGGATTTGTACTTTATATATGCATAATAGGCCATGATAAAGTAGATAGCGAAAGTAATAATATTTACGGCAATAAGACCGGGCCACCGGAATTCCAGCATTGTGACAAGAGGGTTTCCCTCCATTGCAAGGTCAGGAGTCGCATAAAAAGTAAGAAGAAGGTCTGCAACAGTCAAAATAAAATACGAAGATGTCAGGACGAAAAACATTTTTTTCATGATAGCGTCCCACCCTTATGCTTTAAGTCTCTGACTTGATTTTAGCATAATTTTTTATGACTAACAATAGGAAACAACGGGAAGAATGGATATATCAGAGAATAGACGGAAAATAAAAATTTTTGTTGAAATTTTACCGGCCCGGTTGATTTTTTTGCCTGTTTTGCCTTGACAACCAGGACTTTATTTGATATTATCTTTAAGCCGCATATTAGGGGGTAGTCTGTATTGCGGGCTGAAAGTGAGAGATCCACCCTCGATAGCGAGTCTATATAAGGTAGGTAAAAACATGTACGCAATTATTGTTACCGGCGGAAAGCAGTACAAAGTTACAGATGGTGACGTTGTATTTATCGAAAAGCTTGACGCTGAAGAAAATGCTGAAGTTACTTTTGATAAAGTACTTGCAGTAGGAACAGATGACGGTATTAAAACAGGTGCTCCTTATCTTGAGGGCGCAAGTGTTAAAGCAAAGGTCATCAAAAACGGCAAATCAAAGAAGATAGTTGTCTTCACATATAAGCCGAAGAAAAACGAGAAGCGTAAGATGGGTCATCGTCAGCCATATACCAAGGTTGAGATTACCGCAATTAACGCATAATGACAAAAGTAAAGTTTTCTTGTCTTGATGATTTAATCTCGGGATTTGAAATCAGCGGACATAGCGGATATGCAGAAGAAGGACAAGACATTGTTTGCAGTGCAGTTTCCTCTGTTGCATATATGGTTGTGAATACTGTTACGGAGATTAAAAAAATCAATGCAAAAGCAGAAGACAAAGACGGATATATCTTTTTCCATATCCCTGATGACAAGCTTGTTGATTGTCAGGATATAATGGAAGGGATGCTTCTTCATATGAATGAACTGGCAGAGCAATATCCGGATTATTTGAAAGTTGAAAGAGGTGCTTATAATGCTTAAGATAAACATTCAGTTATTTGCTCATAAAAAAGGTATGGGTTCAACCAAGAACGGCCGTGACTCAGAATCAAAGAGACTTGGTGTTAAGAGAGCAGACGGACAGGCTGTGCTTGCAGGTAACATCCTTGTTAAACAGCGCGGAACGCATATCCATCCCGGCAATAACGTAGGCCGCGGTTCAGACGACACACTCTTTGCAAAGATTGACGGCAAAGTAAAGTTTGAAAGAATGGGCAAGGACAGAAAGAAAGTTTCTGTTTATCCTGTTGAACAGTAAATAAAAGATAATAAAAAATTTAGAGAACTGCTGTAAAACAGCGGTTCTTTTTTTAGCTCTCAAAAGGCCTGAATACAGATAAAAAAGCCCCCAAATATTGAAAAACAGCACTGTTAATGGTATAATTAATTGTTATATCTAAAATAGGGTAATATATTTAAAAAATATGAAAGGAGTGACTATTGTGAGCAGGAAAAAGTGGCTTTTAAATTCCATAGATAAAAATCTGGCAGCACAGCTGGCAGAGGCTCACAGTCTTGATCCTTTCACGGCATTGATCCTCGTCGCAAGAGGAATCAGTGAATATGAAGATGTAGAAGAATTCCTTGATAATGACTTCAGCTTTTGTGATCCTTTCCTTATCAAGGATATGGATAAGGCTGTTGAAAGAATAAAACTTGCAATCGAGAAGAATGAAAAAATTGCAATTTTCGGGGATTATGATGCCGATGGTGTTACATCAACGGCAATAATGATGAAATACCTCAAAAGCCGTGGCCTGCAGCCGGTTAGTCACATACCTGACAGGATATCCGAGGGCTATGGCATGAACCGGGAGGCTATAAAGAAAGCATCGGAAGATAAGGTTTCTTTGATAATCACAGTCGATAACGGCATATCTGCCGTCGAAGAGGTTGAATATGCAAAAAGTTTAGGGATAGATGTTGTTGTTACAGACCATCACCAGGCAGGCGAAAGCCTACCGGATGCAGCTGCAGTTGTCGACCCCCACAGAGAAGACTGCAATATACATTTCAAAGAATGGGCAGGAGTCGGCGTAGCATTTAAACTTATTTGTGCTCTCGAAAACGGAGAATACTCAGATATTTTGAATGAATATGCCGACATAGTCGCAGTAGGTACCATAGCTGACGTTGTTGACCTGAGAGATGAGAACAGGGCAATAGTCAGATACGGAATAGCAAAAATAAACTCCAGTCCCTGCGACGGTATAAATGCATTAAAGCAAATATCAGGCGTAGGAGAAAGATATCTGAGTTCCTTAGGTGTTACATACTCGCTCGCTCCGAAAATAAACGCAGCAGGCCGCATTGCGAGTGCCGAACTTGCATTAAAGCTTCTGCTTTGTGACAATTTATCGGATGCGCTGAAAATCGCCGAACAAATCAATGAATGCAATACGCAAAGGCATGATGCCGAAACCGAGATACTGGACGAGGCCGTAAACTTCATTGAATCAAACGAAAAACTGAAATATTCAAGAATTATTGTTGTCTGCGGAGACGGATGGCATAAAGGTGTCATAGGCATTGTTGCCGCAAAGATTACTGAAAAATACGGACGTCCGGCTATAGTCATAAGCTTTGACGGAGATGAAGGAACAGGTTCTGCAAGAAGCATCAAGGATTATTCAATCTATGAAGCTATTAAGTCAACTGAAGATTTACTGACCCATTTCGGCGGTCACAAACTTGCCGCAGGACTTGGAATAAAAAGAGAAAATGTAAATAAATTCTTTGAAAAGATAAATGAATATGCAGCAAATCAAAGCGTGCCGGTACCTTGCCTTAATATTGACTGCAAATTAAATCCTGCATATATCAATGCTGATCTTTTAACCTGTCTTGATGCTTTGGAACCATATGGGGCAGGAAACCAGCAGCCGATTTTCGGAATATATTCTTCTCTTATAAGAGAAATAAGGGAAGTGGGAGAAGGTAAGCATCTTAAATTAGATATTCAAAAATCCGGAACCACTCTCAGTGCAATGAAATTTTCAACATCTCTTTCAGAATTTCCATACAGAGAAGGAGATATAGTGGATCTTGCGGTTAAAATCGAAAAGAATGAGTTCAAAGGTAAGATAATGCCGTCAGTTCATATCAAGGATATACGTTTTTCAGGCGCTAATGATGACAGACTTTTCGGCTCGATAGCTCTTTATGAGAAATACAGAAGACATGAAAAACTCAATAAGCAGGAAGCAGAATATATGCTTCCGTCAAGAGAGTTTTTGCTGTCTGTATATAACTTCCTGAGACAAAACAGAATATGGCCGTTCGGCATTGAGACTATGCTTTACAGATTGAAATGTTCTTCAGAATTATATTGCAGACTGAATACCGCAGTTGATGTGCTGGCTGAACTTGGTCTTGTTAAAATTCAGAATGAAAAATATATTTTTGACGGTGAAGGAAAAAAGACCGAATTAGCCGCTTCAGCTATATTAAATGAACTTAAGGAGATGGGAGGTGCAAGCCAGTGAACGAATTCGACTATGAGCCGAAGCCGGTTAACGTTGATGTCGACGTTGTATACTCAAATCTCAGAAGTAAATTTAAGAAAAACAAATACAAGAAAAATGAGATTGCTTTGATTGACAAGGCTTTTAATATTGCACGCGAATTTCACGGGCAGCAGCTCCGGAGATCGGGAGAACCATACATCATTCACCCGCTTGCAGTTGCCGAAATTCTCCTGGGCCTCGGTATGGATTATCAGTCAATTGTCGCAGCAATGCTTCATGACACAGTTGAAGATACGCCATATACAATTGAAGAACTGACAGATGATTTCGGAGAGAGTGTGGCTGTAATTGTAGACGGTGTTACTAAACTCGGACAACTTCAGTTCAGCGATTACCGTACGATAGAGGAACAGCAGGCAGAGAATATACGGAAAATGTTCATGGCCATGAACAAGGATATCCGTGTTATCATCGTTAAGCTTGCTGACCGGCTTCACAATATGAGGACGCTTGAATTTGTAAGCCCTCAAAAGCAAAGAGACAAAGCACTTGAGACTTTGGAAATATATGCACCGATAGCCCATAGATTAGGTATCAGGTCCATAAAAGATGAACTCGAAGACAGATCCATCAGGTTCCTGGACCCGGTTGCATATGCCAATATAGAAGAAAAACTAAAAGATTTCAGCAAAACAGGTAATGAATTCCTGCAGAATACTCAAAAGCAGATAATAGACAGAGTGAAAAAACTCTGTCCCTCTGCCACAATCAGCGGGAGGATCAAGAGTGTACACGGCATATACAGGAAGATGTATATGCAAGGTAAGCAGTTTGATGAAATATATGATATTTACGCAGTGCGTATAATTGTCGATAATCTTATAGATTGTTATAACTGTCTCGGTCTTATACATGATATGTACCGTCCGCTTCCGGGCCGTTTCAAGGACTATATCTCAACTCCAAAGCCCAATGGCTATCAGTCATTACACACAACCGTTCTCGGAAGAGATGCAATTCCTTTTGAAGTCCAGATAAGATCCGTTGACATGCATAAGACGGCAGAATTCGGTATCGCTGCGCACTGGAAATACAAGCTGGGTGTCAACTCCAACAATGCTGCATTTGATTCCGGGCTTAAGTGGATTCGAGAGATGCTCGAGGCACAACAGCAGGGTGAAGGAGAAATTGTTTCTTCAATAAAGACGGATTTGATTCCGGAGGAAGTATTTGTTCTCACGCCCAAGGGTGATGTAATTAATGTACCTCAGGGTTCAACAGTCATAGACTTTGCATATGCAATCCATTCCGCTGTCGGCAACAAGATGACGGGAGCAAAAGTGGACGGCAGAATCGTGGCTTTGGATTATCAGGTTAAAAACGGCGAGATATGCGAGATACTTACATCACAGCAGCAAGGCAAAGGCCCAAGCCGTGACTGGCTCAATATCGCTAAGACGAGCAAGGCAAAGAACAGAATCAGATCCTGGTTCAAGAATGAACGTAGGGAAGAAAATATTGAAGAGGGCAAGAATGAAGTTGAGAGAGAGTTCAGACGCAACTACATTCACCTCAGCAAAGAAGAGTATCCCGAGTTTATCGCAGCTATTATCAAGCGTCAGCATTTGGAAAACGAAGATGACTTTTATGCTGCAATAGGATATGGCGGATTGTCCCTTGTCAAACTCATGCCGAGTATCAAGGACTATTATCATAAAAATTACGGCAAGAGCGCGGTGGAAAACCGCGACGTTATAGAAGTCAACAGAGAGAAAATCAGAAAGAAAGGCTCAACCGGTGTCATCATTGACGGCATGGACAATGTGCTTGTTAAATTTTCCAAATGTTGCAATCCTTTGCCCGGAGACGATATTATCGGCTTTATCACCAGAGGACACGGTGTATCGGTTCATAAAAGAGATTGTGAGAACGTGCCTAAAGATATATCAAAATGTGATGACCCCGGCAGATGGATAGAGGCCCATTGGGATTCCGATATAGGGGAGACATATAAGGCGACAATCACAATTACTTGCCTTTCAAGAATCGGACTTTTTGCGGAGATTTCTTCTCAGGTCTCAATGATGAACGTCAACATAACGCAGGTTAATTCACGTGATTATGCAGACGGCAGAAACATCACTGAACTTGAGGTACAGGTTACAGGTCTTGAACATTTGAAAAAACTTGTTGACAAGATTAAACATATCAAAGGCGTTTTAAACGTGGAGAGATAAAATGAAAGCAGTTATTCAAAGGGTAAAAAGTGCAAGTGTTACGGTAGATGGCAAGCTTGTAAGTGAAATATCCAAAGGCTACCTGGTCCTCGTAGGCATAATGGAGGACGATGGCTATGAAGAAATGGAACTTATGGCAAGAAAAATATCTTCCCTTCGTGTTTTCGAAGATGAAAGCGGCAAAATGAATCTTGATATTCATGATGTCAGCGGTGAGATACTTGCTGTATCACAATTTACTCTTTGCGCTGATGTGAAAAAAGGCAACAGACCTTCATTCAGCAAGTCCATGGCTCCGAAAGAAGCTGAAAAGCTATATAAGGATTTCTGCGAAAAACTCAGAGAATACGGAGTCAAAACTGTAAAAGAAGGAATCTTCGGCGCAGATATGAAGGTAGCACTCATAAATGACGGCCCGGTTACCATCTTATTTGACAGTGATATCTGGAAGAAAAAACAATGAAAATTGAGAAGTTAGTATTGGGACCCTTTGAAACAAATACATATTTGCTGGAAAAAGACGGAGAAGCTTTAATAATAGACCCTGCCTGTGACAGCGAGTATATTGATGAATTTGTCAGAGATAAGAAAATCCGATATATACTTTTGACTCATGGTCATTTTGATCACATAGGAGGACTTGCAAAACTCTCAGGACTTTGCAAATGCAAAATAGTTATAGATAAACATGATTCCCGGATGCTTTCGGATGCCGGAGAAAGCAGATATTCCGATTTCTTTAGCGGAAGTCCGGAAAAGGTCAAGGCTGATATCGAGACAGAAGGTGGCTGCAGTTTGCCTTTTGCAGGCGGATATATAAAGATAATGCATACACCGGGACATACAGATGGCTCAGTTATATACATTTTTGAAGACGAAAAAATATTATTCAGCGGAGATACACTCTTTAAGCTTGGAATGGGGAGAACTGACCTTTGTGACGGGAACCCCGCTGACAATGCTAGAATAGAAATGGAGTCTTTGAAAAAAATAGCAAAACTTCCCGGAAATTACAAAGTTTACCCGGGACACGGAGAAATCACAACCTTGGATTATGAAAGACAGTTTAATCCATATATGAGAGGCTGATGTAATGCGCATAAATGTTATAGGGCATAAGTATAACTATGAGATGGAAAAACTCATGCGCATCTTTATGCCGAATGACAAGATTGAAACCGGTTTTTTCAATGAAGAATGCGAAATAACAACACGCCTTGATGATAAAATTACGGTAAAAGCGAATTTCAGTGATTTTAAGAAAGAACTCTCGGCTCCCTTGTGCGGGGACAATGAGATGCAGATGGGAAGACTCGTTTATTCCCTTATGAGCGAATACACCGCATTTAATCCTAAATGGGGAGTCTTAACAGGCGTAAGGCCGACAAAACTTCTCATCTCCACGGAAAAAAGACTTGGAGTGGAGGATGCACATATATATTTCAGCAATGCCCTGCTCGTTACGGAGGAAAAGTACAAGCTGGCAAAAAGAGTAGCCGATTGTGAAGAAAAAATAATAAACCTGTCCACACCTTCATCTTTCAGCTTATATATCTCGATTCCCTTCTGCCCTTCCAGATGCAGCTATTGCTCATTTGTTTCTCACTCGGTTGAAAATGAAAAAGCAAAAGCCCTGATAACTGATTATGTCAGATACCTTATAGAGGAAATAAAGCACCTGGCAAACTTGGCAAAAAAATATATGCTGAGGCTTGAAACAATATATATCGGCGGCGGGACACCTACAATTCTGGAAGCAGATATGCTTTCTGATATCATAAAATCCATAATTGAAAATTTTGATATTTCAACCTGCAGAGAGTTTACTGTGGAGGCGGGACGGCCCGATACTATAACAAGAGAAAAACTTCAAAGCATATATTCACTCGGAGTTGACAGAATAAGCATAAATCCTCAGACTTTTTCGGATGAAGTTCTTGAAAAGATAGGCAGAAAGCATAAAAGTCAGGATATTATAGATGCCTATGAGCTGGCAAGGAATATCGGATTTGATAATATAAATATGGACCTGATTGCCGGACTTCCGGGAGACAGCCCGGAAGGATTCATGGCTTCGCTTGATAAAGCATATGACTTGTCTCCGGAAAATATAACGGTGCATACTCTGGCACTTAAGAGATCCTCAAAATTCAACACAGAAGGGGATTTCAAGATAACGGCGGAAAATGCAAAGAAAGCAGATGTCATGCTCGACTACACATCCGCTAAACTTGACGGCCTATACCACCCCTATTATATGTACAGACAATCAAAGTCAGCCGGCAATTTGGAAAATGTCGGCTGGTGTAAAGAAGGCAAAGAAAGCCTGTATAACATATACATGATGGAAGAATGCCATACGATTTTCGCTGCAGGCGCAGGCGCTGTTACAAAACTTAAGGCTCCATCAGGAGATATGATTGAAAGAATATTTAATTTTAAATATCCATTTGAGTATATTTCGGATTTTGACGAACTTATACGAAGGAAAAGCAGAATCAATGAATTTCTGGACGCAAATACAATCGGAGGTTTGCAGAATGTCTAACCTGACAAATGAAATTGAATATATAAATGCAATGGCTTCAGAAAGGCCCGAAGAATTTATTGCCCGGTGTGAAACTAGATACAGGAACATTATCACAGATGTAGTGAAGAAAATCTGCGACGGAGAGGGCAGAAAGGTCGTTATGCTTGCAGGACCTTCCTCATCCGGTAAGACTACCACAGCCAATAAGATAGTGGATGGTATCAATGCACAGGGCGCAAAAGCATATGTTCTGAGTCTTGATGACTTTTATAAAAACCGCGATACACTTCCGATATTACCGGATGGGACAAGAGACTTTGAAACTGTATATGCGCTGGATCTTGACTATTTCGAAATTGTAATAAAATCTCTTATGGAGGGAAGGAAAACATGCATCCCGAAATTTGATTTTGTAAGCGGTTCAAGACTAGACAGCGACTATAACGAAATATGTCTGGATGAAAACGATATAGTTGTAATCGAAGGCCTTCATGCTTTGAACCCACTGATACTTAACCACATAGATTGCACCGCCATCAAAATATATATAAACGTATCATCACGTATATATAACGAAAGGCAAAAGATCATACTTAACAAGAGAAATATGCGCTTTGTGAGACGACTTGTCAGAGATTATCAATTCAGAGGCAGCTCGGCTGACAATACTTTTGCACTTTGGAAGAATGTAACATACGGTGAGGACAAGTATCTCTTCCCATTCAAGGAAAATGCAGATATCAGAATCAATACAGTTCATCTTTACGAGCCTTGTGTTTTAAAACATATCGCACTTGATTTGCTGAATAACAGCGATATATCCGATAATTACGAATACGATCGTCAAAGGCTCTGCAGTTCATTGGAAAAATTTGTTGATATAGATCCTTCATTGGTACCACAGGATTCACTCTTGTGCGAGTTTTTAGGTAAAGGAGACGCTAATGGCTAATAAAAGCAGAAAAAGTCAATCGCTTCTGAATGGAGCATTGATATTAAGCCTGTCAACAATTATCGTAAAGATAATCGGCGTGATTTACAAAATCCCGCTTACTAATATGATAGGAACGGTTGGACGCGGATATTTCGATTCCGCATACAGCCTTTATGTTCCAATATATACGATATCAATGGCCGGCCTTCCCGTAGCTGTATCTAAGATGGTATCCGAACAAATGGCACTCGGGCACTACAGAGATGTGAAAATGATTCATAAAATATCCAAACGCCTTTTCCTTATGATGGGCATTTTGGGAACCTTACTTATGCTGATACTTTCATATCCATATGTTCTCATAGTACATAATAAGTCTGTATTGCCTGCAGTTCTGGTTATAGCACCTGCTATATTTTTCTGCTGCGTTATGTCAATTTACAGAGGCTATTATAACGGACTTCGCAATATGAACCCGACTGCGGTTTCACAAGTCTTTGAAGCGTTGGGCAAAATGGTGTTCGGACTTATCTGCGCAAGATACACAATCAGTCACGGATATGCCAGATATGAAGCAGGACTTACGGTTTACGGAAAGACGGTGGCAAATGAAACCGAGGCCATGAGTGCTATCTATCCTTATGCGGCAGCAGCTGCTACTGCCGGCGTTATGCTGGGAACAGTAGTCGGCATGATTTATCTACTTTTATTAAACAGAATAAAAGGGGATCAAATCAGCAAAACGGAACTTGTTACAGCTCCACAGCCTGCGTCCTCATTGCAAATCTCAAACAGACTCATACGTTTCTCAATACCGGTAATAATAACATCGCTTGTTTTCAGTATCACAAACCTTATAGATGCTATTACAGTCCAGAACAGACTTGCTCATGTTATATCAAACAATTTGACATATATACGGGAACTATATGCAGGACCATTAAAGGGAGTTCTTGATGCGGATGTGATGAGCTTCCTCTATGGCGCATATGCTCTTTCTCTTGACTTCAGAAATCTCATACCTGCGATAACCATGACACTGGGTATAAGCGCGATACCTGCCCTTTCGGCAGCATGGGCTGTTAGGGACAGAAAACAGGAAAAAATATCTATTGAGTCTGTAATGAGAGTTACAATGCTTATAGCAATGCCGTGTGGCATCGGACTTGCTGTTTTGGCTCAACCGATACTTGCACTCTTCTACGGCAGCGGAGATGCCGCATCATCCGTACCGATTGCGGTACCGGTTATGAAAGCATACGGATATACCATATTCCTTATGGCATTGTCACAGCCTATGACAAATATGCTTCAGGCAATAGACAAGACTCATATCCCGCTCATATCACTTTCAATCGGAGCACTTGTCAAAGTTATAGCCAACTTTATATTTGTTGCAATTCCGAGCATTAATGTATATGGCGCGATTATAGGAACAGTCCTTTGTTACGTTATTATCGTCATAATCGATATCGCCGCCATTACTCATTACACAAAGGTTAAACTGAACTATATATCAATATTCATTAAACCCATAATCTGCGGACTTTTATGCGGACTTGCCGCCCATATGAGTTTTGCGGTTATAAACCGGATATTACCTGATATGACAGTCTCGGGACATGCAGTAAAGACTATAATATGCATCGGTGCAGCGATAGTTGTGGCCGCAGCAGTATACTTAATATCCATACTTTTTGTAAAAGGAATGGCACGTGATGATATTATGATGCTCCCAAAGGGAGAAAAAATCGCGAAAATACTTGCAAAATATGGATTTATAGAGTAAAATAATATTTGTGTAAGGACGGATATACATGATAGAAAATTTTGAATTTAAATCAAAATATAATTTTGATGATTTGGTGTATATCACACATATCCTCCGTTCTCCCGGAGGATGTCCCTGGGATCGCGAACAAACTCATGAAAGCATCAGACGTGATTTCATTGAAGAAACTTATGAAGTCATTGAGGCTATCAATAAGAAGAACAGAGAAATGCTTTGTGAGGAACTCGGTGATGTGCTTCTTCAAGTTACATTGCATACCGAGATGGAAACTGAAAAGGGCTCCTTTGATATAGATGACGTTGCAGACGGCATTTGTAAGAAACTTATAAACAGACATCCGCATGTTTTCGGAGAAGTCAAAGTTGACGGAACGGATGATGTCATTAATAACTGGGATAAGATAAAGAAAGCAGAGAAAGATCAAAAAACTCAAACGGATTCTATGCTTTCTGTCCCAAGAGAATTTCCTGCACTTATGAGAGCCGACAAGGTTCAAAAAAAAGCCGCGAAAGCGGGCTTTGACTGGGATAATCCGCAAGGCGCATTCGACAAAGTCCTTGAGGAGTTTGAAGAACTTAAGGTAGCAGTTGCAAGTGCCGACCGGGAAAGAATTGATGAAGAATTCGGAGATTTGCTCTTTTCTGCAGTGAATGTATCACGTTTTATCCATTCTGACAGTGAAGAATGTCTCACGAAAGCAACAGATAAGTTTATTGATAGATTTGCAAAAGTGGAAAAGATGGCCAAAGAGCAAAATATCGATATGAAAACCGCAAATATCGAAGAACTCGATAAATTGTGGGAACAAGTTAAGGCTTCAGAAAAGGAGTAATCCTTTTTTCGAAAGATAGAGAAAATTTTATTTTGGAGGAATTCATTATGAACAAAACAGAACTCGTAGCAGCAGTTGCTAAGAAGGCTGGACTTTCAAAGAAAGATGCTGATGCAGCAGTTGCAGCTGGAATCGAAGCAATCACAAAGGCTCTTAAGAAGGGCGACAAAGTTCAACTTATCGGCTTCGGAACATTCGAAGTACGTAAACGTGCAGCTAAAGAAGCTCGCAACCCAAGAACAGGTGAAAAGATTAAAGTTCCTGCAACAAAGGTTCCTGCATTCAAGGCTGGCGCAGCTCTTAAAGCAGCAGTTAAGAAATAATTTGTTCTTTATGAAAAAAACAGGGAGCTTTTTGCTCCCTGCCTTTTTGTGCTGAGGTATATATGAGATTAGACAAATTCTTAAAAGTTTCCAGAATCATAAAAAGAAGAACCATAGCAAATGAAGTGTGCGATGCCGGACATGTCAGCGCAAACGGCAAAACCGTAAAAGCTTCATATGATGTGAAAGCAGGAGACCTTCTTGAAATCAGATTCGGAGAAAAAATAACGAAATATAAAGTGCTGACAGTGGGTGAACATGCGACAAAGGAAACTGCCGCAGATATGTATGAAGAGATTAAGGGATAATTTCCTCCTTATTTAAGTATAATTGTTGTAATCGACTCAGGCGCTATGCTTAGACTTTGCGTGAAAGGACCTTCATAGATAGTTTTTAACTTAAAGTCTTTTGTTGATTCTATACATTTCATACTTTCAAATTCTCCCGAGAGGGAGATTTCATTTTTGCCTGACTCATTGACAGATATGATTATTCTTTCATTCGAAGGAGTGAGAAAAGCAAAAAGATTAAGGTCATTCTTTTCATCCGGGAAGAATGAAATATCAAGACATACAGAGCCTATTGGCAGATATTTGGAAAAATGAGCCAATCCGTAATATCGCTCGGAAATATACCATCTTGAAAAATCATCTGATGCGGAAATGAGACCGTCGGAATAGTCGTTGCCGTCTTCCTTTAAGGAAATTTGATTTACAGCTACCCATGAGGTCCAGCTACGGGCACCTGCATATATTAAATCCTGACCTATGATTCTGGCGGTTATGAGAGCACCCTTAAAATCATGGGTATGACTTTTGTTGGGAAGCTCGCACCACTCGGACATATCAAATCGTTTTTCAGGATGTGATAAAAGCAAATCCTTTTTGAATTCCAAACGCTTCTGCGGGTTGTTATCATCATGATAAGAATGATAAGCAAAAACTTCCAGATATTTTGATATATCTTTGTCAGACAGGAGAACAGTTAAGTATTCTTCAGTGAGTCCTCCCATTTCGCCGCTTTCAGGTCCATACAGGCGCAGGGGAAGATTCCTTTTTCGTATCTCTGTTGCAAAGATATGAAAAAGTTCAAGGATCTCCTCACTCTCAAAATGACATCCTTCCTGCCATACATGGTCGCCGCCCCATTTCCATTGCGGTTCATTTACAGGGCTGATGTATTTAAGAGGGAAGCCCTGATTTAAAAAATGTTCAGATATTGTCAGAAAGTAATCAGCATATTTGATATAATTCATCTTAGGAAGATTGCAAGTGCTCGGAAGCAGACTGCCGGAAGACTGTCCCGTTGACGTCAGCGACCAATGCGGTGAATTTGCGAAGAATATAAGCGTGTCTATATTGCCTTCGTCAAGACATTTTTTCATGAAATCCACAGCTGTTTTATCTGCGGAAAAATCATAAGTTCCGCTTCCGCTTTTTTTATCATATTTATAGAAACTTTCGCTTCTTCTCCATGGGTTTGAAATCCTGCAATTATCCGGATCATATCCCGCCCCCACGTTATATCTGTATATATTGAGATTAAGTCCTTTATCAGAATAGAGAACTGAAGCAATTTCGTCTTGTATATCCGGGTCTTTGCAAAACGGACTCCACCAGCATGATGATGTTCCGAAACCCGCAATGCTTTGCATCATCTTTGCAGTTCCAAACTCAAGTTTCATAACAGCATTCACCTCATATATATATATCATAAAAAACCATAAGAAAAAAATCAATATAAATATATCTTTTCCGTTGACAAAATGGATATAGAAGGGTAGAATAAAGATAGTTAATTAAAAGAGTTAATTAATTGGAGGGGATAGCTTGCTCGGATTAAATAAAAACGGTGACAAACTGGAAATAAGCCTGGATGAGAAAGTGATTTTTTCTTTATCACCCGGAGATACAGTTATATCTGTTGCAAACGGAGTCAACCAATATAAAATGAGCCACGGTTCTTTTAAGATTAAAGAGAATGCAACAGTACCCGTCCCCTTGAAACTGAAAGACATTTTTTTGAATGATGAAAGCGCCGAGATAGTTCTTTCCGAAGGCAAATTGATTTTAAAAAAAGAGAGATACAATCATTTGAGTGTTCAACCGCAGGGACTTGAGGGATATAACCGTCTATATATAAGTTTGCCTGCTTTGGAAGAAGAACATGTCTACGGGACAGGCGAAATCTTTTCCGAGTTTGATCTCAGAGGGCAAAAAGTAAATTGCTGGGTTGCGGAGCATATCAACGGACTTCAGATAGCGAAAAAACTTGTAAAGCAGGTTTTCGGAATCAAGAATACAAGAAAAAAGCAGAAGTTCTCAAATTATGAAAGTTATTATGCTCAGCCTACTTTTTTAAGTTCCCGTAAATACTATTTCCATTCATTTTCCACTGCAAGGTGCGAGTTTGATTTCAGGGAAAAAGACAGGCATATAATAACGGTTGATTCAATTGATGACTTTTGTTTCGCCTTCGGGGCTGATTTTGAGGAAATAATCAATGATATGGGCCTTACTCTCGGACGTCAGCCGGAACTTCCGGACTGGGCTTATGACGGGGAAATCCTCGGTATACAGGGCGGAAGCAATGTCTTGATGGACAAGGTGGATAATGCTCTTGAAAACGGTATGGCTGTTACAGCTGCCTGGATTCAGGACTGGGAAGGCAGAAGAGTTACCGCAGTCGGCAAGCAACTTTTCTGGAACTGGGAATATGACAGAGAACTATACCCAAATTTGCCGGACAAAATCAAGGAACTCAATGGAAAAGGCATTAAAGTACTCGGATATATCAATCCTTTCCTGGCTGTTGAAAAACCGTTATACAAAGAGGCAAGCCAAAAAGGATATTGCGTTAAAGACAAAGAAGGCAAGGATTATTATGTCACCATAACAACCTTCCCTGCAGCAATGATTGATTTGACAAATCCCGATGCATATAACTGGCTGAAGGATATAATCAAAAAGAATATGATAGGCATAGGCTTATCCGGATGGATGGCCGATTTCGGAGAATATCTTCCAACAGATTGTGTACTCTACAGCGGTGAAGATCCGGAACTTGTGCATAATACCTGGCCTGCACGATGGGCAAGGCTTAACCGCGAAGCTGTGGAAGAAAGCGGAAATTTGGAAAAGATATTCTTCTTCACAAGAGCCGGACATACAGAAACGATTAAATATTCAACGATGATGTGGAACGGAGACAATCATGTGGATTATTCGATTGACTTCGGACTGCCGTCTGTTATTCCTGCAATGTTATCGCTTACTTGCTGCGCTTTCGGACTTTCTCATTCAGATATAGGAGGGTATACAACATTCTTCAATTTGAAGAGAAGTGAGGAGCTGCAGATGAGATGGAGAGAAATGAATGCTTTTTCTCCCATGCTCAGAGGCCATGAAGGTCTGAACCCGGACCTGAATGCACAATTTGATGCAAGCAAAGAAGTTTTAAGCCATGCAGCAAAATACAGTAAGATACATAAAGCACTCAAGCCTTACTTAAAGGAATTATGTAAATATAACACAGAAAAATCTGTCGGTATGGTAAGACCTCTTTTCTTCTACTATGATGAAGAAAAAGCGTACACTGAGTGCTATGAATATCTTCTCGGAAGAGATATTCTTGTGGCTCCTGTCATAAGACCTGATGCGCAAAGCAGAAATGTATATTTGCCGGAGGATAACTGGATTCATCTTTGGTCAGGCAAAGAGTACAAAGGCGGAGAGATAAATGTGGACGCTCCGGTCGGAGAAATTCCCGTATTTATACGTAAAGACAGTAAATTCAAAGATGAATTTATGGATATAAAAAAGATTTAACCTTAAGGAGAGAATAGAAATGAAATATTTTTTAGACAGTGCAAAAATCGATGAAATCAGAGAGGCGTATGAAAGTTTCGGTATTGACGGAGTTACAACCAACCCGAAACACATAATGGATTCAGGCAAATCTTTCTATACAGTTCTCGAAGAAATGGGAGAATTTGTAAAAGAAAAAGATATAGAAGGATGGGATAAGTTCCCTATTTCCGTTGAAATTAATCCTCATCTTGACAATGCTGATGAAATGGTTGAGATGGGCAAAAAGATTTCCGGCATATGCAAAAATTTTGTAATAAAAATACCTTGTACTGATGCAGGTATTGCTGCAGCACGCAGACTTGAAAAGGAAGGAGTCAGAACCAATTTGACACTTGTTTTCTCACCTTCACAAGCCCTTATAGCAGCAAAAAACGGCAGTCTTTTCGTTTCTCCCTTCATAGGATGGAAAGAAGCAAGCGGTGAAGATTGCAAACAATATATCCAGGATATAGTAGACATCTATGCAAATTATGGCTATTTAGGTGAAACTCAGATTATCTGTGCTGCAGTACGTACAGGTAAGCAAATCGCAGATTGTGCAGTGGCAGGTGCAGATATTGTTACCGCAGGACTCTCTGTATTTAAGGACAGCTTTTATCATCCCTTCACCGATTACGGTCTGAAGAGATTCCAGAATGCATGGGATAATACAATTACGGAATAAGGAGTAAAAAGATGAAAATAGGATTTATAGGGCTCGGCATAATGGGCGAGTCAATGTGCGAAAACATTGTAAAAAAACATGATGACAAAGTCTTTGTATCCGATTTGAATAAAGACCAGGTTAAAAAACTTGCAGATGTTGGCGCTGTAGCTTGTGAAAACAATTGCGAAGTTGCTCAAAAGGCTGATATAATAATAACCATGGTTCCGAAATCAGAACATGTTAAAGCTGTATATACGGAAATCCTTCCTGAAATTGATGATACTAAAATATGCATCGACATGAGCACGATCGATCCTGCAGTTTCAGTTGAGTGCGCAGAGATGGTAAAGACAAAAGGCGCTCAGTTTGCAGATTGTCCGGTTGTCAAGAGTAAACCTGCTGCAATCGAAGGCACTTTGGGTATTCTCGTAGGATGCGATCCTGAACTTCTGGATACCATAAAACCCATACTTGCATATATGGGAACAAATATTAAGTATATGGGCAAAAACGGAAAAGGTCTTGTTATGAAGATTTGCTCAAATGCTATGGTCGCAGCTGTTCAAAACGGAGTTAATGAAACTATGATCTTAGCTCAAAAATGGGGGCTCAGCATAGATGATTATGCAGAGGCAATATCATACGGCGGCGGAAAGAATTTCTATCTTGAATCACAAAAGGATAATCTGAAAGCGCAAAACTGGACAACAGCTTTCTCTCTTGAAAATGAACACAAAGACCTTGGTATTGCATGCCGTATGGCAGAAGAAGTAGGCTTTGATATGCCCGGACTTTTCCATTGCAAGGAAATATATGACAAAGGTATGGAAAAAGGAATGGGTAAAATGGACTTCCGCTCAACATACAAAATTGTAGAGGGTGACTGATTTGCTGAAGCACTTAAACGAAGTTAACAGTGTAAAAATATATTCGGTATTTTCGGATGATTTTGCCCCATATGGCAGAGTGATTGAAGGCCAGGATTTTGATCTTTTTGCAAATTATCTGAAAGTCAATACCGATATACCTGAAAGCGGAAATATATATATAGCAAGTGTAAAGCAGATGGAGTTATTCCCGCAATGCCGGGATATACAAAACAGTATTTTCGGCGGAATGGATATTCAAGTCGGATATTGCAACGGAAGAAACAGCACATATAACGGATTTGAATATCACAAAAGTTCCGAGATCAATCTGGCTGTAACTGATTTCATGCTTGTTTTAGGCCATGTATGGCAGATAAAGGACAATGAGTTCCATATCGGGCAGGAGAAAGTCTTCTACTTGCCCGAAGGAACGACAGTTGAAATCTATGGCACCACATTGCATCTGTCACCATGCAAAGTTAAGGATGAAGGATTTAAATGCCTTGTAATTTTGCCCAAAGGTACAAACACGGCTTTGACAGAAAAATGTGACAGTTCAGATCCCGAGTCAAAACTTCTGCTCCAAAAAGGCAAATGGGTTTTATCACATCCCGAACGCAAAGCACTTATGGACCAGGGAGCATATCCCGGCTTTATAGGTGAAAATCACGAACTTAAATACTAAGAGGGTATAATATGTTTAATTCTGTATATATTCCTATCGGTGTGCCGACCTTTCATCTTGAAAGCGCACAAAAAGAATTTGAAAAATCAATAAAACTGCTTAAAGGAATCGACAATGATGTTATTGTCCCCTCTGAGATGCTTTTAAGTATAGATAAGCTTAATGATTTCATGGCAGAGCAAAATCCGGATCTTTTGATAGTCCAGAATATAACCTTTGCAAACGGAGCATATATAACGGAAGTATTGAGAAAGTTTGATTGTCCCGTTTTACTCTGGACACTTAGAGAACCCGTTATAGACGGCGGAAGACTCAGACTTAACTCTCTAACGGGAGCTTTTTCAGCAGCTAATGCGCTTCGTAATTTCAAAAGGAAGTTTGAATATATTTTCGGCTCTCCGGAAGAAGATGAAGTTAGGGAAAAAATAAGCTCAGTCTTTGCTGCTGCAAAGCTGAAAAAAGCATTAATGTCATTAAATATTCTTCAAATAGGACATACACCTCAGGGCTTTGGCTTCGGCAGAGCACTTGACCATGAGATGGCAGTGACTTTTGGATCGAATCTCTTATCAATTGAGGCACGTGAGCTTATAGATAGAGCAAAGTCATATTCAGATGATGATATAAAAGAGTATCTTGATGACGCAAAAACGAGAATAAAAGATTTATGCTCTATCGACAGCAAGAATGTAAATGATTTTGCAAAACTCTATAAAGCTTATGATTCATATATTAAAGAAAATAATATAGGCGCATTATCATCTAGATGCTGGCCTGATTTCTTCACATCTTTCGGTACACCTGTTTGCGCTGTTCTTGCAATTCTTAATGACTTGAATCTGCCGGCAGCTTGTGAAACAGACACATATGGTGCTTTGTCTATGTACATGTCACTATATCTTACGGGCAAACCTGCCTTCTTCGGAGACCCGGTATCACTTGATGAAAAAGAGAATACAATAACATTCTGGCATTGCGGAACTGCAGCATGTTCGCTCGCAAGAGAAGATACAGGTGCAGTTGCCGGAGTCCATTGCAACAGAAAAATAGGACCGACTCTTGAATTTGGCTGTAAGGCAGAAGAAAAAGTCACAATTATACGTGTAGGTAAGGATGAAAACGGGAAATTCAGACTTTTCCTGTGTAAAGGTTCTGCACTTGACAAGCCTAAGCAATTCATTGGCACATCAATTGTTGTAAAGACGGAAAACAATTCAAAAGATATCATCAACAAAGCTGTAACTGCCGGCTGGGAGCCACATTTTGCAGTTGCTATGGGTGACATATGCAGCGAGATGGAAGCCTTGTCTAACTTCCTTGGAATAGAGGTAGAGAAATATTGATTAAGCAAATACTCTTTTATCTGGTGGTTTTGCTCTCGAATATAATCCAGGTGATAACCGGATTTGCAGGTACTGTACTTGCCATGCCTGTGAGCGTAATGCTTGTGGGCTATGATGTGGCAAAACCGGTATTGAATATTTTGGGAATAGTGGCATCTGTATTTGTAGTTGCCGGTTCATATAAAAACATCAATAAAAAAGAGTTTCTGAGAATTACGGGCATTACATTGCTCGGAATAATTGCTGCAGCCTTTTTCAAGAATTTCTTCCTGCAAAGCAATGGCTCGCTGATATATAAGACACTGGGCATAGTCGTTATCGTATGCGCGCTTATAAATATGTATTTTACATATAAGAAGAAAGAACGAAAGGACATGCCGGAATTTCCTGCATATATTGTTTTGATTATTTCCGGATGCATACATGGTATTTTCGTTTGCGGGGGTCCCTTGCTTGTGACATACGCATCTGTCAAATTACGGGATAAGGATGAATTCAGATCCACATTATCAGCGGTATGGATAGTGCTTAACAGTGTAATATTTATAGAAGATATATGCTCCGGATACTTTACACCCGGCAACGGAACGATTACAATAAGTATTATAAGCATTGCAGTTTTACTTCTTGCTATGCTTATAGGAAGTCTCATATACAGGAAAATGAGCAGAAAGGTCTTTTTGAACCTTTCATATGTTTTGATAATCATAAGCGGCATATCGCTTCTTTTTAAGTAGGTGAAAAAATGAAATCCGGACTTAATATGCAATATATAAAAAATGAGAACCGCAGTACAATCCTTTATCTGCTCAACAGAAAAGGTATGCTCAGCAGAAAGGAAATTGCGGAGACAACCGGACTTACAGCTGCTGCAGTGACAAAAATCTGCAGTAAACTCATTGAAGAGGGATATATAAAGGAAAGCGGCGGAGTATATAAAGGCGATCGCAAAACCGGTAGAAAAGAAATATTGTTATCACTTTGCCTTGAGGACAAGATGATACTCGGAATAAATGCCGAGACTAATAATATCACTTATTCTGATTCCAAAATGAACGGAGAGAACTTATATCAAAAGGTTACCGATTTTACAGCAGACCCCGATAAAATAGTAAAGGAAGCAGTCGATTTTTTAGCTGAAAATAATCTTGATGCATCCCTTTTGAGTGGCATAGGAGTATGCCATGTGGGCTCATTTACAAACAGCCAATACGGTCTGTGGGATTGTAACAGCTTAAAAGAAAAACTGATAAGCAAATTTTCACTCCCGGTTATTTTTGAGAACAATGTCAAGGCCTTTGCTGTGGCAGAGCTTATTTTTGAAGGTAATAGCAATGAAAGTGTTATATTCCTCAAATGGGGACCCGGTATAGGTTCAGCTTTGGCAAGAGAAGGAAGAGTCTACTCGGGAACTGACAACGGCATAACGGAGATAGGACATTATATAACAAACCGGTCCGGTATTAAATGCCGTTGCGGAAGATACGGCTGCCTAGAAACAGAGACAGGCGAAAAGGCTATTCTTGATGCTTTTGACAATAAGATGACCCTTGAAGAGATAATTAATTCCAAAAGCAAGCAAGTCGGACATGTTATTGACCAGAAGATTGATATGGTTGCTCTGGCTTTAACCAATACCGCCACGATTGTTGATGCGGATAAAATAATTCTTTTTGGCTCAATTTTTAAAAATGAAACTATCGCGCAAAAGCTTACAAAACAGTCAATCAGATATAACAGCAACATGGATGCTGATATGATAAAAATTGCAAAATTCAATAGCAAAATAGGATATATAGGTCCGGTCGGTATATGCGCCGAAGCTTTGTTCTTTGAACCGGGCAGTGATATCTTTTAAGGGGGATTATTATGGAAGGAAAAGCATTAACTCATGGCATTACGATGAAAGACAGAATAGGCTACGCTCTGGGTGATACGGGAGGACTGCTTACTTTTTCCCTTATAGGGTCATTCCTTACCGTGTTTTACACGGATGTCTTAAAAATCCCGCTGGGACAAATAACGGTGCTGATGCTCGTTGCCAGAATCTGGGATGCTATCAATGACCCGATGTGGGGTGCGTTCATCGATTCAAGAAAACCTACTAAATGGGGCAGATTCAGACCATATGTCTTTTGGTTCTCAATTCCGATGGCAGTAGCTGCCGGACTTATGTTTACACGTTTCAGCTTTATACCGTCAAGCAAATATATCGTTTATGCTTATGTAACATATATTCTTTACGGAATGATGTATACAGCGGTAAATATTCCTTACGGCTCATTAGCTTCGGTTATAACCGATGACGAAATCGAGCGTTCTTCTCTTTCAATGTGGAGATCAATAGGAGCAGGCGTAGGCGGACTTCCGGGTCAGATATTACTTCCGATATTTGTATATTCTGTAGTCGAGGATGCAAAGGGAGAGCCTGTACTTGACGCAGCAGGCAATGTTGTCAAAGTCCTCAATCCTCAGGTCTTTACACCTGCTGTTATAGTTTTATCGTTGATATCCGTACTCGTGTATTTCCTTCATTTCAAACTAAGTAAGGAAAGAGTAGTTCTTCCTGCAAAAGAAAAAGAAAAGAACTATAACCTTTTTAAGACTATTAAGGATTTGCTTTCAAACAAACCTTTTATTGTCCTTTGCATAGTTTCAATGCTTCTCATCGCATTCCAGATGTATTATCAAACAGCATTTAACTATCTTTTCAAGGACTATTTTGCAAAACCCGGCCTTTATGCTCTTGTTACTGTATGCACCTATGGACCAATGGCTTTGTTTCTTCCCTTTATGGGCAAACTTATCAAAAAGTTCGGCAAAAAAGAAATATGCGCTTTCGGCCTTGCTGTGGCAGCACTTGTAAATATAGGGCTCTTTATAATCAGAGGAAGCGCACTTGCACATAATCCATATGTATTCCTTGTATTTACATTCTTCTCAGGTATGGGACAGACATTCCTGGTACTTGAAGTATGGGCACTTGTAATGGATGTTATTGACTATCATGAACTTCGAACCCACAGAAGGGAAGAAGGAACTGCATACTCTCTCTATTCATTCACAAGAAAGCTCGGTCAGACTTTGGCAGGCGCCGGTGTCCCGATACTTCTTGCCGCAATAGGTTATGACACAGAAAGAGTAGGCCTCGGTCAGTCAGAGGAAGTGCTGAACAAACTCTATGATATATCCACACTTGTACCTGCAATAACACTCGCCGTTATGGCTTTATTGCTGGCGTTTGGATACAGCCTTTCAAAGAAAAAACTCGCTGTAATAAAAATCGAGCTTGAAGCAGAGAGAAACGAAGAAACAGCAATTCAGGCAGAAACTGAATAATCAATGGCCGGGAAAAACCCGGCCATTAATATTTTATTATTCTATTTGCTGCGAACTAATTTCTTTCGGAGCCTGCGTCCGTGTTTTGAAACAAAATCATTTATTTTAACTCTGTTTCTGTATATAAAGAACATCGCAATGAAATCGGCTATAACCATAATTGCCATGAACAAATAATCATGTGTCAGAACTTTACGTCCGACTGCACACATCATAAGTATCTGTACTGAACTTCCCAGAAAGACACTGAGAAAATATTTCGCTGCAGATATTCTTGTCGCAGAGGCTGCATATGGAATAATACCATTCGGGACAACCGGTAACATAAAACAAAGAATAAGCATTACAAAGGGATCTCCGGATTGTAAGAAGGTCCGGATTTTACCGGCTTCTTTGTCATCTATAAAGTCAGCCTTCATTTTTCTGCCCAGTAAGAAGATGAGAAGATTTGTGAAGACAAAAGACAAATGGCACACAATAAAACTGCGCAAAAAGCCATAAGCCATACCGCCTGCAATTTCAATCGGAGCACCGGGAAGTACGATGGAGACAACCTGAATAGCCTGAAGCAGGAACAGGTAGATAAGACCTTTGATTATACCGCTTTCGGACAAAAACTCTTCGATTGCGGATTCATCTCCGCTTTTGAGGGCTTCCCAAAGACTCGGAGCCAGCGGTACGAATGCTTTATAAAAGAGAAAGGCTGCCAGTGCGAAGCTGACAACATATATTATTATTTTGATAACTTTGGATTTATTCATGACTCATTACCTTATATATGTTTCCACTATTATACAACATTTTATATATATCTTCAAGATACACAATATGTATAAAAAACCAATTTTTGTATATTTTTACACAAAAATACTAAAATATACGAATAAATATGCATAAATATAGAAAAATATTCACAAATTATGTATATTTAGTCAATATGTTGTTGACTTTGCTCATATGTGTGATATAATTTTATGCAGATATCGATTTCGGAGGATTCAGAATGAATAAAGAAAATATTAAGAAAGTTGTTTTAGCATATTCAGGAGGGCTTGACACCTCAATAATAATCCCCTGGCTCAAAGAAAACTACAATAACTGTGAAGTTATTGCAGTATCCGGAAATGTGGGCCAGGCTTCAGAACTTGAAGGACTCGAAGAAAAGGCAATTAAAACAGGCGCTTCTAAGATATATATAGAGGACCTAACAAAAGAGTTCCTGGAGGAGGTTGTGTTCCCCTGTGTACAGGCAGATGCAAAATATGAAGATTATCTTTTGGGTACGGCATTTGCACGTCCTATCATCGCAAAAAGACTTGCTGAAATTGCAATAGCAGAAGGCGCAGACGCTATATGCCACGGCTGTACAGGTAAAGGTAATGACCAGGTACGTTTTGAACTTGCAATAAAGGCATTTGCACCGGATATGCCGATTATAGCACCATGGCGTGAGTGGAATATAAAATCCCGTGATGAAGAAATCGATTATGCTGAAGCACATAACGTTCCTCTTAAGATAAACAGGGAAACCAATTATTCAAAAGATAAAAACATCTGGCACTTATCACATGAGGGCCTTGACCTTGAGGATCCTGCTAATGAGCCTATGTATAACAAACCGGGATTCCTTGAGATGAGTGTTTCACCGGAGATGGCTCCCGATAAGCCGACATATCTGACAATACATTTTGAAAAGGGTATTGCAACAAAAGTTAACGGCAAGGAAGTCGGTGCAGTAGAACTTGTTGAGACTCTTAATAAGCTCGGCGGAGAAAACGGTATTGGTCTTCTTGATATCGTTGAAAACAGGCTTGTAGGTATGAAGTGCCGTGGCGTATATGAAACTCCCGGCGGAGCAATCCTGTATAAGGCACATGAAATTCTCGAAACAATCACAATTGATAAAGAGACTGCGCATTATAAAGCTCTTATAGCTCAGAAACTCGGCGAGATGGTATATAACGCTCAGTGGTACACACCTCTTACAAAGGCAATTTTGGCTTTTGTAAAAGAGAGCCAGGAAAATGTAACAGGTGATGTTAAACTCAAGTTATATAAAGGTAACATAATCAATGCGGGAGTTACTGCAGATTATTCACTTTATGATCCGGAAATAGCAACATTTGATGAAGATGAAGTATATGATCAAAAGGACTCAGCCGGATTTATCAATCTCTACGGACTGCCGATAAAGGTCCAGGCAAAGTTGAACGAAAAGAAAAAGAAATAAAAAGTTGTCACTGGCGGTAGATTGCTACCGCCCTTGCGCTTTATTAATGGAGAGATTAGGATGCAATTATGGAAAGGTCGCTTTAAGAAGGAACTTGATGAAAAGACAAATGATTTTAATTCATCAATTTCTTTTGACAGCCGGATGTATGAAAACGATATAGACGGAAGCATTGCGCATGCCAAAATGCTCGCTGCCCGGGGAATAATATCCTCCGATGATCTTATGAAGATACTGGAAGGCTTAAATAAAATCAAAGATGATATAAAGACAGGAAAACTTGTTATTGACCCGGATGCGGAAGATATACATACATTTGTGGAACTTGAGCTTACAAAACTTGTCGGAAACGCAGGAAAGCGCCTTCATACCGCACGCAGCAGGAATGACCAGGTGGCGCTTGATATACGTCTCTACTTAAGAGATGAGTGTGATGAATTGTATAAGCTTTTGACTTCACTTGTTTCCGTTATAAGCGACAAGGCCGAGAAATATGCCTCATCTGTTATGCCGGGTTATACTCATATGCAAAGAGCACAGCCGATAACATTCGGGCATCACCTGCTTGCATATGCGGAAATGTTCCTCAGGGATAAAGAAAGGCTTTATCAGGCAAAAGAACGTATGAATTACAGCCCGCTTGGCTCATGCGCTCTTGCAGGAACTACATACAACACGGACAGAGAAATGACTGCAAAAGAACTTGGCTTTAACGGCCCTATGCACAATTCGCTCGACGGCGTATCCGACAGAGACTTTTGCATGGAACTTGCAGCTGTCATCTCAATAATTATGGTTCATCTTTCAAGATTCTCGGAAGAGATAATACTCTGGTGTTCATGGGAATTTAAGTTTGTGGAGCTCGATGATGCTTTTTCAACAGGCTCATCGATAATGCCGCAAAAGAAAAATCCGGATATTACAGAACTTATACGCGGAAAATCAGGCAGAGTCTTCGGAGACCTGACAACACTTTTGACGATGATGAAAGGTCTGCCTTTGGCATATAACAAAGATATGCAGGAAGATAAAGAAGCTATCTTTGATGCTTTTGACACAGTCAAGATATGCCTTAAGACATTTATACCTATGCTTGAAACAATGACAGCAATTCCTCAAAATATGAGAAAAGCTGCAGCGGCCGGCTTTATAAATGCGACAGATTGTGCAGACTATCTCGTAGGTAAGGGAGTTCCATTTAGAGATGCATATAAAGCTACGGGCGAGCTTGTAGCCATTTGTATAACTAAGGGACTTACATTGGAAACACTCAGCATAGACGAGTATATAAAGGTATGTGACAAGTTTGATGACGGTATCTATGATGCAATCAATCTGGATAATTGTGTTACAAACAGAACATCACTGGGCGGACCGGCTCCGCAAAATGTTATGATTGAAATTGAAAGAATCAGAGAATTAAACAAATAAAAAAAGAGAGGATTAATATGTAAATATCAATCCTCTCTTTATGTCCGGGAGAAAATCATGGCAATAAAACTTATAGCAACTGATCTGGACGGGACACTTTTGGCTCCGGACCATCTGACAATAAGCGAGAGAACCAAAAAGTCTTTGCTCAAGGCTCATATTGCAGGCTGCAAAATTGCTATAGCAACAGGCAGAACACTGGCTTTTACAGAAAATGTCACAGAACAGATTCCATTTTGTGATTATGTAATATGTTCAGATGGTGCATCTGTCTTTGATATGCATAAGAGTAGGGATATCTACCAAAATCACATTTCCAATAAGATCTCAAAAGAAATAATCGACCTGATGGAACCCATGGAACTTTATTATACCTGTTATGTGGAAGGCAAAGTGCTTGTGCAAAAGGATAAGATGGATTTTTATAAAGAGAGAAATCTGCCGGATAAATTCTTGGAATATTTCAAGAAAATATCAATAATCTGCGAATCAGTCAAAGATGAGTTGGGAGACAGAGATGTCGAGATAATCGCTATTTATTCCGCATCAAAAAAAGATTTGGCTACATTAAAGAACTATTTCGATAATCACAATCTTCACACAACAACTTCCATACCGGGAGAAATAGAAATCACATCAACATATGTAAACAAGGGTACGGCTCTTGAAAATCTTTGTAAGGTGGAAGGATTTGACAGAGATGAGGTTATGACCTTCGGAGATGCCTTAAATGATTATGAGATGCTGGATTTTGCAGGCAGTTCTTATGCGATGGGAAATGCGGATGAAAGATGTAAACAGATTGCAAAGTATATAACTTTATCAAATGCAGAGGATGGGGTAGCTGAAGTAATTGAGAACACATTTATATAATGAAAAAACGGATACCTGATTTGGTATCCGTTAATTTTCAATGATTTTTTCACTACGCTCTGGTAACCTTGCCTGAACGAAGACAACGTGTACAAGCATAAACTCTCTTAGGAGAGCCATTTACGATTGCCTTAACTCTTTTAACATTTGGTTTCCATGTTCTGTTTGAACGTCTATGTGAGTGGGAAACCTTGATGCCGAAAGCAACATCTTTACCACAAAATTCACATTTTGCCATTTCTAAGGCACCTCCTTAAATACAAGATTACATAACAAGTGGTATTATATACGATAGTTTTCCTTTTTTCAAGTGTTTTTTGAAAAAAATAAAAAAAAGACTTGCATTTATTAAATATATAATATATAATTAACTGGAACGAACAAATGTACGATAAAAGGAGAATCAAAATGGCAGATAAGAAAAAAGCAATTGAAACCGCATTGTTACAGATAGAAAAAAACTTTGGTAAAGGCGCTGTTATGCGTTTGGGTGAGGACAGCACACTTAATGTTGAAAGTATCTCAACAGGCTCAATCTCACTGGATGCAGCAACAGGTATCGGCGGACTTCCGCGAGGAAGAGTCATCGAAATTTACGGTCCTGAATCTTCAGGAAAAACAACACTTGCTCTTCAGGTAGTAGCTCAGGCTCAAAAAGAAGGCGGAGAAGCTGCATTCATAGATGCAGAGCATGCACTTGATCCGACTTATGCACAAAACCTGGGTGTTGACATCAACTCGCTTCTTGTTTCACAACCTGATGACGGAGAACAGGCTCTTGAAATTGCAGAGGCTCTTGCAAGATCCGGCGCAATTGATGTAATCGTAATTGACTCTGTTGCAGCACTCGTACCGAGAGCTGAAATTGAAGGCGATATGGGTGACAGCCATGTAGGCGCTCATGCACGTCTGATGTCACAGGCACTTCGTAAACTTACAGGTGTTATCAATAAAACCAATACCATCATAATCTTTATTAACCAACTTCGTGAAAAAGTCGGTGTTATCTATGGTAACCCTGAAGTTACAACCGGCGGCCGTGCTCTTAAGTTCTATGCAAGCATCAGAATTGATGTAAGAAGAATAGAGCAGCTCAAAGGCCCTAATAATGAATTCATAGGATCACGTACACGTGCAAAGATTGTTAAAAACAAAGTTGCACCTCCTTTCAAAGAAGCTGAGTTTGATATCATGTATGGCGAGGGAATCTCAAAAATCGGTGAGATAATCGATCTTGGTGTTAAATACGACATTATTAAGAAGAGCGGTGCATGGTTTTATTATGGCGAAGAGAGACTTGGACAGGGCAGAGAAAATGTTAAATTGCTCTTAAAGCAGCAGCCTGAGTTTGCAGCTAATCTTGAAAGCAAAATCCGTGAAAAGATGAATGAAGCCACAGAAGAGAAAAAAACAGGCGCAGCTGCCATAAGCCAACCTGAAGTAAACAAAGTTCCCACAACAAAAGAAGCTGCAAAAGCAAAACTTGACATCGCAGTAGATGACGACGAATGAAATTAACAACAAAAGCCGGGAAAAACGGCAAAATACATATATATTTGGATGAGGAATACAAAGCGACAGTAGATGCCGATTGGTGGTACTCTGAAAAATATCACAACTACAAGGAAATAGATGAGAGCGAGCTGGCTGAACTATTAAGTTCGGTCAGCTTTCGACGTGCATATAACAAGGGACTTGATCTTATTGACAGACGCCCTCATGCAAGCGGAGAACTGGCAAGAAAACTTCGTGAACGCGATTTTGAAAAAGATGCCATAGATTATGCAATAAAAAGATTGAGTCAATACGGACTTGTGGATGATGAGAAATTTGCAAAGCTTTTTGCAAAAGAACTTGCAGAGAAAAAACATTTCGGAAATAAAAGAATAATACAGGAATTAATGAAAAGAGGAGTATCAAGGGAAATCGCCCAAAACAGTGTTGATTCACTTGACAATGATCCGGTAGAAAGTATTATAATAATAATCCGGCGAAAGTATTATGCCAAGCTGAATGATCCTAAGGGTGTTCAGTCTGTTATATCAGCTCTATTAAGAAAAGGCTATAGTTACGATGAAATCAAGAAAGCCCTGAAGGAGATAGAAGCTAGTGAAGGTGAAAATGATGAAATACAGGATTAGTGTTATTTCTCTCGGTTGTCCTAAAAATCAGGTCGATGCAGAGATAATGTTGGCTAAACTAAAAAATGCAGATTTTGAAATCGTTGAAGATCCCAGATATGCCGATTTGATTATAGTGAACACATGCGGCTTTATAGAGTCAGCAAAAAAAGAATCTATAGAAAATATATTGGATATGCTTTCATATAAAGAAGATTATCCGGATAAAAAGGTTCTTGTAACCGGATGCCTTGCTGAAAGATATCAGACACAGGTTATGGAGCAGATGCCCGAACTTGACGGCGTTGTCGGGATAGGCGCAAATGAAAATATCGTTGAAATATGCAATAAGATACTCAAGGGAGACAGATGTGAATTATTCCCTGATAAAATGTCGCTTTGCTTTGACGGAGGCAGAGAACTTACAACTCCTTCATATACCGCATATTTAAAGATAGCTGAAGGTTGTTCAAATAATTGCACATATTGTGCAATACCGATGATACGCGGACCTTTCAGAAGCAGACAGCCGGAGAGTATATTGGAAGAAGCGCAAAAACTTGTTTTAAGCGGAGTTAAAGAGATTACTCTTGTGGCTCAGGATACAAGCCGTTATGGTGAAGACCTTTATGGTAAAAGCGCTCTTGTACCGCTCTTAAAATCTCTTTGCAAAATAGAAGGCTTAAAGTGGATACGCATACTTTATCTCTACCCCGAAAGAATTGATGACCTTCTTATCGATACAATTGCAAATGAAGATAAGATATTGAAATACATGGATATTCCAATGCAGCACTGCTCTGCAAATGTACTTAAAAGAATGAACAGAAAAGGAGACAGAGAGTCCCTGACAAATCTGATTGCTAAAATCAGAGAACGTATACCGGGCGTTACAATCCGTTCTACTTTAATAGCCGGCTTCCCTGGTGAAACTGAGGAAGAATTCAATGAGTTATGCGAGTTCATTGAAGAAGTAAAGTTCGAAAGAATGGGATGCTTTGCATACTCTGAGGAAGAAGGAACAGCTGCCACAAAACTTGACGGTATGCTCCCCGAAGAGGAAAGAGTAAAAAGAGCTGACATTATAAATGACATACAAGGTCAGATTCTTGATGATATTAATGATTCTCTTATAGGAGAAAAAATCGATACGATTGTTGAAGGATATGACGGCTATACGGATTCATATTACGGAAGAACCGTTATGGACGCCATTGATATAGATACAACTATATATTTTACAAGCGAGAGGGAGCTTGATGAGGGGGATATAGTAAAAGTCGAGGTAATAAATGCCATAGACGGAGAATTGACCGGAGAAGCAAAATGAAACTTAACACACCCAACAAATTAACTCTTTCGAGAATGGTAATCACAATTCTATATTTGTTTATATTCAGCGCAAGTTTTATACCGCACAGATATCTTATCGGGCTTATTGTATACTCAATAGGAGCCTTTACGGACTTTTTGGACGGACGGCTTGCAAGAAAAAATAATCAAATAACGGTTGTAGGCAAACTTTTGGATCCCGTTGCGGATAAAATGCTGACTACAACAGCACTTTTGGTATTTATGCAAATGAACCTTTGCAGCATATGGATAATCGTAATAGTGCTTACCAGAGAGTTCATAATTACATCACTTCGCCTTGTGGCAAGTGCGCAAGGAACGGTTATACCTGCAAATATTTGGGGCAAGTTCAAGACCGCAACTCAAATGATATTCACTATAATCATAATGATTCTCATATGGGTAAACGAAGACTTCTGTCAAATAGAAAAGCTTCCTTTGATATCCAACATCTTGCTTTGCATAACAGCAGGACTTGCCGTTATTTCAGGTGTTATATATATCATAGACAGCATAAATATAGTGGATTTTTCCAAATAAGTGTTTGATTTTTTCAAAGATTGTGATATTATAAGAACACTGATAATAAAGACTTTGACCGAAAGAAGTAACAAAAGCAACTTTTAACAGAGACTGAATGTCGTTGGCTGTGAGCATTCTTAAAAGTATTTTGTGAAATGCATTCGTGAGTCGGTATGGGGAAATACATACCCGTGTGATTGCGTTAAAATCGTTCGAGATATAAATCGAAGTGGAACCGCGGAATTTTCGCCTTCGTCTGTTTAACAGATGAAGGCTGTATTTTTTATCGGAGGATATATATATGTTTAAATCTTGGAAAGAGGACATAGCTACTGTAAAAAGCAGAGATCCGGCAGCAAAATCCAATCTGGAAATAATGTTGCTTTATCCCGGACTCAAAGCAATAAGAATGTACAGAAAAGCTCATTGGTTCTATATGCATAATATGCATTTCATTGCAAGAGCTATCAGCCAGCACTGTGTCAGAAAAACAAATATAGAAATACATCCTGCAGCTAAAATCGGCAAAAGGTTCTTTATAGATCACGGGACCGGAGTCGTTATAGGAGAAACTACTGAGATAGGCGATGATGTAACTATTTATCAAGGCGTTACTCTTGGCGGTACAGGTAAGGATACAGGCAAGCGACACCCCACGATAGGCAATGGTGTTCTCATAGGTTCAGGTGCCAAAGTGCTGGGACCTTTGAAAGTGGGCGATAACTCCAATATAGCATCCGGCGCTGTTGTGCTGACGGATATTCCGGAAAGCTGCACTGCAGTGGGTGTGCCTGCCAGAGTTGTTAAAAGAGATGGCGTAAGGCTTGATTATCTTGACCAGGTACATATCCCTGACCCTGTTGCCCAGGCCTTCTTTAACCTAAGAGACAGAGTCGACAGTCTTGAAAAGGAAATTGATGATATGAGGGAGAAAAATGAGAATATATAACACATTAACACGAAAAAAAGAGGAACTTGAAACAATAAATCCAGGTGAAGTAAAAATATATGCATGCGGACCTACTGTATATAACTATATTCATATAGGTAATGCCAGACCTCTCTGCGTTTTCGATACTCTCCGCAGATATATGGAATACAGAGGCCTTAAAGTTAACTTTGTTCAGAATTTTACGGACATAGACGATAAGATCATACGTAAAGCTTTGGAAGAAAACAGTGACTATAAAACAGTATCCGAAAAATATATAAAAGAATTCTGGACGGACGCCAAAGGGATGAATATCAGAGAGGCGACCGTACATCCAAAAGCTACTGAGAATATTGATGAGATAATCGATATCATTAAAACTCTTGTTGATAAAGGCTATGCATATCCGGCAGAAAACGGAGATGTATATTTCAGTACACGTAAGTTTGACGGCTACGGAAAACTTTCACATCAGCCTCTTGAGGATTTGGAAGCGGGTGCCCGTATCAATATAGGGGAACTAAAACGCGAACCTATGGATTTTGCAGTATGGAAAGCAGCAAAAGAGGGAGAACCCTATTGGGAGTCCCCATGGGGCAAAGGCCGTCCGGGATGGCATATAGAATGTTCGGCAATGGTACGCAGATATCTGGGCGAAACGATAGACATACATTGCGGAGGACAGGACCTTATATTTCCTCATCATGAGAATGAGATTGCGCAAAGCGAATGCTGCAATGGAGTGGACTTTGCTCATTATTGGATGCATAACGGATATATTAATGTGGATAATGTCAAGATGTCCAAGTCGTTGGGCAACTTCTTTACTGTAAGAGATGTTGCCGAAAAATATGGATATGAGCCCATAAGATATCTTATGATTTCTTCCCAATACAGAAGCCCTATAAATTACAGCGTAGATGTTATAGAACAATGCAAGGCTTCGCTTTCAAGGCTGTATACTTGTCGCGACAATCTTGATTTTGCACTTTCAAATGCAAAAGATGAAAAACCGGATGATGCTGAGGAAATCAAGAAAGTTATGGATTCACGCCGTGAGCAATATATAAAGGCAATGGATGATGACTTAAATACTGCTGATGCAATTTCCGCAGTCTTTGAACTTGTTAAGGACATAAACACAAAAGTTATTGTTGATGAATCGTCAAAAGAACTGGTGAATTACGCTATAAATATCTTTGATGAGCTGACAGATGTTTTGGGCCTTGTATATAACAGACAGTCAAGCTCTCTTGATGATGAGATTGAAGAGATGATAGAAGTGCGTCAAAAGGCAAGAAAAGAAAAGAACTGGGCAGAAGCAGACAGAATAAGAGATGAACTTAAAGCACAAGGAATCATATTGGAAGATACAGCTCAGGGTGTTAAATGGCACAGGGAATAATATACAATTTACAAATATTTAACAAAAACGAAAAACGTATAAGTATAATGAAGATATATAAAGTATATTAAGGCTGTGATATAATGCTGAAAAATTTCCGGGAAAAACCATTGAAAAAGAAAATAGCTATTATTGTGTTTATCATAGTTATAGCTGCTCTTTTGGCATATGCTGTTTATTCACAAGTAAAGAAAGACCCTCCCACAGAATATGAGATAGTTGCCGCAGAGAATGGTACAATAACAGATTATCTTGATCTAAGCGGTACAGTTGAATCAGAAAGCACATATAACTATATAGGCATAAACGGTGTGAGGGCAGAAGAAGTCTTTGTAAAAGTCGGTGATAAGGTATCCGAAGGTGATCCGATAGCAACATTTGATGTATCGGGAGCATCTGAATATCTTACGACTGCTAAAAAAGACTATGACAGTGCGCTCAGTAAATACAATGAAGCCGTATTGTCAAATGCCAAGATTAATTCAAAGAAAGCTGAGTTAACTGCGCAAATCAGTGCTAAAAACAAAGAAATCGAAGCAAAGAAAAAAGAAATCGCAACATTAGAATCTGATATTTCATCACAGGAATCAGTGACTGAAACAGCGACAATTCCCCAGGACCAGATTGATGCTGTTATAGCTGAAATGAAGGAAAACGGCGCAAGCGATGAAGAGATACAGTCCTTCAAGGATTCTGCATCAAAGCTAAGTGTTCAGGTAAGCTCGGAAGATAACAATAAGATGCAAACTGAGCTCATTCAGAAAAATCTTGAGCTCTCTCAGCTCAATGCGGAGCTTACGGCATTGCAAGCTCAAAACAGTGCAACTGTTAATATAACCGATGACAGCATTCTATCTGCCTTAAAGGCTGTTGCAGACAATAAGAAAGAAACCTATGACAGCATCAAGGCAGTTTATGACAGCCTGAAAAACGGATGGTATGCCGATGCTGACGGTATTATCACGGTTGTAAATATCAAAGCAGGTGATTTGTTTGAACCTGCTGAAGAATCCTCAGGAACTATTGATTTAAGTTCTATGCTCGGCTCTTCTGTTGATTTATCTGCTATCAGTTCATTATTAGGATCTTCGGATGATAGCTCTGCTATGGGGATTGCTGTTACGCTCGAAGACTATAGTGACCTTGTTGTAACTGTATCTGTGGGTAAAAATGACTTATTGAAACTTGCAACGGGCATGAATGCTACCGTAATAAGCCAGGGTCAGGAATATGTTGGCGAAATAATTTATGTTGCTGCAGAAGCAGGCTCTTCGTCACAACTTGATTTAAGCAACCTTACATCATCACTTCTTTCAAGTTCCGGTTCAGGCAACTCAGCTCTTGTAAAAGTTAAGATTCAAAAGCCTGATAAGAATATTGTAATAGGCTTTGATGTGGATATAAAAATTGAACTAAACAAACTGGAAGATGTATTGACAATGCCTGTTGAAACCGTTGTCTATGACAAAGGCGAATATTATGTATATCTTTTTGATGATGAAAGCAGCACGGTAAGCCGTAAAAAAATAACAGTGGGCATTCTTGATGATGTAAATTATGAGATTACAAGCGGCTTAAATATCGGAGACAAAGTTGTTAAGAGCCCAGACCCGGCTATGGAAGACGGAACAAAGATAGCCGAAAAGACTGCATAAGGAGTGTTTTAGTTGAACGTTAAGGAAAACATACGTATTGCGGTCTTCAGCATAAGATCAAACCTTATGCGTTCCATTTTGACAATGCTCGGTATAATAATCGGTGTTGCTTCCGTTATAGCAATCATTACTGTCGGCGACGGCGGACGTGATTATATAATCGGAATGATCCGCGATATGGGAAACAGCGCGATATCATTGAATGTGAATATTAATACAGCCAGTGATGATGACTGGTTCACACAGCGTGATATCGATGGTATAAAAAAACTGGATGGTGTTGAATATGCATCCATGTATTCCATAGCGATGACGACTATGACAGCGAATGATCAATCTGCATTTCTCATAGACATCGGCTGTAATACTGATATGCCGATGATTATGAAGACTGCTTGTATATACGGGCGTTTCTTCACACAGGATGAATATGAGGAAAAAAGAAATGTCGGAGTAATAGACGCAACATCTGCTATGGCGATATTCGGAAGGACAGATGTCGTAGGCGAGTATATTTATGCGAATGTGGACGGCTCCACTATCTCCATAAAAATAGTCGGTGTCATCAATGTTATGTCCGGATACAACATTGATACCGATGATCTGATGCAGAATATGTCCTCTATGGGCGGAACGTCCATTACAAGTTGTATGGTACTTACACCTGTCTTTGTCGCTGGGCTTATTAACGGAAGCGGAGACAGATTTGATACGATAAATATAACTGCAAAAGATGAAAATATATTGGACGGAATAGGCAATTCCGCCATCAGTTACATCCAGTCACTGCACGGAAATTTTGAAAAAGACTGCTACAGCGTTACCAATATGGCAACATATATTGATTTGCTTGACACAGTAATAAATGTATTCACTATATTTATAGCTGCTGTCAGCGCCATCTCATTGGTTGTAGGCGGTATAGGTGTTATGAATATTATGCTTGTATCGATAACAGAGAGAACCAGAGAAATAGGTATCAGAAAGGCGCTCGGAGCCAAGACGGATACCATTATGTTCCAATTCCTTACCGAGTCGATAATCCTCTGCCTTATAGGCGGGGTTATAGGCCTCATAATCGGTGTGGCGGGAGCAGCACTTGTATCCCATATTATGGATGTACCTTTGTCGGTTAAATTCTCAACTGTGGCTTTGGCCGTAGGCTTCTCATCGGCGATAGGCATTATCTTCGGTGTCTATCCTGCAAGGCGAGCAGCAAAGATGCCACCGATAGAAGCACTGAGAAGAGAGTAAAAAAGATCCTCGATTATTTCGAGGATTTTTTGTATATTCACTTGTATATTCATAATAAAAATTAACGAAAGTTTGTTCTGTAAAGTTCTTATCTTTACGAAAAAAAGAACTGCTTGACGCTGAAAAGCTATATTTTACGGACTTTTGGACAATATGAACAAAGTTTTCAACAATTTCAATGTTGAAATAAAATACAATTTTTTTCTGTATATTTTGAGTTGTTAATTTTTTACTATGCAAAAAGTCAAAAAAATAAAGGGATAAAAATCCCTTTATACAAATTCGAAATTATCTTTTCCTGCACCGATTTCAAAATGATATTTTACAATACCGAGGTCTACATCCGAGTAGGGACCGCCTTTTGAGACAGCATTTACCTTGTTTCCGTTTATAAGCTTAAATGAGAATTTTTGTTGGTTCATAGCGGTAGGGGCTTTCATAGCAGCTGTAATTCCGTCCTTAAACCATTGCGGTGAATCGGCATTTAAATCTGCAATTTTGTCAATCGGATGGTCAACATGCTGTTTGCCTTGGCTTTCGCCGTAGCCCAACGATATGACACAGACAAGTTTTTCACCTTTGTCTATTTTGATTTTTGCTTTTTTCTTGCTGAATGTTAAAGCAACCCAGCAGCTGTTAAGACCGAGGGTCTGAGCCAGTAGAACAAGGCGTTCACCGTAATAACCGCATTTTTCACTTAAGTCATCTGACTTTTTGCCGACAAGAGCAATATAGTTTTTTACACCGCTGAATTTTCCATAGTGAGCCATGAATGAATCAAAAGCAGCCGGCTCGTCCGATATGATCTGAATATTAAGGCCTGCTTCCTTGTTGCAAATTTCGACTTCTTCTTTTAATCTTTCCAGAGCATCTTTTCCTATGGACTTATCTGTATATGCCCTGACTGAATGCCGTGCATCTATAGCTTGCATAATATCCATCATTCTTCAGCCTCCTGGTCAAGATATTCGTTCAACTTTTCGTCGATTTCGTCCCATTCCTCCCGAGTCTTAACTGCTGAAAAGCCTGCGTCTTCATTGTTTATGTCTTCTTCAAGAACAGATGCATAAATGTTAATCTCGTGATTCTCATCTTCGCTGCCGTCTGTGTAAACAATGTAAGTTTTTTTGAACTTTTCACTTTCATAGGAAAATAGGAGCTGGCATTCAATATTTTCGCCATCATCGGTTTCAATTATGAATTTACCGTCTGTGTTTTCGTACATACGAATTACCTCCCAACTGGTGTATATAAAAATTCTAACATAGGCAAAAAATAAATGCAAATAATCGGCAGCTGAGCAAAATATTCGCAATAACTATTTAAAAATGCATAAAAACCAGCCAAATACGGTTGTAAATGTATATATATTCAATGAAAATGTATTTTTATACATTTTAAGGTTTGACAATGGGAGTATATAAATATATAATATATAAATATAATACTGGTTATTAAGGTGACATGAATGACAAAGGTTTTTATTGACGGAAGCGCAGGCACAACAGGTCTTCGCATATATGAAAGGCTTTCCTGCAGAAACGATATAGAATTGATAAAAATCAGTGAAGAATACAGAAAAGACACAAAAGTCCGCAGAGAGGCATTGAATGAAGCCGATCTGGCTTTTCTATGTCTGCCTGATGCTGCTGCAATAGAGACAGAGAAACTTCTGGAAAATGAAAATACAATAATCATTGATACATCCACTGCGCACAGAACAAACGATAAATGGACATATGGCTTTCCGGAAATAGCAGATTTCAGAGAAAAAATAAAAAGCTCAAAGAGAATCGCAAATCCGGGCTGTCATGCAAGTGGCTTCATTTCATTGATTGCACCGCTCAGAGAAAATGACCTTATTAAGGCAGATGCAAGCCTTACATGTTTTTCAATTACGGGTTATTCGGGCGGCGGTAAAAAGATGATTGCTGAATACGAAGACCCAAAAAGAGACAAAGTATATAAGGCACCACGCCAATATGCATTGGGTCAGTCACATAAACATCTGCCGGAAATGACAAAGATTTGCAATCTTGAAAAGGCCCCTGTTTTTTGCCCGGTCGTTGCTGACTTTTATTCCGGTATGGAAGTGACAGTATCACTCTTTGCAAAAGATATAAAGGGTAATATTGAAGATATAAAAGAGATATATAAAGATTATTACAAATCCGGCATTGTAAGCTATATTGAAGGCGGCGATGAGTCAGGTTTTATGTCTGCCGGAAAACTTGCCGGATATGATGATATGCAGATAAGTGTCAGCGGCAATGATGAGAGAATAATTCTCATATCCAGATTTGATAATCTTGGCAAAGGTGCATCAGGAAGCGCAATACAGAATATGAATATTTGTCTTTCACTTCCTGAAAATACGGGTCTCAAACTTTACGGAGGAATAAGATGAAACTGATAGAAGGCGGTATATGTGCATCAAAGGGCTTTAAGGCTGCAGGTGTTCATTGCGGAATTCGTAAAAACAAAACAAAAAAAGATTTATCTTTAATATACAGTCAAAAGCGAGCTAGAGCAGCTGCTGTATATACAAAGAATTTAGTTAAAGGCGCGCCGCTGAGAGTTACTCAGAAACATCTTTCCGATGGATATGCACAGGCAGTTATTTGTAACAGCGGTAATGCAAACACATGCAATGCCAACGGAATTGAAATCGCAGAGACAATGAGTAAGGTTTGCGCCGATGAACTCGGACTTGATCCTAACGATATCGTTGTTGCTTCAACCGGAGTTATCGGTCTGCCGCTTGATATTGAACCTATAGCAAATGCTATACCTACTCTTTCGAAAGCTCTTTCAGAAGATGGCTGCAGTGATGCTGCCGAAGGCATAATGACAACGGACACAATACAAAAAGAAGTCGCTGTGGAGTTTGAACTTAACGGAAAAACTTGCCATATAGGCGGAATAGCAAAAGGCAGCGGTATGATACATCCTAATATGGCAACTATGCTTGTATTCATGACAAGCGATGTGAATATATCAAATGTCATGCTGCAGAAAGCGCTTTCAGGCGATATACAAAACACTTTTAATATGATAAGTATTGATGGTGATACATCCACCAATGATATGGTGGTTATACTCGCTAACGGAATGGCAGAAAATGATGAAATCACAGAAGACGGAGAGGATTTCAAAATCTTTATGAAGGCGTTGAACACTGTTTCCGTTCAGCTTTGCAGACTGATAGCCGGAGACGGCGAGGGAGCTACAAAACTTCTTGAATGCAAAGTTGAGAACGCAAGCGATGAGAATGTTGCAAAGACAGTTGCCAAGAGTGTCATATGCTCAAGTCTCTTAAAAGCTGCGATGTTCGGCGCAGATGCTAACTGGGGCAGAGTTTTATGCGCTATAGGATACAGCGGGGCAGATCTCGATATTGATAAAATTGATCTTTCATTTAAGAGCAGCAAAGGCGAGATAGCCGTGTGTAAGAACGGCGCCGGTGTGGATTTCTCAGAGGAAAAAGCTAAGGAGATACTTCTGGAAAACGAAATAGAGATAGTTGTAAATCTTAATTCGGGTGCTGCCTCGTCAACAGCGTGGGGCTGTGACCTGACATATGATTATGTAAGGATTAACGGAGATTACAGAACTTAAGAGGTATATATGCAAAACAAATTTTCTAATGCGGAACGTGCAGAGATATTGACCCAGGCTCTTCCGTATATAAAGAAATACAACGGAAAAGTTGTTGTTGTTAAATATGGCGGCAATGCCATGATAGATGAACAACTTAAGCAACAGGTCATGGAAGACATAGTTCTTCTCTGGCTTATCGGCGTGAAAATAGTATTGGTTCACGGCGGAGGACCTGAGATAAACTCATATATGGAGAAACTTGGGAAAAAGCCGGAGTTTGTCAACGGACTTCGTGTTACCGATGAAGAAACCATGGATATAGTTCAAATGGTGCTTGCAGGTAAAGTGAACAAGACGCTCGTAAACCTTATAGAAAAATACGGCGGTAAGGCAATCGGCCTTTCGGGCATGGACGGCCGCCTTATACAAGCGATTCCGATGAACGAAGAACTGGGCTATGTAGGAGATATAAGACATATTCATATTAAACCGATAAATGATCTTCTTGAAAAAGGATATATACCTGTTGTTTCCACACTGGCCACAGATGTAAAAGGAAATACATATAACATAAACGGGGACACAGCAGCAGCTCATATAGCAGGAGCGTTAAGTGCCCAGAGACTTATCCTCATGACGGATATAGCAGGACTTTTAAGAGATAAAGATGATCCTGATTCCCTGATACGGGAAGTGACGGTGTCAGAAGCTAAAAATCTTTTGAAAGACGGCAGTATTTCAGGTGGTATGATACCGAAAATCGATTGTTGCATTGATGCAATAGATAAAGGTGTCAGACATGTTGTAATAATGAACGGCACGGTTCCACATTCAATCCTGTTGGAACTTCTGACAAACGAGGGCGCCGGTACTATGGTTACGGGAGACAAAAAATGAATTTTCAGGAACTGGATAAAAAATATATAGCAGGGACATATAACAGGTTCCCGATTGAGATAGTAAGAGGCAAAGGCTCAATCGTATATGATATTGAAGGTAAAAGATATATAGATATGGGCTCTGGTATCGGAGTTACTGCATTTGGCATAGCTGATGATGAATGGAAGAAAGCTGTAACAGACCAGCTAGACAAAGTACAGCATATGTCAAACCTATATTACACAATGCCTGATATAGAGCTTGCGAAGATTCTTTGCGAAAAAAGCGGAATGAAAAAAGTCTTTTTCGGAAACTCAGGAGCTGAAGCAAATGAGTGTGCAGTTAAGCTGGCAAGAAAGTACTCAGCAGAGAAGAAAGGCGAAGATTGTTATACAATTGTCAGTTTGAAAAACAGCTTTCACGGCAGAACGCTTACGACACTGGCAGCAACCGGACAAGATAATTTCCACAAGCTTTTTAAGCCTTTAACTCCGGGTTTTGAAACTGTTTCTTCAAGCGATGCGAATGAACTTTATCAACTTGCAGAAAAAACCAAGATAGCCGGTATCCTTATAGAGTGTATACAAGGCGAGGGCGGAGTCAACGCTCTGGATAAAGACTTCGTAGAAGCAATATACAAGTTTGCAAATGAAAATGATATTCCTTTCATGGTTGATGAAGTACAAAGCGGAAACGGAAGAAGCGGTTTTTTTTACTCATATATGAATTATGAAATCAAACCGGATGCAGTAACAACAGCAAAAGGCCTCGGAGGAGGACTCCCGATAGGCGCGTGCCTCATGGGAGAAAAACTTCAAAATGTACTGGGACCCGGTGACCACGGATCAACATTCGGCGGGAATCCTGTTGTCTGCGCAGGAGCAATAAACCTGGTAAACAGAATTGATGATAAGCTTTTGGCAGAAGTCAGAGAAAAGAGTGTATATATATTCTCGGAACTTCAAAATGCAAAAGGTGTGGAGTCCGTAAGCGGAGCTGGACTTATGATAGGTATCAAGACAGAAAAGAAAGCATCGGACCTAATAAAAAAATGCATGGAAAAAGGCGTACTTTGTCTCTCAGCCAAAGACAAGATAAGACTTTTGCCTGCTCTTAATATTCCTATGCCGCTTCTGACGGAGGCAGTGGATATAATAAAGCAGGTTTGCGCCGAAGAGGTATAGGATATGGATTTAAGAAAAAGAAACTTTTTAAAACTTTTGGATTTCACTCCGGAGGAAATAGAATATCTTATTGATTATGCTGCAAAACTCAAAGAAGAAAAGAAACAAGGCATAGTTAACAAAATACATGAAGGCAAAAACATAGCTTTGATTTTTGAGAAGAACAGTACACGTACCCGTTGTTCTTTTGAAGTTGCTGCTGCTGATTTGGGAATACATCCGGTTTATCTTGACCCGACATGCTCACAGTTCGGAAAGAAGGAAAGTGTTGAGGATACTGCTCGTGTACTCGGACGTATGTTTGACGGCATCGAATACAGAGGATACGGTCAGGAAATCGTTGAGGAAATTGCAGCTAATGCAGGTGTGCCTGTATGGAACGGACTTACAAATGAATTTCACCCGACACAGATTCTTGCAGACTTCCTTACTATAAAGGAGCACTTCGGACACCTGAAAGGCATCAAACTTGTATATATGGGCGATGCAAGATATAACATGGGAAACTCACTTATGGTCGGCTGTGCCAAGATGGGAATGCACTTTATAGCATGCTCACCTAAAGAGTATTTCCCTGATGAAAATCTTGCTGATGAGTGCCGTGAAATTGCAAAAACAACAGGCGGTAAAATTGAATTCTCAGACAGCCCTATGGATGCTACAAAGAATGCGGACATTATATATACAGATGTCTGGGTGTCTATGGGTGAGCCTTATGAAGTATGGGCAATCAGAATAAATGACTTGCTACCTTATCAGGTCAATAAGGCATTGATGGAAAATGCGGGGCCTCAATGTAGATTTATGCATTGTCTGCCGTCATTCCATGACCTTAAGACGGAAATGGGAAAAGATATATGCGAGATGAACGATCTCGACTGTCTGGAAGTAACGGATGAAGTCTTTGAAAGCGAACGATCAATAGTATTTGATGAAGCTGAAAACAGGATGCATACAATAAAAGCGGTAATTGCCGCAACCATCTGAAAAAAGTATAAGTTATATAATGAAGGGCTGATCGGAGCCCTTCATTTTTTAAATATTTATGAATATTTTTCAAAGCACTTGATTTTTGTGTATTTAGTGATAAAATATATTTAGCACTCGGGAGTGTAGAGTGCTAAACACGATTTCACTTTTCGGAGGTAATATAAAATGAAAATCAAACCATTGGCAGACAGAGTTGTATTAAGACCCTGCGAAGTTGAAGAAACAACAAAAAGCGGTATTGTGCTTGCATCATCAGCACAGGAAAAACCACAGGTAGCCGAAGTAGTTGCAGTAGGCCCCGGCGGAAATGTTGACGGTAAAGAAGTTACAATGCTTGTTAAAGCCGGTGATAAGGTTATAACCGGCAAGTATTCAGGTACTGAAGTTAAGGCTGACAATGTTGAATATACAATAGTTCGTCAGTCAGAGATTTTAGCTATAGTAGAATGATCAGGAGGTAACAATCATGGCAAAACAAATTATATATGGCGAAGAAGCACGTAAAGCTTTACAAAACGGTATCGATAAACTTTCCGATACAGTTAAAATAACATTAGGCCCCAAAGGCAGAAATGTTGTTCTCGACCGTAAATACGGCGCACCTCTTATCACAAACGACGGTGTAACAATTGCAAAAGAAATAGAACTCGAAGATGCATTTGAAAATATGGGTGCTCAGCTTGTTAAGGAAGTTGCTACAAAGACAAACGATGTTGCAGGAGACGGAACAACAACAGCAACACTTTTGGCCCAGGCTCTTGTTCGTGAAGGAATGAAGAACGTAGCAGCAGGTGCTAACCCGATGGTAGTTAAAAAGGGAATGCAGGCAGCTGTTGACGCAGTCGTAGCAGAAGTTCTCAAAAATGCAAAGAAAGTTAAGTCATCAGATGACATTGCCAAGGTTGCTACAGTTTCTGCAGCTGATGAGTATATAGGCCAGCTTATAGCTGATGCCATGGAAAAGGTTACAGCTGACGGTGTTATCACTATTGAGGAATCAAAGACATCTGAAACATATTCCGACGTAGTTGAAGGCATGCAGTTTGACCGTGGATACATTTCACCATACATGGTAACAGACACAGATAAAATGGAAGCAGTTATCGATGATGCTCTTATACTTATAACAGATAAGAAGATATCAAATATCCAGGAAGTACTTCCTTTACTTGAGCAAATAGTTCAGGCTGGTAAGAAACTTGTTATCATAGCTGAAGATGTTGAGGGCGAAGCTCTTTCAACAATTCTTGTTAACAAACTTCGCGGAACATTCACATGCGTATGTGTTAAGGCACCCGGATTTGGCGACAGAAGAAAAGAAATGCTTCAGGATATAGCTATTCTTACAGGCGGTGAGGTAATCACATCTGACTTAGGTCTTGAACTTAAGGATACACAGATGAGCCAGCTCGGCCGTGCAAAACAGGTTAAGATTTCAAAAGAAAACACAATCATAGTTGACGGTGCAGGCGACAGCGCCGATATCAAGGCAAGAGTTGCTCAGATCCGTTCACAAATTGAGAGTTCAACATCTGAATTCGATACAGAAAAACTCAAAGAGCGTCTTGCAAAACTTGCAGGCGGTGTAGCTGTTATCCGTGTTGGTGCTGCTACTGAAACTGAAATGAAAGAAAAGAAACTCCGTATAGAAGATGCTCTTGCAGCTACTAAGGCAGCCGTAGAGGAAGGGTCTGTAGCAGGTGGCGGTGTAGCACTTCTTAATGCGCTTGATGCAGCTTCTGCTTTACTTGATAAAGATGACCAGGATTACAAGACAGGTGTCAATATCGTTATAAGAGCAATGGAAGAACCTCTCCGTCAGATTGCAAAGAACGCAGGCCTTGAAGGCTCAGTTATCGTAAATGAGATAGTAAACAAGAAAAAGGCAGGCTATGGATTTAACTTTGCTACAGGTGAGTATGTTGACATGTTTAAGGCAGGTATACTTGACCCTGCAAAAGTAACACGTTCAGCTCTTCAAAATGCTGCTTCTGTTGCAGCTATGGTTCTTACCACAGAATCACTTGTTGCTGATATACCGGATCCTCAGGCTGAGGCAGCAGCTCAGGCTGCAATGGCTCAGGCAGGCGGCGGAATGTATTAATAAAAGCTGTAAAGTCCAAAGGCTATATGAGACCGCAAAACGCGGTCTCATTTTGTGATATGACGGGCATGCAGTTGCCTACGAATCCCAAAGCGACTCCTAAGGTTTGTATCGCGAGGTACAGGCGAGAAGAAGGAATAGCGATATCGTAGCCTAACGAACAGAAAATCAATATCAGGGCGCATACGTAGGATAAGCGGACCAAGTGTTATGAAGTCCAAAAGGCAACCGTAAAGCGTATGTGCAAATTAGGCAGGAAGACGAAGAAAGACTGATGACTTATCCCGTGAGGTCTCACAGGTGTGGTAGGAATAGTGATTCCATAGCCGACATAGTAACAACGAACTGTGAGAAGTCAGCCAAGGTCGTAGTGATTAAATCTTTTTCTATATCAGAACCAATCACCAAATCACCTCAGTTTATCAAAAAAATAAATTTTGCAAGTATGTAAAAGATTAATTTATTTCATATGTTAATACAGATGATAGATTATTTGTTGCAGAACTTTCAGGCTCAGCAGCGTGGAGAAACATTCTTGGAATTTCTGAATAAATAAAAACATATGCAAAACTAAAACACACAAGGGCATTTAATTTATGTTGCCGTCTTTATTTTTTCTTTTTTGACATCCAAATGTATTCTGATTTGTTTTTTGATATCAATTTTTGATACCTGTTACTTTCAATAATTTTGTAATCTGCCATATCACAAACATGTATATGAGCAATGTCTTTATTATTATCGTCATAATTCCTAAGCTTTCCATATTTTTTTACATACTTATATCATAATTCTACATTTTTTAGGTATTATACAATAAAACCTGCCAAATTATAGAAAAAAGGACAAATAAATCGAGTAGGGACTACACGTCAGCCTCAGCACGATTATATGCAGTAAAAAATGCTTTTATTCAAAAGAAATAATATAAATATGAAAAAAACTATTGACATATGCATTTACAGGTGGTAGAATTTATGCAAACTTAATATGAAACCTATGAGGAAGAGTGAGTATCCTTAATTCCCTTGTTTTCAGAGAGTTGCTCATTGGTGGAAGAGCAATAACAAAGATTTTGGAGAATGGACTTCTGAGGGCGAGCAGAAATGATTTTCAGAGTATGTGAGACGGAGTTGACACTTCGTAAACAAAAGTCGGCATATGATAGTATGCATTGAGAGGACGAGAAATCGTCAAGCCGGGTGGCACCGCAGGATAATATATAATTCCTGTCCCAGCATTGGGGCAGGATTTTTTATGCCCCGCAATATGCCATACAAATAATAATTAAAGGAGGAAATTGAAATGGCAGAAAACAAAATACCTTACAAAATCTACTTAGACGAAAACGAGATGCCGAACGCATGGTACAATGTGCGTGCTGACATGAAAAACAAGCCGGCACCATTACTTAATCCCGGAACACATCAGCCTATGACAGCTGAAGAACTCGGCGGAGTTTTCTGCGGGGAACTTGTAGCACAGGAACTTGATAATGAAAATGCATATATCGAGATACCGCAGGAAATCAAGGATTTTTACAAAATGTATCGTCCTTCACCATTGGTTCGTGCTTACTACCTTGAGAAGTATTTGCAGACCCCGGCTAAGATTTATTATAAATTTGAAGGTAATAACACTTCCGGATCTCATAAACTTAACTCAGCAATAGCTCAGGCATATTATGCAAAGAAGCAGGGTCTCAAAGGTGTAACTACAGAAACCGGTGCAGGTCAGTGGGGTACAGCACTTTCAATGGCTTGTTCATATTTTGGACTTGATTGTAAAGTATTCATGGTTAAAGTTTCTTATGAACAAAAGCCATTCAGACGTGAGGTTATGAGAGTTTACGGATCTTCTGTTACACCTTCTCCGTCAATGGAAACAGAGATAGGACAAAAAATCAATGCTGAGCATCCGGGAACAACAGGTTCACTCGGTTGCGCAATATCTGAGGCTGTTGAAGTTGCTGTTAAGAATCCGGGCTACAGATACGTTCTTGGCTCAGTACTTAATCAGGTTATTCTGCATCAGTCAGTTATAGGACTTGAAACCAAGGCAGCACTTGATAAATACGGCGTTAAGCCTGACATTATTATCGGATGCGCAGGCGGCGGAAGCAATCTCGGCGGACTTGTTTCTCCATTTGCAGGAGAGATGCTCAGAGGAGAGGCTGATTATGAGATTATAGCTGTTGAGCCGGCTTCATGCCCAAGCTTTACAAGAGGCGTTTATGCATATGATTTCTGCGATACAGGAATGGTTTGCCCACTTGCTAAGATGTATACACTTGGTTCAGACTTTATTCCTTCTGCAAACCATGCAGGCGGACTTCGTTACCATGGCATGAGCCCAATTCTTTCACAGCTTTATGATGATGGATATATTAAGGCTGTTTCTGTTGAACAGACTAAGGTGTTCGAAGCTGCAGAGCAGTTCGCAAGAGTTGAAGGAATTCTTCCTGCTCCTGAGAGCTCACATGCAATCAGAGTTGCAATAGACCAGGCTCTTAAGTGTAAAGAGACAGGTGAAGAAAAGACAATTGTATTCGGCCTTACCGGAACAGGATACTTTGATATGGTAGCATATGAGCAATTCCACGACGGAACAATGACAGACTATATTCCGACAGACGAAGAACTCAAAAAGTTCAGAGACAAGTTACCTAAATTCGATTAATAAGGTAAAATGAAGGGAGCAGTTCGTTTTTGAACTGCTCCCTTTTTGACTTTTATGTATCTGGTTTATGCTTCTTCTTTTCCTGCAAGAGCTCTGTAAATAAGAGCAGCCAAAGCAGCGCCTACAAGCGGAGCGAGAATGAATACCCAAACTGCTGAGAGAGGTTCGGTATTTCCACTGATTGCAGCAACGATTGCCGGACCAATGCTTCTTGCCGGGTTTACAGATGTTCCTGTGAGACCGATTCCGAAAATGTGAACAAGTGTAAGTGTAAGACCTATGATAAGTCCGCCAAATGAACCATGTCCTGCTTTCTTCGATGTAACACCTAATATTGTGAGTACAAAGATGAAAGTAAGAATAACTTCTACGAGGAAAGCTGCAGCAGCACTGCCGTTTACACCTGCAAAGCCGTTTGATCCCAGACCACCTGTTTTATCTTCTACGTCACCTAGAGTAAATATAGCTTTCAAAAGGCCTGCACCTGCAAGAGCACCGAGGCATTGTGAAATCACATAGCCGATGAAATCTTTGATGCTCATTCCTCCTGAGATAAGAACGCCAAGAGAAACAGCAGGATTGATGTGACATCCTGAAATATTGCCTATACAATATGCCATACCGACGATAACAAGACCGAAAGCAAGTGCCGTAAGAATATATCCGGTGCTTCCGTCAACATTACATCCTACAAGCATTGCTGTTCCGCAGCCCAGAATGACTAAAACACATGTGCCGATAAATTCTGCTATATACTTTTTCATAAAGACATCTCCTTTACAAATTGATTACAAGTAAATTATAATATAGCAACAGATTTTTTTCAATAGACAGTTTTTATGATATAATGGTAAAAAATGCAGGAGGGAATATATGTTTAAGATACTTGTAGTCGACGATGATAAAAACACGAGACTGCTTTTGGAAACCGTTATTTCCAAGGACGGTTATACTGTCAAAACAGCAGAAGACGGAATTAAGGCATTGGAAATGCTTGAAAAAGAACATATAGACCTGGTAGTTCTCGATATAATGATGCCTAATATGGATGGCTATGAGTTTACTAAGACTGTAAGGGAAGCAGACAACGATCTCCCTATATTGATGGTCTCCGCAAAACAATTGCCACAAGATAAGAAAAAAGGTTTTATTGTCGGCACTGACGACTATATCACAAAACCGATAGATGAAGAGGAAACTCTCCTCAGAATAAAGGCGCTTTTGAGACGTGCAAAAATTGCAAGTGACAGAAAAATCGAAATCGGAGAGATAGTTATTGACCTTGATTCACTGACTGTCAGCGGTCACGGACAAGTAATAGAACTTCCGCAAAAAGAGTTTTTGCTTTTGTATAAACTTTTATCTTATCCGGGGAAAATATTTACAAGAATTCAACTTATGGATGAAATATGGGGAAATGACACCGATACAGGCTGGGAGACAGTTACTGTACATATAGCCAGACTTCGCAAGAAATTCGAGGGTTGGAATGAATTTGAAATAGAGTCCGTAAGGGGACTCGGATACAAGGCGGTAAAGAAAATATGAAAAACAGCAGAAAAGAGAAAATAAACAAAATAAAGTTACTTTTGCTGTTTTCAGGCAGTACATTTGCTTTCATCCTCATAACAACCGGTATTATACTCGGTATCATATTTTTGTTGATTCATTTTGATGTAATAACGGCAGGTGCAAATGTCCCGAACCCAAAGCGCTTTGTTATTTATTGCGCCGCAGTAAGCCTGGCAGTAGGTAGCATAATTGCCTTTTCGACAGGTTCATTTTCACTTACGCCTTTCAACAAAGTATTGATAGGAATGGATGAACTGGCCTCCGGGAATTATAAGGCGAGAGTCAAATTTAATTCCTTCTTTGCCAAGACAAGAATTGCTAAAAATTTTGAAAAAAGCTTTAACACAATGGCATCTGAACTTGAAAACACAGAGATGCTAAGGTCAGATTTCATCAACAACTTTTCACATGAGTTCAAGACTCCTATAGTATCAATATCGGGCTTTGCAAAACTGTTAAAGAGAGCTGATCTCACAGAAGAACAAAGAAAAGAATATATTGATATCATAGAAGAAGAATCACTCAGGCTCTCCAATATGGCAACCAATGTACTCAAACTTACAAAAGTTGAAAATCAGGTTGTTTTAAGTGATAAGACAAGGTTTAATATATCTGAGCAAATCAGAAATTGTGTTTTGCTTTTGGAAAACAAATGGACTAAAAAGAATATAGACTTCATAATAGATTTTGATGAATATTTAGTTGAGACCAATGAGGAGATAGTTCGCGATGTATGGATTAACCTTATAGACAATGCTATAAAGTTTACTCCGGAAGGCGGAAAAATTGGAATAGATATATACCGAAAAGGAAATAATATAGAAGTATCTGTAATTAACACGGGCAGCAGTATAGAAGCGGATAAAATGGATATGATCTTCAACAAGTTTTATCAGGCGGATGAATCACATGCAAGCGAGGGACATGGCATAGGACTTGCTATTGTAAAACATGTAGTTAAACTTCTTGAAGGAAGTGTAAGCGCAAAGAGTGAAGGAAATGTGACGAACTTTACCGTAATATTGCCGATTGCAGTTGACTAAAATAGAAATCATGTGTCTTTTGATGCATGATTTTTTTGTTTATTTTCAGTTTATATTTCTATATATAATGATAATGAAATCTTTTGAATGGAGAGCAATATTATGAACGATTCAGATAAAGAATATGTAATTAAAGTACGTCAATACCCGAATACCACAATGTTTGGCGCTATTGAAATGGCAAAAAACAAATATCCTAAAGCTATAGCTTATGACTTTCAAGGAAAACTTACAAATTACACGGATTTTGTAAAGCAGATTGAAGGTATAGCAAGGGGATTTGTAAAATTAGGAATAGGCAAAGGTGACAGAGTTACAATTTGTATGCCTAATACACCTCAGGGAGTCATATGCCTTTACGCACTGAACAGGATTGGCGCAATTGCAAATATGGTTCACCCATTGTCTGCTCAGAAGAATATAACATTTTATCTTGACGTTTCAAACAGTAAGATGATTTTAACAATGGATATGTTCTATGAGAAGGTAAAATCTGCTGTTGAGGAAGCAAAAAATGAAACAAAGATAATTGTTGCAAGAATTCAGGATGAACTTCCTGCACCATTAGGCCTTGTATATCGCATTGCAAAGAACAGAGATAACATGAAATATCCTGACAGGGAAGACGATATTCTCTGGACCGATCTCATGAAGCTGGGCAACGATATAAAACTTCCTCCGGTAAGCTACAAAGAGGGAGAAACCGCAGTCATTCTTTACAGCGGCGGTACAAGCGGAAAACAAAAGGGTATATGTTTAACAGACAAAAACTTTAATGCTCTCGGAGTTCAAATTGCCGAAATATGCGGCTGTGACCTTTGTGACAAAAACTCATTCTTATCAGTTATGCCTATATTCCACGGATTTGGACTCGGAATCGGCATTCATACCATACTTATGAGCGGCGCTCGCTGCATACTTATTCCGCAATTTACAGTTGATACATATGCAAAGGCTGTTCTCAAGAAAAAACCTAATTTCATAGCAGGTGTTCCGACACTCTATCAGGCACTTTTTGAAACAAACAGATTTGACGGAAAAGACCTGTCTTTCCTTATCGGTGTATTCAGTGGCGGAGATGCTCTTAGCCCTGAACTTAAGAAAAAAGCAGATAAGTTCCTCAAAGCACATAATGCATCCGTGCAGATACGTGAGGGATACGGCTTGACAGAGTGTGTTACAGCAAGCTGTGTAACTCCTGTCAGCGTTGCAAAAGAAGGAAGTATAGGTGTACCTCTCAGAGATATGGTATACAAGATTGTGGAACCCGGCACATTTAAGGAAAAGAAACTCGGTGAAGATGGTGAGATCATACTTACCGGACCTACACTGATGACATGCTATCTTGACAATGAAGAAGAGACTGCCGAAACACTTAAAAAGGATAAAGAAGGAAATACATGGCTGTTTACAGGCGATATGGGATATATGGATGAAGATGGTTTCGTATATTTCAAGCAAAGGATCAAACGTATGATCGTAACCAGCGGATATAACGTATATCCTTCAAGAATTGAAGACGTTATAGATAAGTGCCCTGATGTTAATTATTGCTGCGTTATAGGTGTTAAAGATCCATATAAAATGCAAAAAATAAGGGCGTATGTCGTATTAAATAAAGGAGAACCTCAAACTGATGGTGAGAAGCAAAAAATAAAAGATTTCTGCAAACCGTATCTTGACAGATATGAGTGGCCCAAAGAGATAGTCTTCCGTGATTCTCTGCCTAAAACACTTGTAGGAAAAGTTGCTTATCATGAACTCGAAGAGGAAGCAGAGAAAAATGGATAAAAAACCAAGAAATCCACGCAGACATATTCATCTTATAAAATTTGTCGTTTGGTTCGTCATAACCTTTTTCGGCAAGAAAGTTTTAAGAAATGCAAATGCTGAAGTGGAAGCATATACGCCGAAACATGATACATTCATACTTATCGGAAATCATTCTGATGTACTCGATCCAGCCTATCAAATGATAAGCACAAAGAGATATATAAAGTTTGTCGCAGCCGATTTTTTAGCGAGACAAGGATTTATATATCACTTTATACTTGAAACACTTAACACGGTAATAATAAAGGAAAGAGACAAGCCGTCAAGTGTATTGATTGATAATATCATGAGAACACTTAAGGCAGGGATACCTGTCGGACTTCACGCGGAGGGAATTATAACATCAAACGGAGAAACAGGGTTCATATCTGATAATACCGGTAAACTTGTAAAAGATTCAGGCGTAGCATTAATAACATTCAGAGCGGTAGGCGGATATTTCAGAAGGCCAAGATGGACAAGCCATTTGAGAAAAGGCCCTGTGCATTGTCGCGTTGTTCGTGAATATAGCCCTGAGGAACTGGCTAATTATTCGGTTGAAGAAATTAACGAAATTATACGTAGAGACATATATGTCAATGCTTTTGAAGAACAAAGAATGCATCAAAACAAATATACAGGTGAGAAACTCGCAGAGTATGTTGAAAGATCTGTGTATATGTGTCCTAAATGTCATAAGATAGGCACACTTCACTCCCATGATGATGTTTTGGAATGTGAATGCGGATATTATCTCACATATGGTGAGGACGGATTCTTCCACAGTGATAAAAATGAAGTAATATATGACAATGTTCTTGATTGGGACAAATGGCAGCGCAATGAATGGAAGAAAATGCTTCTTGATTCGACAGACGATATTATCTTTACGGAAGATAAGCAAAAAGTATATACGGTTGTCAACAATGAACAAACCCTTATTTGTGACAATGGAATTCTTAAAATATGTAAAGACAGATACGAAATCGAGATGGAAGGCGAAACAGTTAAACTACCTTACACATCATTAAGGAGAGTTCAGAATGCATCATTCCAGGAGTTTATGCTCGTGACAGATGATGTATATTATATGCTGGACAGGCAAGTCCCGCGTTCATCGTTTAAGCTGACGGAAGCCTGGTATATATTGACAGGAAGAGAATATAAGTAAAGATAAAAACAAGTCCGGGAATCGACCCGGACTTATTTATGGTTATTTCATTCTGGATAGTTTGTAAAAGATCCAGAAAATAAGTCTCCAGAAAAATCTGTAAATGAGAAAAACTGCAAGACCTATAATCGGTGCAAAATATACCGGTTTGCCTATAATAAGGAGAATAGCGGCTGCGGGAATAGAGACTACAACAATAAACTTTAAGGCAAAAATCCAATATGTAACGGACGTGATTGTACGTCCTATTTTTTCGTATTTTCTATCTTCATTCATATTATCTTTTCAAGGCCTTCCGTAGAGTAATCCTGGCCTGATTTTTTCTTGCCTAACTGTTCTTTCAGCAATGAGAATTTTGCTTTGGTTATCGGATAGAGCAACATTCCAACTATTGATATCATAAGGAATATTGCAGGAAAAAGTGTGACATTGTTTTCAATACCATCCTTAACTGTCTGCCTTTGAGATTCCAGTTCTCCGTCATATCCGGATAACTGAAGAACAAGACTTACTGTCCATACGCCGATTGCTGCTCCGAACTTCTGGAAGAATTGAGGAAGCGCAGTGATAACACCTTCACGTCTGTTTCCGGTTGCAAACTCATCAACTTCAACAATATCATATGCCAGTGAGTAGAAGACTGTCCAAAAGTTTGCCATGCCAATTGCCATGAAAAATGTTATTACAAGGACGACCGGTATAGAATTAACACCGATAAATTTACATACAATAAGCCCCAGACACATAATTGACATAAATATCAAACTGGAAAATCTTCTGTCTTTATGTTCAGCAATCTTAGTAACAACAGGAATAAATACAGCCATTACAAGAACCAGCTCGATGATTATAACTGTCATCCAAATTTCAGGGTCAGCATTTGCTGCATCTTTTACCATATACTCGAAGGAACTCTGAATCATGGAAGAGGCGATAAGGAAGAATACTATGAAAATTGCAAGCCATTTGAAAGGCTTAATAGTCAGCACTTCAAAGAATTCTTTGAAAATTGTAGCAATGCCTTTTTTATCTTTATCAGCCTTTGCCTCTGCCTTCATAAGTGAAATGCCCTTTAGGGATTTAACTGCAATAAGAGCAAATACAATAGACATAAGTGCCATGATAACAGCTGTTGCTGTCCATCCGAAAGAGTCACCTAATTTATGTCCTGAGATGACAAGACCGGCAAATAGAGCAGGTAAGACTGACGGCAGAGCATTCCCCAAAAAGATAGCTGCTGTATTCATAAGTGAACTTGTGCTTCTGATTGACGTTCTTTCATCATAGTCCTGTGTGATTTCAGCTGCAACCGCATAGTAAGGAATAGTATAAATGGTATATGCAAGCCAGAAAAGCATTGCCATTGCGGTGTAGTATATGAACTGAATAACTGAATTGTCGGTCCCTATATTAATAAATGAAACTACGAACAATATGCCTACAGGAAAAGCAGCTTTAGCCATGAACTTTCTTTTGTCGGCTCCGTTCCTGTCTGCAAATGAACCGATTATGGGGTCGGTTACTGCATCCCATATAATTGATATAAAACTGACAGTACCTGCAATAACAGGTTTCATATGTGTAACATCAGTCAAAAAAACAAGATAATAGGTGTAAAACATATTGTAGAGGAACGATTCGGTTAGAATTCCTGAACAATAACCTAATTTTTTTCGTTTGGTGAAAGAACTTTGCATATTCATAAACCTCACTTTACAGAGAAATCTTTCAAATATAGTATAACACGAAAATGATTTTATGGAAGCAAAAAACGGAAATTGTTTTTTGCAATAAAACACATCAGTCTTTGCTTATCAGCACATGACCGGACCCTTCCCATCGTTATCAATAGCGCTTTCTAAAATCCAATTAAGTCAATAAAAAGAACATAGATGCCTGATATTATACAACACCTTTTTGTTATTGACAAAGCTCGGTGTTGTGTGTATAATGATTTAGGTATTTCGAAAAGACACAGGGGTATAGCTCAGTTGGTAGAGCAGCGGTCTCCAAAACCGCGTGCCGAGGGTTCAAGTCCTTCTGCCCCTGCCATAGACGAAAAGCCTTGAAACGCTTGGTTTCAAGGCTTTTCATTGTGTTTATTCAATTCATTTTAACCCGATTTTGGACTTTGTTGCTCTTTTGATGCTCTGATTTTGTCCAATTTTGTGCAACAATTTAAACTTCTCGTCCCGTACAGCATCAAAAAAGCATCTACACTAACTCGTCTTGCCTCAATTTCAGATAAAGCTAACGCAAAAGTAAATTCATGTTTCGGTGTTCCCATCGTCTTTTCCATTTACTTGTACTCCGCCTTGTCTATGAACTTGATCAGAAGCACGTCAACGTATTCAGTCGATTTTCCTTCCTCAAGCAGCATGTTCCGCCACTCGAAAATACCGTTGATGAGCAGATTACATTCGAAGTCCGTAAAGCTGATTTTGATCTTCTTATCTCTCATAAAAAGCCTCCGTTCGTTTGGTAATCTCATTTTACCAAATAAGCGGAGGACTGTCGAATGTGCGGAATGATCAAATGCAGAGGTGAGCCGAATAACCTTATAGTCGTCAAATATAAAAGTACGGTATTGCGAAAACGTTTTCTCTAAGTGCTCCCGGCGCGGAGCAATTGCATATGACCGCGCCTGTTCCTCTTTTTTTATCCGGAAGATCGTTCAGAACCTGAAACGCGGACGTCATGCTCGCGTCGGGATGTTCATCCTTTTTGATCTCGATTGGATAAAGAACGCCGTCCTGCTCGATGATGAAGTCGATCTCGGATTCAACGTTCTCCTCTTTGCCGTTTTTGGTGATCTTCTTCTTATCCTTTCCCCGATAGTATGAAACGAAATATCTGTAATCCATCCCTCTGTTTGAATAGCTTTTCAGTATCTCGGAAATTACAAAAGTTTCAAAGAACGCGCCGCTCATCGCGCCGTTTGCGAGGGATTCCGGAGTCAGCCAGCGGGTAAGATATGCGGCGAGACCTGTATCGCGGAAATAGAGCTTCGGCGTCTTTATTGCTCTTTTCAAAACGGAATTCGCGAAGGGCTCGAGAATGTATACAAGCCCGGATGCCTCAAGCACGGAGATCCAGTTTTTAACGGTATTTGCGTCTTTGCCGATCTCATTCGCAATGTTGGAATAATTGAGCATCTGACCGGTTCTTGCCGCACAGGCGATCATAAGACCGCGGAAGGCGGTCAGATCCTGAACGTTGGAAAGCGTTCTGACGTCGCGTTCCAGATAGGTTTTCACATAACTCGAATAGAACATCGACCAGTCCACGTTGGAATTCTGAATTTCGGGATACATTCCCCTGTGAATGATTTTCCATATATTATCCGGTTTTATCTCAGTTCCTTTTCTTGCCTGAATGTATTCAAGAGTAGGAATAAAGGGTGTTTTGAAATCCGATTGAAATACTTCTCTTAGTGATAAAGTCGCAAGTTCAATTATCGCGACTCTGCCGGCCATGGAATCGGAAGCCATGTCCATCAGCTTGAAGGGCTGGGAACCTGTCAGGAGATACTGACCGTTGACTTTATTCTCGTCGCAGTGCATTTTCAGGTATCTGAAGAGCGACGGAACGTATTGGACCTCATCAAGAAAAAGGGGGATCCCGTTCATGGAGAGAAACATATCCGGATTTTCCCGTGCTTGGTCTTCCATAAACGTATCGTCAAAAGAGACTTTATTCACATCGGGATAATTCGTGTCCAGAAGCGTGGATTTGCCTGTCTGTCTTGCACCCGTAACGAGCACCGATTTAAATGTATCAAATGATTTATCAACGATATCTTCAATGTGTCTGTGCAGATACGCCATTTTGAAAAAACCTCCGACTAATCTGTATTGTCATTCCGAATTAGTCATATTTTAACACAACACAGGAATAAAGTCAATACTCCTGTCGTTTCGGGTTTTAAGATTTGCGGAATTTGTTATGATGATAAGAGGATTAAAACTTGTGTTCTGAAGATAGTATGTTCAGCTATCTGTAAAAAACGCAACAGCGGGAAAACATTTCAGCGAAAGGATTGATCTGCGGTTTTTTTGTAAAAATAGTGAGGCTCACTAAAGTGATTTGACCGCGATTTTCATCTAACGAACATCTAACATTTTTGCTGAGACTCCCGGACAGGGTATCACAAAACGGCATTTTCTTGGTATATATTGCACATACAAGCGGATTATATAACACTATATATCAGCAAATATAACCAAAAGATCGACATCTGGACGCGTTCCAAAACCGCTTGCCGAGGGTTCAAGTTCTTCTGCACCTGCCAATGCCAAAAGCCTTGAAACGACTGCGTTTCAAGGTTTTTTTGGAAATGGCTTTTTGACAAACTTATTCGTTGCGTATATACCGTGAGCCTCGTGATGCGCCAATCCTTTTTATCTGCCCACCTTTTATCATCTTTGCAAGAACTGCTTCTACTGTTGTTGGACTAATGTCTGGGTGAATTGAACAAATCTCAGTTTTTGATATCGGGATCAAACTGCCGAGAACCGTTGCTTCAATACGAGCGGTTTTTGTAATACGCTTTCCGTGAACAATTGCAAACCGTTTATCAAGCTCTTTATAACACATATACAGTGTAGAAAGAAAATTCTGCATGAAAGGAAAATAATCGTTACTGTTTGTATCCCATCCGATTGAAGATTGTTGTAGAGCATCATAATACAGATCTTTATACTTATTTATCTGTTCTTCAAATGAAATATACTTCCCTGCATCAAATCCGTTTTTATACAAAAGGAGCAATGACAGAAGTCTCGACATTCTGCCGTTACCGTCTTTGAACGGATGTATACAGAGAAAATCAAGTATCACACACGGTATAAGCAGCAACTGATTAATATGGGAATTTGAGCAAGCATCCATGTAGGCAAGTACCAACTGTTCCATAGCGGCTGCTGTCTCATCAGCAGGGACAGGGCGAAATCTGACCTTACGGTTGCCGGAAGAATCTACCTCGACAATTACATTATTCGTTTGCTTATACTTTCCGGCAAGATTATCTCCGGACGGAGTCATCATAGTCTCGTGCAGAAGCAAAATATCTTCAATGCTAAAGTTAATATGATTATATCCGGAATGAATCATATTAAGTGCGTCACGATATCCGGCAATTTCCGCCTCATCATGATTCAGCGGAGCGCTGCTGTTATTTACGATATCAGCAATTCGCTGATTGCTTGTTATAATACCCTCTATTGCATTGGAACTTTTAACCGACTGTACTTTTGCGACAGACTCCAGTTGTGTGAAGACCGTATCATACTGTGACTTCCTCATTCCGGCTGCCGTTTGCAGAGAATAGATTCCGCATGTTATATCTACAAGTTTAGTCGGTAACATTCCGTTATCAAGAAAATCGTAATCAAATTTTCTCATTATTAGGCCTCCTTTTCTGCATATAATATTATCATTTTATATGCAGAAAATCAAGTTATTTTTTAGATTATCTGCATATAATTCTGTTTATTATGTGCAGATAATCCCCCGATATTTAATAATCATTAGTCGCTTTACCAAAACACTATAAAATCTGTTTTTTCAAGGCATTGACTCCGCATACCTGTCCGGACACGCTACACTTGTTAATCTTCATCTTGTTATTATATATCCCCAGCGACTGAATATAAGGGGTATTGTTTTAATTGAGGGGTTGATTTTTCAATTCTTTTATGGTTTATATTACGAAACCGAACAGCAATATGTTTCAGTATTATTATCTACAGAAAACAACAAATAGCATCAATAAGGCATCAAAGTTGAATTTCAGCAATTATTGCAATTTCTGTAATCGCTTGACGCTCTAAGCAAAGGCACGCAGTCCAATAGACCGCGTGCCGTTTACTAACAGTCTGTCACGGGTTTATTTGCTTATCTTATAAGCACCGATTATATGTTGAAAAGCAACGCATTTTGTGGTATAATTATAATGTAGATTCAAACCAAATTAGGGAGTAAAATATGTCCGAAAACAGATATTGGCAGAACGAATTAGATGAATACATTAAGCAGGGAGAACCGTCAAAAGCCGAACGCAGCGATGCATGGAAAACCGCTATTGGTCTTCAGGATGTTGACGGTCTTATAATCTCTGACTATCTGCTTGACACCGCTAAAGAGCACATTGAGGGGAAAATAAATATTGCAGATGCTCAAAAGCGAATTGAGAGCTATTATCAGCAAAGCGACAAGCGCAAGCAGATTGAACAGAACACAAAGGAAGCCGATATTGTTTCCGCAAGAATTGCTGCACTGCTCGGTGAAAAGACATTTCAGTTCTCTCCCGCTGAATATAAGGAAATCCACCGCCGTCTGTTTGAGGGTGTATTCGACCATGCCGGCAAGATAAGGACATATAACATTACAAAAAAAGAATGGGTGCTAAACGGAGATACGGTAACCTATGCTTCATTTGACAGTATTAACGCAACGCTCGATTACGATTTCGGCATTGAAAAAGAATACGATTACTCCGGCGTTTCCGTTAACGATGCCGTTAAGCACATTGCAAAATTCGCTTCGGACATCTGGCAAATTCATCCCTTTGGCGAAGGCAACACAAGAGCAACGGCTGTGTTTGTAATAAAGTATCTTAAATCGTTCGGCTTTGATGTCAGCAATGATATTTTTGCCGATAACTCATGGTATTTCAGAAACGCGCTTGTAAGGGCAAATTACAACAACCTTAAAAGCGGTATAACCGCCACAACAAAGTATCTTGAACTATTCTTTGAGAATCTATTGCTCAGAAGCAATAACGAACTAAAGAACAGATATCTGCACATTGATTTTGACAAAAGTGCAATTCAAAGTGACAAAAATGATATTTCAAAGTGCCAAAATGTCACTTTGGAAGAACTCACTATTATTAATGCGATAAAAACCAATCCTAAAATCACGCAAAAACAACTTGCCGATATTATACAAAAATCAGACAGAACAGTAAAAAGATATATGGATGTAATGCAAGAAAAAGGTCTTATAAGGCGCAAAAACGGCAAACGTGATGGCGAGTGGGAAGTATTGGTTGAGGTGTAACTGTAATTAAACGGCAAAACAGACATAGAACAACCTATTTCATGAGATGATCGAATGGGAACTTTCTTCAGAAGTTATTACAATGGTAAAATAACGGATAACCGTTCATAAATCCGAATTGTTTGTTTATAAAATATTCGTATTTCACACCACCTTGTGTTATAAAAATTAAGTCCAATTATTATTCTTTTAAGCAGAAAATGGAGGTGTTTTGAAATGATGTATCCGTATTTAACATTAAATGACGGAACAGAAATTGTTCATTCCGAAATGCTTGCTGATGATACCGTTAAAGTTTATATAGAAAAGGCTGATGAAAAAGACGGGTTCCATTATGCAAGCTGTTTCCTCCCTAAATATGAGTGGAAAGATATCTTTGGCTTTAATAAGGATGATATCAAATCATATCAATCTATCATTGAGAAGAATGCTCATTTGATAATTGAGGTGTCAAAGAACGGAGGATTTGATAATGCCTCAGGTTCTTAAAATTGGTTCATACTGGGTTTATTTCTGGGCAAATTAGAATAAACCGTTGGAGCCTGTCCATGTTCATGTATCAAAAGGAAAACCAACTACAAATGCTACTAAGTTTTGGATTACTAGGTCCGGGAAGTGCTTATTAGCCAATAACAACTCCGGTTATGACAACAGAACATTGAATTACTTGACCAAAGCTATTGAAGCAAATATCGATATTGCTACATCAAAATGGGTTGAGTTCTTTGGAGATCTGTCATATTACTGTTAATATTTTATCTGTTGTCATAATCAGCAGAAAAACTGTAAGCTTCAAAAGAGCATCAAAGTGATTTTGATGCTCTTTTTCAATGCTCACAAAAGGCTCTAAATCCCAATAGTATCAAGGATTTGCGTGCTTTCCACTATCGCTCCAAAACCGCGTGCCGAGGGTTCAGGTCCTTCTGTCCCTGCCAATGTCAAAAGCCTTGAAACACCTGGTTTCAAGGCTTTTTTCTTGTCTTTTTCAGATTCAATTTTAACCCGATTTTTGACTTTGCTGCTCTTTTCCCACACTCACAAAAAGTTCTAAACATCAATAATATATATAATAGAAAGTTTGGAAGAGAATTTCTCCTCAGTCAATGTGTTCTGCATACTGCCAAAATCATAATATTGGGAATAGCCGTTCAATGATTATGAGAATGTAAAAATATCGGGCTAACACTCGCAGCTTAAGTCATGCAGGGTTTACCGTTCTGTATAACGATCAGACTTACGGCGCTTTATCACAATAATTAAGCTAACAGATGCAATAAAGAAAATCGATATAGTAATTATGCAGCCGTTTCTTAACAAATGATGGTTAGTATTAGGCACTGAAGAATTGCCATTTGATGTAAAAGTTGATGAAGAAGAATCAATTGCTGAATTAGATATATCGGCAGTGTCATTGCTGATAGAAGAATTATCCGTATATATTATGTCAGAATTGCTATCGCTTGTGTCAGTAGCGATTGGATTTTCAGTGTTATCACTTTCTCCTTCACTATCACCGTTAAGTCCCGGAAGAGAGTCTTTAAGCATATCAGAATATCCGTTTGCACCGCCTACGGCGAGCAGTGTGTCGCTGATTGTTTTAACAATAGGCGATATTTGAGAACTGTCACTTTCCTTCTCAATTGCACCTACATTCTCCAATGCGGAACGTAGCCTTTGCTCTATTGCCGGAGCTTCACCTTCAACAGCAATTGTACGTGAAAGCATATCATATGCATCATTCATTGCTTCCTCTAGCTCATTGCGATCTTCATCACTGAGCGCCGACATATCTACGGACTCCGCTGCAGGAAGTAACTCCTCACGCAAAACTTTTGTGGCCCTTCCTATATTGAACTGAGGGAAGTTTTCATCGCTGAAAACGTTCTTTATTCTATCTGTTTCAACAAGTTCACAGCAAAGTTTCATAATAATGTCATTTTGGTTTGCTGTTGCATGTGGCTGATTGTCAAAATAGAAAGTGTAATCAGGTAATAAACCTGTTGAGGCATCTACAACTCTGTCAGGGGAAATATGGTTATGAGATGTATTTGAGCACTGGCTTGCAGAGGTTGATGCTGCGAAAAATGATTTTATGGAAACAGATGATTGCTGATTTGTATAATATGAGTTTTGCTGCGTGTAGTTATCCGGCAAAGTCTCACCCACATTTGCCATATATGCTCCCATTGATGTGGAATAAGTATGTATTACTCCGTCAGCATTTTGTTTGTTCCATGAATTACCCACGTTATATAAAGAAACATCATAGCCAAGTACGTTAAATATTTCTACTCCTTGTTTTCTGAATGCCAGTATATTCTTGTTTGAGTTGGATTGGGCATTGTGATAAATGTCAGTTTGACGGCGAACTTCTGCCTTGCTTTTATCTGATAAATTCATTTTTACACATTTGCTGTATTGATCTTTTGGGACGAGCATCCAAAGAGCAGTGCAATTGGCAAATACTTTTGTAAGAAGCATATCAACTGTTTTGTTGAGACAGGTCATAAGCACATCTTTGGGTAAAACTCTTATTGCAATCTCTATAGCGCTTGCATTTGTCTCGCCTAAAATTCCATCAAAGAAATCGCTGTATAAATAATCCTCATCCAGGAATGTCAGTTCACGCTCATAAATGTCGGAAACTATAAGCGAACCATTGAGAGCAGGTACAACAAAAACAATCCTGTGCAAGTCATTGGCAACATCGGGATGAAGTTCCATAAGTCCGTTGAATATTGCACCACCCATGGATATAGGGATTATATTAACTTTATCTTTGCCTGTTTGTGCCTTAACCATCTGTATAAAATCATAGAGACCGTCAATCATATCAATGGCATTGCCGAATGAGTTGTATGCGTAATAATACATGTTTTCAAAACCAACAGTTTCACCCATACGCTGCATAGGGATACAATCGAAGATATATTGTCTTTGCTCTTCCGTGCACTCTGCCAAAGAGTGTGGATATGTTTCTATGCTGACATAACCGCATGGAACGGCATTATCATCGGTTTCATTCATACGGAAAGCATCTTCAATTGAATTGCAAAGTGCATCTGATAAACCCATATCTGATTGTGATGCAACAGATAAGGACAAGGGGACGGCAATATCCGAAAGAATTTTTTCAATATCAAAGTTGCCGGGAAAACAATGAATCTTTTCACCATCGCTGTTTAAGACATATTCACCGTTATCATCAACGAGCCAAGCCCTTGACTGCCCGATGCCGGGCACAATTATGCATGGAAGATCTGTATAGTCTGCAGCATCTACCGCAAAAACAAGCGGGCAGAGAAGCATAGTAAGAGATAAAATAACTGCAAGAATCTTTTTCATAAATATCACCCCGAAAAACATGAATATATATTCAAATTGTATAACTTTTTACCTCTGTCAATCAATAGACAGAATTACCATAAAAGAGTATCCTTTTTGGTTTAAAAAGGCGAAGACAAAAATATGAGCGGGCAGTTAAAACCCGCTCATTGTAGAAATCAGTTTTAAGACTATATGTCAAATACCATATACATCTGCGACTTTCTTTGTAAGATAGTCTATATAGTAATCGGGGCTGAATTTTTCACCTAAAACCCTGTCGAGTATCTGCGCAGGAGTATAAAGCCTGCCGTATTGCCAGATATTTTCTCTGTTCCATTGGTTGATAGCTTCAAAATCTCCTTTTGAGATGCAGTCATATATATCTATGCTTTCTGACATCTTGCTTAAAAACTGTGCTCCGTATGCATTGCCTAAAGCATAAGACGGGAAATAGCCGACTGCGCCTCCGGACCAGTGGCTGTCCTGCAAAACACCATGCTTGTCGTCCGGTACATCTATGCCGAGATATTCTTTGTACATTTTATTCCACTCTGCCGGAAGATCCTTAACGGCAAGCTCCCCGGCCATCACTTTCTTTTCAAGTTCATAGCGAATCATAACATGAAGGCTGTAGGTGAGTTCGTCTGCTTCGGTACGTATAAGTGAAGGCTCTGCTTTATTTACGGCAAGATATATATCATGCGCTGTTTTGCCTTTCATCTCATCAGGGAAAAGTTCGCAAAGTTTTGGGAAAATGTATTCACAAAAGGCTTTGCTTCTTCCTATGATATTCTCATAAAAACGGCTCTGACTTTCATGAATACTCATTGATGTTCCGCCGTCCAGTACCGTAAAGGCAAGATCATCTGCAGAGTTGCTGTCATAAAGAGCATGACCGCCTTCGTGAACGACAGAATACATCGAACTTACAAAGTCATCTTCAAAATAGTGAGTTGTGATTCTTACATCCTTCTGAGAGCCAAGGCTTATTGTGAACGGGTGTTCAGTTGTTGACAAACCTACTCTGTCAAGATCAAGACCGATAGTCTTCATAAGGTAATATGAGAGTTCTTCCTGCTTGTCGATGGGGTAGTAGCCTGAACGGATACTGTCATCAACTTGTTTAACTTCAGAGATTTTTTTAATCAATGGAACAAGTTTTTCACGTATGCTTGAGAAGAAATTGTCCAGTATTTCCTTGTTAAGGCCCTCTTCAAACTGGCTAAGGCAATGGTCGTACGGATCCTTATCGGGCTCAATATATTTGGCAAACTTCTTGTTTGTTTCAAATATTTTTTCGAGTATCGGACAAAAAAGTGCAAAATCAGATGCTTCTTTTGCCTTGTGCCATACATCTTCAGCATTAACGATGAGTTCCTGATATGCCACATATTCATCAACAGGAATTTTGCGCATTTCTTTGATATCCTTCAGCATAAGATAAACCATGCGATGCTCTTTTTCATTGAGCTTGTCTTTGTTGGCATCCAGATATTCAAGCAACGAAACACTTTGATCACAAGTAGTCAGTTTATATATTTCCTCAGAAAGAATAGGAAGAGTCACGGCTCTGTTATCAGCAGTGTTTTTCGGCGCTGTCGTGACTGAATCATAATATATTAGCTCTACTGCATGATTGTATGCCGCAAGTTTTCTTTGCAAATCCATTAATTCTTTTTTTGCTTTTTCGATGGTGTATTCCATAATCCAAATCCTCCTCTTGTTTTTATCGGAAATATTTTATCAATATTGATTGTTTAATGTCAAGATTTTGATGCTTTTGTTTGACTGCCATGAAGACAAATGCTATAATCAAAAAATCAGAAATGCGAAGGTGAAGACAGTGAGCGATTTTTATATTGACCCTAAGATTTACAAGGGAAGACCGGATGAAAAAAGATCTGCAAAAGAAGAAAAAGTATATGATCTTCTTGATGAGCTTTCAATAGAATATCTCCGTGTAGATCATTCGCCTGCGGATACTATCGAGGATTGTAAAAAGGTAGAGCAGGTTATAGGGGTACAGATTTGCAAAAATCTCTTCTTAACAAACAGAACAAAAACCTGTTTTTATATCTTGCTGATGCCCGCATCCAAGGCTTTCAAAACATCAGTTGTATCAAAAATTCTGGGTACATCACGTCTTTCATTTGCAAGTGAGGAGTATATGAAGGAATTTCTCGACATCACTCCGGGTTCAGTAAGTATTATGGGACTTATGAATGACAAAGACAAGAGAGTTAAACTGGCTGTTGACAGAGACATTGCTGAGAGTGAATATATACGTTGTCATCCATGTATTAACACATCAACTTTGAAAATAAAGAAAGAGGATATTTTTGATAAGTTTTTGCCTTTCATTCAGCATGAAGCTATCATAATCGACATTGATAGCTGAGTGGGAACCTGAAATTGCTTGAAATTCTTGACTGAAAGGCTGAAAAATGCTATACTTGTAAAGGACAAGAGAGGGCAATGCCGTATTAAACTGAACGGCATTGCTTTACGATTTTTGAAGGGGTGATATGAATGCCTGCAGTTGAACTCATGCAAAATTATGATCTGTTGGACTTACTGGACTTTACATTAAGACTTCTTGCTGCTATGGTGTGTGGCGGAGTTATCGGTTTTGAAAGAACAAAAAGATACAAAGGTGCCGGTATAAGGACACACGTAATCGTGTGCACGGCAGCAGCTCTTATCATGATGGTATCAAAGTATGCATTTGCTGATCTTCTGTCATCCAGCGGCGATTTTTTGTATGGCGCAAGGGGCGCCGACCCTGCCAGAATCGCGGCTCAGGTTGTCAGCGGTATAAGTTTTTTGGGCGCCGGCGTAATATTTAAAAATAAAGGTGCTGTAAGCGGACTAACTACTGCAGCAGGACTTTGGGCAACCGGAGGAATAGGACTTGCAATAGGAAGCGGTATGTATGTACTCGGATTCTTCGCTACGATTATGATTGCTCTTTTCCAGTTCTTCCTGCATAAGCTTAAAATCGGAGCTGAGAACAAGCAGTTATATCAGTTATCATTCAATGTTCATATGAATGATAATTTTCAGGAGGCTCTTAATAATCAGCTTAATGAATGGTCAAGCCATATCGTTGAAACAAGAATGAAGAAAAACAGCAATGGATTAACAGAATATGATATCGCAATTCGTGCATCAAACAAGATAAAAGCTGACGATATTCTCTCTTTCTTCCAAAACTGGGAAGAGGTTGAGGACGTTTCAGTAATAATGCCATAAATTAAGTAGAAAAGACAGAAGAGCAAATGAGCACAAAACTCATCTGCTCTTCATTTTTTTGCAAATATTGTTAAAAAAATATCATTTTACACAAAAATTTCTAAGATATTTCTAACTTTTTTAACTCTTTATTTTGCTTAAATATGTTGTTTAATCATGCTTATTATGTTATCATATTATGCGGTTAATTCTGACTTAACAATATCAAAAAGAAATCATAGAGGTGGATTATACTCATGCAAAAGAAAATCAGTAAACTTCCTTTTAACGGAACTCAGGAACAGGCTGACCAGCTTAAGGCTATTATCGAAGAGAACAAGCATGACAAGAGTCGCTTGATGACGGTTATGCAGAAGGCTCAGGACATCTATGGATATCTTCCGATGGAAGTTCAGCAAATGATAGCCGAAGGAATGGATGTACCGCTTGAAAAGGTCTACGGCGTTGCAACATTCTATGCACAATTCTCTCTTTCACCGCAAGGGCAGTACAATATATCCGTTTGTCTCGGTACTGCTTGTTATGTTAAAGGTGCCCAGACTCTTCTTGATGCGCTTAAAGAGCAACTTGAGATTGATATAGGCGAGTGCACACCCGACGGCAAGTTCTCACTTAATGCATGCCGTTGTATAGGCGCATGCGGACTTGGACCGGTTATGACCGTAAATGATGAAGTATTCGGCAAACTTACAAGTGATGCAGTTGCGGGAATACTTGCAAAATACAAAGACTGATTTCATAAAAAAGGTAAATACTAATGAAGATAAAAGATATGCAAAAACTGCTTGATGCAAAAGTGGTTTGCTGTGAAGAAAATATTGAACGCCAAGTCTATTCAGCATGCGGCTGTGACCTTATGAGTGATGTGCTTGCATATGTTAAGGACCAGGCTGTTCTCTTAACAGGACTTGTTAATCCTCAGGTCATTCGCACTGCTGAAATGATGGATATGATTTGTATTGTTTTTGTACGTTCAAAGACACCGTCTGACGAGATAATTCAAATGGCAAAGGAACACGGCATTGTCATAATGTGCACTGAAAAGCGCCTTTATGAAGCCTGCGGAATACTTTATTCCAACGGACTTATCGGTTCCGCCACAAAGGCACAATCGTGAACGACGAATTAGTTTTCCATTTTGATATTGATGGTGAGGATTTCACCACAGCAGGTCAGGCATCAGTACAAATCAAAAAAAACCTAAGACAACTGGGACTTTCCTCTGAGATTATTCGAAGAGTATCTATTGCCATGTATGAGGGCGAAATCAATATGGTTGTGCATGCTCATGGCGGGGAAGCGGACGTTAAAGTCAGTGAGGACTGGGTCGAGATAATACTAAAGGATTCGGGTCCCGGAATTGAGGATATTGATAAAGCTATGATGGAAGGATTCTCAACTGCGAACGATGAAGTAAGATCATTGGGATTCGGCGCAGGCATGGGACTTCCAAATATGAAACGGTATACCGATGAGATGGAGATAGACTCTGTTGTCGGACAAGGTACGACCGTGAGAATGAAAGTTAAATTTAACCAGTGATAATTTATGGATATATATGAGCATTCTGTCCTTCTTGACAGAGAAAAATGTACGGGCTGTACAACCTGCCTAAAGCACTGCCCTACAGAAGCAATCAGAATAAAAGAAGGCCACGCCGTGATAAATGACACAAGGTGTATAGATTGCGGTGAATGTATTCGTATGTGTCCGCATAATGCTAAAAAGGCAGTTTGCGATAAACTTGAAGATATGAAACGCTTTAACTACAAGATCGCGCTGCCGGCTCCTACGCTTTACGGCCAGTTTGACAATCTTGATGATGTTGATTATGTTCTGGACGGCTTATTGAGCATAGGATTTGATGATGTTTATGAGGTATCAAAGGCAGCAGAGCTTGTTTCTGCATATACCCGTTTATATCTGAAAACATACGGGATAAGTAAACCGGTGATTTCTTCTGCATGTCCGGTTGTCGTAAGGCTTATAGAGCTGAGATTCCCATCCTTAAACGACCATATTATGCATATGCTTCCTCCAATGGAGGTCGCAGCAAGACTTGCACGCAAGCGTGCACTCGAGAAACATCCGGAACTATCAAACGAGGACATAGGTGTATGCTTTATATCTCCTTGTCCTGCGAAGATGAGTTATGTAAAGAACGGCTTTGCGGATTATATGAGCAATGTAGATTGTGTGGTTTCAATCAGTGACATATATTTTAAGCTTATTAATGAAATGTCGCCGGATAAAGAAGTTAAATCTTTAAGTGAATCCGGTATCATAGGAATAGGATGGGCAAGCTCAGGCGGAGAAGCATCTGCAATATTCAATGAAAATTATCTTGCTGCAGACGGAATCGAAAATGTTATCAGAGTACTTGATCAGGTAGAAAACGGAAATATCCCTTCTCTGGAATTTATAGAGTTGAATGCGTGTCCTGGAGGATGTGTAGGCGGCGTTATGGCCGTTCAGAATCCCTTCATAGCAAAAGCAAGATTGCAATCACTTAAAAGATATCTGCCTGTATCCCAGAACTTTATAGATAAGGATGAGACATATATTCCCGGCGATTATCTCTTTAATGATTTGCCACAATATCATCCGATAACAAGACTCAGCAACAATATAGTGCAATCTATGCGTATGATGGCTGACATTCAGTCCTTAAGAGACAGCCTGCCCGGCATTGATTGCGGAGCATGCGGTGCTCCAAGCTGCCGCGCCTTTGCAGAAGATGTAATCAGGGGCAAAGCAGATGCGGGCGGATGCAGACTTATGACGGGAAAACAGGAGGAGACAAATGACAGTTAAAGAACTTTGCGACTCTTGTTCATTTGATATAATCAACATGGCTGACCCGGACAGAGAAGTAGATGGCTGCTATATAGGGGACCTTCTCAGTTGGGTAATGGGCAGAGCACAGGAAGGCAATGTCTGGATTACAATTATGTCCAATGTGAGTGTAATAGCCGTTGCTGCTCTCTCCGACGTATCATGCGTTATTCTTTCAGAAGGTGTCAGTCTTGATGATGAAGTCAGAAAGACAGCAGAGCAGAAGGGTATAAATGTGCTCTCTTCTAAGGAAAATACATATATGACTGCCTTGCAGATCTCCGGTAAGATATAATGAAAAAATATTATTACGATTTTCATATTCATTCCTGCCTTTCACCTTGCGGTGATGATGACAATACACCCAATAATATTGCCGGAATGGCAATGCTCATGGGCCTTAATATAGTGGCGCTCACAGATCATAACAGCTGCAAAAACTGTCCTGCCTTTTTTGAGGCAGCAAATAGGTATGGGATAACGCCTCTGGCAGGAATGGAACTGACAACAGCAGAAGACATTCATGTTGTTTGCCTTTTTGAGAATCTGGAAGATGCAATGCGCTTTGATGAATTTGTTGATTCAAAGAGAGTGAAAATAAAAAACAAGGTCGAGATATTCGGAAATCAGCAAATAATGGACGGACAGGACAATATAGTCGGGGAAGATGAATTCCTTTTAACAAATGCCACAAATATCTTTCTGGACGAAGTCCCCGATTTAGTTAAGCAATACGGCGGAATATCATTTCCGGCACATATTGATAAGCAGGCTAACGGCATTATAGCAACGCTCGGAACATTCCCCGAGACAGCTGATTTCAATATTATAGAAATAAACAGAAAAGAGAACATTGATAAATATATAGAGAAATACTCTTTGTCTGATAAGATTCTTTTGATTAATTCGGATGCTCATTTATTGACAACAATGAGAGAACATGAAAACTATCTGGAACTGGAAACCGAATCTGATTCGGATGAAGCGATAAGACATAGTTTATTTGATTTTTTGAGAAATACAAAATGAAAGAGTTATCACTGAATATCCTTGATATTGCTGAAAATTCAATAAAAGCCGGAGCAACGCTTACCGAGATTATATTGAATGAAACAGATGACATACTTGAGATAACAATCAAGGACAATGGTTGTGGAATGGATGAAGAAACCTTAAAAAATGTTGTTGATCCATTCTATACAACAAGAACTACCAGGAAGGTGGGCCTGGGACTGCCGCTTTTGAAACTGGCAGCGGAACAAAGCGAGGGCTCCTTCCAAATAGAGTCAAGCATAGATGAAAAAGGACATGGAACGGTTGTTAAAGCTCTTTTTAACAAAAAGCACATAGACTTTACTCCTTTGGGAGATGTAATATCATCAATTACAACACTTATACAAGGACATCCCGAATGTGACTTTTTATTCAGTCACAATCTTCCGAAAGGGGAGATAAAACTGGATACAAGGGAGATTCGTCAGATTCTCGAGGATGTTCCCCTTAACAGTTATGAAGTTATTAAATGGATTGAGGAATACTTAAAGGAACAGTATTCGGAAATCGCTTAATATATACAAAAAATATAAAATGTTCAATATGTAGAGAGAGGATGAATTGGATGAAATCACTTGCTGAACTTCAGGCCATCAAAGAAAAAATGAAAGACAAGGTTATTCTGCGTGAAGATTCAGGCAATATCAGAGTTGTCGTAGGTATGGCAACATGCGGTATTGCTGCAGGCGCACGCCCCGTGCTTAATGCTTTCGTCGAGGAAGTAAACAACCAGGGACTTAATTCAAAAGTAACGGTAGCCCAGACAGGATGCATAGGTATCTGCCAGTTCGAACCCGTAGTCGAGGTTTATGAGGCAGGCAAAGAGAAGGTTACTTATGTAAGAATGACTGCAGAAAAAGCAAAAGAAGTTGTTGAAAAACATCTTAAGAGTGGCAATGTTATTGCCGAATATACTATAACAAACGACAAGTTAATCGGAGGTTAAGTTTATGATTCGCACACATGTACTTATCTGCGGCGGTACAGGCTGTACCTCATCAGGCAGCAAGCACATTCAACAGGCTTTTGTTGATGAACTTGCGAAGAATGACCTCACAAATGAGGTTAAGATTGTTCAGACCGGCTGCTTCGGACTTTGCGCATTAGGTCCGGTTGTAATAGTACATCCGGATGGAACATTCTATAGCCAGGTTAAACCGGAAGATGTAGCTGAAATAGTTGAAGAACATCTTCTCAAAGGACGTGTTGTTCAACGTCTTGTATATGATGAAACAACAAATCCGACTCATGAAATCATGGCAGGAAATGTTTCACTTAATGATACCGATTTCTATAAGGCTCAGCATCGTGTTGCATTGCGTAACTGCGGTGTAATTGACCCTGAAAATATCGATGAATATATCGCTATGGACGGATATCAGGCTCTCGGTAAGGCTCTTACGGAAATGACTCCGGAAGACGTAATCAAGTGTATATCTGATTCCGGCCTTCGCGGAAGAGGCGGCGGAGGATTCCCAACAGGCTTCAAATGGTCTCTTTGTGCACCTAACAAGGCTGACCAAAAGTATGTAGTATGTAATGCCGATGAAGGTGACCCGGGCGCATTTATGGATCGTTCCGTTCTCGAGGGGGATCCGCATTGTATAATTGAAGCAATGGCTATCTGCGGATATGCTATAGGCGCTACAAAGGGTTTTGTGTACGTACGTGCTGAGTATCCTATCGCAGTTGCAAGATTGCAGCTTGCTATCAACCAGGCTCGTGAATATGGCCTTCTCGGAAAGAACATATTTGATTCAGGCTTTGATTTTGATCTTGAGATCAGACTCGGTGCCGGTGCATTCGTATGTGGAGAAGAAACTGCTCTTATGACTTCTATCGAAGGTAACCGCGGTGAACCAAGACCGCGTCCGCCGTTCCCGGCAGTCAAGGGCCTCTTTGGTAAGCCAACAGTTGAAAATAACGTTGAGACATTTGCCAATGTTGCTCAGATTATCCTTCATGGTGCTGACTGGTTTGCATCAATGGGAACAGAAAGAAGCAAAGGTACAAAGGTGTTTGCTCTAGGCGGAAAGATTAAACATACAGGTCTTGTTGAGGTTCCTATGGGAACAACACTTCGTCAGATTATATATGATATAGGCGGAGGTATCCCGAACGGCAAACAGTTCAAGGCTGCACAAACAGGCGGACCTTCAGGCGGATGTATCCCTGCATCACTTATCGATACAGAGATTGACTATGATAACCTTACTGCTATCGGATGTATGATGGGTTCAGGCGGGCTTATCGTTATGGATGAAGATACATGTATGGTTGATATTGCAAAATTCTTCCTTGAATTTACAGTTGATGAGAGCTGCGGTAAGTGTACTCCTTGCCGTGTAGGTACAAAGAGACTTTATGAGATTCTTGAAAAGATAACTTCAGGCAAGGGGACCATGGAAGATATCGACAAACTTGAAGAACTTTGCTATTACATCAAAGCAAATTCTGCATGCGGACTCGGACAGACAGCTCCGAACCCAGTACTGGCAACACTTAAATTCTTCAGACATGAATATGAAGCTCATGTTAAAGACAAGAAGTGTCCTGCAGGAGTTTGTAAGGAATTGCTTACATATACTATAGATAAAGATAAGTGTATAGGATGCGGACTTTGTGCACGCAACTGTCCTGTAAGCGCAATCTCCAAGACAGACTATGTTGCCGAAGGACATAAACTTCCTTCATATTCAATCGATGCTGAAAAGTGCATCAAGTGCGGTGTATGTATGTCAAATTGTCGTAAAGCTAAGGCAATCAGTAAGAAATAAGAAAGGAGCCTGAAAATAATGGATATGGTTAATTTGAAAATAAATGGTATAGCCGTAAGTGTTCCGAAGGGCTCAACTATTCTTGACGCTGCCCGTCAAACGGGTGTTGAAATTCCTACACTTTGCTATATGAAGGAAAAGAATGAAATCGGAGCTTGCCGTATTTGCATTGTTGAAGCAAATGAAGGCAGAGGTTTCAGACTTGTAACATCCTGCGTTTACCCTGTAAGCGAGGGAATGGAAGTTCTCACAAACAGTGATAAGGTTCAGAAGGCAAGAAAGACAACACTTGAACTCATCCTCTCTACTCATGATAAAAGTTGTCTCTCATGCGTAAGATCAACCAATTGTGAACTTCAGAGACTTTGTCAGAAATACGGAGTTGAGCAAACAGCCTTTGAAGGCAGCAAACCTCATTATGAGAAGGACTATAGTACAGCTCACCTCGTAAGAGATAACAATAAGTGTATCCTTTGCCGCAGATGCGTAGCTGCCTGCAAAGAACAGTATGTAAGCGTTATAGGCGCAAACGACCGCGGATTCGATACTTCGATCGGTCAGCCTTTCGGACTTTCACTTAATAGCACACCATGTATTTCATGTGGACAATGTACAGTTGTATGTCCTACAGGTGCTCTTACCGAAAAGGATGATACAGATAAAGTATGGGCTGCTTTAGCTGACCCGACAAAACATGTTGTTGTTCAGACAGCACCTTCAATCCGTGCAACAATAGGTGAATGCTTCGGTATGCCGATAGGTTCAAATGTTGAAGGAAAGCTTGTTGCCGGACTTCGCAGAATAGGATTTGATAAAGTTTTTGATACAGATTTCGGCGCTGACCTCACTATTGTTGAAGAGGCAAACGAACTTGTAGAAAGAATTAAAAACGGCGGAACTCTTCCGATGATCACATCATGTTCACCCGGATGGGTTAAGTTCTGTGAGTTATATTATCCGGAACTCTTAAGTCACCTTTCAACATGCAAGTCACCTCAGCAAATGACAGGTGCCGTTATCAAGACATATTATGCTGAAAAGATGGGTTTAGAACCTAAAGATATCGTAAGTGTATCAATTATGCCATGTACAGCTAAGAAATTTGAAATCGGCAGAGACGATCAATCAGCTGCAGGTGTTCCTGATGTTGATATCGCTTTGACAACAAGAGAAGCTGCAAGAATGATGCAGCGTCTCGGAGTTAATTTTGAAGCTCTTCCGGATGAGGAATTTGACAGCCCACTTGCTGATGATACAGGTGCCGCAGTTATATTCGGTGCTACCGGCGGTGTTATGGAAGCAGCTGTAAGAACTGCAAATGCATGGCTTAACGGCGCTAAAGACGCAATTGAAGTTGAAGCATTAAGAGGAACTGCTCCGATTAAGGAAACCACAGTAAACCTTGCCGGCAATGACATAAAGCTTGTTGTTGCATCAGGTGCTGCTGCAGCTAAGCAGGTAATGGATAAACTCGCTGCAGGAAATCCGGACGGATGGGGCTTTATTGAGATTATGGGTTGCCCGGGCGGATGCGTAAACGGAGGCGGCCAGCCAATTCAGCCGCAGTATATACGTGATACGGTTGATCTTAAGGCAGTAAGAGCCAAAGCTCTTTATGATCAGGACAAGGCTATGGAACTCAGAATGTCTCATGAAAGTCCTATGATCAAGAAAATCTACGAAGAGTGGTATACAGAAGGCTTCGGCGGAGAAAAAGCACACCATGCTTTACATACTTCATATACGCCAAGAGAAAAGTACAGAAAGTAAGACAAACAGGGCGGTCAGGAAAAAGACCGCCCTATACATTTTAAATAGGCACTTTCGTGATTGAAAAAAAAACATATATATGTTATTATTTTAAAAAAGTCGAAAGGATAAAAATCGATGACCGGTGATATGAATATAGTATGCCTTGATATGGAAGGTGTTTTGGTTCCGGAGATATGGATTGCATTTGCAGATGCTGTCGGTATTCCTGAACTCAGAAAGACTACAAGAGATGAGCCTGATTATGATAAACTTATGAAATACAGGCTTTCCATCTTAAAGGAACACGGACTTGGAATTAATGAAATCCAGAAAACAATAGCAGGAATAAAACCATTCCCGGGAGCTAAGGAATTTCTTGATAAGCTGCGTGAGATTACTCAGGTAATAATCCTTTCGGATACATTTACTCAATTCGCTGCTCCCCTTATGAAACAACTGGGAATGCCTACACTCTTTTGCAACAGTTTGGAGATAGCTGATAACGGCGAAATTACCGGCTACAGAATGAGAGTAACAAATTCAAAACTTACAACTGTTAAAGGCCTGCAAAGCATAGGCTTTGAAACTATAGCTGCCGGAGACAGCCACAATGATCTCGGCATGATTCTGAACAGTAAGGCAGGTTTTCTCTTTAAGAGCACAGATGCTATTAAAGCAGAGCATCCGGAACTTAAAGCTTTTGAAGAATATGATGATCTCTTTGAAGCAATTAAGGTTTCACTTTAATCATAAAACTTTTGGCTGCCGACTTTCGACAGCCTTTCTGTTATGTAATTTCGGAGGATAAAGCTATGGCAAATAAATCGGAAAGAATATGTATCATCGGCGGGGGGCCTGCCGGTGTGGCTGCAGCTATGTATCTTCAAAATAAAGGATATGAAAATTACGAAATATATGAAAAATTGTGGAAAGTCGGAGGAAGCATATATTCACCGAAAATTTATATGAATGCGCGGGATTATGCATTCGAAACAGGAGATATATCAGCAAAGATAAGCACTGACTTTATAAAGGATGCAGAAGAGTTTACAAATGAAAAGTTCAAATCAGAAAATCAGAATCTGCGTCTTATAGACAGTCTTAATAATGAAATATATCCTTTCAATATAAAGAAAGAATTTTCTTTTAAGAAATTCTTTTACAACAAAAGGCTAAAAAAAGAAATTGAAAAATTAAAGAGAATAATTGATAATCCGGATAATGAAGATTTGTCTTTAACATTTAAGGAATTTTGCAAAAAGAAGAAACTAAAGAAAATCAGTGAATATCTCTCACTTTCAATAATTCCTTTTTCGAACGGACAAATAGATGATATAGCCGCAGTTTTTGTCATAAACCGCTTGAAAAACTATGATATATATGACATTAAAAATATGAACCTGACTTTATGGGATGAGGGAGCACAGAATATTTTTAAGCGAATTAACGAAGACTTAATACATCCTGCAAATGTCAACAGCGAAGTAAGAAAAGTTCAGCACCCCGCGCCGGGAACACTGGGTAAAATAAAGGTTACAATCCGCTATAAAGGGAATGAGAGAGTCGAAGAATTTGACAAATTGATTCTGGCCGGAGATTTTGATGAATATGCTAAATATTCAGACATAGCTGATGAAGGGAAAAAGATTTTTGAGAGGATAAAATATAAAGGACTTGTATCTTTTCTCGCAGTTTTTGCTGACGGAAAAAATCCTGATAAATCCGGATATATATATGAAAACAGATGCATTGAAAATAATGGTCATGCTTTCATGATTTTAAAAAACAGAGATGATATTAAGGATAATTGTCCTTGTACGGTATATGCCTGCAGAAACGATGAGATATCTCTTGATGAAAATCTGATTCTTATGGCAAATGATATTAATGCTCTGGGATATCATGTTAAAGAAAGGCTATATGAGCAGGAAATAAGATGCTTTCCTTATCTCACTTTTGATGAGGGAAATGACATATCATTTACAAAACTGGATAAGCTTCAGGGAAAACAAAACACTTATTATATTGGCAATATTCTGGACTCAATAAGTCCGGAAGGAATATGTGCATCATCCAAGGAAATAGTTGAGAGATTTTTCCCTAAAGATGAATAAATCCTGCTAACTTCAAGGGAAAAATAGTTAATTCTTATTATTGCGTAATAAGGTCAAAACAAGAGAAGACCGGGGCTCATTTTTGACAAAAAATACAAAAGTGGTATAATGTAGTCGTGTATGGTGCACTATTCTAGTCACACACAGTATCCGAAGGTAGGGCTAAAAATCTACTGATTATGCGAATGCACTTTATATGTATGCCGCTTTCGCCCAGATTGGGGCAGCATGTAATTTAAAACCTTGGGAAATGTTGTAACGGCATACAGCAGACATCCCCTGGTTGCGCGATCTCAAAAAAGCATATGCCGTGCGTGGGTGCATGGGATAAGAAATTTGAAAATGTATCTGCTAAAGCGGATAAAGATACTCACTGTGTGTTTGAGAAAATCTCTAGAGTGTATTGCCGCAAGTATTGAAGTATGGACTAAGTGGTAATCGAGTAACTTCCCCTGCAAAGGATAGTTTGTATCCGTAAAGAGAAATCGCCCAAGGGTAACCGACGGTGGATGCAAGAGAAATTCAACTCGACCTAAGCCATAAAATTGATTTGGGGCATTACCATACACCTTTTTGTTATGAAAAATAATGGATTTACAATTTTTATATTTTTGCTGACATTTATATTATCAGCATTATTCAGCTTTGTAGCGATAATGCTGTCCGATATAAATGTTATTTTGCTTTGTGTCATCTTACTTATAGTAATACTTATAGGCATAGTTGCAGACATGGCCGGAGTTGCAGTCCTATCCGGCGATGAAGCCAGATTTCATGCCATGGCATCGCAAAAAATCAAAGGCTCAAAAGAGGCTGTTAAACTTATCAGGAATAATGCTCATGTAAGTAGTATATGCAACGATGTAATAGGTGACATATGCGGAATATTATCAGGTGCACTTGGAGCATCGCTTGCTGCATATATCATTTCAAAAAAACTGATTGCGGATATTTTTGTAAGTGTGCTGATGGGAGCATTGATATCGACTTTAACTGTAGGACTTAAAGCCGTTGCAAAAAAGGTTGCAATAGCAGAAGCAAACAAGATAATATTCATCATCGGAAAAGTTCAGCATTTTTTCAAACCTAAAGGTAAATGATAATACGTATGAAACACAGCCACCATACAAAACAGTGACTGTGTTTTTTATTTTAATTAAACGGGAGGGAATTCTCATTTATTTATAGCCGAGATGAAAACCCGCTATTTTATTTTTTTACACACTTTATGTACCGGCACTGTAACCTATTGAAGTTTGAAAAATTCCAGGTTAAAATAAAGTGTTCTGCAAAAGAGGTGTTGACATGGCGGGATCGAAATGCAGCAGGAGGATTGACTTGCGAAATATATGAGTATGACTTGCCGGATTATTTATTTGGTGTCCCGGATGATTACAGGAAAGAAATAAAACACTGAGTTTCCTACTTGAATGCTGATGAGTGTGCGATAATACACACTTTTCTTTTTGATTATAAAGTGAACTACTCGGCAACAAGTTACCGAGTAGTTCATATTTTTATATTTGCTCTTATCTGTCCCATTTGTCAGATAGAGCGTTAATTTGATCTGTAAATTTCGCTAAGTCTTTGTTTGCTCCTCCGCGGTTATGCTCTATCACGATAAGGAGTCTCTTGCCTGCATTGAGAAGTCTTTGGAAAACACTATCCGCTCTGTTTTGGCTTGGCTTCTTCTTTGAAATTCTTTCATGATTGCCACCCTGAAGCATTTCTCCGCTTAGAAGATCGTACTCAGCTCCATTGTAAGGGGCAGTGGCATCTACTGATAATGAAACACTGACCAATGCCGCAAATTCATCGCATACATCATCATTGCCGTGGTTAATATATATCTTTTCAGGATTTGGCGAAATATTTGAGAGCCAGTCAATAAGCATATCACGGTCTGCATGACCGCTGATACCGTCCATTTTTGCAATTTCAGCATGAACTGCAATCTCTTCACCAAAGAGTTTTACACTTGTTGCTCCATTTAAAAGTTTTTGTCCCAATGTACCTTCTGATTGATAGCCGACAAAAAGAATAGTTGACTCCTCACGCCATAAATTATGCTTAAGATGATGCCTTATACGACCGGCATCGCACATTCCTGCGGCAGATAAAATAACTTTCGGTGTCTTATCTGTATTAATCTTTTTTGAATCTTCGCTTGTTACTGATAAATTGAGATTTGAAAAATGAATAGGATCTATGCCCGCATCAAGTAAATCAAGAGTTTCTCTGTCATAATATTCCACAAGGCTCTGGTCGCTGTATATCTTAGTCGCTTCAACCGCGAGGGGACTGTCAATCCACACAGGAAAATCTGCATGATTTTTGACTAAATTATCTTGTTTGATTTTACGGATTAAATAGAGCATTTCCTGCGTCCTGCCTATGGCAAAACAGGGAATAACCAAATTGCCTCCGCGATCGAGTGTGCGCTGTATAGCATTGGATAACTGAGTCACATAATCAAATCTCGGCCCATGAAGGCGGTTGCCGTATGTTGATTCACATATAACAATATCTGCTTTTTCCGGCTTTTGAGGGTTGCGCAAAAGCGGCCTGTCTATATTGCCGACATCTCCGGAAAAGAGGAGGGTCTTTGATCTTGAATTTTCGTTTAACTCTATTTCGATGCTTGATGAACCAAGTAAGTGACCGGCATCTAAGAACTTTATGCTGATTCCTTCATCGACTTTGTATTCAATGTTATAATGGCAGGATACAAAGAGCGGCATGGTCTTCATTACATCTTCCTGTGTGTAGAGAGGAACATATATATCATCACCTGAACGCTTTGCTTTTCTGTTCCTCCACTCAGCTTCAAATTCCTGTATATGCGCTGAATCCATAAGCATTATCCAGCATAGCTTTTGTGTGCCGAAAGTAGAATAAATTGAACCGGAAAATCCATTGGCCACAAGGTTTGGAATCAGTCCGGAATGGTCAATATGTGCATGTGTCAGGAAAATGTAATCTATGTCAGCGGGGGAAATAGGCAGGGGTGTGTTCTCATATATATCGATACCCTGTTCCATACCGTAATCAACCAATATATGCTTGCCGTTAACTGTGATTAATGTTTTTGAACCTGTAACTTCGTGGGCAGCACCCAAAAACTGTATTTTCATGTACTATCTCCTGTATATAATCTATACATATATTATAGAGCCAGATAAGGCCTTTTGAAATAGTAAAATAATACAAATTTTTGCATTTTAATTTGGCAAAAAAACTTCGGATAATGCATTCTTCTTGAAATAAAACAGAGATTATGGTAGAATAATTAAAAATGAAAAAGGAGAATTTTTTATGAACTTTGACTGGTCTTTATTTGAAGGTTTTGACTGGTCTGTTTATGAAGCTTTTAGTGGTATAAGAAGCACAGTTATGCACTATATAGCAGAATTTCTGACAATATTCGGGGAAGCTTTGTTCTCAATTCCGCTTATACTTTTTGCAATTTTCTGCATGCTTACCAAAAAACTTCGTAAAACAGGTTGTGTCTTATTCCTCGCAATTGCCATAGGAACAATTCTTACAAATGGCATATTTAAGCCTCTGTTTGGCCGCGATCGTCCTTATGTATTCTATGCTAATAATGCTGAATACATGAAGTGGTATAAAGATGCCGGAGCACATGTGGAAAGTGACAAATCTTTCCCGTCCGGACATACAACTTTGGCTGTAGAAACGGCAATATCACTTTTCCTTACTCTCAGTAAGAAATTCAGCTGGATTTTCTTATGCCTTGCTGTAGGAACCGGACTTTCAAGAATTTATCTTTGCGTTCATTATCCTTCAGATGTAGTTGGCGGATGCTTTATCGGAATTATCGCAGGTATACTTGGATATCTTATTGCAACTGCAATCTTAAAGTGGGCTGAAAAGTCAGATAGCAAGTTCTTAACAAAAGCGAATAATTTTGATCTATTGAGCATTGGTAAAAAAGAGAAAACTGAATAAAAAGCAATATAATACATCTAAGACGGGGTATGCCTTAAGAAAGCGTACCCCGAAATTTTTCCTTCTTAAAAAGCCATTAACTTTCGGAAGGCGTTTCCAACGTCTTCCTACTCTAATTTCCACATTTAACTTCCGATATGGAATTTACTTTGGGAATTTACTTTTTCCAAGTTTTTTTAATATGAAGTAATTTTGCTATTGACTTTTAATATTTTTATTTATATAATAATTAAGCGATTTGCGATGGACCAGTAGCTCAGTTGGTTAGAGCATCCGGCTCATAACCGGACGGTCCGGGGTTCGAGTCCCTGCTGGTCCACCATTCGAGTATAATCCGAACTCGCTATTCTTTCGAGGAATAATTTTAGGGAATACGACAAAACACCGACAGAGGTAAACCCCTGCCGGTGTTTCGTTTTTAGGAGGACTTTATGTTACTCAGTCGCCCTCGTCATCTTTGACTTCCGGGAGACCCGCAACCGAGGTAAGGAGGGACGGGAGATCCGCCAAAGATTAAGGCAAAATATATTGAAAAAAAAGCGCATATAAAGTAAAATAGAGTAAGTGAGGAAGTGATAATATTGGCTGAAGGTTATAAAGAATATACTCTGGGTTATCAAAGAGAAAAAAGAAAAGACGAGTTTAACAGAAAAAAGGAATATGAACTCAAGGATCATACCGAAGGGCTTGATTTTATAAGGAAAGCTACCGGTTATTCATTGACAATTTCTCAGCAGACAATACCTGTAGCGGGATTTGTAAGAGAGGCCGATATCACAAAACTTTGGGAAGTATATACCAAGATACATGAAGATAGTAGCAGACCAATAAAAATCAGCTTTAATACATTCATGCTTCGCTTCTTTACAGAATGTGTAAAATCTGCGCCTATTCTCAATGCTCATATGAAATATAAGCCACAGAATTCAACAGGATATATCGATTACAAAGAGTCAATAGAGGTTTCAATGCCGACTATACTGCCTGATGGCAGAATGCTTCCGCTTCTGCTTCATGATGCAGGAAATAAAAACCTGGATGAGCTTGCATTTGCGGTTTCGGAGATTGAGAGAAAGCTGAATAATACCATATTTGATGAAGCTTTATATGATGTTGCTGTTAAAAGAATGCTTGACCTTGCCAAGCACGGTAAGATAATTCAGGCAATTTCAACCGGCCTTGCAAGTCTTATAGGAAAAAATAAAGTTGAATTTGCACCACGTAAAATAAGGAAACAATACAGAAAAGAAAGTGATCCTAATGATATTTTAGGTGCAGAAGATATAGGTGAGGGTACTATTTGTATTTCGGACCTCGGCTCCATCTATTCCGGCAAGGGCTTTGCAACAACTTCTCCTGTTTTGCAGCCCACAACAACAGTTATTGCATTCGGCCGTGCAAGAGATGAAGAAAAAGTATATAAGGATGAAAACGGAAATATTCAACTTAAAACAATAAAGTTTTTACCGATTACAATTCTTTTCGATCACAAAATCGGGGGCTTCCCGGACATAGTTCCTTTCCTGAACAAACTGGATGAACTCCTGGAAGATACCGATGAAATGATGAGTTGGTAAAAAGACAAAATAAATAATAAGCTATACAGGTGCGACCAGAGTTTTGCACCTGTATTTGTTTATATAATTATTGATTTATCTACCAAATAAGTAGTATAATAAGGAAAAATATAATTGGAAGTGAAAAAATGATATCTACAAGGGGAAGATATTCCATAAGAATACTTTTGGATCTGGCTGAACACCATACAGGTGATTTTATATCACTGAAAGATGTTGCCGAAAGACAGGATATATCACTGAAATATATTGAAAGAATCCTTCCGTTACTTAAAAAGGGAAAATTAATAGAAACAGCACACGGCAAGGGTGGAGGATATAAGTTGACAAAGGCTCCGGATGAATATAACCTTTTAGAAATACTTGAGTACACGGAGGGAGACCTTGCTCCTGTAGCGTGTCTAAAGTCTGATGCTCCACCCTGCGAAAGAGCAGCAGAGTGCAAGACTCTTGCTGTGTGGGAAGGCTATTATAAACTTACGAGAGATTACTTTAAGAATATAACTCTTGCTGATCTGATGAATCAGGATTTCTCAAATAATTATGTGATTTAAGGAAACAGATATGGTAAACGAGTTTTCAAGGTCGGAACTGCTTCTCGGAAAAGAGGCAATGAATATATTGAAAAATTCAAGAGTGGCAGTATTTGGTATCGGCGGTGTAGGCGGATATACAGCTGAAGCCCTCGCACGAAGCGGACTGGGGGCTCTTGACCTTATAGATAATGACCGGATATCGGTAACAAATATCAACAGGCAGATAATTGCAACACATTCAAGCCTGGGGATGTATAAGGTGGATGCAGCAAAAGAGAGAATATTGGATATAAATCCGGAATGCAAGGTTGAAACATATAAAACATTCTTTTTGCCTGAAAACAGCAATGAATTTGATTTTTCAAAATATGATTATGTAGTTGATGCAATTGACACAGTTAAGGGGAAAATCGAGATTGTAAAATCAGCACAAAACGCAGGTGTGCCGGTGATAAGTTCTATGGGCGCAGGCAATAAAATCGAAGCTTCAGCTTTTGAAGTTGCAGATATTTTTAAGACAAGTGTTTGCCCGCTTGCAAAAGTCATGAGAAAGCTTTGCAAAGAAAACGGAATAAAGAAACTAAAGGTTGTTTATTCCAAGGAAAAGCCTATAACTCCTGCTGAAAGTGAAGAAAATATTAAAAAAAGGCAAGTGCCGGGTTCACTTGCTTTTGTACCTTCTGCAGCCGGCCTTATAATAGCCGGAGAAGTTGTTAAAGATTTGGTACGGCTTGAGAAGATCTAAGATAGACGGAGAAAACTATGCTGAAATTTAATGAAAACGGAAAATTCCGTATAATGCAGATTGCGGATATACAAGATACCGCAAATGTCTCACCTGATACCATTAATCTCATAAGCAGAGCCATAGAAAGCGAAAAGCCAGACCTTGTCATATTCTCCGGAGATCAAATATACGGACTTGCGCCTTCCTTTATCGGCAATTCATATGAGAAAGTAAAAAACTCCATAAATACAATATTAAAACCGGTGGTTGACGCAGGTATAGCCTTTACCTATGTTTACGGCAATCACGATGATAATCGTTTTGCACTCTCCAAGGAAGAACAATTTAAGATATATAAAGATAATCCTTTGTGTCTTGCTTTTAATGCAGATGATAATATAGAAGGATATTGCAATCATAACCTTCTTGTAAAAGACAGAAACGGCAAAGACTGCATGAATATCTACCTTATTGACAGTCTGAGTATGGATATAGGCGGAGACAGCCCGCCGGTATCAGAGTCGCAAATTGAGTGGTATAGAAAAACCCGTGATAAGCTCTATGCAGATAACAAAAAATACATACCTTCAATAGTCTTTCAACATATACCTGTGCCGGAAGTATATAATCTTTTGATTAAGAATGATAAGAAGACAGCCGGATATGTAAGAGGATATGATCAGTATGCAGGCTATTATACAATAGATAAAGACAATTGCAGAAATTATGAAAAGTCATTTATAGGGGAGTCACCCGCAGTTCCCTTCAAAAACGGCGGAGAGTTTGATGCATTCAAGGAATGCGGAGATGTTTTTTCCGTATATTACGGACATGACCATGCGAATAGTTTTGTCGGCAGGTATCAGGGTATAGATTTAGGCTACACTCAGGGTGTAGGTTTTAATACATACGGACCTGCATATAAAAGAGGAGTACGTGTTTTTGAATTTGATGAAAAGAATCCAGCGGAATATGAAACATATACTGTAACAGCAGAAGACTTTCCTGATTTTGAAGTCAGCGATAAACTAAAATTTACTTTTATGAACAATGCACCTACTTCAGCTAAACAAGTGATACCGAAAATAGAAATAGGACTTGCTGTAATTGCTGTTACAAGCGTTTCTATAGCGATATATAAAAAGTTCAAAAAATAGTTATAAAAAATCCCTTTAGAGTAAGCTGAACTCTAAAGGGAAAATTTTATCTTTCTGTATCTTTTTTCTTCTTTATAATCCTATCAGCTACAAAGTGAAGTAAAATCTCTAAAAGGTATATCAATAGAGTCAGATACCATCCAATTCCGAGATTTTTGATAATGAAAGCAAAAGCTAATAAGACAATAGTATTTACTGCCGAGAAAATCAGATTTCGTATAAGACCATGCTTGGTTGATGAGAAAAGTGATGATACTATAACGGCAAGTGACAGCAGTATGACAAGTGCCATGCTGATAATCGGCAGCAAATATGCATCGGTATCAAGGCTTCCTTTTATTATACCCATTATAAGGCTTATAAGTGTCAAATCTTTATAGACCGGAAGGCACGTTGAAGCAAGGGGCGTGAAGAAAAGAACAAAACGTATAATCAAAATCGGTGAGGCAAAAGCCGAACTTATTATCGTATCCTTGAATGCTTTTAGTTTCATTTCCTGGCGAAGTGATTCTGCTGCATCTGCCTCAAGTCTCTCATCAAGCTTGTAATATAAGATATCAACACCGCAATGAGGACAATTTTGCTTTAAATAAAACGGATTTAGTTTTTCTCCGCATTTTGGACATTTATTATTCAACGACTTCACCTCCCGATACCTGCTGAGAAAGATCTTCATATCTTTCTTTTAAATCACTGCGTATCTGTGCAAGTTTATCGCCTGTAAGATTGTACCAGAAATATGGTATGATGCTTAGGACGCCTAAAACGTAAGGAACAAGGCTGTAGAATGTCCAGATGAGCATATCGGTATGATCACCTTTAACAGCGGTTTGTTCTCCGTTTATTGTAACATAGCTTAAGCCTATTATCGGCAATAAGGCGGTGGCAACAGAAGTGGAAATAGAACCTGTTAACTTGCTGATAAAGGTCAAAACAGAGAAGGAGACACCTTCATTTCTTTCGCCTGTCTTCCACTCCATATAGTCAATAGTATCACCTATCATTTCGGTGGGGATAACCATATTGATGGTATCAAAGAAACTGAATATTATATTTCGTATAATGAGCAATGGGAGTATAACTTTAACACTGCTGTAGTGACCGAGACCTATAAAGAAGACGAGTGTGGCAACAGAAAGTCTTGTGATTCCATTAAGAAAAACGATCTGACGGTTATCAAATTTTTTCTTAAGCTTAGGTATTACAAGATAGGTTGCCCATCCGATAAGAGTCCCGGGCAGTCCTATTAAGAGCATAAGAGAGTTTATGTTGATAACTTCTGCAAAATAATAGGTCTGGAATACTCCGGCTAAACCACTCAATGCTCCGATTATATTGCCGCATACGATGAGTAAAAGCGGCTTATTCTTAAATAAAACCTTGAAGCCCTCGATTACGCTGGGCTCTTTTACTGTCTGCACCACTCTTTCTTTACAAAAGATACCTGATAAAGAAAAGAGAGCCATACCGAATGTTCCCGCTATAACTGCCATCAGGCAAAATACCTGAGCAAGTGAGAGCCCGATAATATGGTTGTTGCTTAAATCCATAAGCATAACCAATATCGTTGTTGAAAGGCCACCCACAATTCCGGATATGAATCTGGCACTTGAAATACAGCGTGTACGATCAGCCGGGTTTGGAGAAATTGCAGCACTCATTCCCCAAAAAGGAATATCTCCTATTGTATAGAAAAATTCCCAGATAAAGTATGAGATATACATATATATGATTTTTATCGTTATGCTTTTAACATCGGATAGAATGAGCGGACCCGAGAAAAGCAAAATTGTCGTTATTGATAAGGGCAGGGGAACAAACAAAAGATAAGGGCGAAGTTTGCCGTAACGTGTTCTTGTCTTATCAACGACAGCACCCATAATAGGGTCATTTATTGTATCCCAGATTCCTAAAAACAGGATCATTGTTGAAACCGCAGCAGCCGGTATACCGAATACTTTGGTAAAGAACATGGATAGATAGCCTCCCGCAACGAGGTTATATCCGAAAACCTGTCCGGCATTTGAAAAGCCGTATGCCAGTGTTTCCTTTGGACTTACATAGCGTTTTTGTTGATTATCCGCCATACAAATTCTCCCTTATTCTTTTACTTGTTATATGTAGAATAATATCTGCCTTTATCATTCATATTTGAACGTTTCTTATATTCTTTATATTGCTTCATTTGCTCTTCATCCATTTCAAAAGTAAATGGCCTTTTTTCAACTTTTTCGAAAAGCTCAGTCGCAAGTTTGCATTCGGCAGCAGAAGAATCTGCTATGATTGAAAGGATGAGAATGTCATCATCATCTGGAAGATGAAGTTTAGCGTCATTTATATCAACTTCAACTATCCAGAAAAGAAGGCTCTTTGCTATCTCATCTCCGTTTTGAGAGTGACAATGGGTAAATTCAAGACCCAATCTGCCGTCTTTAATAAAGGCTGTTTCCTTGTAATCATACAAATCCCAACCTGCATATCTTTCGCTGATGGAGTTTATTTTAAACTCTTTATCGTTGATTATTACTTTTTTATCATTCGAAAGTGCTCCGCAGAGTAAATAAACCTTTTTCGTGCCTTCCGGAAGGCTTATGCTGCCACCTTTTGCAATCAATACTTTCTTATCTGCAGCAAGAGCATATGAACAGCCGAAAGATGTAAGATAATCTGAAAGAAGCTCAGACGGAAGTGATAAGCCTATCTTGGGCAGTAAATCTTTCTTGACGGAATCATTGGCTGAATACGCATCCTGATTTCCTTCAAAGTCTATTGCTGAAGATGTGACGGAATCTTCCTTAAATCTTTGAGGGATAACGCTGAATGTTTTAACTGCATATTTATCGATTTTAAATATCAGCATGTTTTTCTCTAAGAAGGCATCGGAAATGGCTCTTTCATTTGCCAGACATTCGCTGGCAGACTTAATATTTGTCTCAAATGAAAAAGCACATTTGGCGTTTTCGTTATTATTTATCTCATTGAAACGCAGGATAATGGAATCGTCATTTTCTGCTTTCTTCATGGCACGAAGGAGAACATTGTTGCCGACTATTTTGCCAAATGAAAATTCATTGCCGAGTTTACCTTCATGTTTTGAAATGATGAATGCGGGCATTCTTTGATGGAAATCTTTTGCCAGTCTGTTTGTCCGGAGCAGATCGTCGTTTTCATGTGAGTATACGGCAAAGGCATATCTGTTTAATCCTAAATCCATCATAGACTGCATTGAGTCAATACGATAATTCTTCTTAGGTGTATGTAATACAGTAAGGCGAAGTGTGTTGTTGTCCTTTTTATCCCAGCTGTATTTTGAGTCACTGATTATAGAAACATTGACATTGCCGTCACTGAGATCAGCCCACTTCTGAGCAGGTACCTCATATAACTTTTCGGTTCTGTTTGTTCTCTTAATGGCTCCGAGGCCCAAATCAAAAGTTGCAAATTCATTATCTGCATTGAGAGAAAACTCCTGCTTAGCTATCTTTGCTAATTCCTGCCAGAGAATTTCATTTTCAAAAGTCAGTATTTGTCCGTTCTCAGTAAGAGATATGATGCAGCTGAACTTACTTCTGTTATATTCATAATCAAGTTTGATGCTGGCTCTTACAGGACCTGACTCAAGAATCTCACTCTTGACAAGCTGCGGATATGAAGCGCCTTCTAAAGCTTCGTCGTTAGGTATTTCCCATGCAGGCCATTCCTTGCTTCCGTTATAGTTATATATTGCAAGGACAATAGGTGATTTAAGCAACTGCTTATTGGATTTTTTATCCAATATTTCATATACATATCCGTCGTCATTAATGCTTGCCTTCAAAAAGCTGTTTTCAATTGCCTTCTCTGATACTTTTAACGAGCTTACGTTATCTGTTTGTCCGGATGACAAATCAAAAATAGTATAGCTTAAAGACTTGGTATCAACTATTGCAATTAATGAATTATCAAGTTTTTGACAGGGATATATTTTCCCGTCTTTATCTTTCAATATATAGCTGTCTGCGTCAAATTTTCCTTCTATTTCGATTATATCAGTTCTGTCATATTCGCAAGGATTATTGATTAATATGGCTGTCCCTTTAACCCAGCTGCTGTCCATAAAGGAAGAAATGTATTTGGCAGATGATTCATATTCTTGAATAAGCTCATTTATGCTTAATGCGTAGTCATTCCATACCCGTTTGTATGCGCGTTGTACGGAGGTTCCTGTAAGGTCGTCATGAAATTGATGACGTATTATTCTTTTCCAACTTTTTTCAAAAACTTTCTGAGGATAGTCTCTGCCCAGTATATATGCGCAAACAGCGCTTCTCTCAGCTGTATCTGCAAGTTCTTCGCTACGGCGATTCCAACGCTTTGATATAGCGCGGGAAACATAACTGCCTACCGCATGAGTGGACATAACAAGCTCATTATCCCAGCTTGGAAGTTTTTCTTTTACACTGACATCGAGAGAGTCCATGGCATCAAAAAGTTCACTGGGACTTGATGAATAGACTAAAATATCAGAATTGTTATTTTCCTGCATCTCTTTTTCAAGTACTTTTACGCCGCGTGATTTCGGTGCGCCGCCTCTGTCACCTGTACCATGATAGACAGCTGTCATTGCGAGACCGTATTTTGCATTTTCAGCAAGTTTATCCGTTATGACCTGCCATTTCCGTATTTTACTCAGTGTATGAGTATAACTGTGGGTGTTTAAGGATGCATAGACGAACTGACCGTCTACACCGTACCATTTTCCCAAATCAAAGGGAACACCGTATGCACTGCCCCAGGCAAGCTTTTGCGTGGAAAATCCTTTAAGACCGGAATGCCTTGCTATAGTCGGAAGGGCATAGCCGAAGCCGAAACAGTCAGGCAAAAATATGTCGTTGCTCTCTTTTGAAAAAGTCTTATTAAAATATCCGTTTCCATAAAGGATATTTCTGAACAAAGCTTCAGGAGACGGCACGTTGACATCACCGTTTTCATAAGCGGAACCGCACACATTCCATCTGCCCTCAGCCACATATTTCTTTACTTTCTCGAAAAGCTCAGGATAGTATTCCTCCATCAGTTCATAGCGATAGGCGCCTTCGAAATTAAAACGATAATCCGGATATTTTTCAAAAAGTTTGAAGTTATCGGTCATTGTCCGGTAGATATATTTTCCTACGGTCGTTTCAAAATCCCAGCTCCAGATTGTATCAAGGTGGGCATTGGCAAGTGTATAAACTTCTTTTTTGTTATTCATGGCTTTTCCTCGCTTTTTTTAATAATTCTTTTTTGGTTAAATATGCCGTGAGAGCACCGACCCCGGTTACACATTTCCCTCCGGTGATATTGCCAAATAGCAGGCATTCATCTACCGGGCGTTCCATATATACCCCGTAAGAAAAACCGGCTAAGAAAGCATCTCCTGCTCCTGTGGAATCAACATTAACAAAACTATCTATACTTTTTACAAATATTTTTTCACCATTGACTTTTGCAATACATCCGTCTTTATCCAGCTTTATAACCGGGGTGTCAAAATATTCAGATAACGCATCAAGTGCAGAGTCAATATCGCTGCAGCCGGTCATCTTCAGTGCTTCTTTTCTGTTAGGTGTGTAGTAATCAGCTATACGCAGGTAGTCCTTATACTTTTCAATCGACATATCGTCTTCCCAGCCCATATCGAGAATAAGGAGGCTGCCTTCGTCATGAAGTTTTGCATATGTGTCATAAAAAGAGCCTGCTTGCATTAAAGTTATCTTTGAACCCCGGGCCATTTTGTAAAACAGCTCAGAACTTATGCTGTCAGATTCCATAGACGGCCTGCCGTAAGTGATGAAACTGCGGTCATCTTTTAAAATAACTGCTGATGTGATGTTTACGGGAATATCATCTCCGTCATAGAGATTCAAAATCTCGACCCGGTTTTCTGCATATTTCTCTTTTGCAAAATTTGAAAAAATATCTTTACCGAGTTTTGTGGCAATCCTTGTTTCTATTCCAAGTCTTCCCAAATTTATTAAAGTGGCCGGAGTTCCTCCTCCGAGCTGCAACTCAAAACCCTTTGAATATACTTCTTCTCCGATGCTCGGAATTCTCGGCATACCGGTGTAAAGTAAGTCTATATTCGTAAGTCCTGCTCCTGCAATAAATGACATATCAGTTCCAGTCCTTTGTATATTCTTTGTTTAATATCATATATTCATTGATTAGTTTATCTGCTGTTTCATTGGAGTTTACAAGCGGATGTACCGCAAGCGCATCTCTTGCAACCGATATGGATTTTTCTCTGATTGCTTTTGATGCGAGTCTTTCATAAACTTTAACTTTCCGGATGAGTTCGAAATTGGATTCATCTATTTCATCAAAACGATGAGGAATAACATTGCCGCCTGATATATCGCATGTTATCTCCACAACATCATTATATTCAAGACCTGCTATAGCACCCATATTTAAACTGCATAGTATCATGCTGTCGGATAATGACTTTGATTCTATCTCAATAAACTTCAAAGCGACGCCTGCATAACCGCCGTTGTCACGAGAATGGATATCAAATGTCCAGTTGCCTTCACGCTTTATGCCTGTCTCTTCGGCCATATAATTGTTCTCACGCTGACCGTACCATTTCTCAAAAATCTTAAGAGCCTTATCAAAATCATTATCGATATCTATCTCTTTGAGCTCGGCTATCATGGATTTGTTGATTTCACAAATCTGTTCGCCTCTTGTCTTCTTTGCGTTTAATATATTCTTTAATGACTTTTCAGGATAGTAAAAGTAAAAGAGATATTCGTTGGGTATGCAGCCTTTTTTTTGGAGCAATGATTTTTCAAAATATCTTAAATCTGTTTTTGTATATGCTTCATCGTTGTTTATAAGGTCCGGCATAATGTCTTTGCCGTCTAAGATAACAGATTTGAAAAAGGATAAATGGTTCAGTCCGTAAACTTCGCCTCTCACAGAGCCTTCCGGCGCGTTATATAGAGCGGCAAAACTGTTTAGCATTCCGGTAGGAGCATCACATATACCATAAGTAAAGTCATAGCCCATATCACGTAGCGTCTGGCTTACGACACCTGCAGGATTTGTGAAATTGAAAACTTTGCAGGAAGGCTTTGCATATTTTTTTATCTGCTCGCAATATTGCGCAAGAACGTTTACACTGCGTATTGCAAATGAGAAACCGGCAGCGCCTGTTGTCTCCTGACCGATAACACCGTTGGAAAGAGCGATTCTTTCGTCCCTGACACGCATTTCATCTCCGCCCTCACGGATGGTCGTTATTACATAATCTGCATCTGTTACAGCCTTAATACTGTCATCTGTCACTTCAAATTGCAAATCCGGATTTATCTCATATGCAACATGCTTTGCCATCTTGCCGAAGATGTCAAGTTTTTCCGTGTTGTTGTCCATAAAGCTGACAATCTCTATTCCCAGTTCCTCAGACCTTTGAGCAAGACTTTTTGCAAGAAACATGGAACGAACTCCGCCACCGCCGATTACTGCCAGTTTCATTTTATACCTCCGCTATTTAAGATAAAAGCTGATATTATCATCGTCGCCTGTTCTGTTGTTATATAAAAATCCTTCTATTACAGAAGCCAGGCTGTATCCGTGTAATAGAGTTTGAAGCTTTTTGATTTTTAACTTATCAATTCGCACAAAGAAACCATGAAAAATCTTGTATTCCATACTTTCCGGCGTATAGATACCATTGCCTCTGAATACATGTTTTAAGACTTCAAAGACAGCATCTGCAGCTTTCATCTTTTTAGCTTTATCTTTTTCTTCATCTGTCAGACTTTTTGCAACTTTTGCGTGTTTTGCCAATGAATACATAGTCATTTTATTAAGCTTCCCGAGAAAAACTTTCAGCGGCAGTCTGAACTTTGCTAATTTTTCTGCCGGCAATAAGCCTTTTGACTCAGATAAGAATAAATCAAAATCAGTCTCAGCCATGGGAAGCAGTCTCTCATAAGCGCCGGGGAAGTTTTGTGAATAAAGTTCGTCTCTATCAGGTGTACCATATTTGCATATGTCGGCAAACACATTTTCTACCTTACAAAGGCTGCTTTCACAATCAATGCTTACTTTTCTCATAAGGCCATAGGGATTTGCCAGTGAGATAGTGGAAATGTCATAAAGATATTTGCCTTCCGCATTTTCAAGCTTGCGTATGTTTTGCACATGCGTATGCCCTGTGAAAACTGCTCTCACGTCATATCGGAAGAATAAGTCTTTTAATTTATCACGTCCGCCAAGCATCTCTGCCGGAACAATTGCCTCATAAAGATCGTGAGGCGGAAGCAGGGGATGGTGTACACAAACTATGACCATGGTATTGTTTTCTTTTGCTTCTTTTAACCTAGCTTCGAGCCATGAGATTCCTTCATCAAAAAGGCCGCAATAGCTTCTGCCGTTTCCGTTATCTATAAGAGAGATTAAAAGAATATTATCAGAAAGTTTTACGGAATATGAACCGCTTTCCTTATCCACTGAGACTGCATTCTTTTGAGTATAGTCATAATAAAAGCCGGGGAGATTTGCTCTTCGCATAAACTCAATAGCTTCTGTCCCGTTTTCAAGATAGCGTTTTGCGGTCTGGAAGTTGCATTCGTCATCCTCAGCACCGATATAGTCATGGGTCGCATAAACCATATATACTTTTTGACCGTTGTCTGTCAACTTTTTAAGGCGCTCACGAAATTCATAATGTGAATTCATGTCACCGTTGTCAATATTATCACCGAGAAAAATAACCGTATCTATATCTTTATCATTGATGATTTCATCAATATATGCATCAAGTATTTCCGGAGTATATTTCAGTGCTAAATTATCCGGACGTACACGCAGATTAATCGGCTCGCCCTCGACCCAGTTTTGTTTTGACATATAATGGGAATCAGTTATTAAATAAAAGGAGAAATTGCTGCTCATTTAATCACTCCGGTCAGGAAATAAATCTACATTTTATTATACAGGATATTTACATTATAGACAATAGAAAAAGGGCTTCTTTCGAAGCCCTTTTAAACTTTTTTTATCATGAACTTGTGTTTCTGTTTGTGATTATGTTGTTTATTTGTTTGCTTTCTGATTTGAATGCCCATTTAAGGAAAATATTATTGAAGTCAAATGTGTCAACATAATCAGTATCAATCTTATCTGTGATAGCCTGAACCGCCTCGCTTATTATCTCATCTTTTATTGTATTGTACCAGCTTTCACCACTGGAACCTACATAATACATGATATGATAGCCATAATCCGATTCAACTATACCTACATCACCCGGCTTACGGGATTCATCACATGCCCAGTTTTTGAATGAGTCAACGTACTGACTGCTACTGGTTACATCTTCATAGAGACCGTCATTGTTGGGATTGCCTTCATCATCAACATCGCCGGTATATTCTTTTGTAAGATTGATGAAGTTTTCTTCTGTAGGATTCTTCTCATATTCTGCAAGAACTTCTTCAGCCTTAGCCTTTGTTTCTTCTTTCTGAGCATCTGAAACAACAGCATTGCCGTCTTCGTCTGTATCTTCGCCTTCAGGGAATGATATGAGTATATGTCTTACATTATTGCCTGCTGAAGATGTATCTTTATGAGGAAGTACAATCATCATAACAACATCATAGCTTCCGTCACCTATGTCAAATACACTGATATCTCCTACAGCTCTGTCAGCACTGTATACCCAATTTGCCATATCTTCGCTCTGTGCTTCGAAATCAGCCTTTGTGTAGTCTTCGCACAATGTTGCGCTCTCTGCATCGGTATCCTCATCAGCATCAGCAATTTCTTTTGCTGCAAGTGATACGAATGATGCTTCATCTGTAACTGATTTTGCAAAAGACTCTGCATCTGCTTTGGTCGCCGCATATGCCTTCTCGGTTGCTTCGTCATCTACGCTTTCATCAAGCGTTGTTGAGAATGTATACAACCTGACAGTTACAATATTGTAATCATCAGCATTCTCTTTATATCTGCTTTCAACATCTTCTTTTGTGATTGAGTTTTCAGTATCTTCTTTTACTTTTGCAAAATATGAAGTGGCAAGATCCCCTTGCTCTATGATATTTCTCAAAAGTTTTTCTGTAATACCATTACCGAATTGAGCACGGAGATATCTGTTAAGAGAATAATCATTTTCTGTAGCTGATTCACGGACACTTTCAATATTGTCATCCAGTGATGTCTGTTCTTCTTCGGTAAGTTCAATACCTGCTTCTCTGGCCTTAATAGCGCCGTATTTGGATTCGATAATCTGGGAAACTGCAGCATACTTGAATACATCAGCCCAGGTAGCTACTTGGTTATCCTTAAGATTCAAAGAGTCTATTGTAACTCCTGTCATACTCTCATAATCGGACTTATATTCCTGGGATTCAGGTGATTTTGTGTAGTCATAACCGGTAAAGGTGACACCCGCGCCCTCGCCGTAATATGAAGCGTAGTTTTGTTCATAATACATTGCCTGATACGAGTATGAATACCAAACCTGATAATAGTAGTAATTAAACTCTGCCATGGAGAAACTGAGATCTTTATCGGCAACTGAAATCTTGATTAACTTTTGAGGTGTTCCGAAGAAGTTGAGGATTCCGCCTACGGCACCCAAACAAAGAGCAATTACAAGAATAATGGCTATAACTTTGCCTATTTTTCTCTTTGCTCTTGAGAACTTGGGATTCTTCTTAGCTTTCTTTTCAGCTACCTTTGCAAGTCTCTCTTTACGTTCTTCACGATAAAGCTCGGCTTGAGTCTTTTTGTTTTCGTTATCCATTATAGAATCATCCTTTACGAATAAATTACAACATGCATGTAAGATTTTACACTATTTGGAACAATTATACAAGTGAATTAAGGATAAATTTTGATAAAAAAACTAAAGTTTTTGATTTTTTATTGATATGATTTAAAAAATATAGTATAATTTCCGGGATATGAATATTTGTCGGCTGAAGACCGGCACAGGTTCATGAAAAAGGAGAAAAGGAAAATGACAATTTTATCTTTTGATATAGGCGGAACCGCAATTAAATACGGCCTCATAGATGATGACTTTTTGATTGTTGAAAATGGTGAGATACCGTCACTTGATTCCGAATACACTGAAGTGTGTGCTGCAGGAGTTATGAAGGCCCTGAAGAAGATAATGACAGAATACAAAGGTAAATATGATGCAATTGGTATAAGCACAGCAGGCCAGGTTGACTTTAAGCGCGGATATATAGTAACCGGCAGTGATAATATACCGGGCTTCACTGACACTGACATGAAGGGCATCTTCGAAAGAGAATACGGTGTACCAGTTGCCGTTGACAATGATGTAAATTGCGCAGGCGTAGGCGAAGCTCATTTCGGCGCAGGCAGAGGCTTTGACAACTTCATTTGTCTCACATACGGAACCGGTGTAGGCGGTGCAATCTATTTAGATGGTCAGCTTTACAGAGGATATAAATCTGCAGCCGGCGAATTCGGACATATGTTTACACATGTCGGAGGCAATCGCTGCACATGCGGAAGAGAAGGCTGTTATGAGGCTTATGCATCATGCAGGGCACTGTCGGATGTTGTGTCCGAAAAATACGGAAGATATATGTCAGGCAGAGAAATTTTCAAGCCTGAGAATCTGGCTGACCCCTTTATTCAGGAAGCACTGGATAATTGGGAAAATGAAATTGTAAACGGCCTTATATCTCTTTCATATATATTCAACCCACCACTGATAATCCTCGGCGGAGGAATTATGAATGAAGAGATTCTTGTGGAGCATATCCGTGAAAAATTGATAAAATCAGTAGGTGTTAATTATCAAAAGGTAAGAATAGAAAAAGCTCAGCTCGGCAATAAAGCGGGAATGCTTGGTGCTTCTTATCTTGCTAAGCAAAGACTTGATACTCTCGATAACAGTGATTTGTTGAGACTTCTTAATAAATAACAAAGGAAAAATTAAGGGACTATTGATGCTGCATGCGATAGTCCCTTTTAATTTATGTCTTTTAATCCTTATGTCTATTATTTTTGAAAAGCTTTTTCAGGTCTTCATATGGCAAGGGTTTGCTGAAGAGGAAACCTTGTACCATGTCAACCTCAAATCTTTTCAGGTATTCATATTGTTCTTCTTTTTCAACACCTTCTGCAATTAAGGTTATGTTCAGCTTCTTTGCAATGTCAATAACACATTCAAATATTATTCTGCCGCGTGAAGTATCATATTCATCGATGAAAGTCTTATCCAGCTTTAAGAAGTCGATAGGCATGTCTTTCAGTGACATAAGCGATGAATAACCTGTACCAAAGTCATCCATCAGGATTTTGAAACCGTAATATCTCAGGTTTTCCAAAACATCTGCGATAGATTCTCTCCCTTTGAAAAGGGCGGTCTCAGTAACTTCAATCTGAAGGTGGTCTATGTTTGCATTCTTTGATATAGCCCAGTTCTTGCACTGGCTTGCGAAATCTACATCGGAAATGGAGTTTTGAGAGAAGTTTACTGAAAAGTCAATAGGCTCAAGCCCGGATTTCTCCCAGTCTACCTGATATTCACAGACGTGTCTGTATACGTATTTATCAAGTTCCCTGATGATTCCTCTTTCTTCCGCAAGGGAGATGAATTCATTAGGTGATGCATATGAGCCATCTGCTCTTATCCAGCGTACAAGTGCCTCCGCACCACGGATTTCTTTTGTAAATGTGTCAAACTGAGGTTGGAAATAGACTCTGAGCCTTCCGTTTTCAAGCGCACGTTCAAGTTCATCTTCAAGGGATTTCTTTTCACTTTGTTCTTTTTGAATCTTTTCATTATATACAGCAACATGTTCTGAATAACTGCCCTTTATGGTAGCACGAGCCATGGCAGCTCTTGTCTGCATATTTTGAATATTCTTTTCACCTTTCGGGATGAAGTATACGCCAAGACTCGGAGTCAGCATATAGTCTGACATATTGTTATCATAAAACTTTGTGCATCTTTGTGCAAAAGCTTCAAGACGTGCAATGAGGGCATCTTTGTCATCATACTTCAGAAGAACAACATATTTTTCAGCCGAATTACGCGCAACATATTCTCCTTCTTCCAGCATATCGAGCCACAAGGTGTGAAGATAACGTATAGTCTTATTTCCAAACTCATATCCGTAAACGTTATTTATATGCTTGAAGTTGTCTATATCCATAACAATGAAGGCATAATGTGCTCTACGCCTAAAAAGATCGTTCTTGACTTCAACACAGAATTTAGCATACGAGAGCCCGCCTGTAAGCGAATCTTTGTGCAATATTTTGTTGAATTGTCTGCGCTTTTCTCTTTCTGCCAGCATGACATAAAGAGCAAACATAAAAAAGGCAATGACAATAAAAACACATGCAAGTGTAACATATGCGATGATTGTATTCCTCGTAGATGTAACAGCATCCTTGGGAATACAGCTGAAAAGATACCAGTTGTTGAAATTGAGAGGAGAATAATAGATATAGTATCCTTCTTCGTTATATGTGATATCCAATATACCGCTGTTTCCTAAGGCTATGTCGGATTTAATATTTTCTTTGGCCTTCTCACCATCTTCCAGGTTTTGAGCAATCTCATCAATATAGTTGTCGGCATTTATGCTTGTCTCAGAAAACATATTGTTTTTACCATAAAGCATAGTCTCTCCTTCATGATCTACAATTGCCATGAATTCCTGTCCACTGAATGAACTTGAGGACAAATGCTCTTTCAAAGCTTCCGAATTTACGGAGAGAAAGAAAACAGCAACTACTTCATCATCTTTTATTATCGGATAATGAATTGCAAACATTTCTGCCCCGTCTATGGATTCATCTGCACTGACTTTACATATGTTATGTGTTTTGCTTTCAAATGTCATATCCACATATTTTGAATAAGGAAGATCAATATATCCCTTATCTGATGTGTATGTTGTACCGTCAGGAAGGGAAAGCCCATATCTTGTATACGTTCCGGTTGAGCCGTCATGATAAATGCTTTTCATAGTCGCCTCAAGATCCGGAAGCTCATCGACATCCGCACTTTCAACCATTTTTTCGATAAGAGTCATTTGCGAGCTTATTTCATGACCTATAAGGTTTGCATTCTTTTCGGATATTTCTGATAAGTATGAGTGAGTTTCATTATCAATTGTTTTAGTAAGGAAAAACGGGAAAAAGCCGACAATTCCGGCAGCTAAAACACAAATAAATATAAAAACAACAATTCTCGCTGCGGGAATATCTCCTTTGCGCCTCATTTCCATCCTTCCTTTCTCAGTAAAATGTCAGCCTTTTAAACTAACTTTCCGTTGAGCATATCAATACACATGGTTTGCTTTGAACCATCTTCGCAATATTCAATCCGGAGTATGTTCTCTTCGGAAAATTCTGCAGAGACTATCTCAGGTCTTGGGTCGTTGAATATATGCAAGAGCAGATCTTTCTTTTCTTGTGTATAATCACCGACATTATCCGATGTAAAGAGAAGTGATCCGAAGATATGGTTTACAGAAGCAAGAATCTTTCTCTGCTCAAGAGTCATATCCATATTGTCATCACGAAGAAGGAAAACATCGGGGTCATTTAAGAAGGCTCTCTTGTCAAGACCTCTGCGGAATACTGAATTGCATATGGTATTTTTTGTGGATACGCCTTCTCTTTGAATTTCATGCTTTGGTTTCCATTGCAGTCCCATATCGGAACCTATTCGGCAATAATCGACTTTGCCGAATGCCGGAGCCAGTGGAACTCCGCATCCGAGTATGATTTTGTCACCAACACATTCACGTATAAAGTCCATGGCTTCACACATAAGTTGACCGCGGGATTTATTGTATTGAGGAACTACAGCTGCCGCATAGAGAAAGTCAAGCTTAACCATGTCATAACCCCATTCGTTGAGTATGACATCAAAGAAGTTGTGAATATATTCCCTTACTTCCGGCTTTGATATGTCAAGAGCATAAAAGCCATTCCAGTTGAAACCGCAATTTACTTTCCTGCCCTTGTTGTTTCTTATTAGCCAGTCGTGGTGTTCTTTTGCAAGTTTTGAATTGAGCTGTGCAGCCAGAGGAGCAAGCCAAATACCTGCTTTCATGCCTTTTTCGTGTATCTTATCTGCAATGAATTTCATGCCGTTCGGGAATTTGACAGGATCAATTGAGAGCCAGTCTCCAACAGCAGTCTGAAAGCCGTCATCTATCTGGAATACATCAATTTTGGCATCAATCTTTGATAATGACTCAAGGTCTGTAAGAACAATTTTTTCATTGATTTGTGAATAATAGTTATACCATGTGGTATATCCGTTTGCCTTGCTTACTCTCGGAGTAGCTATCTTCATGGCAGCGAAATATTTATCAAAGACCTCATCCATACTGCCCTTAAAGTTTATAAGGTCAAGAAGTGTATATTTGTTGTTTACGGATACTCCTTCGAGATCTCTTGTGAATTCAATTCTCTTTTCAGGACAATATGTACGGATAATCGTATATCCGTCTCGTTCGCTCAGTGATGCAAAGAGATCAACGACATCTTCGTTCCTGATATATCCATATGAAAAACCATGAAAATGACCGTTCTCATTATCATATTTTATGAAATTTACATCCCCGGACTTGCCGAGAGGTGAAATCAAAAGCGGGAAAAGTCTTGCTTTTGTCATCTGAGGTGGCGCCTCATTTATGAAATACTCACGGCAATCTGTCCATGACTGATAACCATTAAGGAATACTCTGTCCTTATCCCTAAAGTCATAAGGACATGAAACCTTGAAATCAATTTCGCTTATCGGACCTGCCTTTGTATTCAGTGTCAGTTTAATATGGTCCGTAAATGACTCGGTATCAATAGAATAATGTTCATTTTCGAAGTCTTTGCTGCTGTAGCGCCGACCGTCAATGCTGTAGTTGATTGTAAAATTGAATTTTTCCATTTTTGCACACCTGTCCCAAATTAATTATAATCACTTTATTATATCAAATATACGCCTATACTTATATAGGAATATCGACCAATTATGACAAGCCCTATTTATTTAATTTGACAAAAGGCCATATTTTATTTTGCTAAAATATTGCATTAAGTTTTTAATTATACTAAAATAAAATATATTATTGGGAGGTTCTAAGAATGCAATTTGACGAACTTATAAAATACTGGTCTTCCTTGGATGAAGAAACAAAAAATGAGATAGAAAAAATAGATGACCCAAAAGAGATAGAAGACCGTTTCTATAAAAATCTTGAGTTTGGTACGGGCGGTATGCGCGGCATAATGGGAGCAGGCCCGAACCGAATGAACAAATACATGATAGCAAAGGCAACAAAAGGCTATGCAGACTATCTTAAAGAAAACTATGAAGGCGATATAAGTATAGCCATTGCATATGACTCCAGAAAGAACTCGCGTGAATTTTCTAAGACGGCGGCATCGGTACTCAGCGCAGAAAATATAAGGGTTTTCTTTTTTGAAAGCCTTATGCCGACTCCGGTATTGTCTTTTACGGTTAAATATCTTGGCTGCAAAGGCGGTATAGTTGTAACAGCAAGCCATAATCCGAAAGAATATAACGGATACAAGGTGTATGATGAAAACGGCTGTCAGTTAGTACCTTCTTTTGCAAAAAAGCTGATTGAGAAAGTCAATGCAGTAACGGATCTTAAAGATATAAAAAAGAATGATTTTGATGAAGAAGTAAAATGCGGTAATATAGAGATAATCGGAGATAAAGTCCTTGATGATTTCCTGAGTGAAGTTAAAAAGCAGTCAATATATGAAGAAAAGTCCGACTTAAAAGTTATATATACACCTCTTCACGGAACAGGCAATATTCCCGTAAGAAGGATTCTTAAGGATATAGGTATAAATGTCTCAGTTGTCAAATCACAGGAACTTCCGGATGGGAATTTCTCTACCGTAAGATCACCAAATCCAGAAGAAAAAGATGCTTTGACACTTGCAATAGAGCAGGCAAAAAAAGAAAATGCGGATTTGGTTGTCGGAACCGACCCCGATTGTGACAGAATAGGTACAGCCGTTAAATACAAAGGTGAATACAAACTTCTGACAGGCAATCAGATGGGCGCAATTCTTGTAAACTTCGTTCTGGAAAATAAAAAGGACAGCCTTAATGCGAAATCCACACTTGTCAAGACAATAGTGACAGGGGAGCTGGGTGCGGATATAGCAAAAAAATACGGACTTAATGTTGTAAACACTCTTACGGGCTTTAAGTATATAGGCGAGCAAATCAATAAATATGAAAAAGAGAAAGACAAGGAATTTGTAATAGGCTATGAAGAGTCGTATGGATATCTTGTCGGAACGCATGCCCGTGATAAGGATGCGGTAGTCTCAGCTATGCTCATTTGCCAAATGGCTTCATATTACAAAAATCAAGGCAGGACTTTGATTGACGTCCTGAATTTACTTTATGCGGAATATGGATATTATCTTGACTTGCTGGATACGTATCTTCTAAAAGGAAAAGACGGGGCAGAGAAGATTGCCGCTGCAATGACTCATATGAGGGTAAATGGCAAAGACCTTCTCCCGGATATAAAAATGGTTGAGGATTTTTCAACCGGAATAGGAAATCTGCCGAAAGAGAATGTTCTTAAATTCCACTTTGAGGACGGCTCCTGGCTGGCTGCAAGACCATCGGGAACTGAGCCTAAGTTAAAAATTTACTACTCAGTAAAGGCAGAAAATATGAAAGCTGCGCAGGCAAGAATAGAATCTTACCGCAGTGTTTTGAATAAAATTATTGAGGGCTAAAGATGGAAAGATATGTTAGAGAAGTCCTCCAGCCGAAACTACAGGCAGACGGAGGCTGGGTGGAATATGTTTCATTCGAGTTTAACACTCTTAAGCTGATATTCAGAGGCGAGTGCTCCAAATGCCTCATACTTGACAGATGTATTGAATGGATCAAATCCGAAGTGAAGAGAGACATGGGATTTGATATAGATGTAGAATCTGAAAGGAAAAAACCATATTTCTGGGATAAATGAGGAGAAAGCATGGCACATATTAAGGTTAAAAGAAGAGGTATGAGCGCAGACGAATGGAATATGCTTCGTTTCGGCTGGCTGAAGAGATATATCTACGCTGAAAAATTTGAGATTGAAAATATAAAAATCCGTGATGCGAGACAAATCTCCGAGATGCAGTATGACTTTTATCCGGACGGTTGGAGAAAACTCAAAAAGGGAGATATCTATTTTACTCCCGACGGAACTGCTTTTATCGAAGCCGATCTTATTATTCCTGAAAAGTTCAGAAATAAAAAAATCTGGTTCACACTTAAAACCGCAGCGGAAATAATTGTCAAATGCAACGGGAAATATGTCGGCGGTGTTGACCCGAACAGAGAACGCATTTTGCTTTCACCATATATCGGGAATGAGACGGCTCTCCATTTTGAAATGGAGGGATATAACAGGTCAAAACCTGACGATGAACGGAATCCGGAAAGCCTGTCTGTAAGAGGTTGTCGTCAGGTATTCGAAGGCGCATATATAGCGACAGTTAATGAAAATCTACAAAGCCTTGTATATGATCTTGAACTCTTACTTGATATCAACCAGAGTGAAAGCTTTGATGAGGACTACAGACATTTTTTAACTAAAGAAATCAATAATCTGCTTAACTTCATTGATTTTGATGATTTATGCGATGAGGATGTCATAAGAGCAAGTGAATACTTAAATGATGTTATTTATGCAAACAAGAGCTATAAAGGAAATGGCAAAGTCAGCCTTATAGGGCATTCTCATCTTGATATCGCATATTATTGGCGACGCGTACATTCGGTCCAGAAGAATCTCAGAACAGTTCTCATACAAATGAGACTCATGGACAGATATTCGGATTTTAAGTACACACATTCACAGCCTTTCACTTATGAGACCCTTGAGAAATATTATCCCGATGTCTTTGAAGAGTTAAAAGGAAAAATTGCATCAGGACAATTTGAACCTGTCGGAGCCATGTATGTTGAACCGGACTGCAATATTCCATCCGCAGAGAGTCTTATACGTCAATGTCTCTACGGACAGCTTTATTATCGCAAGAAATTCGGAAAAACTGTTGACAATGCTTGGCTGCCGGATGTGTTCGGCAACAGCTGGATTTTGCCTCAGATACTGAAAAAAAGCGGAGTAAAGTATTTTGTGTCCAACAAGATGTCAACCTGGAATGATACAAACAGATTCCCGCATAATAACTTTATATGGAGAGGCATAGACAAAAGTGAAGTATACGCCTGTGTTCCTCCGACACATTTCATAACATGGAATTATCCAAGTCAGATACAGGAAAACTGGGAGGCTTTCCAGGAGAAAAACAGCGCTGACAGTACTATGCAGATGTTTGGATATGGTGACGGCGGCAGCGGCGTTACAGAGGAAATGATTGAACTTATGCACAGATTTGAAAAAGTTTCCGCCATGCCGCAGACTGAGCATGTCACTGCAGCTGAATACCTGAGAAAGAACTTTGACGGAAATGAGAAACTGGAGGTATGGGACGGCGAACTCTATCTCGAAATGCACCGCGGTACTTTTACAACTAAATCCGAAATCAAGAGATATAACAGGATGCTGGAGTTTAAAATCCGTGAAGCTGAGATTGTATCGACTCTCAGACATTTAAAGGGCGCTGATTATCCTTATGATGAACTCAGGGAGATATATAAGAAACTGCTTATCAATCAGTTCCATGATATCCTGCCGGGAAGCCATATAAATCCTGTATACAAGGATGCGATGGCAGACTATACAGATATAGATGAAAGACTTGATAAAATTCTCGGACACGGAGAAAAGTATTTTAATTCATTGAACTTCAAGAGAAATCACCTTGCATTCATCCCAGATGAAGAAAATGGACACAGTATAAGGAAGGAAGAAAAAGGTAACTGGGTTATACCCAATCTCGGACCCCTTTCAAGCGGCGAAATTCCTTGGAAAACTTTTGCGGGTTCTTGGTGTGAAATTGCCGACTGTGTGACCACTCCTTTCTATAAGATTAAATTTAATGATGATGCAAGCATAGAGAGTATCTATGATCTGGAACTGGACAGAGAATGGACGGCAGGAGAATTCAACAAGCTCAAGCTCTACAGAGATTTTCCCGGTGTATATGATGCATGGGATATATCCGCAAATTATAAAGAAAAAGAGGTCGAATACAAGGTAATTTCTCCGTTGAAGACCATTGAAAACAACAGCGAGGTTGCATCTTTTGAAGCAATAATAGCAACAGAAAAGAGCAAATGGAAACGCATTGTCAGAGTATTCAGACAATCACGCGGAATTGAAGTCGAAAATATTGTCGACTGGCATGAGAAACATGTTCTTGCAAAAGCACAATTTGATTGCAATATACTTACAAGAGATGCAGTATGTGACACAAGTGCCGGCTTCATAGAAAGACCTACACGCAAAAATAACCCATGGCAAAAGGCAAGATTTGAGATGTGCCATCACAAGTGGTTTGATTTGTCGGAAACGGATGCGGGCATTGCCGTGATCAATGAATCAAAATACGGAGTAAGTTTTGATTCAAATTCAGCAGGGCTCAGCCTTTTAAGAAGCAGTGAAAGACCTGACTGCGAGAGCGATATGGGACATCATGTCTTCTCATATCTGATTTATCCTCACAAAGGTGACTTCATAAAGGCAGAGATCAACAATATCGCATATGAATATAACATTCCGTTGAGAAAAGCAGACTTAAGCTGTGAAAATTCATTCGGAGAACTCTTCATGCAAACCATGAAAATATCTGAAGACAAAAAGATGATAGTTGTAAGGTTGAGTGAACAAAACGGCAGAAGAGGCAAAATAAAACTTGCAGGAAAAGTTAAAGTCTTAAACCTCTTGGAAGATATAATCGACGAGACTGAGACCATAGAATATTCTCCGTTTGAAATAATCACCATCGGAATAAACGTTCAATAAAAGAGACAAAAGAAAAAGGACACTTTGAAGTGTCCTTTAGTCATGCACATTCAGCCTTATTTATAATAGAATGATTTTTTCTCTCTGGTCGGCTCACATGTGACATTTATGCCGAGTCTTTTCAAAGTGTGAAGGTCGACTTCGGAAAGGATAACAGATGAATGCATCTCGCAGCCGTTAAGTCCTTGAATTGCCTGCATTGCCATTTCTGCAGTGGGATTGGTTGCTGCGGATATTGAAAGAGCTATTAACACTTCATCTGTATGGAGTCTCGGATTCCTGTTGCCGAGATGGTTAACTTTCAGGTCCTGAATCGGTTCTATAACTGCAGGGGAGACAAGGTCAATACTCTCGTTGATTCCTGCTATATATTTAAGCGCATTAAGAAGAAGGGCAGATGATGCACCGAGCAGGTTGGATGTTTTGCCTGTGATTATGGTTCCGTCATTAAGCTCTATGGCGGTTGCAGGCATTGATGTATCCTCGCTCTTTCTTAAAGCAGGCTCAACACATTTGCGGTATTCAGGAGTTATCTGAAGCTGTTTCATTATAAGTTCAAGATTTAACTTCTCGTTATTGACTTTTTCACCGTTTTTAAGTTTAACAAGGACTTTGTAATATCTTCTGATAACTTCCTGCTTAGAAGCCTCTTTTGTAACTTCATCATCTATGATGCAATTACCTGCCATGTTAACACCCATATCGGTAGGTGATTTATATGGTGATGTTCCGTATATTTGTTCAAATATAGCATTAAGAACAGGGAAGACCTCTATATCTCTGTTATAGTTAACGGTTGTCTTGCCATATGCTTCAAGGTGGAAAGGATCAATCATATTTACGTCATTTAAATCCGTGGTTGCTGCTTCATAAGCAAGATTTACGGGATGCTTTAAGGGAAGATTCCAAATCGGGAAAGTCTCAAATTTTGCATATCCGGATTTAATGCCTCTTCTGTGCTCTTGATAGAGTTGTGACAGGCATACTGCCATTTTACCGCTTCCGGGCCCCGGAGCAGTTACAACAACAAGTGAACGTGAAGTTTCAATATAATCATTCTTACCATAACCTACATCGCTTACAATCAAAGGAATGTCTGAAGGATAGTTTTCGATCTTGTAATGCCTGTATACTTTTATACCCAGGCCTTTAAGTTTCTCTTCAAATGCGATTGCCGATGGCTGGTTGTTAAATTGTGTTAAAACAACACCGCAAATCAGAAGCCCGAATCCGTTATATATATCCATAAGCCTTAGTACGTCAAGATCGTATGTTATCCCTATATCACCGCGTACTTTACTTTTTTCTATATCGTTTGCACAGATGGCAATAATCATTTCAGCTTCATCTTTGAGTTGAAGGAGCATTTTCATCTTACTGTCCGGAAGAAAACCCGGCAATACTCTTGAGGCATGAAAATCATCAAAGATTTTGCCCCCAAATTCAAGATACAATTTGCCGCCGAACTTATTTATCCTCTCCCGGATATGCTCGGATTGCATCTTCAGGTACTTATCATTATCAAATCCAATTTTAGTCATCACTACCATCCTTTTCTATGACAGATGCCTTTAATTTCCTGCGTTTCTCTCTTTCTGACATCCATTTTAATACAATTGAGTAAATTGCAGATACTGTGGGCACTCCCAAAAGCACACCCAGTATACCGCTTATGTTGCCGCCGACTATTACTGCCACTAATACCAGAATTCCTGGAAGTCCGACTTTCTTTCCGACAATTCTCGGATATATAAGATTATTGTCAACTGTCTGAAGTATTAAGATAAAGACTAAAAATAATACTGCCTTCAGCGGACTTTCTATGAAAATTAGTATAAAGCTTATTGCTTCCCCGATGAACGGCCCTATAACGGGAATTACCGCAGACACGCCGATTGCAACTGATACAACAGCGGCATTCGGGAAGCGGAAAATGCTCATGCCTATAAAGCATAAAACTGCAAGGATAAATGCATCCGTAAATTGACCTGAAATAAAACTTGCGTAAGAATCACCTGCAATATATGCGCATTCCATAATTTTTTCATATACCTTTTCAGGCATAATGTTTTTCATGAATCTCTTAGTGAAAGCGCTGATTTTTTCTTTGTCGGCCAACACATAAATTGCAATTACAAAACCAAGTGCCGTATTTACAACTCCGGAGATAACAGAGGAGGTAAACGAAAATGTTGAACTTATGATATTGTCGGTGTTTGAAAAATCAATTGAAAGGAATTTCGATGCAAATTTTTGAACATCATCCATCTTGAAATTCATGGTTTTGAGTGAATCAAGACTTATATTAAGATCAAACTTCTTAATGATCGGCTCAGCCCAGGCTACAAAAATTCCTATATAATGGGGGAGCTTGCTTGCCAAAAGTACTATTGCATCCTTGAGTCTCGGAATGATGATGAGAAGGATAATAGCGACAGCTCCCAAAGTCAAAAGTAAAGTTAGAACCAAACTGAGCGGCCTTGGCAGCTTCCTTAAAAATGCTTTTTTGCTGATTGCCATTTTCTTAAATATTTTGCTCTCAACCTGTCTCATCGGAACATTAAGTATGAAGGCGATGCAAAGTCCTATAATAACCGGTAAGATTATTTTAAATATTTTCAGAAGCAGTAACTTAAAAAATGCCAAGTGTTGGGCACAGGTAAAAAGTATAACTGCAAAAACTATGTAAAAAATTATCTGCTTAGTTTTCTTGTCTTTAAGCATGAAAACAACTCCCCATAATACTTACCTTTTATTATATAAAAATCTGATGCTTATTTCAATAATTTCCGGATGTCAATATGTAGATATTTTTTTAATATTTTAGTAAAAAATATACAAAATCTATGAATTTTGGGATAATGAAAAGGGGAGCCCCCGTTTATTGCTTTTTGTTACATGTTTAGGTATAATTAATCAAGCATCTTTTAGGAAGTGAAAAGTTGGAAAAGAAGAGCAAATTCAAACTTATCATTGAACTTTTCCTTGTGTTTTTCAAGATCGGTGCATTTACATTCGGCGGCGGATATGCAATGATACCGATCATCCAAAGGGAAGTATCAGAAAAGAAAAAATGGATAAAAGACAGCGACATTCTCGACATTGTTGCTATTGCTGAGTCTACTCCGGGCCCCATAGCTATCAACACATCTACTTTTGTAGGTTTTAAGACAGCCGGATTTTGGGGTGCTGTTTTTGCGACTTTCGGTGCTGTATTGCCTTCTTTTATAATCATCACGCTTATATCATTTGTCCTCAGAAATTTTAGTTCATACAGACCGGTCAGATATGCTTTTTACGGGATAAGGGCAGGGGTTATAGCGCTTATAATCAAATCTTTTGTATCCATGCTCAAACAATTGCCGAAAAGCGCAGCCGCTTATATCCTGATGGCAGCCGCCTTCGTTTTAGCTGTATTTACTGAAATCAACGTAATCTATATTATCATTGGATGCGGCGTACTCGGCCTTATATCCTCAATGATACTGGGAAGGAGTGTTTCAAAATGATTTTTCTCACTTTATTTTGGACCTTCTTCAAGATAGGCCTTTTTACATTCGGTGGCGGATATGCGATGATTCCACTTATCCAGGATGAAGTCGTCAACTCACATAAATGGCTTTCAAATGAGGAACTTATTAACTTTATTGCAGTTTCAGAAAGTACGCCCGGACCTTTTGCAATCAATATTTCAACTTATGTTGGCAATATTGTGGCATCAGCTCCTTATGGCAGTGTATGGACGGGCAGATTAGCAGGCGTTCTCGGCGCTGCATGCGCTACATTTGGAGTAGTACTGCCTTCACTCATTATCATAATGCTGGTTGCCAAATTTTATGACAAGTTCAGAAAAAACAAGATTGTTGAAGGATGTATGAGCGGATTAAGACCTGCTGCAGTAGGCCTTATAGCATCAGCTGTGATAACTCTTGCAATATCTACGTTTTTTGCAGGCAGCATAAATACGGAAGTATTTATGCAGATTGATTTCTATATTTTGATAGCTTTGACAATTGTTATGACAATAATGGCTTTCAAGAAAGTAAATCCCATATTACTGATTCTGATTTCTGCCGGCATCGGTATAGCTTTAGGTTATACACTCGACTTGCCGTATTAGGAGAACTGTACATGAAAGATAAACAACTGAAGGGAATATTGATTTTATCTTTTACTGCAATCATATGGGGCATAACTTTTGTATTCCAAAAACTTGCAGTTGATGATCTGGGAGCTTTTTCTTTCAATGCCATACGTTTTGCTTTGGGAACTTTGGTCATATTTCCTTTTGCGCTTATAGGTAAGGTCAGGGAAAAGAAAAAAGAAAAAACAGATAAAAAGAATTATCTGTACGGGATTTTGCTCGGAATTGTTTTTTGCATTGCATCAAATCTTCAACAATTTGCTTTTAGTTATACTTCGACAGGTAAGATTGCCTTTATCACCGCTTTATATATGTTTTTTGTACCAATCCTGGGATATATATTCATAAAGAAAAAAGTTTCAAAGCTGACATGGCTTTGTGTAATACTCGGCTTTGCAGGTATGTATCTGCTTTGCATAAACAAGGATGATAAGTTGTCGTTTGGAAAAGGTGAGACACTTGCTCTTGCATGCGCAGTCTTTTTTGCAGTGCAGATACTCATGATAGAAAGACTGTCAGCAAAGATAAACGGTGTAAAATTGTCTTTGATTGAAATGACAACCGGCGCCCTTATTTCTGCTGTTTTGATGCTTGTTTTTGAAAAGCCCACAATTCAGTCGATAACAGCGGCAATACCGTCGCTTTTGTATGCCGGAATTATGAGCTGCGGCCTTGCATATACATTGCAGATTGTCGGACAGAAATACACAGAGTCCACGATTGCATCGATAATAATGTGTACAGAAGCTGTGTTTGCAACAATTGCTGCCACGGTTTTCCTGAAAGAAATACCTACAGTCCATGAAATAGCCGGAAGCCTTATAATGTTTGCAGCGATAATTATTTCTCAAATGGATGAATATGTGAAAAAAAGAATGAATCAAAAAAGAGGGAGCAGTTCAAAATGATCTGCTCCCTAAATGTTTCTCTGATTTTATCTGTATATTATAGCTTCTCTTTCGGGCCCGTTTGAAACCATATCGATTTTATGCCCGAGTTGTTTTTCTATAAAATACACATATTCTTTGGCTTCCTGAGGAAGTTCATCAAAGTCCCTGATTCCCCTTATATCACAATGCCAGCCCTTTAATGTTGTGAGAACAGGTTTGCATCGTTTAAGATCCGGTGTGGTCGGAAAATCATAAATTTGCTTTCCGTCAAGCTCATAGGCTGTGCATACCTTTATCTCTTCAAGATAAGAAAGACAATCAAGCGCAGTCATAACCACTTTAGTTGCACCCTGACAGTCTATACCGTACTTTGAAGCAACACAGTCAAACCAGCCGACTCTTCTTGGCCTTCCGGTTGTCGCACCGAATTCTCCTTTGTCACCGCCGTGAATACGAAGCTGCTGCGCTTCTTCCTTGTCAAGTATTTCAGAAACAAATTCTCCTGCACCGACTGCAGATGAATAAGCTTTCGTTACAACGATAATTTCCTTAATTTCATGTGGAGGGATACCTGCGCCGACTGCGCCGTATCCTGCTAAGGTTGAAGAAGATGTAACCATGGGGTAGATACCGAAATCCGGATCTTTAAGAGTCCCGAGCTGCCCTTCAAGAAGTATGTTTTTTTCTTCAGCCAAAGCATCCTGAATCAGTTTGTGTGTATCGCAAATGTATGGAGCAATTTTTTCTTTGTACTCCATACAAGTCCTATATAGTTCTTCTTCATCGAGTAAGGGCTTATGATATATATGCTCAAGTGTCAGGTTCTTGAGCGTGCATATGTTTTTAATTTTTGCTCTGAGAGTATCCTCATCAAAGAGCTCATTGACCTGGATGCCTATTTTTGCATATTTGTCTGAGAAGAAGGGAGCGATACCGCTTTTAGTAGAGCCAAATGCATTCTTGCCGAGTCTCTCTTCTTCATATGTGTCCAGAAGTATATGATAAGGCATTAATAGCTGTGCTCTGTCAGAAACACAAAGGTTGGGATTAAGTCCTGCCTTTTTTAAGCCATCAAGTTCATTTATGAATTTATCGATATCAAGGGCAACTCCGTTGCCTATAACGCATTTTACCTTGTCATAACATACACCGCTCGGCATAAGATGAAGAGCAAAACGTCCATGTTCATTGATGATTGTGTGGCCTGCGTTTGCACCACCTTGGAAACGTATTACTATATCAGCCTCACTTGCAAACATATCAGTAATTTTGCCTTTACCTTCGTCACCCCAATTGGCACCGACAATAGCTTTAACCATAACTTTCCTCCTCCGGGTTATATCATAAGAAAAGCCTGCTTTTCAGCAGGCCTTTTTAATCAGTCCTCTGACTTCTTTTTACGAACAATAGCAATTCCTGTGCCTGCTGCTGCGGCTACTGCAACGGCACCGAATACGGATGCTGCGATAACTTTACGTGCAGTGTTAGGTACGGAATTTGAGGTGTTGGAAGTTGATGATGAAGATGAATCCGAAGCGGAGAAATCAGCATTTGTAGCTTCTTCACTTTCCTCTTCAAAGCTTTCTTCCTCAGTTTCTTCTGTTATATCTTCAATAACATCTTCGCCCAGGTCATCAATTGCATCGGCTGAAAGAGGCTCAAGGCCATCAAGCGAAGCAGTAAGATCACCGTGTATAACGATATTGATAGGATCGTTGTTAGAATCTGTTGCAACTATATCTCCGAATGAAAAATCAACATCGCCATCTGCATCTTCCTTAACATCAAAGACATATGTGAAAATCTTGGACTCTTTTGTAAGGGAGGTCGCAATTGCCGTATTGGCAAGAACAATTCCGTCATCTGTCTTCTCTTCACCGGTATATGACTTAACTAAGTCATTTGTTAGATATGACACTTCCGAATAATCCAGTTTTGATGTATCAAAATTAAGCGGAGCTGACATAGTTGCTATATCTGAATCAGCAGGTGCCGTAAGTCTTACATAAAGTTTGCCGTCGCTTCCGCCGATTTCAACCTTAACTTTTACAGTCTTGGCTGCAAATGTCGGAACTGCCATTGCAAATACGAAAACGAGCACCAATAATAAAGTCAATATTTTGGATAATTGTGAGTTTTTCATAACCACTGCTCCCTTATACCTTTTTACCATAAAATCATACCAAAAACTGCGCTTTTTGTCAAACAAAAGATTTGCATTTTCACGGGGTCTTGAAAACCTTACTTTTATTGACTTTTGAGCATTATAGTAATATAATATTATAGAATACGTTAATTATGACTTTTTGTAATTATATCAATAATCTTTTGAAGTGAAAAGAGGCAAATATATGTATCGTTTCTTTAAACGAGCAGCAGATATCCTCGTATCTTGCATGGCACTGATTATACTGTCTCCATTAATGCTGATAGTATCGGTTTTTGTAAAACTAACAAGTCCGGGTCCCGTCATTTTTAAGCAGGAAAGACTAGGGAAAAATTGCAAGATTTTTAAGATGTATAAATTTCGTTCAATGTGTGTGGGAGCCGAAAAAAGCGGAGTTTATTCCGATAAAACCGACCCCAGGGTAACTAAGGTAGGCAAGTTTATAAGGGCAACAAGTATTGATGAACTTCCCCAAATGATTAACATACTTAAAGGAGATATGAGCTTTATAGGACCACGGCCACCGCTTACATATCACCCTTGGCCACTTGAAGAATATACAGAAGAACAAAAACACATGTTTGATGTAAGACCCGGCATCACGGGCTGGGCACAAATTAACGGCAGAAAAGATGTGGAATGGAATCACAGAATAGAACTTAACTGCTGGTATGTGGATCATATGTCGCTTCCACTGGACATAAAGATATTGTTTCTGACCGTATTTAAGGTCCTGAAAAACGAAGATAACGAAAATACCGGCGCAACGGTAATAACAAATCAGGAAGAGAAATAACTTAATGGCACTTGAACTAATGTATATAACCAACAGATCTGATGTAGCGTCACTTGCTCAAAAGGCAGGTGTTGATCGTGTTTTTGTTGACCTTGAATACATAGGTAAAGACAAGCGCCAAGGAGGAATGGACACTGTACAGAACAGACATACCTGCGGGGATGTAAAACGCATTCGTCCTGTCCTCACAAAGTCACAGCTACTCGTACGCTGCAATCCAATACATGAGAAAACGGAACTTTATTCCTCGTCCAGTGAGGAGATAGATGAGATATGTGATGCAGGCGCGGACATTATAATGCTTCCATATTTCAAGAGCGCAGATGAAGTGAAAAAGTTTATAGATATTGTAAGAGACAGGGCAAGAACTTGTCTTCTTCTGGAAACATCCCAAGCTGCGGAAAACATAGACGAAATACTGGAAGTTCCGGGTGTGGATGAAGTGTATATAGGGCTTAATGATCTGCATCTTTGCTATAAAATGACATTTATGTTCCAGTTACTTGCAGACGGCACGGTAGAAAGACTTGCAAATAAAATCAAAGCAAAAGGACTGACCTTTGGATTCGGCGGAGTTGCAAGAATCGGAACAGGGATTCTTCCCGCGGAATGCATTTTCGGCGAACATTACAGACTCGGTTCGTCCAGGGTAATCCTTTCCAGGGCTTTTTGTGATCTTGCAAAAGAGAAAAATATAGAGGACATAGAGGAAAAGCTTGTCAGCGGAGTTAAAAATGTACGTGAATATGAACAAAAATTGCTTAAATGGACTGACAGGGATTTTGAAGCAAATAGGCTTAAAACAAGCGAGTGTATCAACAAAGTGGTTGATATTATGAAGAACAGGGAAGGATTAAGATGAATCTTCTGATTACAGGCGCAGCAAAATTCAATACTAATCAGACAGATGCTCTGGCAAATCTGGGATTTGAGATAAAGTTTCAATCCGATGAAGCGGGGACACCACAGACAGACTTTTCATGCATTGATGCGGTTATCTGCAATAATCTATTTTTGTTTCATGAATTGGATGAATTTGAAAGCCTTAAATTCATCCAGCTTACATCTGCAGGCCTTGATCGTGTCCCAGTGGATAAGATAAATGGAAAAAAGATACCACTATGTAATGCAAGAGGTGTCTATTCTGTGCCGATAGCTGAGTTTGTTCTTGGCAGCATACTTAATTTGTATAAAGGGTATAATGACTTTTATGAAAATAAAAAACTCAAGGTTTGGGAAAAAAACCGAAATGTCAGGGAGCTTAATGGCTCATGTGCAACAATCATAGGCTGCGGGTCAATCGGATGCGAGTGTGCAGCAAGGCTTAAAGCTTTCGGTGTTAAAACCATCGCTGTGGATATATTAAAACCCAATGCAGTTTATTTTGATGAGTATTATGACATAAGTGAAGTAAAAAAAGCTGTCTCAACAAGTGATATAGTTATTTTTTGTCTACCACTCAATGCTAAAACTCAGGGACTTGCCGACATTGAATTCTTCAAAGCCTGCAAAGACAGTGCAACAATTGTGAATATATCGCGCGGCGCTATCATAAACGAAGACGATTTAATCAGCGCTTTGAGGGAAAGATATATAGGGTATGCTATTTTGGATGTTTTCGAAAAAGAACCGCTGAGTGCTGACAGTCCCTTATGGGAAATGGAAAACGTCACACTTACGCCGCATAATTCATTTGTGTCAGAAAAAAACCAGGAAAGATTCTTCAAACTTGCATACAATAATTTGAAATCATTTATTAAAAGGGGAAATGAAAAATGAAATTCATATTGATATCCCCGAAAAACAGAACTGCGTATAACTTTCGCGGTGACCTTATAAAAGAAATAATTGCAAGGGGATATGAAGTTATCGTCATCGGGCCCAACAAAGACAATGTTGAAAAAATAGAAGAACTTGGCGCAAGATTTGTTGAGATTCATGTTAACAAAAACGGAGTAAATCCCATTGAAGACTTGAGATATCAGAAAGCTTTATACAAGTTATTTATGCAGGAAAAACCGGATGTAACTCTCGGATACACGAGCAAGCCTGTTATTTATGGAGCAATAGCTGCAAAGAAAGCAAATGTCCCTCATATTGTGTCCATGGTTACAGGCGTGGGATATGCTTTTACTTCACAATCAAAAAAGGCAAAGGCGATAAAAACAATAATGTCTTTCTTGTATAAAAAAGCCTTTAACTGTGCCGACAAGGTCATATTCCAAAACACAGATGATAAGGAACAGTTCATAAATGAAGGGCTAGTGGACCTCGGAAAATGTGAGATTGTAAACGGCTCCGGTGTGAACATGCAAAGGTTTCATCCATTGCCATTTCCGGAGGAAACAACATTCTTTATGCTTTCAAGAATAATGAATTCCAAAGGCGTAAGAGAGTATCTCAGTGCAGCGAAGACAGTAAAGGAACTGCATCCGGAGGTTCGTTTTCTGCTTTTGGGAGCCTGCGAAGGAATACAGGATTCCATAGGCCCTGAGGAACTAAAAAAATATACCGATGAGGGAATAATAACCCATTTTGGTGAAACTGAGAATGTTCCTCCATATTATGGCAAATGCTCCGTGTATGTTCTTCCATCATACAGAGAGGGGACACCGAGAACAGTTTTGGAAGCAATGGCAACTGCAAGACCAATAATCACAACTGATGCACCGGGCTGCAGGGAAACCGTGATAGATGGTAAGACCGGCTATTTGGTCCCGGTGAAAAATGTCAATGCATTGGCGGAAAAAATACTATGGTTTGCAGACCATCCCGAAAAAGCGGAGGAAATGGGAAAAGCAAGTTTTGACTACTGCCTTGAAAAATTTGAGGTTGGGAAAGTAAACAGAGAAATGATGAGAATTTGTAAAATAATCTGAAAGGATACATATATATGAATTTGTACGAGAAAATTGTAGCGGGACAAGAAAAAATATCTCTTGTAGGACTGGGCTATGTAGGTATGCCAATTGCCGTAGCTTTTTCAAAGAAGGTCAAAGTAGTCGGATATGACCTGAACGAAAAGAAAATTGAACTTTATAAAAACGGCATTGACCCCACTAATGAAGTGGGAAACGATGCCATAAAGAACTGTAAGGTGGAGTTTACCTCCGACCAGACGAAACTCAGAGAAGCAAAATTCCATATAGTTGCTGTACCGACACCTGTAAATGATGATCACACACCGGACCTTACTCCAGTAGAAGGTGCAAGTGAGATTGTCGGCAAAAATCTTACTCCCGGCTCAATTGTAGTGTATGAGTCAACAGTTTATCCGGGTGTCACCGAGGAAATATGTGTACCGATTCTTGAAAGAGAGTCCGGTCTCAGGTGTGGGGTTGATTTCAAAGTGGGTTACAGCCCGGAAAGAATTAATCCCGGTGACAAGGTCCACAGGCTTGAGACAATTAGGAAGATAGTCAGCGGAATGGATGACGAGACCCTAAATACGGTTGCAAAGATTTACGAACTTGTAGTTGAAGCAGGTGTTCACAGAGCTGAATCTATAAAGGTGGCAGAAGCCGCAAAGGTAATTGAAAACAGCCAGAGAGACATAAATATTGCATTTATGAATGAACTTTCAATTATCTTTAATAAAATGGGAATTGACACAAAATCAGTTCTTGAGGCTGCAGGTACAAAGTGGAACTTCCTCAAGTTCTATCCCGGACTTGTGGGTGGTCACTGCATAGGTGTTGACCCTTACTATCTTACATATAAAGCTGAACAGCTGGGATATCATTCGCAAATTATTCTTTCCGGCAGACGCATTAATGATGATATGGGAAAATACGTCGCTGAAAATACAGTTAAGAATCTTATTAAAGCCGACGTATCTATTAGAAATGCAAAAGTAGCAATACTTGGCTTCACTTTCAAAGAGAACTGTCCGGACACTCGAAACACAAAAATAATTGATATATATAATGAACTGAAAGAGTATGGCATTACTCCGATCATTGCAGACCCGCAGGCAGATAAAGATGAAGCCAAAAGACTATATGAAATTGAGTTTGTGGATATTAGTTCAATCAAGGAGTGTGATGCGGTCATCCTTGCGGTTGCGCATGAAGAGTTCAAGACTTTATCCGCAAATGATATAGACAGAATGTTTAAGTGTGTTTGTAATTCAGACAAGGTGATCATCGATATTAAAGGCCTTCTTGACCGCTATGAATTTGAAAAATCAGGATATAACTACTGGAGATTATAAAGATGGGATATAAGCACCTTAAGTTCCCGGAGGGTACAAAATTCCTTGTAACGGGCGCAGCAGGATTTATCGGCTCAAATCTTTGTGAAGCCATACTTAATATGGGTTACAAAGTCACGGCACTTGATGATTTTTCAACGGGAAAGCAGAAGAATGTTGACATGTTCTCTGGCAATCCCGATTATGAGTTTATAAAAGGTGATATTAAAGACCTTGATACATGTATGAAAGCATGTGAAGGGGTAGACTTTGTTCTTAATCAGGCGGCATGGGGCAGTGTTCCCAGAAGCCTTGAGATGCCTCTTTTCTACTCCCTTAACAACATACAGGGAACGCTCAATATGCTTGAGGCAGCAAGACAGAACAAAGTAAAAAAGTTTGTATATGCATCATCTTCGTCAGTCTACGGTGATGAGCCTAATCTTCCTAAAACAGAGGGAAGAGAGGGCAACCTTCTTTCTCCTTATGCACTTACTAAAAGATGTGATGAGGAGTGGGCAAAACTCTATACCATGCATTACGGACTTGATACGTACGGTATGAGATACTTCAATGTGTTCGGCCGCAGACAGGACCCGGACGGAGCTTATGCAGCAGTTATACCGAAATTCTTAAAGCAGCTTCTTAACGGGGAAACACCAACAATCAACGGAGACGGAAAGCAAAGCAGAGACTTTACATATGTGGAAAACGTTATAGAAGCAAACTTAAAAGCATGTCTTGCAACTCACGAGGCTGCAGGCAATGCATTTAATATTGCTTACGGCGGACGCGAGTACCTTATAGATATATACTATGGACTGACAAAAGCTCTTGGCATCGATATTGAACCGAATTTCGGCCCTGACAGAAAAGGCGATATCAAGCATTCAAACGCCGATATATCGAAAGCCAGAAAACTTTTGGGCTATGACCCGGACTACAGTTTCCAGGACGGAATTAAACTTGCTATCGAATGGTATAAGGAGAATTTATAATGGCAGACCTATCCGTTGTTATTCCTGTATACAATGCTGAGGAATACCTGCATGAATGTATAGACTCTGTTGTTAACCAGACTCTTAAGGATATTGAGATCATTCTGGTTGATGATGGTTCCAGCGATTCAAGCGGCCGGATTTGTGACGACTATGCGGCAAAAGATAACAGAGTTCGTGTAGTACACAAAGAAAACGGTGGTGTATGTGAAGCAAGAAATACGGGAATCAGAGAAGTCAAAACCGATTTTTTCACTTTTATTGAAAGCGATGACTGGTTTCCGCTGGATGCCTGTGAAAAAATGTGGGACAAGCATACACAGTATAACGCGGATTTCGTTATAGGCAGTTACTATAAAGTTTCAACCGGCGGAACAATACAGAAACACCCGCTTCCGGAGAAAGAAATAGTATACGATAAAGAAAAAATCACAAATGAACTTCTTGAAAGTGTTATGGGCCTTGTAGGTCCGCGTCTCAAAACACCGGGCAATGTAGATTCACTTTTGACGGACACGGCAAAACTGTATAAGACAAGTATAGTCAGGGAACACGATATTTATTGGATTGACAGAAAGAAGATTTATTCGGACTGCCTTGAATACATTCTGAGATATTCCCATTTCTGCCAGACCGCGGTTTTCTTTGACGAGCCTGTATACTACTATCGCAGGACAAATACAGGTTCACAGACCGCAGGCTATCGTAAAGGAACTTTGGACCTCTGGCTTATTCAGTTTGATAATATGAGGGCATTCATCAATGACAACGGATATGAACACCTTTGGCCTGCATTCTATTCAAGAGTTTGTTTCTCGATTATTCCGATAGGAGGAAATGCCTACCGCACCGGCAATCGCAAGGACGGTATGGAAGAAGTCCATGCGGCTTTGGATCAGCCAATATATAAAGAAGCTTTTAAGCATTTTAATATAAATGACCTTCCGATTCATTTCAGACCGCTTTTCTTCTTTGCAAAGCATAGGATGTATAATCTGTTTTTTGAAATGACCAAAATAATGAGGAAAATGATGAACAGTCAAAGAGGTATGTAATGACTGATTTAGTAACAATAGTTATACCGGTTTACAAAACTGAAAAGTATCTTTCCGCCTGTGTTGATTCGGCACTCATGCAGACATACAAAAACATAGAAATCGTTCTTGTTGATGACGGATCACCTGACAATGCTCCGAAACTCTGTGATGATTTGGCAGATAACTACGACTCAATCTCTGTTATCCACAAGGAAAACGGAGGGCTTTCCAGTGCCAGAAACGAAGGCATCAAGGCGGCAAAAGGAAAGTACATAATGTTTTTGGACTCGGATGACAGATTGCCTCAAGATTTAGTCGAAGATATGCTGAGAATTATTTCCGAAGAAAAATCGGATGCGGTAATCCCAGATTCGTACTATAAGGTTTATGAAAATAAGGATGATCAGATTCTTTCATATCATTTTACGGAAGAGATGTTTTCTGATGATCCTAAGATTTTTGCACTTGAGATTCTTATACGAAAAGGCCGTTCTAGAAGGTCTACTTCGGTTTTATATAATTTAGATTTGATAAAAAACAACGATATTCTTTACCCGCTGGGAAGAATCTCTGAGGATTTCTTCTTTTCGCTTGATTTTTTCTCGGCTGCCGAAAAGATTTCATTGTATAAAAAACCGTCTCTCTTTAACTTGAAAAGGGAAGGCAGTATATCATCTTCATATTATGAGAATTTCTTTGATACAGTTTTGGAAATGGACAAGGAAGTTCAGAAATTCATTGCCCGTATTGATAAGGATAAGTACGGCAAATACATCGAAGGCAGCAGAGAAACTCTTCTTTACAGAAATCTGCTCATATATGTCATCAATGTTATGGGAGCAAAGCAGCATTCATACAAAGAGAGAAAGACCAGATGCATTGCGATGCTCAAAAATGAGACATTCCAGGAGGCCTTGCACTCTGATGTGGGAACACCGTATTTTGAGGGAAATTTTCAAAAGATATATATGGGCATTTCCCTTAAACTTATCAAAATGAGAATGTATTCACTTACATGTTTTCTGGCATATATAGCAGCCAGAATAAATACAGTTTGAGGTGAATCATGAAGATAATTATTGTTTCAAATTCACCATGGCGCAACGAAAACAGTTTCGGCAACTCGTTCTCAAATATTTTTGAGGGAATAGATAATCTTGAGATAGCAAACATATACTGCAAATACGGTATGCCACAAAATAACTGTGTTTCGCGTTACTTCCAGATTACCGAAAAGTCCCTTATTAATGGTTTCTTAAAAGGAAAAGCCAAAGGGAAAGAGGTCATTCCTGAGAACACAAAACAAGAGACTGAAGACGGAGAAGTTGCATTTAACAAAATCAAAAAGCACAAGAACATTTTTATGTATTGGGCAAGGGGCCTTGTATGGAAAATATGCAAGCCCGTATCAAAGGAACTAGTAGAATTTATTGATGACTTTAAGCCTGACCTTCTCTTTATACCGGTTTACTATTCCTATTATATTCACGACATTAATGCTTTTATCCTGAAACACTGCAATATACCGGCGCTTGGTTATGTGTCGGATGATGTATATACTTTAAGACAGTTTTCATTCTCACCCTTTTTCTGGATTGACAGAATTCTTATGCGGAGGAAAATTGCACGTGTCTTCTCATGGTGCAAGACCGTATACGTAATATCGGATATTCAGAAGAGAGAGTATTCGGAAATTTTCGGAGATAAGTTTGAAGTTCTGACTAAGTGTGCTGACTTCAGTGATGAAAACAGACCACTGGCAAAGATACACATTCTTCCATATAAGATACTCTATGCCGGTAATGTAAGTAAGGGCAGATATAAAATAATTCTTTCACTTGCAAAGACAATAGAAGAAGTCAACAAAGACGGTGTGAAGTTCTCACTAGATATTTATACCAACACCGCATTAACCGAAAAGCAAAAAAACAAGCTTTCGGCAAACACAGCCACATCTTTGCATCCGCCTGTCGGATACGAGGAGATTAAAAAGATACAGGAAGAATCAGATATATTACTTCATGCCGAAGCATTTGATCTCAGGGAGAGACTTGCCGTGCATCAGTCATTCTCAACAAAGATAGTTGATTATCTGGCATCAAATCGCTGTATACTTGCTATCGGTGACAAATCCTGTTCGTCCATTGATTATTTTATTCAAAATAAATGCGGTGCAGTTGCAGACAGCAAAGATAAAATCGTGGATGTCCTTTTGGATTTATATAATTATCCAGAGAAAATGGATAACTATCAAAATGCTGCATGGCACAGCGGGAAAATGCATCATCAAAGAACTGTTATGCAGAAAAATCTGTATGATAACATAGTTAAAACTGTTGAGGAGACCGGAAGATGAAAGTGCTGCAGATAAATGCCGTGAATAAACTTTCAAGTACAGGAAGGACCTCCTATGAGATGTCTGAGTATCTCAACTCTCATGGCATAGATTGTTGCGTTTCTTTTTCAAAGGGACCGACGACGGAGCATTCTTACAGAATAGGTAACAATAGAGATACGAAGGTCCACGGACTTTTTTCAAGACTCAGCGGCAAACAGGGATACTTTTCAAAAAAGGCCACAAAGGATTTAATTAACTTTATGGATGAATATATGCCGGATATTGTAGTACTGAGAAATCTACACGGTAATTTTATCAATCTTCCGTTATTGTTTGATTATCTGGCAAAAAAAGATGTAGCAACGGTTGCAGTGTTGCATGACTGCTGGTTCTTTACTGGCAGGTGCTGTCATTATACGAGTGCAGGATGCTATAAATGGCAAAGCGAATGCAATAACTGTCCGCAGCTTAATAAGTATAATAAAAGCTGGTTTTTTGACAAATCAAGGACTATGCATAAAGATAAAAAAGAGTATTTCTCTTCTCTTTCAAAACTGGCAGTTGTAGCTGTTTCCAAATGGCTTAGGGATGAGGCAACAAAAGCTCCGGTTTTTGAAAATGCAAAAGAGATAACATATATATACAATTGGATTAACACAGATCTGTTTAAGAGTGTTGACAGTGACAATCTCCGAGCAAAGCATAATCTTCAGGATAAAAAAGTGCTACTCGCAGTTGCTGCCTCATGGAGCAGTGAAAAGGGGCTTGATACAGTCAAAGAAATTGGTGATAGGCTCAATGAAAACCAAAGAATGATTCTCATTGGCAGACTTCCTGAAGGCACACTGCTCTCCGACAGAGTAATAAATATAGCTCCCACCGAGAGTGCTGAAGAACTTGTAAAGTATTATTCAATGGCAGATGTGTTTATCCAGCCATCTCTAGAAGAAACATTCGGAAAAGTTTCAGCTGAAGCTCTGTCTTGCGGAACGCCTGTTGTCTGCTTTGATTCAACAGCCAGCCCGGAACTGATAGGTGACAACTGCGGAGCTGTCAGCAAAGTCGGCGATATAGAAGGTATGCTTGAAAACATTAATTCAATACTCTCAAAGGATAAAGCAGAGTATTCGGCAGACTGCCGTGCATTTGTCGAAGAAAACTTCAGTATGGAAAAGAACTTGATTAAATATACGGAGCTTTTTGACAGGCTCACAGGATAAAGGGTGTAACATTTGAAAGTCTTACAGATAAACGCTGTATACAAAAGGTTTTCTACAGGCCTTAGCGTTATGCAACTGAATGAAGACCTGAATAGTATGGGCGTGGAATCATTTGCGGCTGTATCACGTTCCTATGGCAGCGAGGGAGTTTATCTTATCGGTAATGAAAAGTCAATTAAGCTGCATGGTCTTTTATCAAGGCTCAGTGGTAAGCAGGCATATTTTTCAAAAGGCAACACAAAGAAACTGATTGAACATATCGAAAAACTTCAGCCGGATATAGTCCATCTGCACAACCTGCATGCCAATTACATAAACCTGCCGATGATAATGGAATACTTGGCAGAAAAGGATATTCCTACAGTAGTAACTTTGTATGATTGCTGGTTCTTTACGGGAAAATGTATGCATTACACAACACAGGGCTGTTATAAATGGCAGACAGAATGTAAAGACTGTCCGCAACTTCACGAGGGAAATGACAGTTGGTTCTTTGATAGGACTAATGAAGTCTTTCATGACAGAGTCAGACTTTTTAACAGCATTCCCAGACTTGCAATTATTGGAATATCTGACTGGATAACAAATGAATGTCGAAAGTCGGCAATAGCCCAAAATGCCAGAATAATCCAAAGAGAGTATCTCTGGATTGATATGGAAAAATTCAAGATGAGGGATGCCAAGGCTTTACGTGATAAACTTAAACTGGAAGACAGGTTTGTCATTTTAGGTGTTGCAGAGCAATGGGGAAAAGCCAAGGGACTTGATAGGTTTTTGAAATTAGCAGACAAACTGTCAGATGACAAGGTGATAGTCTTAGTCGGAAATCCCGCCCCGGATACTGTCTTTCCTGATAACGTTATATGTGTAGGAAGAACAGAATCCCAGGAAGAACTATCAGAGTATTATTCAATGGCAGACGTTTTTATGACATTCTCTTATCAGGAAACATTCGGCAAAGTGTCAGCTGAAGCCCTTTCTTGCGGGACGCCGATTATCTGTTACAACTCAACTGCAAACCCGGAACTTGTAGGTAAGGATTGCGGAATAGTAGTTGAATTAGATGACAAAGATGGTATGCTAAAGGCCGTAGACATAATTCAGAAGAAGGGAAAAGATACCTATTCCGCTAAATGCATTGAATTTGCGAGAAATAATTTTAAGAGAGAAAAGGTTACTAAAGAAATCAAACAGGTATATGAAAGGTTACTTGAGGAATAAATATGAATATTTATTTTTGGAACGTTGTACTTACACTGTTTTGGGGACTAATACTCAGAATAAGTGGTAACACAACAAACGGCAAAAGAGCATTTTGTTCTATAACAGCATTGCAGTGGATCCTGATTTCGGGACTCCGCGGTATGACTGTGTCCAAAGATATGTATACATACAAAATAAAATTCTACGAGACTTTGAAAACTGAATGGAAAGATATCTTTGATAATTTCTACTTCGTATATATCGAGGGCGAAGGTAAGGATCCTGGCTATGATATTTTTACAAAAATAATTCAGCTCTTTACCCAGGATTACCAGGTTTTTCTCTTTATATGTGCATCAATATTCTTTATAGGAATGGCTATATGGATATTCAAGTATTCAGAATATCCAATGCTTTCCATGATTATTTTTGATTCGTTCCTGTATTCATTCTTTGCTCTTACGGGTATAAGGCAGACTCTTGCAACAGTTTTAGTTGTATTTATAGGAAGCAAATATATTAAAGAGAATAACTTTAAAAAATTCCTGATTCTTTCACTGATTGCATACACTCTGCACAAATCATCACTTACGGTTTTAGTTTTCTATTTCATTTCAAAGATACCAATCAATAGAAAATATATTGTCGGAGTACTTTTGCTGTTCCCGATACTGTTTATTTTGAGAGATCCATATTTCAACATTATCGGTAGAATTGTTGGATATGAATACGATGAATTTGAGAACACAGGAGCATATATGTTTACCTTCTTGTATCTTATGGTTGTTCTTGTTTCACTCATATTCTTGCCGTGGATTAAAGAAAAGTGCCACAACTATCAGTTGTATTTCAATGCAATATTTATGGGAATGATTCTTATCCCTCTGGTATTTGTTAATCCGGCTGCAATGCGTGCAGTACAGTATTTTTCGCTTTACCTGATGCTCTATATACCGGAATTTGTTAAAACATTCGAAGTCAAAATTAGAGGTCCTATTTATACTCTCCTTGCAACAATACTTCTTCTGGCGACAAATGCCTTTGAACGAACGGACTATACGTTCTTCTGGCAATAGGAGGCAGATATGAACATATTTTTAATCAATGTTCTTCTGACCTTCATATGGGGATTTGTTTTCCTTGTAATTGTCGGAGACAAGATAGGTAAAAAATGGTTTTGTTTTATAGCTTCAGTTCAATGGGTACTGATTTCAGGCCTTAGGGGAATGACAGTTGCTGAAGATATGTATGCATATGAAAAAAAGTTCCATGAGGTTCTTAAAACGGATTGGGGAGATATATTCGACAACTTCTATTTTGTCTATGTGGAAGGTGAAGGTAAAGACCCGGGATATGATGTTTTTCAAAAAATAGTTCAGCTATTCACACAGAATTTCCAGGCGTTCTTATTCATTGTTGCAATCATCTTCTTTTTTGCAATGGGTGTATGGATATATAAGAACTCCCAAATGCCAATGATGAGTTTCATTATTTTCGACTCATTTTTGTATTCATTCTTTGCTCTTACGGGTACAAGACAGACACTTGCAACAGTTTTGATTGTATTCATTGGAGATAAATTTATTAAAGAGAAAAAGTTCTGGCGGTTCTTAATTGTTTCAGTAATCGCATATACAATACATAAATCTGCAATATGTTATTTCCCTTTCTTTTTAATATCAATGATTCCGGTGAAGAAGAGATCTATTGCAGGAGTTATTATACTTTCGCCGCTTCTTTTTATCTTTAAGGAACCATTCTTTGAAGTGTTGGGAAAACTTGTCGGTTATGAGTATGATGAACTTGAAAGTACGGGAGCATATCTGTTTACCATAATGTATTTGATTATTGTTGTCTTTGCAGTAATACTTCTTGGACATATCAAGGAAAACTGTGAAAACTACAATATTTATTACAATGCTTTGTTTATGGGACTTCTTCTAATCCCGCTAATATTTGTTAACCCGGCAGCTATGCGAGCTGTACAGTATTATTCACTTTATCTTATGCTCTTGGTACCTGAAATAATTCGGAGCTTTGAGAAACGAATAAGCGGACCATTGTATGTTATTATGATGAGCGCATTATTGATTGCAACAAATGCTTTTGTCAGAACAGACTACTCATTTTTCTGGCAAAATTAAAAAATAGAATCCCTAAGCGAATTCTTAGATTAAGGGGAAGAAAATGAACAGAAAAGTCGGTGTAATTTATTCATATATTCTGATGATTGCCGAAGTCGGTTCGGCTATGTTGTTTACGCCATTTTTAATCAGAATGCTCGGTACATCGCAGTATGGTGTGTATCAGCTTTCATCTCAGATTACAGCATATCTTATGTTGCTTGATCTCGGAGTAGGAAATGCGGTAATAAGGTATATGGCTAAATACCGTAATGAAGAGAACAAGCAAAAGCAAAGTGAGTTTTTGGGAGTTGCGACAATTTTCTATGTTGCTATAGCAATAATAACTTTAATTATTGGTGTGGTTTTAGTTGTCATATTTCCAAATGTCTTTGCAAAGGGGTTGAGTCCGGAAGAAATAAAAATCGGGCAAAAGCTTTTAGTAGTTACTATGCTGACCTGTGCAACCACATTGGGCACTTCCAGTTTTGCAACAACACTTATTGCTTATGAAAGGTTTTCTTTCTCAAAAGGACTCAGCATAATAGCTGTGTTTTTGAAGGTCGGCATATCTGTAGTAGTTCTTTTGCTTGGATGGAAAGCATTCGGAATAGTATTAGCTCACTTTATCACTAACCTTATGATAAGAACGGCATACACACTCTATGTGCTTTTTAAGTTGAAGATAAAACCGAGATTCAATAATTTTGATGTTTCTTTCATAAAGGAAACAGTTACATATTCATCTTTTGTTTTCCTTCAAATGCTTGCCACTCAAATTAATTCAATGACGGACACAATTCTTCTGGGTATACTTGCAAAGGGTGCATCTCTGATAATAGCCATCTATGGTGCGGGTGCACAGATAATACAATATTTCAAAACTATAGGAACTCATTTTACAGGGGTGCTTATGGCCGGCGTTGTCCGTTTGGTCGAGAGCGGAGCGGATGCAGAAACACTGCAGAAGGAAATGGTTAGAATCGGTCGCATTATATTGATGATGTTGGGAATGGTGTTCACTGTATTCTTGGTTTTTGGCAAACATTTTGTCGTACTTTGGGCTGGTGAAAAATATGAAAACTCATATTTTGTTGCAAGTGCCATAATGGTTCCTGTAATGTTCACTCTGGTTCAGACGGTAGGAACACAAATTCTTTGGGCAAAAAACCGCCACAAAAGTCAGGCAATTATTCAAGTTATATCCGCCCTTATCAATATTGTGATAACTGCATTACTTATTAAATGGAAACCTCTGGAAGGTGCGGTAATAGGTTCGGTGATAGCCCTTACAATTGGCGATGTTATCTGCATGAACACTATGTTCAAGAGAGAGATCCACATAAAGCTTTTGAGTTATTTTATCGGGCTTTTCAAGGGAATACTTCCATCACTTTTGATTGCTTTTGCAGCAGGAAAACTCTTTAACCTAATAGGACTTTCAAAATACGGATGGATAGGCTTTATTATCAATTGTGTCGTAATGATTGCCGTTTACGGTATTTGTATGATTACTTTTGGTATGAATAAATCGGAAAAGAAAATGATAACAGATTTGCTTGGGAAGATTCTCAAACACCCAAAGCGAGTTAAAGGAGAATGATATATGTCTTTATTCACAGGTAAAACATTAATGATTACGGGAGGCACAGGTTCATTCGGCAATGCTGTTCTGAACAGGTTTTTGCAAACGGACATCGGTGAAATACGCATATTTTCGCGTGATGAAAAGAAACAGGATGATATGCGTCATGAATTTCAGTCTAAAATGCCTGAAGTCAGTGATAAGATAAAATTCTTTATTGGTGACGTAAGGGATCTTGCATCCGTTAAAAATGCCATGAACAGTGTGGATTATATATTCCATGCTGCTGCATTAAAGCAGGTTCCATCCTGTGAGTTTTTCCCAATAGAAGCAGTAAAAACAAATGTAATGGGAACTGAAAACATTCTTACAGCAGCAATTGATGAAGGCGTTAAAACCATTATTTGCCTTTCAACAGATAAGGCAGCTTATCCTGTAAATGCGATGGGAACATCAAAGGCTATGATGGAAAAGGTTATAGTGGCTAAGTCAAGAACGGTTAATCCTGAAAAGACCAAGATTTGTTGCACGAGATACGGTAATGTTATGTGTTCCAGAGGTTCGGTAATACCTCTTTGGATTGAGCAAATGAAAGAGGGAAAACCCATAACCATAACAGACCCGAATATGACAAGGTTTATTATGAGTTTGGATGAAGCAGTTGACTTAGTACTCTTTGCATTCGAAAACGGTGTGTCGGGTGATATTCTTGTTCAGAAGGCTCCGGCATGCACAATCGAGGTGCTTGCTAAGGCAGTCACGGAAATATTCAAACCTGAAACCGAAATAAAGGTTATTGGGATACGTCATGGTGAAAAAATGTATGAAACTCTTCTTACAAACGAGGAGTGTGCACATGCAACGGATATGGGTAATTTCTACAGGGTGCCTGCAGACAAGAGAAGTCTAAATTACGATAAATACTATAATGACGGAGATATTGACAGAAACCCGCTTACCGAATTTAATTCAAATAATACGGAATTGCTAAATGTTGAACAGGTTAAGGAGAAGATCCTTTCCCTTAAATACATACAGGAAGAACTGGAAAACTGGGGAAAATAAGCAATGAAAATACTGGTAGTTGGGTCCAAAGGATTCGTAGGCAGCAATTTCGTTGCGGCCTTGAAAAACATCAGAGACAAAAAAGACCGAAGCAGAAGCATAAACAGTGATATCAAAATACTGGAATACGATATTGACAGTAACGAAAATGAATTCGACCAATACTGTAAAGAATGTGATTTCGTATTCAACTTTGTGGGTGTACATAAGGCTTTTACGGAAGAGGAGTTTATGAATGGTAATTGCGGTTTCCTTACCAAATTACTGAATACACTTGAAAAGAATAAAAATACTTGTCCTGTCGTTTTCTCTTCTTCAATACAAGCTGCTCTTGACAATCCTTACGGCCACAGCAAAAAAGCTGCAGAAGATGCACTCTTTGATTATGCAAAAAGGGTAGGCACAGATGTATATATATTCAGATTTCCGAATCTTTTCGGTAAATGGAGCAGACCTAATTATAACAGTGTTGTAGCCACATTTTGCTATAATATAGCTCGTGATTTACCAATACAAATCAGGGATGAGAATTATGAGATGCATCTTGTATACATTGATGATGTTGTTGAAAAACTTTTAGATTTGCTCAATAAAAATGTGACTGTTGATGAAGATGGATTCTGCAAATTACCGGTCTATCACTCAGTTACATTGGGCAAACTCGCAGAAATGATTTATTCATTTAAGGAAAGCCGGGAAAACAATATGGTTCCGGATATGACAGATAACAGCTTTTCAAAAAAACTTTACTCAACATATTTGTCATATCTGCCGGAAGATAAGTTCTCATATTTCCCGAAAGTTAATGTGGATGAACGAGGCTCTTTCACGGAGATACTTAAATCACTTGATTGCGGACAGGTGTCCGTTAATGTTTCAAAGCCCGGAATAACTAAAGGTAAACATTGGCATAATACAAAAAACGAAAAGTTTATTGTTGTCAGCGGAAAGGCAGTAATTAGATTTCGCAAAATAAACGAAGAAAAAGTTTACGAGTATTATGTTTCAGGTGACAAACTGGAAATTGTTGATATTCCTACGGGATATACACATAGTATTGAAAATATTGGTGACAGTGATTTAATCACTTTGATTTGGGCAAACGAGTGCTTTAATCCAGAAAAGCCCGATACGTATTATGAGGAGGTATAGTCCGAATGAAAAAAGATTATTCTGACATTTCTTTTAAGAAAAACGGTAAACTTAAACTCCTTATTATAGTAGGCACAAGGCCTGAAATAATAAGACTTGCAGCGGTTATAAATAAGTGCAGGAAGTATTTTGATTGCATACTGGCTCACACCGGTCAAAATTATGACTACACGCTTAACGGAATCTTTTTTGAAGACCTGTCACTTGATGCACCGGATGTGTATATGGATGCCGTCGGAGATGATTTGGGTGAGACCGTCGGCAATGTAATCAATTGTTCGTACAAACTGATGACCTCGGTAAAACCAGACGCGCTTCTGGTCCTCGGTGATACAAATTCGTCACTTTCCGCAATTTCAGCAAAGAGGCTTCATATACCGATCTTCCATATGGAAGCAGGCAATAGATGCAAAGATGAATGTCTTCCTGAAGAGACAAACAGAAGAATAGTTGATATTATTGCTGATGTTAATCTTCCGTATTCGGAACATGCCAGAAGGTATCTTATTGAATGCGGTATGCCTAAAGAGAGAATCTATGTAACTGGCTCTCCAATGCCGGAAGTTATCAATTCCAATATTGATAAAATCTGTGCTTCAGATATTCTTACAAAACTAGGACTTGAAAAAGGCAAGTATATCCTCCTTTCGGCACATCGTGAAGAAAATATCGATGACGAAAAAAACTTTGTATCACTCTTTACGGCTATCAACAAACTTGCTGAGAAATATGATATGCCTGTTTTGTATTCTTGCCATCCGCGTTCAAAAAAACGCCTGGAGGAAACAAATTTCAAACTTGATAGAAGAGTAATCCAGCATGAGCCTTTGGGATTTTTTGACTATAACAAACTTCAAATGAATGCCTTTGCTGTTGTATCAGACAGTGGCACTTTGCCTGAGGAAGCAGCATACTATTCAACTATTGGGCATTCCTTCCCTGCAATATGCATTAGAACTTCAACCGAGAGGCCGGAGGCACTTGACAAAGCGGTTTTCGTGCTTGCAGGTATTGATGAGAAATCCCTGCTTCAGTCTGTTGAAATAGCTACACAGATGAACAATGACGGTGACCTTGGAACAACAGTTCCAGATTACACAGATGAAAACGTGTCTACTAAGGTTGTTAAGATTATTCAGTCATATACAGAAATAGTTGACAGAATGGTTTGGCGCAAGTATTAATTCGGGAGACCAGTAATGAAAAACGAAAAAGTAACAATAGGATATGTCGTACTGCATTATTACGCATACGATTCAACCATTAATACAATTCAAAGCATTCTTGAGCATGATAAAAGCGCAATAGTTATCGTAGTTGATAACGGCAGCGGTAATGGCTCGGGAAAGTGTCTTGCCGAAAAATATGAAAATGCAGATAATGTCAGGATAGTGCTTTTGGACGATAATTTGGGATTTGCAAAGGGTAACAATGTTGGTTACAAAATACTCAAAAACGAGTATCATCCGGACTATATTTGCATACTCAATAATGATGTTCTTTTAACGGATTTCAATTTAGGTGAAAAACTGAACACTGCATTTAATAGATATGGGTTCGGGGTTTTGGGACCTCATATTCTGCTTAAGAACGGTTCGGATTTTATCTTTACAAACAAGTTTGAAAGCGCTCAGTACTATGAAGAGGTTATTGCGAACCAAAAAAAAACACTTGAAAGTCTGGAAAAAATGTCTGAACTGGCTATTATACTTAGAAATAGATATAAATGGGCAAAACGCACTTATGTGCAGTTCAAAAGGAAGAAAAAGCAAAAGACAGGAGATACTGCATGCGAGGATGCACTTTTACACGGATGCTGTCTCTTCTTCTCAAAACTTTTTATTGATAGGTTCGATGATGCATTTTGCAATGATACATTTCTGTATGCCGAAGAGGAACTGCTTTATCTTAAGTGTAAGAGAAATGCTATAAAAACCCTCTATTATCCTAATATTGTCATCAGGCATATGGAAGATGTGGCAACAAATTCTGCCAGCAAAAAGGCAAAGGAAAAAGAAATTAGAAGACTTGGATACTCAATCGATTCTCTTGGTATACTTGTTGATGCGATCAATAATCCAAGTGCATTGACAGACTGATTGTGAAAGGATAAACAATGAAAAAATATCTTGTAACGGGTGGAGCCGGCTTTATCGGTTCAAATTTTATCCTTTATATGCTTAAAAAATACGACGACATACTTCTTGTTAACCTTGATAAACTGACATATGCCGGGAACCTTGAGAACCTGGATTCGGTCAAGGACGACTCTAGGCATGTCTTCGTACAGGGAGATATTTGTGACAAAGAACTAGTATCGGATTTGTTTGACAAATATGATTTTGACTATGTAATAAACTTCGCTGCCGAATCACACGTCGACAGATCTATTGCAAATCCAGAAATATTTGTTGAGACAAATGTTATGGGGACGGTAAACCTTATTCAAACAGCAAAAGAACATTGGCTTTGTGACAAACAGTGGAAAAAGGGATGCAAATATCTGCAGGTAAGCACAGATGAAGTATATGGGTCACTCGGCAAGGAAGGCTTCTTTACGGAGACTACTCCAATAACACCTCACAGTCCATACAGTTCGTCAAAGGCGTCTGCAGACCATTTTGTTCGAGCATTCCATGATACATACGGCTTGCCGATAAACATTACGAGATGCAGTAACAATTATGGAAGCTTTCAATTTGTTGAAAAACTGATTCCCCTTATGATATATAATGCAATGAATCACAAAAGTTTGCCAGTATACGGGGACGGAATGCAGATTCGAGACTGGCTTTATGTTGAGGATCACTGTAAGGCAATTGATATGGTGTGCTCCGATGGAAAAAATGGAGAAGTTTATAATGTGGGCGGCCACAATGAGCACCCAAACATTTTTATTGTAAAGACCATCATAAGCAGACTGTCTGAAAGATTGAACGACCCGGAGATTAATGAAAATCTTATTAAGCATGTGGAGGACCGTTTGGGACACGATCGACGCTACGGCATAGATCCGACAAAGGTTAAAAACGACCTCGGCTGGTATCCTGAAACACCTTTTGAGCTCGGGATAGTTAAAACAATCGATTGGTATCTTGACAATCCCGTGTGGGTAGAGCATGTAACATCAGGAGATTATCAGAACTATTATGAAAAAATGTACGGAAGTAAGATTTAGTACTTGAAAGGCATTTTATGAAGGCGTTTGTAACGGGTGTATGCGGTCAGCTTGGATATGACTGCTCAAATAATCTAAAAGCTAGAGGCTATGAGGTAGTAGGCTCAGACTTATTGCCTGCAGACGGAAAAAAAGATTATATTAGTCTTGATATTACTGATGAAAAGGCCGTTTTTGAAGCCGTTTTGTCGGTAAAACCCGATGTAATTATTCATTGTGCTGCGTGGACAGCAGTGGATGATGCCGAAAAAGCCGAAAACAGAAGCAAAGTTTTTTCAGTCAACTTGGAGGGAACGAGATACATAGCATCTGCGGCAAAAGCTGTGGGAGCAAAGATGGTATATATTTCGACTGATTACGTTTTTGATGGAATGGGGAATACTCCCAGAAAACCAGATGACAAAAGTTTTGCCCCTCTTAATGTTTACGGACAGAGTAAACTTGAGGGAGAGAATGCTGTATCCTCTATTTTGACAGATTACTTCATTATTAGGATATCGTGGGTGTTCGGACTTAATGGCAAGAATTTCATAAAGACTATGATAAATGTTGCGAAGACACACGATGAAGTACGCGTTGTTAACGATCAGATAGGGACACCGACATACACACTTGACCTTGCTCGATTGATTTCAGATATGATTGAAAGTGAAAAATACGGTTATTATCATGTTACAAACGAAGGCGGATATATATCGTGGTATGATTTTTGTCTCGAGATATATAAACAATACGGATTAAATACAAGAGTTATTCCTGTCAGTACAGAAGAATACGGTGCAAGTCTGGCAATCCGTCCGTTTAATAGTAGAATGGATAAAAGCAAACTGGTTGATTGTGGATTTACACCTCTTCCCGATTGGCGGGATGCACTGAAAAGATATCTTAAGGAGGCACAACTTTAATGGGACAGATTACAGTAGTAAAAAATCTAGACAATATAGAAGGTCTGTGCCTGATAACTCCCAAAGTTCATGGAGACAAAAGAGGATATTTTACTGAAACGTATTCTGCAAGAGATATGAAAGAAGCCGGACTCGATATTCTTTTTGTTCAAGATAATCAAAGCATGAGCAGCAAAGGTGTTCTCAGAGGACTCCATTTTCAAAAAAAATATGCCCAGACAAAACTCGTAAGGGTAATAAAGGGCAAGGTGTTTGATGTTGCCGTAGATATTCGTCCTGGGTCTCCTACATATGGAAAGTGGCACGGAGAAATACTTAGTGAGGAAAACCACAGACAGTTTCTTATTCCGAAAGGATTTGCACATGGATTTCTTGTCCTGTCAGACACGGCTGAATTTTGTTATAAATGTGATGACTTTTATCATCCTGATGATGAAGGCGGAATTGTATGGAATGATCCCGATATAGGGATAGAATGGCCGGAAATAAAAAAAGAATTATATAATGGCAGTGAAATATACACCTTGGACGGAAGGAAACTGAACCTTTCGGAAAAGGACCTGGCATGGCCCGGAATTAAGGAAATTTGATTTTACAGTAAAGGGGCGTTCAGCATGAAAGGCATTATACTTGCAGGAGGAGCAGGGACGAGACTTTATCCTCTTACTAAAGTAACCAGCAAACAACTTTTACCGATATACGACAAACCTATGATATATTATCCGCTAAGTACTTTGATGCTAGCCGGAATCAAAGATATATTAATTATTTCAACTCCTAAGGATACACCGCGGTTTGAAAATTTATTAGGAGACGGACAACAGTTCGGCATAAGCCTGTCATATAAGGTTCAGCCTTCTCCTGACGGACTTGCCCAAGCCTTTATATTGGGCGAAGAATTCCTAGGCGGAGAAGCCGGGGCAATGATATTAGGTGACAATATCTTTTACGGAAATGGATTAAGAAAGATATTAAAATCAGCTGTTGCTAACGCTGAAGAAAATAAGAGAGCAACTGTTTTTGGATATTATGTAACTGATCCTGAAAGATTCGGTGTTGTTTCTTTTGATGAGACAGGAAAGGCTACAGCTATAGTTGAAAAACCTGATCATCCGCAAAGCAATTATGCAGTTACAGGAATTTATTTTTATCCGGCGGGTGTGAGCTTAAAAGCAAAAATGGTAAAGCCCAGCAAACGCGGGGAGCTTGAAATCACAACGCTTAATGAGATTTATCTTAACGAAGGTTTCTTAGATGTACAACTTATGGGCAGAGGATTTGCATGGCTTGATACAGGAACTATGGATAGCCTTTTAAGAGCTGCAAACTTCATAGAAACAATTCAAAGTCAGCAAGGCATTGTAATAAGTGCTCCTGAAGAAGTAGCCTTTGTGAATGGCTTTATTGATAAGGAAAGACTTATTGAAAGTGCGAATGCATATGGCAAGAGTCCTTATGGATATCACCTTAGATCTGTAGCTGAAGGGAAAATTGTTTTTTAGGAGACAAGATGGAATACAAAAGATATGATAATGATATAGTCTTAAGATTGGATAAGTCAGATGAAATACTTTCTTCTATAGCAAAGATAGCAGAAACAGAAGATGTAAAGGCAGCTTCCTTTACAGGAATCGGTGCAAGTGATGACATTGATGTCGGAATATTCAGTATTGAAAAATCAACATATGAAAAATTCCATTATGAAGGAAATCATGAAATAACCAGTCTTACGGGAAATATTACAACTGCTGACAATAAACCGTATATTCATGCGCATATAACCTGTGCGGATAAGGATGGAAAAATTGTCGGAGGACATCTTTTGAAAGGTAATATCTCTCTGACATGTGAAATATTTATACATATCCTTGACTGCCGAGTAAAAAGGAAATATGACCCTCAAACCAATATAAACAAATTCGATTTTTAATCACAAAAGAGCCCCGGATAGTTCCGGGGCTTAATGTTAAATTATACAATTTAAGTTATATTCTTGCTACTCCGTCTTTACGTGCAGCTTCTGCAACTGCATTTGCAACGGTATCTTTTACTCTCGAATCGAAAGCATAAGGAAGAATATATTCTGTGCTTAATTTATCATCTTCAACGAGTGAAGCGAGAGCATATGCAGCTGCTATCTTCATGTTTTCTGTAATCTGGCTTGCTCTTACATCAAGCGCACCACGGAAGATTCCGGGGAATGCAAGAACGTTGTTAACCTGGTTCGGGAAATCTGAACGGCCTGTACATACGATAGAAGCTCCTGCTTCTTTAGCAAGGTCAGGCATGATTTCAGGTGTCGGGTTTGCCATAGCCATGATAACAGGATCAGGATTCATGGTTTTGATCATTTCCTGAGTGAGAACACCGGGCGCTGAAACACCGATAAATACATCTGTGCCTTTGATAGCTTCAGCAAGTCCGCCTTTAACCATACCACGGTTAGTAACTTTTGCAATTTCTTCTTTTGCAGGATTGAGATTTTCTCTTCCCTCATATATAGCGCCTGTTCTGTCGCAAAGAATAACATCATTAAGACCAAGTGTCATAAGTAACTTTGCTATTGCTGTACCTGCAGCACCTGCGCCGTTGATAACTGCTTTGCATTCGCCGATTTTCTTGCCTGTGATTTTGCATGCATTGATAAATGCTGCAGAACAGATAACTGCAGTACCATGCTGGTCATCATGGAAAATCGGAATATCACAAATTTCCTTTAATTTTCTTTCAATCTCAAAGCATCTTGGAGCTGAGATATCCTCAAGGTTAATACCACCGAAAGAACCTGAAATGTTATATACTGTCTGAACGAATTCATCAACGTCTTTTGTTCTTACACAAATCGGGAATGCATCTACTCCGCCGAATTCCTTGAAGAGAACACATTTACCTTCCATAACAGGCATACCTGCTTCGGGTCCTATATCACCGAGACCTAAAACTGCAGTACCGTCTGTGATAACGGCAACCATATTCCAACGACGTGTAAGTTCCCAGCTCTTCTTGTAATCAGCCTGAATTGCAAGGCAGGGCTCAGCAACACCGGGAGTATATGCAAGTGAAAGGGCATCTTTGTTGTCAACTTTTGCACGTGCAACAACTTCAACTTTGCCTTTCCATTCTCCATGAAGTCTGAGTGATTCTTTTCTGTAATCCATAATAATTACCTTTACCTTTCAAAATTAAATATTTTTTAACAGAACTAATGGGCAGAATATGAAATACTCTGCCCTTTGAATTTTAAATCAAGCTCTCTCAATATGAGATTTGATCTTTTTGCTTTCAGGATAAGGAGTGTAGTTTTCTTCCCATGGGAATGTGTAATCAAGTCCAAGTTCATCTCTTACAGAGTTGATTTCGCCCTGAACTGATTCGTTAATCGGAACACCGGAGTTCTCTCTTGATTTCCAGATCTCATACTCTTTTTCACCTGCGATATAGATTCTCTCTTCGCCGGGAGCTTTTCTTGAAGCACGAATCTTGCGGATGATTTCGCCTGTTTTCTTTCTGCAAAGATCTTCACCTAAGAAATGGTTTGTATCAATAGCAATAAAGAAATGTCCAAGATGATAAGGTCTGATATTGCCTTCTTCGTCTTTACCGTCAAGGTCTTTACCATAAGCACCATCCTGAAGTACAGATGAAAGGAATTCAACGAACATTGCAAATCCGTATCCCTTGTATCCGCCGAGAGCTTCGCCGATTCCGCCTACTGTTGTAAGAGCAGCTGTGCCGTTACGGATTTTCTTTAATGCTTCGCCTGCATCACCTTCAACAGGAGTACCATCTATATTGATGATTGTGCCTGGATGAACGGGTTCATTGATTCTTGCATAATATTCAATCTTACCATTTTGTGTGATTGATGTAGCACAGTCAAAGTTGAAATCAAAAGCTTCATCTGAAGGAACACCGAGTGTGAATGGGTTTGTTCCGAACATGCCTTCTGTACCGAGTGTAGGAGCAACTGAAGGACGTGCATTTGTACCGGTCATGCCGATGCAGCCGTTCTCTGTTGCCATGGATGTATAATAACCTGCGATACCATAGTGGCAGGAGTTGCGTACAACAACCATACCCATACCGTATTTCTTAGCTTTATCGATAGCCATCTGCATAGCTTTGGTTCCTATAACCTGACCCATGCCGTTATGACCGTCTACAACTGCTGTTGTTTCAGTTTCCTTTAATATTTCAAAGTTTGTTGTAGGTAATTGGATGCCGGCCTTGATTCTGTCAAGGTAAATGGGCTTAAATCTGTTACAGCCGTGGCTTTCAATACCTCTCTTATCTGATTCAAGAAGAACGTCTGTACACATTTCAGCTTCTTCTCTCGGAATACCGTAGCCAACGAAAGCGTCAGTTACGAAATCAGTAATCAAATTCCAGGGACATACTACTTTTGGCATAACTAAAACTCCTTTAACTTTAATAAATTTTTAACAATCTTATTATATCATACTTTTTACAAAAAACAACATAAATAGTATATAAAAGAGAGCAGATAAATCGGACAATTTTGGCAATATTTTACTCTCCCGTGAGAAAAGTAAGGGGAGAGTAATTTCATACTTATTTAGCTTTGAAGCCTCTTGCATTTGCAAGCATAAGTTTTATACGGTTTTCCTGATTTATCTCTGTGGCAGAGGGATCATAATCTATTGCAACAATATTTGAGTCAGGAAAATTATCTTTTATTGCTCTTATCATGCCTTTGCCGACAATGTGGTTGGGAAGACATCCGAAAGGCTGTGCACATATGATATTGTCAGTGCCTGAATGTATAAGTTCCAGCATTTCCGCAGTCAAAAGCCAGCCTTCGCCCATTTTGCATCCGTCTCCAAGATAACCATTGACCAGTGTGTGAAGCTGATTAAAATCTCCGGGAACGGCAAATCTTCCGGACTCTTTCAGCGCATCAATCATATCATGCTGGCAGTTTTCAATATAGTTCATAAGAAACTGGCAAAATGTCTTCTTCAGGATGCTACCGCCATATATATTGATGTCTGCTATCCTGTTATATACCTTAAAAATCATGAAATCCGTAAGACCGGGTACAACCGGCTCAGCTCCCTCTGACAGAAGAAAGCGTTCAAGGTTGTTATTGCCAAGTGCTGAGAATTTGATATATATTTCACCAACTATGCCTACTTTGACTTTGTCCTGCGGTGTATATGGAATCTGCTTGAAACTTTCACATATTTCATGCAGGAAATATCTCATGGATTTTCTGCTCATGCCTTTGCCGTGTGAGAATTGTTCTATCATTTCCGAGCACCATTTCTCAACAAGCGCATCTGTGTCACCTTCATTATTCTCATAAGGACGAACCTGGTTTGCAAGATTCATTATAAGGTCACCGTACATCATGGCATATATGAGACGTCTTATGAGAGTAGGAGAGAGATAGAAACCGGGATTCTTCTCAAGACCGAATGAAACAGATATAACCGGAACATATTCCATGCCTGCTTTTTTCAATGCTTTTCTTAAGAGATGTATATAGTTGGAGGCACGGCATCCTCCGCCCGTTTGTGTAATCATGAGAGCAAGTTTGTGAGGATCCAGGTTATATGTCTTTATTGCATCCATAAATTGCCCGATAACCAAAAGCGCGGGAACACAAGTATCATTGTGCACGTATTTAAGACCTTCATCCACAACAGAACGGCCCTGGTTATTAAGCTGCATTACGTTATACCCCTCGAGGTCCAGAAGCTTTTTGAACATACCGAAATGTATAGGCAGCATCTGAGGCATAAGAATGGTATATTCCTTTTTCATTTCTTTTGTAAAAAGCACGCGGCCTGTTTTATGATATTCAAGTTTTGCCATAAATTTTTTCTCCTTTGCTTTTTACTTATAATTTTTTCTTGCCTCTATGGCAGCTATGAGGGAACGGATGCGAATTCCTACGGCACCGAGATTGGATATATCATCAATTTTAAGCTGAGTATATAACTTGCCGTTGCTTTCAAGGATTTGGCGCATCTCATCTCCTGTGATAGCATCAACACCGCAGCCGAAGCTTACAAGTTGTATAAGCTGCATATCTGGCTGACTGCATACATATCGAGCTGCGTTATACATTCTTGAATGGAAAGTCCATTGGTTAAGTACTGTACGGGCCTGCTTTGGCATCTGCCATGCCACACTGTCTTCGGTTATGATGACAAAACCATAAGAAACGACAAGGTCGTTAATTCCATGATTTATTTCGGGATCCATATGATATGGTCTTCCGGCAATAACCATTATCGGATAATCATTTTCTCTTGCAAAAGATATATACTCATTTGCTTTTGCACGTATATCTTTCAGGTAATCCGCATAAGCTGTATATGCGCTGTCCACGGCTTTTTTAACTTCAGCCTGAGGAATATCAAAATTCTTGCTGAAATACTGCGCAGCTTTCTTTTTGAAATCTCTGGGTCTGTGAAGACCGAAATAGTCATGAATGAAATTTGTATCTTCCGGGAATTGTATATTGCTTGCCAGCAGATCAGGATAGTATGCAACAACGGGACAATTGTAGTTATTATCTCCGCTTTTTTCATCAAAATTGTAACTCATACACGGATAAAATATGTTTTTGACACCCATATCCAAAAGACTGAGAACATGACCGTGCAGAAGTTTTGCAGGATAGCATACCGTATCCGATGGTATAGTCCTTTGACCGCGTATATATAACTTGCGGCTGGACTCGGGAGAGAGAACAATCTCAAAATTAAGCCTTGTGAAAAACTCGTACCAGAATGGAAGGTTTTCATACATGTTAAGCCCGAAAGGTATTCCCATTTTACCCCTGGAGCCGTCTCCCCGGCCCATGCCCTGCATGGACAAAAGCTTTTCGTATTTGTATTTTATTAAATCCGGCAAGTCTCTTTTCTTTTCACCTAAAGGCTTTGAGCAACGATTACCGGATATAAATCTTCTGCCTCCGTCAAAACTGTTAATTGTAAGACTGCAATGGTTTGTACATCCTTTGCATGTGACGGGTTTTGCAGTGTGCGTAAATCCTGTCAGTTCATTTAAGGAAAGAATCTCGCTTTCGGAAAGATTTAATTCTTTTGCGGCCAGGGCTGCGCCGTATGCTCCCATGATACCTGCGATTGTCGGACGTACAACATTCCTGCCAAGTTCCATTTCAAATGCACGCAAAACAGCATCGTTATAGAAAGTGCCGCCCTGAACTACGATGTTTTGTCCGAGATCATCTGCAGATGATACACGCAGTACTTTGTATATTGCATTCTTGACAACCGATATTGAAAGTCCGGCAGATATATCTTCCACTGATGCCCCGTCTTTTTGAGCCTGCTTTACGGATGAGTTCATAAATACTGTGCAGCGCGAACCTAAACTTACAGGCTTCTCCGTGAAAAGACCCATCTTTGCAAAATCTGCAATTTCATAACCAAGTGCTCTTGCAAATGTCTCGATGAAAGAACCGCAGCCTGATGAACATGCCTCATTAAGCATAATTGAGTCAACTGCGTTGTCACGTATCTTGAAGCACTTCATATCCTGGCCGCCGATATCGATAATGAAGTCAACATCGGGATTGAAATGAGATGCAGCTTTTAAATGAGCTACGGTCTCAACAAGGCCTAGGTCACATCTGAATGCATTTTTTATAAGGTTCTCACCATATCCTGTTACTGCAGAGCCTTTGATTTTGATGCGATCTTGCGATAAGTCATATATTTTTTCCAGTTGTTCTTTTACAATCTGGACAGGATTTCCTTCATTTGAATGATAATATGAGTAGAGAATACCGCCGTCCGGACTTATGAGCACAAGCTTTGTCGTAGTGCTGCCTGCATCAATGCCAAGATATGCATCACCTTCATAAGCTGATATATCGGCTTTCGGAGGATGATTTGAATTATGTCTCTTGCAAAAGTCGTCATACTCCTCCTGTGATGCAAAAAGCTGCGGTTCGGTTTTTACGCTTGTTACTGAATTGCGACTTTCTCTTAGCTTTGTCAAAAGATCATTAAAAGGAATCTGATTAAAGTCATCTGCACAAAGTGCAGCGCCAATGGCAGCAAAACAATCCCCGTCTTTAGGAAAAATCGCATGATCTTCATCAAGTTCAAGTGTTTGAACAAATCTTTGACGAAGGCCCATAAGGAAATGCAGGGGACCGCCTAAAAACACTATTTTACCCTTGAGTTCACGTCCTTGGGTAAGACCTGCTATTGTCTGATCTACAACTGCCTGGAATATGGATGCAGCAACATCTTCTTTTTTTCCACCCTGATTCAGAATGGGCTGAATGTCACTTTTGGCAAAAACTCCGCAGCGTGATGCTATCGGATATATTTTGCTGTGATGAAGTGAAAGCTCATCAAGTTCATCGGCCGTAAGGTTCATAAGCGTTGCCATTTGGTCAATAAAGGCACCTGTGCCTCCTGCGCACGAACCATTCATTCTTTCTTCCAGTGCACCGCCGAAGAAAATGATTTTTGCATCCTCTCCGCCAAGTTCAATAACAGCATCGGTATCCGGTATATATTTATTGACTGCAGCCGCTGTCGCATATACTTCCTGAACAAAGTCAAGACCTGATGCCTTGGCAACACCGAGTCCTGCGGAGCCGGTTATAACGAGCTTGACATCAGACGAAGAAAAGCGCGGAGAGATGGAGTCCAAAACCTCACATGTTTTTTCACGCACTTTTGAAAAGTGACGGTCATACGAACGGAAAAGAAGTTCATTATTTTCACCAAGCACAACAACTTTAACGGTTGTTGAACCGATATCTATTCCTATCTTTATTGCCAAAATGCGCACCTCGTTTCTTTGGCATAAGTTCATATCAAAAAGAGTCCCCCGATAATTCAGGGGCCTAAGTGATTAATACCTGATTTTATGAATATTTCTTTCATGATCTCGGAGTCTTCTTTGCTTGTATTGACTATCCGATCTTTTTTCTTTTCAAATTCAGAACTGCTGTTCTTCTTAAAAGCAAACTGGAATATTCTTAAGAGCCACATAAGGGGGAGAAGGAAAGGCAACTTTGAAATAACGGGGTATCTTTTCTTCATGTGCCTGTATCCCGGAAAGGCAGTATGAATCATACGTGATAATTTGCTCTCGCTTTTTTGTGCATTATGTGCTGCGGAAAGCGCATTCTTTACGGGAGGTCCGAGAACAACATAGTTTTCCATCATATCAAGAGTCTCATCACCGTCGCCGTTTTCAAACATATATATGCATAGATTTTTTATATTTTCAGCAAAAGTCTCTATTCCGAGTTTTCTGAATTCTTCTTCTATATATTCCCGGTCAAGATTATATTTTTTAAGCATAAGATATATGTCCATGCATGGACGGAAACAAGATGAGCCGTCAAGATAATGCTCGCACATATGCGCCAGAACATAAATATATATATCGTTATATGTCATCGTATATTCATGCTCCCCGAGATATGACATCTTGTCCCATATATCCGTATAGTAATCATAAAAGATGAAACCCTCAGCAAAAAGGTCTTTATGCAGCTCAATTGTAAGGCATGGCTCTGATATGAAAACTATATCTTTTCCATTATTCATTTTCTGTTTCAGTCCGTGAGAAAGTATAATCTTTTTTGCTTTATCCATATCTTTCTCTTTGACAAGAACATCCATATCCACCATGAATCTCATTTCGGAGGATGGATAGAGTTTTTTTAGATGAGACCCCTTCAGCAAGACAAAGTCAATGTCTGCTTTATTAAATTCAGAACGGATTTTCTCAATTTCCTGCATCTGACTTTGATCACGGAATATTTCAAGTTTGAGATTCCTGATTAATCTTTCCTTAATCCCATCTGGTAAATGTTCATCATTTGCGCATACATTATACATTATATTCTGAACATTATTTCTTTTAGCCAATGAGAATACTGAAGGATAATCTTCGGCAGAGCAGGAAAAAGCAGGCCCTTTTGCAATCGCAGAAGAAACCATAGACAAAAATTCTTTTTTCAAACTCTTTGTATCCATTATCTAATCAACTTTCTCATAAGAACCAAAGCCATGTGCCTGCGGTCAATATTCTTTACCCAGAAATTTACCTTCTTTATATATGAGGGATTATGTCTGTCAATAATCTTACCCTTGCGGTTTATACGGACAACTACCCCGATAATTTGCTCTTTTCTTATGCCATGCTCTATATCTTCCTGATTGTCACCGCACAAGAGAAAACCATCTTTGTCCTCGCCAACTATCCTGTGAAGGACAAATTGTCCGTTATCTCTGCGGTAAAATATAATATCACCGATGCCAAAGTCATCAGTTTTGATTATTTCCACACGGTCTCTGCCGGCTTTAAGCAGGGGATTCATGCTGGTGCCGGTTATGGGGAGTTCAAAAGATCTGCCTGTAGCTAGGACCTCTTCAATTGCGGAATACATATCGCTGAGAGATATCTTTTTGCTTTCCATCTGACAATTTAATCCTTTGCGAAAGATTGTATTCATAAAGATTGTATTCATTTTATCATAAGCCTCTTTTTTTTTCAATGAAAAAGCAAATATGCTGAATATATATATTTCATTTTGCAGAAAAAGCAAAAATAGTTTATGCGAAAAATATATGAAAACGAAAGAAAAACGAAGAAAATGCAAGAAAAATACATAACATATTGAATTTTGCAAATATTTTTATTGACATTGATTTGACCTTGTGATAATATTTTTTGGCAATGAAAATAAACAACGGAGGAAAGATCTATGTCAACTTATATGCAAAAAAAAGGCGATATCGATCGTAAATGGTATGTTCTTGATGCAGCAGGCAAACCACTTGGTAAAGTTGCTACTGAAGCTGCAACTCTTTTAAGAGGTAAGCATAAGCCTACATTTACACCAAATGTAGATTGCGGTGATCACGTTATCATTATCAACGCTGCTGAAGTTGTTCTTACAGGAAACAAGCTTGATCAAAAGACATATTATCATCACACAGGTTATATCGGAAACATGAAGGAAGTTAAATATCGTACGCTCATGAAGACAAAACCTGAATTTGTAGTTACAAAGGCTGTAAAGGGAATGATTCCCGATACAACAATCGGCCGTGAAGCTCTTACACGTCTTCGTGTATATGCAGGCGCTGAACACAAACATGAAGCTCAGAAACCTGAGATCAGAGAATTTTAAGAAAAGGAGGCAATAGATTATGTACGAAACCAATCCGTTCTTCTATGGAACAGGCAGAAGAAAGAAATCAGTTGCTCGTGTTCGCCTATATGCAGGCACAGGCAAAATCACAATCAATGACAGAGATATTGATGATTATTTCGGCCTTGAAACATTAAAACTTATTGTACGTCAGCCTCTCACTCTTACAAATACAACTGAGAAGTTTGACATCGTTTGCCGTGTTGACGGCGGCGGAGTTACAGGCCAGGCAGGTGCTATCCGTCACGGAATTTCACGTGCACTTTTGGAGTATGATGAGAGTCTTCGTCCTGAACTTAAAAAAGCAGGCTTCTTAACAAGAGACCCAAGAATGAAGGAAAGAAAGAAGTACGGACTCAAAGGCGCTCGTCGTGCACCACAGTTCTCGAAGAGATAATCAGATATTATCGAATTTATCAAGGCCTTCCTTTCCGGAGGGCCTTGTTTTTACGGGGAAGCGAAAAATGTAAAATATGGCAAGATTTCCCTTGTTATATACCTCTTTCGTGATACAATAAAATCGTTAAAAATATACTTGCGGGGTGGATAATATGGACAAAAAACAAAAGAATGTATATTTCCTTCATCTTATACTTGTGGCTGTATTTATAGCGTCTGCTTTTCTTTACAGAATATACAGATTTAACTGGGAACTGACGCCTATGATTGTCACGGATGTGATTTTATCATTGGCATTTGCATTAACTGCATTTCTTACAGCAAGGAACGCGGGTAAAGTTAAAAGACTTATATTCTCTTTTGCTGCTTTAATTCTTGCAAATCTGATTTTATGGGGCATATCAATGCCGCTTATGACTTTGCAATTCAGCGGGACTAAGTCAATCACATTGTCATTGCTGATTCTCTTCATCGTTTATGCTATTATGGTTATCAAGAGCATTAGGAAAGATGACGAAAACGGGAATGCGGAAAGAAATTCCATAACTTCCTGCCTTCTGTTATTGGCATTTGTTGCAAGCTTTGCAATATTTGTAAATTCTCTAAATCTTGCGGATACTGTTGAGGACTATGACAAGAGAATAAAGAGTGTGGACTTTTTTGAAAGTAATTTTGAAAATGCTGTGCCTCAGACTGATGTATATACGATAATAAAGGAACATTTCAATTCCGAACTTCCGGAAGGAAAGACAGAGAAGAAATGTATAGTAATAGGAATGGACGGGACACGCGCCGATATGCTCTCCTTTATAGGCGAGCATGAAGAAAGCGGCTTTAATGATGTTCTATCACAAGGGGGCCATGCATATCTTGCGTATTGCGGCGCAGTGAACTGGCCTGCAGTAAACCTTCAGGATACATCAACAGCCCCGGGCTGGCTTTCAATGCTTACAGGTATATGGGCCAAAGATCTCGGCGTAGTTGAAAATTATGTGCCCAAGTCAAATGACAACCTTACATCACTTACTAAACTGGTTGAGGACGCCACAATAGATTCTTCCGCATTCTACGTTTCATGGGACGGCCATTTTGTCAATCGTTCCGGGACATATTCAAATGAGAAAAAATATATCGAAGATAAGAATCTTGACGTCAGCTTCGTAGATGCAGCATCAGACAGCGGCACATATGATAATGTAATGAATGATATAAAGTCAGAAGACTGCTCGGACTATATATTCTCAATTTTTGAGTATTGTGACCATGTCGGACACAGTTCCGATTTCAATCCTGAAAATCCTGCTTATGCTGAAGCATACAGGATGGACGATCTGACAGCACACAGGATTATTGAAGCCATAAAGAACAGACCAAGCTATGATAAAGAAGACTGGCTCATAATAATGACTACGGACCATGGCGGATATATGGCAAATCACGGCGGCCCGTCCAAACAGGAAAGATACACATTCATAGTTACAAACAAAGAAATAAGCAAATAAGAAAAAGAAAGATATCTGCGGGGGCTGGAGAGCTCCCCGTATTATTTGATTTTTGCCCTTGTATCGTGATATAATAAAAGCCGTTACAAAGCAAGGTGATAAGGTTGAAAATTTGGATTGTAAGACATGGAGAAACAGATCTCAATGCACAGAAACTTATGCAGGGCCGTGCAGATATTCCTTTGAATGAAAAAGGAAAAGAGCAGGCACGAAAAGCAAGTGAAAAAATCAGGAATATACAATTCGATAAAATCTTTTCAAGCCCATTGTGCAGAGCTTTGGAAACAGCGATGATCCTGACCCGCAGCGATGAAATCTCTGTGGATGAAAGACTTATTGAACTGGACTTCGGCAAATACGATTTAAAAAAATACAACCGTATCGGTATGAAGATGGCGCTCTATTATTTCTTTCAGCAATATCTGCCTGCACCCAAAACGGTTGAAGACTATGAGTCGATAAGAAACAGATGCGTTTCATTCCTTTCGGATCTTGAAGGCAAGGGATATGAAAATGTTCTTATAGTTTCCCATGGGGCTTTTGTAAGAACTATCTGTCAGGAACTTGAAGAAAAAAAGCCGAAAACAAGTATTAAATATTTCCCCCAAAATTGTGAAATAAGGGTATATGAGATGAGTGATGACGGAGAGAGACATCACTTTATCAAAAAGATAAATGCAGAGGACTGAATATGGAAAATAAAAATCTGGAAGATATGCACAGATATGCACATTACCATTCCGCCGAAGAAAAGAAAAAACAACTCAACCGGATTGCAAAAGCAACAGGACATTTGCAGCATGTGAAAATGATGATAGAAAACGATGAGGACTGCGCACAGGTTCTTATGCAGCTTTCTGCAGTCGACTCTGCATTGAGGAATCTCGGCAAGGAGATAATAAACGAGCATATGACACATTGCATAGCCCATGCGCTGGAAGACGGCGACACAAAAGCGGTCGAAGAGTTTCAAAAGGCTGTGAAGAAGTTTATATAAAGCCATGACTGACGAAAAAAGCAAGCTTATAGAGAAAAGTATCACAAAAAAATTCGATAAAGAGATATGGAACAGGTTTACTGCCGCAATAAATGATTATGACCTTATTCAGGAAGGGGATAAAATAGCTGTATGCATAAGCGGTGGCAAGGACAGCATGCTTATGGCAAAACTCTTTCAGGAACTCAAAAGGCATAATAAGTTCCCGTTTGAGCTTGAATATCTGCTTATGGATCCAGGCTACAGCAAAGAAAACCGCAAGCTGATAGAAGATAATGCAAAACTTTTGAATATACCGATAAAAATCTTTGAGTCCGATATATTTGAGTCTGTCACACATGTTGACAAAAACCCATGCTATATTTGTGCTAGAATGAGAAGAGGTTATCTTTACAGCAATGCGAAAGCACTCGGGTGTAACAAGATAGCGCTCGGTCACCATTTCGATGATGTTATAGAGACAAGCCTTATGGGGATGTTATACGGAGCCCAGATTCAGACGATGATGCCGAAACTTCACAGCACAAATTATGCGGGCATGGAACTTATACGGCCGATGTATATGATCAGAGAAAGGGATATAGAGCATTGGCGTGACTATAACGGACTGAAGTTTTTAAGATGCGCATGCAAGTTTACGGAGGATCTAGCGTCTGAAACATCTGAAGAGGAATCAAAAAGACTTGAGACAAAGAAACTTATAGCCCGGCTGAAAAAACAAAATCCTCAAATTGATATCAATATTTTCAGAAGTATGGAAAATGTGAACATTGATACGGTAATCGGATACAAGAAAGACGGAAAGAAGCACAGTTTCCTTGAAGATTATTAAAAATCCCCGGAGAGGGGATTTTTTGTGTGCAGAGAAATCTGCCCATAAATTTGTCTTTGTTTCAAAAATATGGTAAAATAAACTTTAATATTCATGTTTTAACAAAATTACGGAGAACATTATGAGAAAAATTAAAAATCTATTTTTGAAATCTGTGACATTTCTTTTACTGCTGACGATTATCGGCCCTGTGCCGTTGCCGGCTTTTGCACAAGCAAGCCAAGATGAAATCTGGCATTATGAGATAATGGATGAAGAATATATCTCAATTGTCGATGAAGAAGGCTATTGCGCATACTACGGTAGTGAAGAAGTCCTTGAGATACCGTCTGAAATTGATGGATATATAGTTAAAGAAATCGGCCCTTACGCCTTATATAACTGCGGCATAAGCGAAATAAGCATACCGGATACAGTAACGGGCATAGCTGAAAATGCATTTGACGGAAATGATGACATTGTAATCAAATCATCATGTGGCTCATATGTTGAAAAGTGGGCAAAAAATAAGGGATTTGAATTTCTTTCTAACAAGCACAGCTATGAAGCAGAAGGAATCTGTGTAGGTAAAGATGACGTTATTGAAGCAGGTTTTGATTTAGCAATATCTTCAAGCAATAATTCCATAGATATATGCTGGGATGAACAGGAAAATGCATCATATTATGATTTATACAGAAAAGAGGATGACTCATCTTTTAATAAAATCGCAACTGTAATCAGCGATAATTACACAGACAATCCGACTGCTAATTCCAATGTCAGCTATTCTCTTTTAGCTTATGACGAAAACGGCGAGTGCATCGCTTCTTCAAATACAGCCAAAATCTTTATACCTCGAAAAGCATCTCTGACAATAACCAACACAAATGCAGGTATGCAATTAAGCTGGGCAGCTGTAAACGGTGCCGACAAATATATCGTATATATGAAGAAAACTGACGGCAGCTATACAAAGCTATCTTCTCAGACTGACACGACATATACATATGCATCCGCAGAGTCAGGCAACAAATATACATATATGGTTGAGACATATGCAGGCAAAATTAAATCTCAATCCTTGGATAAAAGCCTTATCTTTTTATCTTCAATAAAACCGACACTCGCCATTACTGTCGATGGTGTGAACTTGTCATGGACTGCCGTTTCCGGTGCAAAAGGATATACAATATACAGAAAAGCTGCAGGAGAAAGCAAATATACGGTTCTTTCGAAAACAACACTTAAATCTTATGAAGACAAAACTGCTGTGTCCGGAACTATGTATTATTATGCCGTAAGGGCATATAACGGTTCTGTAATGGGATATTATACTGCAAGTAAAACAACTTTCCTTTCATCACCGGTTATGTCAATTAATACAAGCTTAAAGGGTGTAAATATTCACTGGAATAAAGTCAATGGAGCAGAGGGATATTACGTATATAGAAAAGAAATCGGCGGTAAATATAAAGTTATAGCAACCGTGACAGATAACTCATATCTCGATCCTGCAACCTTTAATGCAAAAACATATCTTTATGCTGTAAGAGCATACATAGGTACAATAAGAAGCTGCTATTACGAGGAAACTATAAAATTACCGCCTTATGCAGGAATAGATGTCTCAAGATATAACGGGAATATAAATTTTGCAAAGGCAAAAGCAGACGGTATAGATTTTGTCATGATTCGTTGCGGCACAAGTTACGGCCACACATATAACAAAGATATACGCTTTGATGATAATTACAGAAATGCGAAAAAGGCAGGCCTTTTGGTCGGCGCTTACTTCTATTCATATGCTTTAACCACGGCACAGGCGAAAACAGAAGCCAACTGGTGTATGAAAATGATAGAGGGCAAGAGCTTTGAATATCCGATAGCTTTCGATATTGAAGACCATACACAGGAAAAATTATCCATGGCCCAGCTATCCGCAATTATCAAGACATTCTGTGATACGCTTGAGGCAAATGGATATAAAGTATGTGTCTATTCTTCACTTAACTGGTACAAGGACAAAATCAACAGCACAGTAAAAGACAGCTATGATCTTTGGGTAGCACAATGGTATAAAGAATGCACCTTAAATCATGAATATACTCTCTGGCAATATACAAGCAGCGGTTCAGTAAACGGTATCAGCGGCAGAGTGGACCTTGACTGGGGTTATACCGATTATGAAAAGACAATGGCCGAGGGAGGATATAACGGATACGCGAAGGATCCGGATTCTCCGAATTTGACATTGACAAATACGCTTGACGGCATTCAGCTTTCTTGGGAAGCTGTTAAGGGCGCAGGCGGATACTATATCTACAGGGGATCCGGCATAGGATATTATTCGCTTCTTGCTACAAGTTATGATGGAATAAAATATCTGGATTCAGATGTGAAGTCGGGAACAAGCTACAAATACAAGATAGTTCCGATAAACGGAGACAGCGAAACAAGCTATCCTGAAAAAACTATTGTTTGCCTTTCAACACCGGAAATAAAACTTGCAAATGCAGTCTGGGGATCAAAAATTACATGGTCAAAAGTCGACGGCGCAAGCGGTTACTATATCTACCGAAAAGTTGAAGGCGGCTCTTATTCGAGAATCAAAAAAATAGACTCAGGCTCTGTAACGTCATATTATGATACAACTGCCGAGTCCGGAACAAAATATATATATGCAGTAAAGGCATACAGCGGTAAGACAATGAGTGCATTTACGTACTCGGATTTATTCAGATTATCTTCTGCGAGTCTCAGCCTAACGAATACAGCAAAAGGAATAAATCTTTCCTGGACTAAAGTCAGCGGAGCAGAATCATATTACATATACAGAAAAGAAACAGACGGTTCATATTCAAGGATTGCAAAGACTTCGTCCCTTACATATCTTGATGAAACAACAAAGAGCGGAGTAAGTTATACATATGCCGTAAGAGCATATGCAGACGGTTTCTTAAGTTCTTATGAAGAAGTTGAAATATTAAGACTGGATGCACCGTCAATAAGTCTTAATAATAAAGAAAAAGGGATTAAGATATCGTGGGCAAAAGTTGCAGGAGCCAAAGGATATATTGTATACCGTAAAGCAGCCGGCGAAAACAGCTATACAAAACTGGGATCAGGTACAAATCTCTATTACACGGATAAGACAGCCAAGGCCGGTGTAACTTATACATATGCCGTAAAAGCATATAACGGGACATATAAGAGTGCTTATCTGGCAGCAAAAACTATACGTTTAACCGAGCCAACTTTGACTCTCAGTAATACAAAATCCGGGCCAAAGGCTCAATGGACTAAAGTCAGCGGTGCCGGTGGATATTATGTCTACAGAAAGACAAGTACAGGTTCGTATTCAAAAATTGCAACGACTAAATCGCTTTCATATGTCGACAAGACCGCAAAAAAAGGCACGAAATACACTTATGCAGTAAGAGCATATAACGGGAATGTTCGCAGCAGTTATACAGAAGTTTCTATAAAATGTGTAAAATAATCTTCTTGAAAAGAAAAATATAAAATGTATAATGAAATTAAGGGAGGGAGCAAAGTGAACAATATGAAAAGACTTATATCATTTTCTTTGATAATTGCTCTTGTTTTTACGATTTTACCATTTAACATAATCGAATCATATGCTTTGACTACTCCGAAAACAGCTGCGGTAAATACATCTTCGGGTGTTAAGGTAAGCTGGAATGCGATTTCATCTGCAAAAGGATATTATGTCTACAGAAAAACAGGCAGCGGCAAATACAACAAGATAAAAACATTGACTTCAACGAGCTATACTGATTCAACTGCAAAGTCAGGAACGACTTATACATATGCAGTAAGAGCATATAACTCAAGCTCACTCAGCTCATATAAAGAAAAGACAATCCTGTATTTGGAGGCACCCATATTAAGTCTGACAAATACTACAAAAAGCTGTGTTGTAAAATGGGATGCCGTGAGTGGCGCGAAAGGATATTATCTCTACAAAAAAACAGGCACAGGTTCTTATAAGCTTATCAGCACTCAAACATCCAGAAGTTATACTGATACAAACGTAAAAAACAACACAAAATACACATATGCAGTCAGAGCATATAACGGCTCTGTAAAAGGCTCATATATAGGTAAGAGCATACTCTTTTTGGATTACCCAAAAGTAACTGTGGCAAATGCAGCAACGGGCGCTACTGTCAGCTGGGCAGCTATAACCGGAGCAAAAGGATATTATATATACAAAAAGACTGATGACGGCTCTTATTCGAAAATTGCAACAACGACCGCCTTGACATATACTGACACAGATGTGAAAGACGGTACAAAATATACTTATTGTGCAAGAGCATATTATGGAACAAGTATGAGTTCTTATGCAGGTAAGTCACTTATCCGTTTGTCAAATCCGTCAATATCTGTTGTCAATGACACATCGGCAGTCAGAGTAAGCTGGCCAAAGATAAGCGGGGCGGAAGGCTATTATGTTTACAGAAAGCTATATGGCGGTTCATATACTAAAATAGCCAGTGTGAGCGGCGCAAGTTATACGGACACAGATGTCAGTTCCGGCAGCAAGTATACATACACAGTAAGAGCATATAAAGGAAGCTGCTTAAGTTCATTTACGGGCAAAAGCATTGTTCACCTTCCTGCAACAACAGCATCGGTCAGCGCAACTGATAATGGTGCAGTTTTGAAATGGACAGCAATTAAGGGCGCTTCAGGATACAATATATACAGAAAGACAGACTCGGCAGCATATGAAAAAATAGCGACTGTGACTTCAACAAGCTATACTGACACCGAAATTGTCTTTGGCGCTACGACACAATACAAGGTGCTGGCATATAAAGAAAGTTATGAGGGCAAAAGCAATATTGTATCTATCAAATACACGAATAATAAAAATCAGAGATTTGAAAAACAATTGCTTAATGCAATCAATGACTTAAGAAAAAGCCAGAACATAGAAGGCGAATATGTATGGAGTGATGAACTCACTGAATGCGCTGCAGTCAGAAACAGTGAAATAGTTGAAGAATATTCACATTTCAGACCCGATGGTGAGATTTGGGACGAAGTCCTTGATGATTATGATTATTTAAAATGCGCTGAGATCATATATAAGACACCAAGCAGTTCATCCAATCCTTATACAGTCGTTTCACTCCTGAAAAACGACAAGGCGGCTAAAGAAATCATGCTTGATGAACAGTATAGTGAATACGGAGCAAGTATATATTATGATGAAAACTCAGGCTATTATTATATAAGCATAATTGTAGTTTATCAATGAGTTTTTGATTTCAAGTGATATATATAAAAATGACTGCATTCCGGTCAATACGGATGCAGTCTTTTTTTATCTGATTTAGCTTTTGTTATTTATTTGCCTTTATGGAATTATTAAGATAATTTTGAAGTTCTAACAGTTTCTTTTGATCCAGAGGCGGACAATCCGATAAAGGATTGTCTATGTTTAATTTTTCATATTTGAAAAATCCCATGGTGTGGAAAGGCAGAAGTTCATATTTTTCATAGTTAAAATCCTTTGTCAGTTCAAGATACTTATCTATATCAGACTTTTTGTCGTTGATTCCCGGAACAATGACTGTGCGAAGCCACAACGCTATATTATTTTGCGTGCAAAAGCGTCCGACATTCATGAACTTATCAAAATCCCCACCACAATATTTTGAATAATCATAAGGGCTGTGGAACTTTATATCCAAAATCACAAGATCCGCATGCAAAAGGGCATCTTTGACATCGTTTGTAAGATCAACACTTCCGGATGTATCCAGAGTGTAAGTTATTGATTCGCTTTTAAGCATGGGATATATCTCATTAATGAAGTTTGCATGAAGAAGCGGCTCACCGCCGGAAAAAGTAACACCGCCGCCGTTCTTGAAATAGGGCTTGTATCTTTTTACTTTATTGAAGATTTCTTCCGCACTGTAGTCATTGCCTGATTTTTGCCAGCTGTCAGGATTGTGACAATAAATGCAGCGCAGGGGACATGATGTGAAAAACAAGGCATAGCGCAGACCTTTACCGTCAACTGCAGCCATTGATTCAAATGAGTGTATATCTGCCATAAATATTCCTTTCAAAAGTTTAGCACTGCATCGGCAGTGCTAATTTTTCACATTGCTTGATGGAATGTTCTTGCTATTACCTCTTCCTGCTTGTCACGTGTAAGTTTGTTGAAATTAACTGCATAACCTGAAACTCTAATCGTAAGTGAGGGATAGAGAGTGGGATCGTTCATTGCGGCAACAAGCTTTTCACGGTTTAAGACATTGACATTTAAATGATGTGCATCCTGCTCGAAATATCCGTCAAGCATCGTAACAAGATTATCAATTCTGTTATCTTCATCCTTACCCAAAGCTTCGGGTGTAATTGAGAAGGTATTTGATATTCCGTCCTGGCAGCATGCATAGTTAAGTTTTGCAACAGAGTTAAGAGAAGCAAGAGCACCTTCACAATCTCTGCCATGCATTGGATTTGCACCGGGAGCAAAAGGCTCGCCGGCTTTTCTTCCGTCGGGTGTTGCTCCTGTCTTTCTGCCGTACATAACATTTGATGTAATAGTCAGTATGGAGAGTGTGTGTTTAGCCCCTCTGTATGCCGGTGTCTTGCAAAGCTCTTTATAGAAAAACTCAATTAAGTTCTTGCCTAAAAGGTCAACTCTGTCATCATCGTTTCCATATTTCGGATAATCACCTTTTATTTCAAAATCGGTGATAAGTCCTCTGTCATCCTTTATTGCTTTTACTTTTGCATACTTTATGGCAGAGAGCGAATCCACTGCAACTGAAAATCCGGATACACCGAATGCCATCAGTCTTTCAACATCTGTGTCATGCAACGACATCATAAGTCTTTCATATGCATATTTATCATGCATATAATGTATAATATTCATTGTATTGACATAAAGTTTAGCAAGCCATTTCAAGTACTCTTTGTATGCTGTATAAACTTCATCGAAATCAAGTATTCCTTCCTCAAATGCAGGACTCTTCGGGGCTATTTGTTCGCCCTGGATTTCGTCTCTGCCTCCGTTTAATGCCATAAGAAGAATTTTCGCAAGGTTACATCTTGCACCGAAGAATTGCATTTGTTTGCCCATCTTCATTGCTGAAACGCAGCATGCTATTGCATAGTCATCTCCATACATTCTTCTCATAACATCGTCATTTTCATATTGGATAGAATCTGTGTCGATGCTTACTTTAGCGCAGAATTCCTTAAAGTGCTGCGGAAGGCGCTCTGACCAAAGGACCGTAATGTTAGGCTCTGCGGATGAACCAAGGTTATATAAAGTCTGCAAAACTCTGTAGCTGGTCTTTGAAACCATGTGCTTTCCTTCACCCGTAACACCTGCAAGCGCGATGGTTACCCAGACAGGGTCTCCTGCAAAGAGATCGTTATACTCGGGAGTCCTCAAATGCCTTACAAGACGAAGCTTTATTACAAGGTCATCTATAAGTTCCTGAGCATGAATCTCATCCAGAATTCCTTTTTCTATATCTCTTTGAATATATATATCTATAAACTCAGCAATTCTTCCTATGGAATTTGCAGCACCGTTTTGTTCTTTGATGGCGCCCAGGTATCCGAAATAAAGCCACTGAATTGCCTCGTATGCATTCTTTGCCGGATTTGAAATATCGCATCCATAGCTGAGAGCGAGACTCTTAAGCTGAACCATAAATTCTATTTGTCTTGCAAGGTCTTCAAGAAGCCGGATGGTTTCGTCATCAAGTATATCCTTATTGCCAAGCTTGTCCTTGTCCTCTTTCTTTTGCTCTATAAGATAGTCCATGCCGTAAAGGGCGATTCTTCTGTAGTCACCTATGATTCTTCCTCTCGCATATGCATCCGGAAGCCCGGTGAGGATACCGGCATGACGTGCCTTTTTCATTGTGTCAGTATATGCTCTGAAAACACCGCTGTTATGAGTCGTTCTGTATAAGAATTCATCTTTGATTTTATCTGAAATCTCATATCCATATGCCTGGCATGCCTGTATGGAACTGCGAAATCCTGAGAAGGGGGAGACACCCCTCTTCAAGGGGGCATCAGTCTGCAGACCTTTTATGATATCTGTGTCTTTATCTACTACATAGCCGGGGTCATGGGTAAGGAGAGTAAGGACTTTGCTTGTGTCAACATCAAGAACTCCGCCTTTTTCATTCTCGGCAATTAGAAGTTCATGAACTCTTTTCATTTCTTTTTCAGTCCTCTCAGTAGGACCTTGAAGAAATGATGCATCTCCGTCGTATGCTGTGTAATTAGCTTTGATAAAGTTGGAAAGATTTATTTCATCTGTCCATACACCTTCGTTGAAGCCATCCCATTCTTTTCTTAATTGTGACATGCCCTTATCTCCTTATATCTTATCGTTTTCAATATTTTTTAATATCGGGCAGTTTGCTTTACTGCCGTTTCCGTAGCAAAGACTATTGTATTCGCACACAAAAACATCCCCGCCGCTTATGTTAATTGCCTTGCCATATACTACGGCGTCGGCTATTTTGCTCCTTGCAGACTCATAAATGGCTGCAACTGTTGATCTTGCAACTCCCATATGCTTTGCACACTCCTGCTGGTTGTAATCCATCTTGTCTATAAGCCGGAAAGCTTCATATTCATCGATGCTGAGATTAACAGTCTCTGCATAATCTCCAAAAGGTGTAAAACCCAGCACTTTTGGGTATGCACATATACGTCTGTTTTTACATGGCCTTGCCATTTAATCACCGCCTATACCTTAATTATATATAAGTTATTGACATATGTCAATAACTATTTAGGAACTGGCGAGTTTATAAAAAACTTTTAAAAATATTTTTTCTTTAGTTATACTTTAGGTTCCGTATATATAATGAAATCAAGATAAATAAAGAACACATCAATTTAATTGTTTTTCATAAATTTTTTCTCCTTTCAAAAACTAACTCGGTTCAGACGAACCGAGTTGTTTTTTTAATAATCTTTAAGATTGCGTATATATTCAAATGTCTTTTCTTCGCCTTCCTCACTCAGCATGGTCAGAAGCTTTTCAAGTAATGCTGCTGTTTCCTCGTTTATGACTATACGAGAGCGTGCGTTCATGAAGTATTTTAAGGGATGGTCATCCGTATAGTTCTTTCCCAAATAAATTTTACTGGCTGCTACTCTGTCACAAAACATTTCTTTAACATAATTTATCGGCATCTTCACGGGAGAGTATAGCTTTGTTACGGGGCTGTAGTCAGTCCAGAATTCATAATGATGGCGGTTGCGCCCCTTGTGATGCATCCATGCAAGAGAATAGCCCTTATCCTCACGTTCCAATTCGTTTGGAGATCTGGTACCGATATAGTATTTTGCTCCCGGTATAAACTCAGCGGGAGAATATTTCGATAAATCATGAAAAAGTCCCTGAACCGGTATGCCGGCCTTAAAGCAATGAGAAATTACTTTATGACGATGTTTAGTTATTGTCTTGAAATGTTTTATTGGATGTCCCATAAATACCTGCCGATTTTTTTAATATCGTATCACTTTATGAGAGCCTTGTCAAAAAAAGAAAATCGATTTTCAAAAAAAAGACAGCTCAAATGACAAGGTGCGATAACGAAGTTTTAAGGAATGGCGGTAATATTTATCAGCGTTGACGGAAATTGTTGTGGATATATTGTACTTGCCGGTAAGGTAAGAGTTGAAAGCAATGCCGATTTACCTGCTCAAAATTTCGCAGACTTGTTCAAATGCGTCCTCTGCCTCAGGTATCGGATACAAAGGATAGACATGGTTTAATCCCTCACCGACATACAACTCGGAATAAATATTCTTTTCCTGAAGCATATCGTAGAACTCGGTCACATCGGGGTAAAAGATTTCCCTCGTCCCGACAAAGAGATACACATTTTGCAGACAAGATATATCTCCGAAAATAGGACTGACCTTATAATCCTTGAGGCCCAAATCTCCTGCCCAACATTTTCCCATCTCAACAAGACCGTATGCCGACAGCATCGGGTCAACAGCCTCATAATCCGCCGCTTTTGGATTAGACATAGAAATATCCATCCACGGAGAGAAAAGAATCATCTTGTCAGGCTGACTGAGCCCTATCTCAGTAAGGTACTCGCAGAAAGCAACAGACAGTCCGCCGCCTGCGGAATCGCCCATAATGATGACGGGGATTTCGGAAGCGTTCAGCTTACCTTCGTAAATGTCGGTGAGAAGCGAAAAGGTTTCATCCCAAGTGTGATTCGGCGCAAGAGGATAGATAGGGAAGATAACTTCGGTGTTCATTTTCTGCGCAAGCTTGTCGCAAACTTTAAAATAATTTAAATTAGCGTCATTGATATATGCGCCGCCGTGAAGATATATAATAATATAATCGGGTGTATCAGACGGCATAAGCGTGTAAACAGTACTGCCGTTTACCGTCTCATCAATTACTTTTGATTTCACTTTTGTATCAAGCATATAAGGCTCCGCAGCCTTTCGCAATTCTATGTATTTTGCGCACTCCTCTTCATCCTCAAATTTGTTTTTCGTTCCGGCAATTCTAAGAACAGCCTCAGAAAGAGTAGCCATATCTGAGCGATGCCATACAGCATGTGAAACTATGGTAAGACCACCGAACAAAATGGCAATCGTGCATATTATAATAACAATAGTTTTAAGAAACTTCTTTGAACTTTTCTTTCTTGTGCTTTTCATAGCATTTTCCTTCCTGTCAGTGAGTTACCCACGAAAACAGATATTTCATACCGTTTGGTGCGGCGATACTTGTATTGGAAAGTGTTAAAAATGTTCCTTTAAGAGAGCACTCTTCAGCTGCTAAGTGAAAATGACAGGCGCCGATTCCTACATCCAGCTGCTGCAAATCATAGGGATATTTGCTTTTTGGATTCTCTTCACGGTAAAAATGAAAAGCGTTGTCTTTATATACCACTCTCCACGGCTGGCGGTTTGCGGCAGAGGGAGCCAGGCGTAGCATATCCAGTGGAAACGCATATTCTCCCGCCTTTTCCTTCGTCAGCGGATTTCCAAATTCATTTTCAAAAAATAATTCATACCAATTTTTTCGCTGATCCGCATTGCTGAATTTTCTGAAGACACTGTTGACAAGGGTCTTTTTTTCAAGCGGATATCCTATCGGACAGACGATGGGGAATATTTCATCCTCGCTTATATTCATT